>NZ_JAVDVA010000002.1:0-549919 GCF_031456635.1 Streptomyces sp. 3330
TCCTGGAAGGAGCGGACGAGGACTTCGTAGAACACGGCGCGTTTGAACCACTCGGGGTCGCGGTCCTTGGCGGGAGTGTCCTCGAAGGTGTCCGGGACAGGGGAGTTGACGGTCATGGCGGGCTGGAGCCTCCGATCGGCGGTGCGGGTCACCGGACGTGGAACACGTGGGCAGGTGTCCGGCCGGGCTCCAGGCGCACGTAGTTCGTCCTGCCCCAGGCGTACGTCTCGCCGGTCAGTTCGTCGTGCACGGTCAGGGACGCGCCGTCGTCCAGGCCGAGTTGCGGCATGTCCAACGACACCGTCGCCTCCTGGGTGTGGTGCGGGTCGAGGTTGACGACCACCAGAACCGTGTTCGAACCCGCGCGCTTGCTGTACGCGATGACGGACGGGTTGTCCGTCCCGTGGAAACGGAGGTTCCGCAGCCAGTGCAGGGCCGGGTGCGCCCGCCGGATCTCGTTGAGCCGCGTGAGCAGCGGGGCGATGCTGCGCCCCTCCCGCTCGGCCGCCGCCCAGTCACGGGGTGTGAGCTGGTACTTCTCCGAGTCGAGGTACTCCTCGCCGCCCTCGCGCAGGGGGGTGTTCTCGCAGAGTTCGTAGCCGCTGTAGACGCCCCAGGTCGGCGAGAGGGTGGCGGCCAGGACGGCGCGGATCTCGAAGGCGGGCCTGCCGCCGTGCTGGAGATACGCGTGCAGGATGTCGGGGGTGTTGGCGAAGAGATTGGGCCGCATGTAGGAGGCGGCGTCCCCCGAGAGCTCGGTGAGGTACTCGGTGAGCTCGTCCTTGGTGTTGCGCCAGGTGAAGTACGTGTACGACTGCTGGAAGCCGATCTGCGCGAGGGTGTGCATCATCGCGGGACGGGTGAAGGCCTCGGCGAGGAAGATCACGTCGGGGTCGGTGCGGTTGATGTCCGCGATGACCCGCTCCCAGAACACGACCGGTTTGGTGTGCGGGTTGTCGACCCGGAAGATCCGCACGCCGTACGACATCCAGTGCCGCAGGACCCGCACGGTCTCGGAGATCAGACCCTTCATGTCGGCGTCGAAGGCGATCGGGTAGATGTCCTGGTACTTCTTCGGCGGGTTCTCGGCGTAGGCGATGGTGCCGTCCGGCCGGTGATGGAACCACTCCGCGTGCTTGTGCACCCAGGGGTGGTCGGGGGAGCACTGGAGGGCGAAGTCGAGGGCGATCTCCAGGCCGAGCTCACCCGCCCGCTCCACGAACCAGGCGAAGTCCTCGATGGTCCCCAGGTCCGGGTGGACCGCGTCGTGGCCGCCCTCCGGTGAACCGATCGCCCAGGGCACCCCGACGTCGCCCGACGCGGCGTTCAACGCGTTGTTGCGGCCCTTGCGGAAGGTCGTGCCGATGGGGTGGATGGGCGGGAGGTAGACGACGTCGAAGCCCATCGCGGCGATCGCGGGCAACCGGCGCGCGGCGGTGCGGAAGGTGCCGTGCGGGCGCTCCGCGGTTCCCTCGGAGCGCGGGAAGAACTCGTACCAGGCGCCGTACAGGGCGCGTTCCCGCTCGACCTGCAACGGCAGCGGCTCGGACGCGGTGACCAGCTCCCGCAGCGGATACCGGCCGAGCACCGCGTCGACCTCCGGCGTCAGCGCCGCCGCGTACCGCTCGGCCACCGGAGCCGAGTCGTCGAGCAGCTTCTTCGCGGCTTCCCGCACCAGGGTGCGCTCCGGGCCGCGCGGGGCCCGGGCGGCCGCCCGCTCGTAGAGCTGACCGCCCTCCTCCAGGACCAGGCCCGGGTCGATCCCGGCGGGGATCTTGATCGCCGCGTGGTGCCGCCAGGTGGCGATCGGGTCGCTCCAGGCCTCCACGGTGTAGGTCCAGCGGCCCATGGTCCCCAGGGTCACGTCCGCTCCCCAGCGGTCGCTGCCGGGGGAGAGCTCGCGCATCGGCGTCCAGGGCCCGCGTCCGCCGTCCGGGTCCTTGAGGACCACATTGGCGCCGATGGCGTCATGGCCCTCGCGGAACACCGTCGCGGAGATCCGCACCGTCTCCCCGGTCACGGCTTTCGCCGGCCGCCTACCGCACTCCACACGCGGTTCGACGTCCCGCACCGGGATACGGCCGATCGCCCTGGTGGACTTCACCCTTGCACCTCCGCTAGCTCGAAAATGGCTGCGTCCGCCCGGTGTTGGGCGAACGGACTGCACCTGCGCGGAGCGCTACGTCTCCGCCGGCAGGCAGGGGAGCGGCCGGGTCGCGGAGAGCCGCGTGACGCCGGTTCTCCGGTTGAGGCCCCAGCGCTCCCGGTGGAGGGCGTCCACGCCGGCCCGCAGATACTGCTCGGCGGCGTCCGCCGCCTCTCGTGCGCAGCGCTTGCCCATCAGCACGCAGAGGGTGTAGCCGCAGTCCTCGAACGCGGCCCGCGCCGTGCGGTCCTCGGGTCGCGCCAGCATGTCCCGCTCCCAGGCCCGGTAACTGCGCAAGGTCCTGGCGACTTCTGTCTTCGCTGGTTGCAGCATCGCGCTGTGCACCTTCCGGGAGTTCAAGCAAGGGGGAGTTCGCTCGAGGCGGCCGGGTCGGCCCGTTGCGCGGAGGCGCGAAGTGTCCGACCTTGTGAGGCCTTCACTTATGGTGCACGGCGCATCACCCAACGTCCTGTTGGATCTTGGTTGTGGTGTGCTCGTGTTGCACGAATGGCGTAGCAGCCCCACTGTGGTTGTGACTCTGGAGCGATAACCGCTCACGCTTCGTATTGGGGAACTCTGGCCCGTCGGGCCGAGCAGGAGTGGGAGCCTCGCCGGTGAGGAGCGAACGACGATGAAGACAGCAGTCCCCTGCTACTACCACCTCGACGTGGACGTCTGCCCGGAACGGGTCGGACAGGTCAGGCGCATCCTGGCCGCTCACCTGTCCTACTGGGAGCTCGAGACCCACGTGGAGACCGTCTGCCGCGGCGCCGAGATGCTGCTGACCGCGATCGACGAGCACGCCACGGACAAGCACACCTCGATCGAGATGTGGTGGAACGGACAGCACCTGATCACGGCCGTCGGGGGCCGCGACCGCCGACTGCGCCCCGACCAGGACCTGCGCGCCTGTCTGGAGCGCATCGCCGTGATGAGCGACGGCTGGGGGTGCTGCGCCACCGGCACCGGAAGCCAGGTGATCTGGTTCTCCCAGCGGGCCCGCTCCGGCGAACGGGTCCCGCTGGTGCCGACCGGGCCCGCGCCGACCCTGCGCGAGGTGCGACAAGTGCCCCGCGAACTGCCGGCGGCGGCCCTGGCCGCCCCGGCCCCGGCCCCGACGGGCGACACGCACGGCGTCCTGGAGGCCGCCCGGTGACCTCACGGCCGCACCGGAAGGACCGCAAGGACCGCAAGAACGGGCCGGACCGCACGGTCCGGCCGGACCGCAGTGCCGGGGTGCCCGCCTGGAGCGGGCACCCCTTCCCGCTGGGGGCCGACTTCGACGGACAGGGCACCAACTTCGCCCTGTTCAGCGAGGTCGCCGACCGCGTCGAACTCGTCCTCGTCGACGACGACGGCGGCACCCGCGGTGTCCCGCTGACCGAGGTCGACGGCTTCGTCTGGCACGCCTACCTCCCCGGCATCGGCCCGGGGCAGCGCTACGGCTTCCGGGTGCACGGGCCGTGGAACCCCGGCTCCGGCCACCGCTGCAATCCGGCGAAGCTGCTCCTCGACCCCTACGCGCGTGCCGTCGACGGCCAGATCGACAACCACGCCTCCCTGTTCGAGCGGGCCGGTGACCGCCCCGACCCGGCGGACAGCGCCGGGCACACCCTGCTCGGCGTGGTCACCGACGCCGCCTTCGACTGGGGTGACGACGAGCCGCCCCGGCGCCCCTACGCCGACACGGTGATCTACGAGGCCCATGTGCGCGGCATGACCCGCACCCACCCCGAGGTCCCGCCCGACCTGCGGGGCACCTACGCCGGTCTCGCGCACCCCGCGGTGACCGGACACCTCACCTCGCTGGGCGTGACGGCGATCGAGCTGATGCCCGTGCATCAGTACGTGCAGGACGGTGTGCTGACGGACCGGGGTCTGTCCAACTACTGGGGCTACAACACCATCGGCTTCTTCGCCCCGCACAACGGCTACGCCGCCCACGGCACCCGAGGCGAGCAGGTCACCGAGTTCAAGGCCATGGTGAAGGCGCTGCACGCGGCCGGCCTTGAGGTGATCCTCGACGTCGTCTACAACCACACCGCCGAGGGCAACGAGCAGGGCCCCACCCTCTCGTTCCGCGGCATCGACAACGCCTCCTACTACCGGCTCGTGGACGGCGACTGGTCGCACTACTACGACACCACCGGCACCGGCAACAGCCTGCTCATGCGGCACCCCTACGTCCTCCAGCTGATCATGGACTCGCTGCGGTACTGGGTGACGGAGATGCACGTCGACGGCTTCCGCTTCGACCTGGCGGCCACCCTCGCCCGGCAGTTCCACGAGGTGGACCGGCTGTCCGCGTTCTTCGACCTCATCCAGCAGGACCCGGTGATCAGCAGGGTCAAGCTCATCGCCGAACCGTGGGACGTCGGCGAAGGCGGCTACCAGGTCGGCAACTTCCCGCCGCTGTGGTCCGAGTGGAACGGCCCTTACCGCGACGCCGTCCGCGACTTCTGGCGCGCGGAACCCGGCTCGCTGGGCGAGTTCGCCTCCCGGCTGACCGGCTCCTCGGACCTGTACGCCCACAGCAGGCGCCGTCCGCGCGCCGGGGTCAACTTCGTCACCGCGCACGACGGTTTCACCCTGCGCGACCTCGTCTCGTACAACGACAAGCACAACGAGGCCAACGGTGAGGACAACCAGGACGGCGAGAGCACCAACCGCTCCTGGAACTGCGGAGCCGAGGGGCCGACCGACGATCCGGCGGTCCTCGCACTGCGGACCAGGCAGCAGCGCAACCTGTTCGCCACGTTGCTGCTGTCGCAGGGCATCCCGATGATCGGCCACGGCGACGAACTCGGCCGCACGCAGGGCGGCAACAACAACGCCTACTGCCAGGACAGCGAAGTCTCCTGGATCGACTGGCGGTTGACCGACGAGCAGCGGGGCCTGACGGACTTCTGCCGGCGTCTCGTCGCCCTGCGCGCCGCCCATCCCGTGCTGCGGCGGCGCAGGTTCTTCCGGGGCGAGACCGTCCGGCGCGCCCGGCAGCCGCTGCCCGACCTCGTCTGGCTGCTGCCGGACGCGCGCGAGATGACGGACCGCGACTGGCAGCGCGAGGACGCGCACAGCGTCGGCGTCTTCCTCAACGGCGACGCCATCGCCGAACCCGACCCCCGCGGCCGGCCCGTCGTGGACGACTCGTTCCTGCTGCTGTTCAACAGCTACTGGGAGCCCGTCGTCTTCCGGCTGCCCGGCGCCGCCTACGGCGAGCGCTGGACGGTGTGCGCCGACACCGCCGAGCCCGACGGCGGCCCGGACGAGACGGAGTACAAGGCGGGCGCGGAGGTGCCGCTCGAGGCCCGCAGCCTGATCGTGCTGGCCCGGCCCCCGCGCCGGTCGGTCTGAGAGCGGGGCGCTCGGCGCTCCGGTCGCGAGGCCGGGGCGCTCAGCGCCCCTGGCGCGAGGTCACCGTGAACTGGGCGCCGTCCGGGTCGCGCAGCACGGCCTCGTGCGCGGTCTCGACCAGCACGCTGCCGCCGTGCTTCTCTGCCGCCCGGGCGCAGGCCGTCACGTCCGCGACGGCGAAGTGGACCTGCCAGTGCGGACGGATCGTGGGATCGGGCGCCGCCTCCAGCGCGCCGGACTCGATCCGGGCGACCACTTCGCCCCGGCTGCGCAGCACGACCTCGCCGCGCTCGTAGTGGACCTCGCAGCAGCCGGGACGGTCCGTGGCCCAGTCGAGGATCTCGCCGTAGAAGATGGCGGAGTCGAAGGCGTCGCGCGTGTGGAGCCTGATGAAGGCGGGCGCGTCCTGGCGCCAGGCCTCCCAGTTGCCGAGCAGCTCCCCCTCCCAGACGCCGAAGGTCGCGCCGTCCCGGTCGGCCAGCAGCGCCGCGCGGCCCGGCGGCAGCGAGATCGGGCCCACGGCCACGGTCCCGCCGCGCTCCCGGGTCCGGGACGCGGCCTCGTCCGCGCTGGGTACGGCGAAGTACGGCGTCCAGGCGACCGCCATCTGCCACATCGAGGCGACGGCAGCGACCCCGGCGACCGGGACGGTGCCGACCAGCGCCGTGCGGAAGTGGTCGCCGAGCACGCCCCGGCGCCACTCCCAGCCGAGGACGGCGCCGTAGAACGCCTGGGTGGCGTCCAGATCCCGGCTGGTCAGGCTGACCCAGCAGGGCGCGCCGAACACGGAGTGCGTGGAGACGGATCCCCGCTTGCCGGGGGTGGATGTCGGGCGACGGTTCATGGCACTCGCGTTTCCTGGTCTCTCGGCCGGCGGGCGGGCTGCCACCAGTGTCCGACCGGAACCGTCCCGGGCGCCTGCCGAGCGACCCGGTGGAGCACGGTGGAGCGTGGCACGAGTACCGCGGGGAGCGGCTGACGAAACGGCCCGGCACACCGACGTCGGGCTGCGCCGAGTGGCGGAACGGATCCTCGTCGGGAGGTGCAGGGGGGGGAGACGCCCGACGAGATCCGGGCGCGGCCGGAGGACCAGCCGGACCGCTACGGCCCCCTCCGGATCCCCGGCGCGCCCACGTCCGATTCTCCGTCGTCCGGCCCCTCGCGGCGGGATCAGTCCGCCTCGGCGGCTATCTCCGCGCGCAGCCGCGCGAAGCAACCGCTGAGCAGGCGGGAGACGTGCATCTGCGAGATGCCCAGCTGCTCGGCGATCCGGCTCTGCGTCATGCCCGCGAAGAACCGCATGTAGAGGATCGTCCGTTCGCGTTCCGGCAGGGCCCGCAGACAGGGGGCCACGGCCACCCGGTCGACGACGGCGTCGTAACCGGGATCGGGGTCGCCGAGGGCGTCCTCGAGCGCGTAGCCGTCGGTGCCGGGCAGTTCGGCCTCCAGCGACAACGCGGTGAAGCACTCCAGCGCCTCCGCGCCGGTGCGCACCTCGTCCTCGGTCAGCTGCGCGTACGCGGCGATCTCGGCGATGGTGGGCGGGCGTCCCGGAGTCGTCTGCGAGAGCTCCTTCGCGGCGCTGCGTACCCGGTTGCGCAGGTCCTGGACCCGGCGAGGCACGTGCAGCGTCCACATGTGGTCGCGGAAGTGCCGCTTGATCTCGCCGGTGATCGTCGGGACCGCGTACGCCTCGAAGGCGCGGCCGCGTTCCGGGTCGTAATGGTCGACGGCCTTCACCAGGCCCAGGGCGGCGACCTGGTACAGGTCCTCGAGGTTCTCGCCGCGCCCGCGGAACCGGACGGCGATCCGCTCGGCCATGGGCAGCCAGAGCCGGACCAGCTCGTCCTTGAGCGCCTGGCGCTCCGGCCCGTCCGACAGGCCCGCGAGCCGCACGAAGGCCTCACCGGTGTCGGGGGCGTCGTCGTGGGGGTGCTGCTTCGTTCTGACGGTGCTACGCATCACGCGCGCCTTCCCCAGAAGAATGCTGTTGGAGCTTCGGCACCGTGGGAACCGCGCATTCGGACCGAACGGGAGACCACCCGGGACCGGCCGCGCGGCGGGATCCCACGGACGTGCCTCCTGTCCGAAGCACTACTGTACGAATTCCCGTCATCGACCTACTTGAAACAGTTTCTCCCGTTTTGCCCGGTGTCGCTCCCTGGCGGGCGCGCACGCACGGCGACGCGCAGCCGAGGCTCCGGCCTGCGGCCCGTCGCCTCCCGGCCTCGACTTTCCTTCGGGTCGACGACGGCTGCCTGGTCCGGGAGACGGATCCCGCCGGCCGGCGCGCGTTCTCACCCCTGGGCCGGCCGGCCCGCCGACCCCGTCGTTCCCCGGAAGGTCTCGGCCCATGAACGATCGGGAACCGGCCCCGCCCGACGGACTCCACGAGTTTAGTCTGGGTATGTATGATTCACGCCCGGGGCTACTTGGCTGTCGATAGCAAAGAACAAACGGGTTGTTGTCAGGGGGAGTCTGTGACGGACAACGGTTCTATTCCCGCAATCATCGGGCGCGGCTACGCCCAGTCCGAATTGCTTTCCTGGCTGCAACGTCACTGGCTTCCCTCGGGCCCCTGTGTCTGCGTCATCGAAGGTTTTTCCGGCATCGGCAAGACCTATCTCAGCAATAGCCTCCAGGACGTCTTCAAAGGCACCTCGGCGCTTGTGGACATTTCCAACGCAAAGATTTCCTTCGACGATCTGATGCTTCGGGTCTCCGATGCTCTCGCCGTCGACGCCGACGTGAAGCTCCTACCGGGGTCGGATATCCAGCGCGGATTCCAGGAGGCTCTCCGTAATCCTCTGCTGGTGGTGTTCGACAACTTCGAATACTGTCTCGAAGAAACAGGGACAGCCGAAGCGGAATTCATGAGCATGGTCCAACGGCTCTGCTCGCGGCGGCAGCCGGGAAGAATTCTGATCCTCACGTCACGCATGGTGGACGAGGAGGAATGGCAGGAGCACGGCGCCATCGTCCGGACTCTCGGACCCGCCCCCGCCCAGGAGGGCGGTGCGCTGCTCGGCCGGATGCTGGACGGGCGCAACCGAGGAGACGAGTTACCGCAGGACCAGAGGGCGGAGGTCGCGGGCTGGCTCGGCTGCAACCCGCGTGCCATGCAGGCACTGGTCGCGGCCCTCGCCTTCGCTCCGTTCGGCGAACTGGTCGGGCGGGATCCCGGCGCTCTCCAGGCGGACTACCGCCACGTCGGTGAGGAGTTCACCCGGCGACTGGAGAAGCGGTTCCTCGCCAAGACGCTGGAGAACCTCACGCCGGACACCCTCACCACGCTGCAGGCGCTCTCCGTCCACCGCAAGTCCTTCAAATCGGAAGCGATCGAGTTCGCGGGCCGCGCCGGCCGTCCCACCACCGACATGGTCAGTGAGCTGACCAGCCTGTTCATGCTCGATCGGCGCCGCGACTGGTACTCCCTGAACCCGACGGTCCGGGAACTCGCGCTCCAGGCGATCCGGCGAGATCCCCGGGCTCTCGTCCGTGCCCACGGCCACGCGGCCGATTACTACGTCCGCCCGTTCAAAGCCCGACGGGTGACCATCACCATGAACGGGACCAATTTCCTCGAGGCCCGTCACCATTTGGTGCTGGCCCGACGGGAAGCCGAGATGCGGGAATTGGCCAAACGGTTCTCCCTGCATGTCCAGCGTTCTCACATGACCGCCCGGCCGCTGCCCGTGGACCCCCACGAACTCAACGAACAGACCCTCCTGCTCCAGGCCGCTCTGGAGGGCGGCAGTCCGTCGCCGCAGCTCAATCTCCGGCTCGCGCGGATGCTGCTGGCACGGGACGCGAGCGGCGATCTGGAACTCGCCCTGGAGGAGACGACCGAGGCGATACGGCTTCCGCATGCGTCCGAAGAGACCTGGATGCTCCATGTACGGCTCATGGCCAAGAAATCGGGGATCCAAGAGGCGATAGACACGCTCACCGCCGCCGCTGCGTCGTCCGACGCCGTCCCCCTGGGCTGCTGGCTCACCGCGGGCGAATTGCTGACCGAGGCCGGCCGGCCGCTGGACGCGGTCGATCTTCTGCGTCGAGTCATCGCCGACTACCGGCCCGTCGGACGGGAATCCCAGTACGCGAAAGCGGTGAAGCTGCTCGAATCCCTGTATGTCAGGGCGGTCAAGCTGCTCGAATCCGAGGGCCGGGGCGCGGAGGCGGTCGCACTCCTGGAGGCCGGGCTCGTGGATTGCGAGAAGAGCGCGGCCGAACCCCTGTACCAGGTCGGGATGGATCTCTATACCCGGCGTGATGACCTCGACGCGGCCCTGACCGTGTTCACCAAGGGTGTGGAGCGCGTGTCCGCGGCTCCCTCCTCGCTCTTCCAGGCCGGGATCGAGTTGCATGTCCGGCGCGGCGACCTGGACGCGGCGCTCGCTGTGCTGACGGAGGGGCTGGAGCGGGTGTCCGGCGCTCCTGCCTCGCTCTATCAGGCCGGGATCGAGCTGTATGTGCGGCGCGGCGATCTCGCTGAAGCGGTGGATCTGCTCACCGAGGGCCTGCGGCGGGTGTCGGCCGGGGGCCTCGCGTCCCTGTACCAGGCCGGGATCGAGGTCCACATCCGGCGAGACGATCTCGATGCGGCCCTCGCCCTGCTCACCGAGGGCCTGGAGCGGGTGCCGGCCGCGAGCCTCGCGTCGCTGTACCAGGCCGGGATCGAGTTGCACGTCCGGCGCGGTGAGCTCGACGAGGCTCTCGCCGCCTTCACCGAGGGGCTGGAGCGCGCCCAGCCCAGCAACCGCTTCTCCCTCTATCAGGCCGGGATCGAACTGCACACCCGGCGCGACGACCTCGACGCGGCGATGACGCTCGGATTCGAGGGCCTCGACCGCCTCTCCGAGATCGACTCCCGGCACAAGGTCGTCGAAGCGCTCCTCTACGTTCTCTACGGAGCCCTCGTCCGCGAGGACAGGGCGGAGGACGCTCGCGGGTGGTGGACCAAGGTCGACAACGCGTCCGGCGGGGTGCAGAGGCTGCTGTCCTCCGTACTGCGCCACGCCGTCGCGGGGGAGTGGCGCGAGGGCTGGCTCGTCGCGGTGCAGTACCGCCGGGAGGGGGGCGTCTACGCGCCGCTCCTCGGCCAGGAGATCTTCTGCGCGCTGGCGGCGGGCGAGACGGCCGCCGCCGGGGAAGCGGCCGAGGTCGTGGACCTGTCGCGGATCCGGGGCTCGCGCACGCGCAGACGCCCCATGGTCTGGCTCCTGGGACTCGTGTACAAGGCACTCGGCAGGGCCGGGGAATCGAGAAAGCTGCTGGCCGAATACTGGGACATCCCGGTGGACCAGCCGGTCCTCGCCACCACGTACCTGCATCTGTGGGAGGAGAGCGGCCTCGAATTCGGACCGAAGGTCAACGCCTTCTTCCCCGGCCTTCCGCCTCGCATCCGGGAGCTCGCATCCGCGACACCCGCACCGGAATCCGGCGCGGCAGATGTCGTCGGTACACCGCAGAAAGGTCGTCCCAGAGTGCCCAGAGTCGAGATCGACGCGGTGAGAGGCCGGATCGACTTCGGCATCATGTCCATCCGGGACGACGAATACGAAGCGGTCCTGGATCGATTCGCCCCCGATCGGTTCGTGCTGGGTGATCAACGCTACGAGCTCGGCACGGTGCGGACGACGGAGGGGAAGGAGCACACGTTCGCCTCCGTCCGCTGCCTGGAGCAAGGGCAGGGGTACGCACAACGGGTCGCGACCCACTTGATCCATGATCTCGAACCTCGATGGCTCCTCGTCATCGGCATCGCGGGGGCGGTTCCGTCCCGTGACTACTCGCTGGGTGATGTGGTGTGCGCCTCCCGCGTCCACGATTTCAGCGTCCGCGCGGTCACGGAGTCGCACCGGGACACCTTCAACAGCGGCGGAGGACCGGTGCATCCGGAGGTGGAAAGAGCCCTGGCCGGCCTCCCCGCGCTGCGCCGCGCCATCGCCGACTGGAGCTCCGGTGAAGCCATAGGCCTGGAGAAGCCCCGGCTCTCGGTTCCCGCGATCGACTCGCCGCTCTACTACGGCGGGGATTCCTGGAAGGCCGACGTCCACGGATCGTTGACCCATCACTTCCCGGCGGACACGGCGCCCCGCGCGCCGCTGGTGACCGCGAGGTCGGTGGCAGCCAGTGATTCCCTGGTCAAGTCCACCGGACTGCTCGCGCAATGGCAGGAGTCCGCGCGTTCCGTCGCGGCCGTGGAGATGGAGCTGGGAGGGGTCTACCTTGCCGCGAGGCAGGTCCGACGGGACGTTCCGGTGCTGGCGATCCGGGGCATCAGCGATGTCGTCGGATTCCGACGGGACGAGGCCTGGACCAAGTACGCCTGCGCCAGCGCCGCCTCCTTCGCCCACGCCGTGATCGCCGGCGGCAACCTGTTCGAGCCTCAGGAGGCGCTGCCCGACGTGGATCCCGGCTGACCCGCGACGCGGCCGCGACCACGGCTGACGCGACCGCGGACGCAGCCTCGCGGCCCCGGGGCTCCGCACCGGCCGCGGCTGCCGGGCCCGGACGGCTTCACGGCTGACGACCTCACGGCGGCCCCGCGGTGAAGACCTCGCGGCCGACACCGGGTGACGCCGTTCCCCGCGACGCAGCCCCCTGGGAGGCAGCCCTCCGCGACGCAGCCCCCGGGACGCCGTCCCGGCGCAGGGCCGCCGGACCGCCGCCTCGGACGCGTCACGGCGGCCCGCTCCTCGCCGGGCCCGCGCTCGTCGCCCTCGACTCCGGGGTGCTGATCGGGGCCGCCGCGCTCGGCGTCCCCGCGCCCGCCCCGCTCCTCGGCCGGCCGGCCCGCCGGCCCCGCCCGGGAACGTGATGTGCGGCACGCCCGCGACGAGCCCCTGCGCGGCGTGTCGGCGGATTCTTCCTGCGCACGGCTTGATCAGCGATCAAAGGGGGTGAATTCCCTGGCCACAGCGCATTCTGCTCATTTGACAGTGCGATCGGCGCACGGATAGGAAGCAGCCGGTAGAAGTCGAGAGGTGGACTGTGTACGAGCCGAACGTGGTCGGGGACTGGCAGGAGTACGACGAGCATGCCGGTCTGCGGGTCCGCGTCCACCGCCTGGAGCAGAGTGAGCCGCCCAGGGGACGCGACGACGCCGCAGAGGGCCTGACGTACTTCTGCCTGCGGGTGACCGTCGAGAACCGGGGCGCGAAGAACTCCACCATCCATCTCGAGGACGGTCAGCTCGACGTGCGGCTCGGGCCCGACGGGGAGAGCGCGTTCATCGACTGGCGCAACTCCCAGTTCATCGAGGGCTTCGACGTCTATCCGCTGCGCCGGGCCACCGCCGTGCTGTACGCGGCGGGCCCCGAGGCGTCGCTCGCCCAGGTGGACGTCCAGGTCCAGCTGCGGGTCGACGACGACTGGGCGGACCGCCGGCTGTGGACGGGCGGCATCGGCCTGGCCGAGGGATCCGGCGGCGCCGTGGCCGGCGCGGCACGCGACAGCCTGGCCCGGCAGGTCAGCAACTTCCTGCGCGACCAGGCCGAAGAGGGCAGCGCCTGAGGCCGCCGCGCCCTTCGCCCGGCCGTCTGACGGTCAGTGCGGGATCCCGTCGATGATCTCGCGCGCGCCCTGACGCAGCAGTGACACCGCCACCGAGGTGCCGAGCGTCGCCGGGTCCAGGCGGCCGGCCCACTCGTGGGCGTTCAGCCGCGTCTTCCCGTCCGGGGTGAACACGCAGGCCCGCAGGGACAGTTCGCCGCTGCGGTCCACGCGCGCGAAGCCGGCGATCGGGCTGTTGCAGTGTCCCTGGAGCACGTGCAGGAACATGCGTTCCGCCGTGGCCTCGCGATGGGTGGCCGGATCGCCCAGCCCGCTGACGACGTCGATGACGTCGGTGTCGCCCTCGCGGCACTGCAGGGCGAGCACGCCCGCGCCGATCGGCGGCATCATCGTCTCCGGCGACAGCACCTCACTGATCACGTCCCGCCGCTCGATGCGCTCCAGGCCGGACACGGCGAGCAGCAGCGCGTCCGCCTCGCCCGCCGCCAGCTTCTCCAGCCGCCGGTTGGCGTTGCCGCGGAACGGCACGCACTCCAGGTGGGGGTGGGTGGCGGCGAGCTGGGCGACGCGGCGCACCGAGGAGGTGCCGATCCGCGTCCCGGCCGGAAGCTCGTCCAGGGTCAGGCCGTCCGGGTGCACGAGCGCGTCACGGATGTCGTCCCGCTTCAGGAACGCGGCGAACACCGTGCCCGCGGGCAGCGGCCGGTCCGCCGGCACGTCCTTGACGCAGTGCACCGCGAGGTCCGCCGCGCCGGCCAGCAGCGCCGCGTCGACCTCCTTGGTGAAGGCGCCCTTGCCGTCGACCTTGGACAGGTCGCCCATCCACTTGTCGCCGGTGGTCTTCACGGGGACGACCTCGGTGCGCACACCGGGGTGCAGGGCGGCCAACTCCGAGCGCACGCGCTCTACTTGGGCCAGCGCCATGGGCGAGTCACGGGAGACGATACGGATCATTTCCGGAACGGACATGCGGGACACGATAGACCCTCGCGGACCGTGCGCCGTGCCGGTGGTCGGTTTCGGTCACCGGCGGACGGCCCGTCGGCGGCGGTTCGACGGGCGCGCGCACGTGCGCGGGATGCGACCGCGACGGAGCCGTCAGGAGGTCACGTCGAGGACGAAGCGCCGCTTGTCGGTGCCGAGGGCGCCGAGCCGGGCGTAGAAACGGATCGCCCCCTCGTTCCAGGCGGGGGTCTGCCACTGCACCTCGCTCATGCCCAGGCTCCGGGCCTGGGCCGCCACGGCCGCCACCAGCAGGGCGCCGAGCCCCAGGCCGCGGTGGCCGGGCGTGAGGAACAGACAGTCCATGAGCAGGTATTCGCGGCCCTCCCAGGTGGACAGCTCGGGCGCACAGGTCGCGTAGCCGACGACCTCGCCGTCGGGCAGTTCGGCGACCAGGCAGTACAGCCGGGGCGTCGGCGCGTCGAAGAGGAGTCCGGCCAGCCGCTTCGCGAGGTCGGGCACGGGCGGCGCGGCGCGCTCGTACTCCGCGTGCAGGGCGGCGAGTTCGGCGACCCGCGGCAGATCCGTCCGTTCGGCGTGCCGGACCCGCGCCGCGGCGCTCACCGGACGTCCCCGTCGACCGTGTCCGCACCCCGGCCGGCCGGCCGCTCCCCGAGGGGGCCGGACCCGTCGAGGACGTGCCGGACGACGGCGTCGCGCTCACGGGCCGGGACGGCCGCCTCCGCCACGCACGGCGCCGGCCCCGCCCGCCCCGGGGCCTCGCGGGCGTACGCCCCCACCGGACGCCCGGCGATCTCCCGGACGCCCAACGGCCGGGCGGTGCAGGCGTGATGATCCTCGGCGAGGGCGAGCGGCTCCTTCGCCGGCACGGCCGGCGGCAGTACGTCGTGAAGATCCATCCGGACATCATGGGGCGTGCGTGCGCCGCCGTCCACGGTGGCGGAGTGCGCACCCCGGGCCCGCGGACGGCGGCCGGGGGTCACGCCGCGGGGTCGAAGGCGATCCCGGACGGCTTCGCCGAGGAGAGGTGGTTGGTGAAACTGGCGTCCTTCAGTCCGAAGTTGGCGCTGCCGAAGTTGTACGCGCTCAGCTTGTCGCGCAGGCCCGCCGGGTAGCCGTTCCAGCCGACCAGCGGCGGGTACTGCCAGGTGCCCTTGTGGTTCTCCGGCGGCTCGTCGTTGGAGTTCGCGAGCCGGAAGCAGTGCGTGCTGATGCCGTCCTTGTGGTAGACGATCTTGGCGTGCGAGCCGTCGAAGCGGACGCCGGAGGCCGCGGTCACGGTGAACGAACCGTGGTTGGACGTGGAGACGTACTGGACCTGGCCGTTCTGCACCCAGATCACGACGTGCTCCCAGTCGTGCCGGTGCCCGCCGATGCTGCTGCCCGCCAGGGCCTGGTCCTTCTCGAAGTAGAGGCCGTACAGGTACGCGCACCAGCCGTTGTTGCACTTGTAGCGCGAGTAGCTGTTGGTGTTGTCCAGGTCGGAGGCGTCCCGGCAGCTGCCGTTGAGAGCGCCGGTCGGGTTCAGTCCGCCGTTGATCGTGCCGTCGGGACCTATGGCGGGGGTCGAGTAGCAGCCGTCCGTGTCGTAGTCGAACGCGGGCTGGTAGGTCAGTTCGGCGGCCTCGGCGTTGGACGGCAGGGCCGTGGGCGGGGCGGCGAAGGCTGCCGTCGGGAAGGCGACGACGAGTGCGGCGGCACCGGCGAAACCGGTGAGCCACCTCCTGCGGTGGGCCTGGGACTTCGATGACGCCACTGCGTCCTCCTCTGGTTCGGGCGCGGCCGAACGGCTCTGTGGGGAGAGGGAGTTGAAAAGCAGCTCAGCTTCCCGGGTTTTCTCTTCCGCGCCAAGAGGTCGCAGGCGTATCAGTGGTGAAGCGCAGCCCAATACTTGGCCGCCGAGGTGAGGTCAGGCGGAAATGTCCGGCAGATCCGCCGCCGACTCCTCGGGCGTCAGGTCCGGCCGCAGCCGCAGCCACGACGGCTGGCGCAGCAGCCCCGCCCGGGTGCGCGCGCTGTACCGGACCTCGCCCACCAGCCGGGGCACGACCCAGCGCGCGCCCGGCGCCTGCGGGACGGTGTCGAAGGGGCACGCGTCGGTCGCGGCGGCCCGCAGCAGGGCCGCGAGTTCGATCCGCTCGGCCTCGCTCCACCCGGTGCCCACCCCGCCGACGTACCGCAGTCCCGTCCCGGCCCGCTGCCCCACCAGGACGGCGCCGGGCAGTCCGGTCAGCCGACCCTTGCCGGGCAGCCAGCCGCCGACCAGGACGTCGGCGACGCGCATGTTCCGGATCTTGATCCAGGCGCGGGAGCGCACGCCCGGCTCGTACGTCGAGTCCAGGCGTTTGCACACCAGCCCCTCCAGCCCGTGGGCGCGCGTCGCCTCCAGGGCCTCCCGCCCGTGCCCGACGAGGGCACGCGGCGTCGACCAGAACGGTCCCGCCAGCTCCAGCGCCTCCAGCCGGGCCCTGCGCCGCGTGTACGACAGCGGGAGGAGGGACTGCCCGCCGAGATGGAGCACGTCGAACAGCACGAGGTGCACGGGTGTCGTCGCCGCCAGTCGTGCGGCCTTGTCCGGAGCCTGGACCAGCCCCATCCGGGACTGGAGCAACTGGAAGTCGGACCGGCCCTGTCCGTCCAGGGCGAGGATCTCGCCGTCCAGCACGGCCGGTGTGGCGCCGAGCGCCGCGGCCAGCGGCCGCAGCTCGGGGTAGGCGCGGGTGATGTCCTCCCCCGAACGGGCGCGCAGGGTGACGCTGCCGTCTCCGGCGAGGTACACCACGGCCCGCTGCCCGTCCTGCTTGGTCTCGTAGGCCCAGCGTGCGTCCTGGGCGGCGGGCGGCAGCCGGCCCGGGGTGGCGAGCATGGGGGCGATGAGGGGGAGGGTCACGGGTGAGTTGTGGACGCGGGCGGGCCCCGGCACGCGGAAGAGGCCGCGGTTTCGCCTGAACGGCGCTGTGCCGTCCGGATGCCTGGCGGGCGGCGGGCGGCGGGCGGACAGGCCGGGCCCCGCGGCCCGCACGCGCGGAGGGTCTAGTCGTCCAGTGTGACGACGACCTTCTCCGCCGCGCCCGGCGTCAGGGCCAGTTCGAAGGCGCGTCCGGCCACGCGAAGCTCGTCATGGCCGGCGTGGCGACGGACCTGGCGGGTGGACCGCGTCGCTCGTGGCTGCGCACCGGGGAGTGGGGTGCGGGCCGGATGTGAGCCGAGGTGTGCAGCCGGGCGGGGGCGGCCGCGCAGCGTCCGAATGCCGCGGGGGGGGGTGCCGCGCCCGGAGGGGGTGCGGTCGGCTGGGGCGGTAACTTACTTGAGTTACGCAACGAGATGGTAAAGTGGGCCGCATGGCCACCGAACCGCTCCCGCTGCCCTCCGCCGCGACTCCGGAAGTGATCGAGATCGAGCGCGCACTCACGCGCATCACGTACCTCAGCACCCGCGCCCGCCAGCACGACCGGCTGATGGCGCTGGCCGGTGTCCCCCTGGACCGCGCCGCCGTGGCGCTGCTGCGGCAGGTCGCCGACTCCGAGCCGCTGCGGCCGGGGGAGCTGGCGCAGCGGCTGGGCGTGGAGGCCTCCCATGTGACCCGCACCGTGCAGCAGCTCCAGAAGTCCGGCTACGTCACGCGGGTCCCCGACCCCGACGACGGCCGGGCCCAGCGGATCGAGCTCACCGAGGCGGGCCGCGCGGCCGTCGGCCGGGTCCGGGAGGCGGGCGCCCGCGGGATGCAGCTGGCGCTGGCCGACTGGTCGCCGGACGAGCTGGGGCAGCTCGCCACCCTCTTCCACCGCATGGTCGACGACTTTCTCTCGCACTCCGTCGAGGAGGAGACCGAGCAGCCGACCGCGGCTCCCCGCGCCTGACGCTCCGGACGCGGGCGTCGGTGCACCCCCGGCCGACGTCAGGGGCGGCCCGGGGCCTTCCGCGGACGCGCATGCGCTCAGGACACGGAGCTGTCCTGGACGCGCACGAAGCCGCCGGACCACTCGTCCTCGTCGAGCGTGTGCGCGTCGATGACGAAACAGTCCGGCTCGTCGGCGAAGCCCGGCAGGAGCCGGGCGCGGCGCCTGCGCTCCGCCGCCTTCTCGGGGGTCGAGTACACGCCGAGGAGCTTCGCGTCGTCGCCGTCCTCCTCGTCGATGTGCACCGTCTCCCCGTCGAGGTGCAGGGTCGCGCCGCCGTCACCGGCTTCGTTCCGGTGCCCGATGTGCCACAGCAGGTAGACGGTCATCCCGGCAGGCTATCGCCGGGCCCGCAACCAGGGGGTTCCACGGTCGAGTTGACGGCGTGCGGGCCGGCTTCCCGCCGTGCGACCCCGCCTCCGCGCTCCGGCTTATCCTCCAGTAATGTCGGGCGCCGGCTCACCAGAGGAGGAACCGTGTCCCGGTCCGAACGCTCACCCCTGCTCCTGGCGGGCCTGCTGGCCGGCATGGGCGTGGCCCATTTCGCCGTCCCCCGGCCGTTCGACGCGATCGTCCCGCGCACGCTCCCGGGCTCGCCGCGGGCCTGGACGCACGCGAGCGGGGTGGCCGAGCTGGTGCTCGCGGCGGGAGTGGCCCTGCCGCAGACCCGCAGGACGGCCGCGCTGGCCGCGGCCGGGCTCTTCGTCGGCGTCTTCCCCGCCAACGTCAAGATGGCGTGGGACTGGCGACACCGCCGCGCCCCGCTCAGGACCGCCGCCCTGGCCCGGCTTCCCTTCCAGGTGCCCCTGGTGCTGTGGGCCCGCAGCGTGGCCGACGGCGCCGGCGCCGCGAAGACCGCCGGGGGGCGGTCATGACCAAGGCCCCGGAGACCGGCGACCTCGTCGAGGACTTCGCCCTGCCGGACGAGACCGGCACGGTGCGCAACCTCACCGACCTGCTCACCGAGGGGCCGGTGGTCCTCTTCTTCTACCCCGCCGCACTCACCGCGGGCTGCACCGCCGAGGCCTGTCACTTCCGTGACCTGGCGGCCGAGTTCGCCGCCGTCGGCGCCCGGCCCGTCGGCATCAGCGGGGACTCCGTCGACCGCCAGCAGGAGTTCGCGGGCCGGCACTCGCTCGGCATGCCGCTGCTGTCCGACGCCGACGGCGCGGTGCGGGAACGGTTCGGCGTGAAGCGCGGCTTCTCCCTCGCCCCGACCAAGCGGGTCACCTTCGTCATCGCGCAGGACCGCACCGTGCTGGAGGTCGTCCGCAGCGAGCTGCGGATGAACACCCACGCCGACCGCGCCCTCGCCGCACTGCGCGCCCACCGCGCCTGAGCCGCCGAGGCCGTGAGCCGGGGAGTCCGGCCGGGAGCGCCGCGCGCCCCGGCCGGTCCCGGCGCGGTTGATACGCCGGGACAAAGGGACCATTCTGGACGGCATGGAGCATGTCGTCGCTGCGGCGGTCATCGACGCCCACGGCATCGTGACGGGCTGGAGCGAGGGTGCCCGTCTCCTGACGGGCCACACGGCCGGGGAGGCGGTGGGCCGGGCCGCGTCCGACCTGCTCGCCGAGGACCTGCCCCCGCGTGCGGACGGCGAGTGGACCCGCCCCGTCGTCGTACGCCACCGCGACGGCCACCCCGTCACCCTCGTCGTGACGGCCTGCCCGGTGCTCGGGGCCGACGCCCGCCCCACCGGTTTCAGCCTCACCGCACAGCGGCCCGCGGCCCCTGAGCCGACGCTGGCGGGGCGAGCCTTCCAGCAGGCCTCCATGTCGATGTCCGTCTTCGACACCGAGCAGCGCTACCTGCGCCTGAACGAGACCGCGTGCAAGGTCATGGGCGTGCCGGAGGAGGGACTGCTCGGCCGCCGCTTTCCCGAGACCGTCGAGGACGCCGAACACAACCGGGGCTTCCACCGGCACCTGCGCCAGGTCGCCGAGACCGGCCGTCCGGCGCGCTACGAGAGCTTCACCGCAGCGCCCGCCCTCAACCGGGAGCATGCGTGGAGCACCGAGATGTGGCCGCTGCGCGACGACTCCGGAGCGGTGTCCGGCGTGGCGCTCGCCGCCTTCGACAGCACCGAGCAGTATCTGGCCCGCCGGCGTCTGATCCTGCTGAACGAGGCAGCGGCCTCCATCGGCACCACCCTGGACGTGGTGCGCACCGCCGAGGAGGTGATCGAGCTCCTCGTGCCGCAGTTCGCCGACTTCGCCAGCGTGGACCTGCTCGAATGGGTGCTGAGCGCGGACGAGCCGCCCCCGGTGCCCGACGGCGAGATCGTGCTGCGCCGCGTCGCCCACGGCTCAGGTCGCGAGGGCACCCCCGAGGCCGCGGTCCGCCTCGGGGAGACCGACGTCCATCCGCCGTTCAGCCCGCCCGCCCGGGCCCTGCGGCAGGGGCGTGCCGTCCGCATCCAGGCGGGTGAGCCCGACTTCGTGAGCTGGCTCGCCGAACGCAACGCGCGTGCTCCCGAGGGCCGGCGTTTCCGCGCCGGGGTCCACTCGGTGCTCTCGGTGCCCCTGCGGGCCCGGGGAACCACCCTGGGCATCCTGGTCGGCGTCCGCATCGCCCACCCCGACGACTACGAGGACGACGACGCCGTCTTCGCCGAGGAACTCGCCAGCCGGGCGGCCGTCTGCATCGACAACGCGCGCCGATTCGCGCGCGAACGCACCACCGCCCTCACCCTCCAGCACAGCCTGCTGCCCCGCGGCCTGCCCGGACAGGCCGCCGTCGAGGTCGCCCACCGCTATCTGCCCAGCGGCTCCACGGCCGGCATCGGCGGCGACTGGTTCGACGTCATCCCGCTCTCCGGCAGCCGGGTCGCCCTCGTCGTGGGCGACGTCGTCGGCCACGGCATTCCGTCCACGGCGACCATGGGCCGGCTCTGCATGGCCGTACGCACCCTCGCCGACGTGGATCTGCCGCCCGACGAACTCCTCACCCACCTCGACGACCTCGTCACCCATCTCGCGGGTTACCAGGAGGCCGCCGACGACGAGGTCGCGGAACTGGGCGCCACCTGCCTGTACGCCGTCTACGACCCGGTCAGCCGCCGTCTGGCCGTCGCCGCCGCCGGCCATCCCGCTCCGGCCCTCCTGCTGCCCGACGGCCGCGCGGAGCTGGTCCGGATGACGACCGGCCCCCCGCTCGGGGTCGGCGGGCTGCCCTTCGAGGCGGTCGAACTGGAACTGCCCGAGGGCACGGTCGTCGCCCTGTACACCGACGGCCTGATCGAGGACCGCGACCGCGACGTCGACCGCGCCACCGGCGAGCTGTGCGGCGCGCTGACCGCGCCCGCAGCCACACTGGACGCCCTCTGCGACATCGTGCTCAAGGAGGTCCTGCCGGAGGAGCCGAGCGACGACGTCGCCCTGCTGCTCGCCCGCACCCGGGCGCTCGGCGCGGACCGGGTCGCCACCTGGGACGTCGAGCCGGACCCCGCCCGGGTCGCCGCCACCCGGCAGGCGGCGACCGAGCGACTGGCCGCGTGGGGCCTGGAGGAGGCCGCCTTCGTCACCGAACTCGTCGTCAGCGAACTCGTCACCAACGCCATCCGCTACGGCGCACCCCCCATCCGGCTGCGCCTGATCCGCGACCGCAGCCTCATCTGCGAGGTGTCCGACGGCAGTTCCACCTCCCCGCACCTGCGCCGGGCCCACGCCTTCGACGAGGGCGGTCGCGGCCTGCTGCTCGTCGCGCAGCTCACCCAGCGCTGGGGGAGCCGTCAGACGGACCGGGGCAAGACGATCTGGGCGGAGCAGTCGCTGGAGCCCGACTGATCACCCGAAGGGGCAGCCAGGGTTCGGCGCGTCCCGGGTGCGCCTCGCTTCGCGCCACTGGGACATCGACGCCCCGCCGGAGCCGGAGCCGGATCCGGCGGATCGGCCCGCACGCGCGCCGAGGGGAGCCGGCCGATCGGCGCACCCCGCTCAGAACTCCTCGTGCACCTCGGGGTCGCCGCCCAGACGCCGGTGCGGGCGCTCCGCGATCGCCGCCAGCTGCGCCGGGTCGAGTGCGAAGCCGAAGACGTCGAGGTTGGCGCGCTGCCGCTCGGGACTGGACGACTTCGGGATGGGCACCGCGCCGAGCTGGACGTGCCAGCGCAGGACCACCTGGCCGGGCGTCACACCCAGCGACTCGGCGACGGACACGACCGCCGGATCCTCCAGCAGCGCCGAACCGCGGCCCAGCGGGCTCCAGCTCTCCGTACGGACGCCCTTGGCCTCGTGGAAGGCGCGCAGCTCGTCCTGGGGGAACAACGGGTGCAGCTCGATCTGGTTGACGGACGGCAGCACGCCGGTCTCCTTCTCCAGCCGCTCGATGTGCCCGGCGGTGAAGTTGGAGACGCCGATGGACCGGACCAGGCCGTCCTCCCGGAGCTTGATCATGGCCCGCCAGGAGTCGACGAATTTGTCGACCCGGGGAAGCGGCCAGTGGATCAGGTACTGGTCGACGTAGTCGAGGCCGAGCCGCTGCCGGGACTCCTCGAAGGAGGCGAGGGTCTCCTCGTAGCCGTGGTGGCGGCCGGGCAGTTTCGTGGTCACCACGATCTCCTCGCGCGCCACCCCGCCCCGGGCCACGCCCCGCCCGACCCCGCCCTCGTTGCGATAGTTCGTCGCCGTGTCGACGAGGCGGTAGCCCAGGCCGAGCGCCTCGGCCACCGACCGCTCCGCCTCCGCGTCGTCCATCGGCCAGGTGCCCAGGCCCAGGGCCGGGAGCTTCGTACCGTCGTTGAGCGTGTACTCCGGGATGCTGCTCACCAGGGGACCTTTCCTCGGCTGTGCCGTGCGTGTCGTCCCCCCAGCCTCACCGATGCGGCGGGTGTCGCTCAACCGGAGGCCACGGGGCGGGGCCTCCGACTCCTGCGGCGGGTGTCCGAGGCACTGTCGCCCGCCTCGCGATGCGCTGTCAGGATCTTCCCGGAACCGTGACGGACGACGAGTGAAGACGAGCGGAGCAGGCATGACGACGGACAGCCGGGCCAACCCCTTCGACGGCCCCGGGGCCGAGCGGGCCGCGCGGGCGGCCGGGGTGGAGGTGAAGCCGGTCGCCGGACACATCGGCGCCGAGATCGAGGGCGTCGACCTGGCCGCGGGGCTCGACGACGCCCAGGTCGCCGTGATCAGGGCCGCGGTGCTGCGCTGGAAGGTGGTGTTCTTCCGCGGTCAGCGCCTCGACCACGCGGGACATGTGGCGTTCGCGCGGCGGTTCGGCGAACCCGTCGTCCTGCGCAGGCGCGGCAGCGCGTCACCTGCGGACTTCCCGGAGATCGAGACGACCGCCGACCGTCTCGAACTGGGCGGCAAGTTCGGCATGGAGCACGAGGAGTGGCTCCGGCGCCGCCGGCACACCCTCCTGCGCGGCTGGCACTGCGACCACGGCGCCCGCGTCGACCCGCCGGCCGCGACCGTCCTGCGCGCCGAGACCGTGCCGCCCTACGGCGGTGACACGACCTGGTCCAACCTGGCGGCCGCGCACGCCGGACTCTCCGCGCCGCTGCGGGAGTTCCTGGCCGGGCTGCGCGCCGAGCACCGGCTCGGCGTCGGCTACCAGCCCCGCCCCGGCGACGACGCGTACGTCCGTCATCTCCTCGATCACCAGGTCGCCTCGGTCCATCCCCTGGTCCGCGTCCACCCCGAGACGGGGGAGCGCGTGCTGTACGTCAACGGCTACTACGTCGAGCAGATCACGGACCTCTCCCGCGCGGAGAGCCGGGCGATCCTGGACATGCTGCTGGAGGAGGCGACCCGCCCCGAGTACACGGTCCGCTTCCGCTGGGAACCGGGCAGCGTGGCGTTCTGGGACAACCGCGCCACCATCCACCTCGCGCCGAGCGACAACGCCCATCTGGGCTTCCCGCGCACGATGCACCGGGTGATGCTCACCGGCGACATCCCCGTCGGCGTGGACGGCAGGCCGTCCGAGCCGGTGACGGGAACCGAGCCGGGCCGCTGGTGAGGGCCCTCAGGCTCCGGCGCCGGGCCGCCGGCCCAGCGCCGGGCCCAGCTTCGTCGCCATGTCGGTGAGGATCTGCACGTAGTCCTCGTGCCCGAAGGTGAACGGCAGGGCGAAGGCGACCTCGTCGATCTCGCGGAACGCGGCCTGGGCGTGCAGCCGTTCGGCTATCTCGTCCGAGGTGCCGACCAGGTCCGGGGCGAACAGCAGCCGGGCCGGGCCCTGCGGCGAGGTCGTGCGGGGGAGCCGCTTCGCCGCGAACTCCTCGTACCTCGCGCGCTGTTCGGGGGAGGCGGAGTCGGTGGGGATGACCACGAGCCCCTGCGAGACACGGGCCGCCTCGCCGTCCGGATGGGCCGCGCGGAAGGCGTGGACGTGGGAGAGCTGGATCTCGGCGAAGTCCCGCTCCTCGTCCGGGCCTTCCGCCTTGACGACGCTGCTGGTGAGGAAGTTCATGCCGTGTTCCCCGGCCCACCGGGCCGAACTCAGGCTGCCCCCGCCGTACCACAGGCGGCGGCCGAGGCCGGGGGAGTGCGGCTGGACCCGGTCCGAGAACACCTCGAAGCCCTCGACCCCGCTGAAGTCGGTGGCGGACTTGCCGCGCACCAGGTCGAGCAGCCGCCGCACCCGCTCGTGGCCGAAGTCCTCCGCGTCGGAGGTGTCCGGGTACAGGGCGTCCTTGATCTGCTCGTAGTGCATCGGCGGGCCGACGCTCACACCCGGGTTGAGGCGGCCTGCGGAGAGGATGTCGACGGTGGCCAGGTCCTCCGCGAGGCGCAGCGGGTTCTCCCAGCCCAGCGGGATGACCGCGGTGCCCAGTTCGATGCGGCGGGTGCGCTGCGAGGCTGCCGCCAGGACGGCCACCGGTGAGGAGATGCCGTACTGGAGGTGCCGGTGACGCACCCAGGCGCTGTCGAAGCCGAGCCGCTCGCCCAGCTCGATGATCTCCAGCGTGGTCTCGTGGCCCCGGGCCGGATCGTCCCCGTCGAACAGCCCGATGGTGAGGAAGCCCAGCTTGCGCAGCGGGCGTGAGGTCGACGGCACGGGGCGTCCTCCAGGGTGCGACGGCGTCTTCGGTCCGGTGGTCTGTCTTGTCTCGTACCGGGGCGCTCCGGCGATGGTCACGGGCGGCCTCAGCCGAGCGGGATCGTGACCTCGTCCTCGACCGGCGGGTTCAGCTCCTGGGCGCGGTTGCCGGTGGCCGCGAAGCAGCGCAGCCGGACCGACTCCGGTGAGACGTCCAGCCGCAGGAAGCACTTGAAGAACGGCGGGCTGTACGTCGCCGAACTCGGCGAGAAGAGCTGGGTGTAGATCTTGCGCACCGGCAGGCGGAACCGCTTGCGGTGCTCCGGGCGGCTCCCGGTGCCCAGCAGACCGGCCAGCAGACGGATCCGCCGCGTCACCCTGACCTCCGGGCCCGGCGTGCGGGTCGGCGGGATGCCCAGCCGCTCGGCGACCACGGCCTGGGCCTCGGCCTCGGTGAGGGCGAAGAAGCGGCGCAGCCGCAGCCGGCGCCCGTAGAGCATGCTGTAGAAGGCGAGGGAGTCGCCGCGCAGCGGGTAGCAGCGGAAGTCCCGTTCGGTGACGCCGGCGACGGACACCCGGGGGATGGTGTGCGTGGCGTGCATGAAGGCGCCCCCGCCGCCGGAGACCACGTACTGCAGGGTCCGTCCGTCCGCCAGACGCACCGGGTAGCGCTGGTAGTTGTGGATGTCGCCGCCTATCGCCGCGACGAAGTGGTGCTCGGGGGCGGTGACGATGTCGTCGACCGTGCCGCCGCCCTCGATGGGGCACGGGTGGTGCTCGCCGTCGACGTAGAGGGGCGAGCCGGTGACGAGGATCTTGGGGCGCGGGCCCTGCGACACCGCGCGCAGCCAGGCGCCCTGTTCGGCGTCCAGCGTGCCCAGCAGCCCGGTGTCGATGCCGATGATCCGCACCGGACCGGCGTCGATCGCCCAGTACGGCCCCGGCTGCAGCGCCTGTTGACCGGGCGCGGATCGCAACGCGCTCGCCTCCGGCAGGCGTTGGCCGTCGCGCGGGCGCGGCCGGTGCCACAGCAGGGCACGCAGCCGGGCGCGGCTCCACGGGCGTGGCGCGGGCTCCTCGGGCAGGGGCGGGGCGTCGCCGCAGAAGACCCGCATGAACGCGCCCAGGTCCTCGTACCAGTCGTGGTTGCCCGGTATCGCGTAGATGGGCGCCGGGTAGTCCCGGTACGGGCGGAAGAACTTGGTGCCGTAGTCGTCGGCGCTGCCGACCGGATAGATGACGTCACTGGCGAGCACCGCGAAGGACGTGCCCTGACCGGCCCTCAGAAAGCCCGGCACGACGGCGTACTGGGGATCGTCGCCCTCGCCCGTGTCGCCGATGACCATGAAGGAGAAACGGTCGGGGTCCGTGCGCCGGATCACCTTGTCCTCGGGTGCGCCGGCCGCCGCCCGTTGCGCCACCAGGCGGCTGCGGGTGCGGCCCGTCGGGTCCCCGAACCACGATGCCAGCACGCCGTTGCGGGCGGCCCACAGCATCCTGGGATCGAGCCACGAGATCTTCTCGGTCCGGTCCGGCATGAGCTGTCGGTAGGCGCCTCGCTCGGTGTCGGCCCAGCCGGCGCCTTCGGCGGTATCGCGTGAGGAGTCAGACACCGGTGCACCGTAGCAATGATCCACAGCGCCGCGGAGTCCACCCGGCAGAGTTCATGCACCGTCATCTAGTGCCTTTGACACTTTCCGGGGGCCGACCACGTAGGTTGAGGCGATCTGTCACGAAGGGCGGAGACCCCCGATGCGCGCACCTGGCACGACACCGCACGGTGTCGGCACAGGCACGCGGCTGATCACCCGACGGCATGTCGACTACTGCCGTACCGCCTCCGCCGTCTGTCCTTCCGCGCACCGCTGACCCCGCCGGCCCGTCGGGTCGGTCGGCCCGTCGTGCCTCCGGAAGGAACTCCCGTTGTCCGGTCCCGCCCTGCGGCTCGCCGTCGAACTCGACGGCGACGGCGCACACCCCGCGGCCTGGCGCCGCGCCGCCCACTCGCCCGACCATCTGCTCACCCCGCGCCGGGTGGCCCGTGTCGCCGCCGCCGCGGAGAACTCCGGCTTCACCCTGATCACCCTGGAGGACGGCGCACTGCCGCCCCGGGGGCGGCCCCGACATCGTCGGCCGCATCGGCGCGGTCGAACGGGCCGCGTTCCTCGCCGCGTCGACCCGTGTCATCGGCGTCGCGCCCGTGGTGCCGGTCACCTACGCCGAACCCTTCCACGTCTCCGGCCAGTTGGCGTTCCCGGACCACATCTCCGTCGGGCGCGGCGGCTGGGTGGTGGGCGAGGAGGAGCGCCCCGAGGCGGCCCGCGTGTGGGGCCGTCCGCACGTCGTCGGCGAGGCCGCCCGGGCCCGGGCATCCCGCGACGGAGTCGACGTCGTCCGCGCCCTGTGGGACTCCTGGGAGGACGACGAGCCCGCCGACCTGGCCCGCCGGCTCTCCGGCCTCGACCTGCTCTCGGAGGGCCGGGCCGGCTGGAACGTGGTGACCACCGACAACGCCTGGCCAGGCGTCGACTTCCGGCGCGGCGGCTACCTCGACCACGCCGACCGCTACCGGCGCGCCGAGGAGTTCCTCACCGTGCTCCGCGCCCTGTGGGACGGCTGGGCCGACGGGGCCGTGTCCGGCACCGCGGCCGCCCCCGCCTGGGCGGCGCTTTCCTGGGAGTCGGCGGTCACGTCCGGGTGAACGCCGGTGCGGGAGGGCCTGCCGCCGTCACCGTGCGGCCGGCCGGCCTTCCGGAGAGCCGGGGCGTGTCCCCTTTCCCCACACGAACACCTCGGTGCTCGGCAGGCGTTCGGAGAAGCGGCCCGACGCGGAGGTCTCCCGCAGCAGCCGGCGCAGGTCCGCCTCGAACGCGTCGCGGCGCGCGCCGAACAGGTGCGGGGCCGAGAAGGACAGGGAGAAGACCCCCGACACGACGTCGTCGGCCGTGCGTTCCAGCGGCTGTCCGCCGGGGACCACATGGCGCTGCGGGCCGGTGAACCCGGCCCGGGCGAGCACCGCGGCCTCACCGCCCGGCGTGCCCCGCGGCAGCACGCCCCGGCCGGCCCGCCGGACCGGCCCGAGGTAGTGCCTGACGAGTTCCTCGATCGCCGCACGGGGCACCGCCGGACGGGGAAGACCGTCGACGGTGAGCGTCTCGGTCTTGAGGTCGGAGACGTGCACCAGCGCACCGCCCGTCCGGAGCATGTCCCAGGTGATCGCCGCCACCCGCTCGCGATCCATCCAGTGGAAGGACTGGCCGAAGGCGGCGACGGTGAACCGCCCCAGGCCCGTGGGCAGTTCCTCGGCCCGGGCGCGCACCCAGCGTGCCTTGCCGGCCGCTCCCCGGGCGGTGGCCGCACGCCTCGCCTCGGCGATCATCCCGCCGTCCGGGTCCACGCCGACGACCTCGTCGAACAGGTGGGCCAGCAGCAGGGCGAGGGTCCCCGGTCCGCATCCCAGGTCGACGAGGCGCCCCCGTCCGTCGAGCCGCAGAGCCTCGGCGAGCACGCCGGCCAGCCCCGGGGCGTAAGGGAGTCGCCCGCGCCGGTAGTGGGTGGCGGCGCCCGCGAACAGGGTCTCGTCCCACTCCCACCCGGCCGCCACGCCCGTCCACCGCCTTCGCCGAATTCCCCTTCGTCCTGTCCGGATGCCGATGCTCTCACGGCCGGTGCGGACCCACGCCTCCACGGCCCGGCCGGCCCGCCCGCCGAGCGCGGGGACAGTGAACGCACAGGCAGCTCACAGTGAGGCCGGGGGGTGGGGCTCCGTCCTCGCCCGCTACCGAGGGATAACCCTCGAAGCACCGGCCTTTGGCTGACATGCCACTGTCAAGCCTGCCATTCTCCACCCAACTGCCGCGCACCAGCGGCACGTTGACGTCCCGTGCACACGGTCCCGCACAGCTCCAGCTCGTCCCGGACAGCACACCCGTCTGCCCGGTCTGTCACCGGCCGTTCCCCGCGGCCGCCGCAGTAGGAGAACGAGTGAGACCCAACCCCCGCAAGCGGACCACGGTCGGAGCGGCCCTGCTCTCCACCGCCGCACTCGTGGCCCTCGGTGTCCAGACGGTTCCGGCGACCGCGCTGCCCGCAGCCCCCCACCCCAGCCCCGTGCGCGTCGGTGGCCTGCCCGCCGACCTCACCCCCGCCCAGCGCACGACGCTGATCAGGAGCGCCGAGGCGAAGACGACGGACACGGCCGAGTCGCTCGGCCTCGGCGCCCAGGAGAAGCTGGTCGTCAAGGACGTCGTGAAGGACAACGACGGCACCCTGCACACGCGTTACGAGCGGACCTACGCCGGTCTGCCCGTCCTCGGCGGCGACCTCGTCGTGCACACCCCCCCGGCCTCGCTGGCCGCCGGCACGGTGAGCACGACCTTCAACAACAACCGCCGCACCGTCTCGGTCACGTCCACGACCGCCACGTACAGCAAGGCGGCGGCCGAGACCAAGGCCCTGACGGCGGCCAAGGCGCTCGACGCGCGGAACCCCGCCGCGCAGAGCGCGCGCAAGGTGATCTGGGCCGGCGAGGGCACGCCCACGCTCGCCTGGGAGACCGTGGTGAGCGGCCTCCAGGACGACGGCACGCCGAGCAAGCTGCACGTCATCACCGACGCCGCCACCGGTGCGAAGCTCTCCCAGTTCGAGGGCATCGAGACCGGCACCGGCAACAGCCAGTACAGCGGAACCGTCACCATCGGCACCACGCTGTCCGGCTCGACGTACCAGCTGAACGACACCACGCGCGGCACGCACAAGACGTACAGCCTCAACAACGGCACGTCCGGCACCGGCACCCTGATGACGGACGCCGACGACACCTGGGGCACCGGCTCCGGCTCCAACACCCAGACCGCGGGCGTCGACGCGCACTTCGGCGCCCAGACGACCTGGGACTTCTACAAGAACACCTTCGGCCGCAGCGGCATCAAGAACGACGGTGTCGCGGCCTACTCCCGCGTCCACTACAGCACGGCGTACGTCAACGCCTTCTGGGACGACGACTGCTTCTGCATGACCTACGGCGACGGCACCAGCAGCACCCACGCGCTGACCTCGCTGGACGTCGCCGGACACGAGATGAGCCACGGCGTCACCTCCAACACCGCGAACCTCAACTACACCGGTGAGTCGGGCGGTCTGAACGAGGCCACCTCCGACATCTTCGGCACGGGAGTGGAGTTCTACGCGAACAACTCCTCCGACGTCGGTGACTACCTCATCGGCGAGAAGATCGACATCAACGGGGACGGCACCCCGCTGCGTTACATGGACGAGCCCGACAAGGACGGCGGCTCCGCCGACAGCTGGTACTCCGGCGTCGGCAACCTCGACGTCCACTACTCCTCGGGCCCGGCGAACCACATGTTCTACCTGCTCTCCGAGGGCAGCGGCAGCAAGACCATCAACGGCGTCACCTACAACAGCCCGACCTCCGACGGCGTGGCCGTAGCGGGCATCGGCCGGGCCGCGGCCCTGCAGATCTGGTACAAGGCGCTGACGACGTACATGACGTCCAGCACCACCTACGCGGGCGCCCGCACCGCGGCCCTGAGCGCGGCCACGGCGCTGTACGGCTCCAGCTCCACCCAGTACGCCGGGGTCGGCAACGCCTTCGCCGGCATCAACGTCGGCAGCCACATCACGGTTCCGTCGACGGGCGTCTCGGTGACCAACCCGGGCAGCCAGTCCGCCACGGTCGGCACCGCGGTGAGCCTGCAGATCTCCGCCAGCAGCACCAACAGCGGCTCGCTCACGTACGCCGCGACCGGGCTGCCGGCCGGCCTGTCGATCAGCAGCTCGACCGGTCTGATCTCCGGCACGCCGACCACGGCCGGCTCCTCCAGCACCACCGTCACGGTGACCGACAGCACCGGGGCGACTGCCACCGCCTCGTTCACCTGGACGGTCAGCTCCACCGGCGGCGGCTCCTGCACCGCCACGCAACTGCTGGGCAACGCGGGCTTCGAGTCGGGCAGCACCACCTGGACGGCGTCGAGCGGTGTGATCACCAACTCCAGCAGCCAGGCGGCCCGCACCGGCTCCTACAAGGCCTGGCTCGACGGCTACGGATCGACCCACACCGACACGCTGTCCCAGTCGGTGACGATCCCGAGCGGCTGCACCAACACCACGTTCACCTTCTACCTGCACGTCGACTCGGCCGAGACCAGCACCAGCACCGCGTACGACAAGCTGACGGTCACCGCCGGATCCACCACCCTGGCCACCTACTCCAACCTCGACAAGGCCACCGGGTACGTCCAGAAGTCCTTCAGCCTCGGCTCCTTCGCGGGCTCCACCGTGGCGCTGAAGTTCTCCGGCGTCGAGGACTCCTCGCTCCAGACCAGCTTCGTCGTGGACGACACCGCCGTCACGACCGGCTGATCACCACGCTGATCGAAGCGGCTCGATCCGCTCGATCCGCTCGATCCGCTCGGACCGCTCCGACCGACGACGTCCCGCACGCGGGCTCCCTCCGCGTGCGGGACGTCGTCGTGCGCCGGTTCGGCTCACCTCAGTTCAACGGGTCGAGCGTCAGGTACGCCTGGCTCGGCGAGCCGTCGTGGACGAGGGACTCCTGCTGCCCGACGTCGTCGAAGGCGAACGCGTACGCCTTGCCGTCCGCCATCTGCGCGTGGACCTTGCGGGCGTACTGGTTGGTCACGGTGTCCTGGTAGAAGTTCGCCGTGGTGGTGTCCGGCTGGTTGGGGTTGACCAGCAGCGTGGAGCGGTTGAAGCCCGCGCACAGGGTGCGGGAGATCGGCCCGCGCACGGCGTCGTTCGGCGCGTCCAGCAGCCTGTGGCAGCCGAAGATGCTGGACGCGTCCGGCTTCTGGAAGCTGGTCACGACCGCGCCGGCGGAGTTGGTGAAGTTCATGACCCCGCCCGAGACCCGGCCGTAGTACTTGGTGCCCGGCTGGTCGGCGAACGGCGTGACGGTCAGGGTGCTCGTCGCGTACTTCTGCCAGACGCGGTTGACGTAGTCGTCCATGACGTTCGCCGGGAGGGCGCCCGTCTCCACACCGTACAGCGGGGCGAGGGCCCGCAGCACGGTGCCGTCGGACCGGGTCTGGACGAGGTTCGCCCAGCCGCCCGGCTGTCCGCGCAGGGCGTTGAAGAAGCCGGTGTAGCCGCCCGCCTTGAGGTGCCCGGTGCTGACGGTGGTCCCGTCGGCACGCTGCACGCCGACCGCGTACGGCGCGGAGAACATGTCGACCTGCGTGCTGTTCAGCCACAGCCCGGAGTCGTTCAGCGTGTACTCCGACCAGTTGAACAGGATGTTCCGGTTCGGGTCGGTGGGGTTCTGCACGGCCGGCTGCACCAGTCCGCCGGTGGTCAGCCGGAAGTCGAGCTTCTGTCCGTAGGAGAAGTAGACCCGGCCGGAGAACTTGGGCATCCGGATGGTGACGGACTGTCCGGCGGCCGGGCCCGCGATCGAGGCGTCGGGCGCGGGAGTGGGCGGGTTGCCGCCGGCGGGCCAGGCGTGGAAGGCGCCGGTCGCGTCCGCCCAGCCCTGCCGGCCCGTCGTCAGCTGGGTGCCGAGGTTGTAGACGTAGAGGCGGTCGGCGCGCCCCGAGTTGTTGGTGATCTTCAGCGGGATGGTGTCGGGGACGGCCGCCTGGGCCGGCGGGCCGAGACAGAGCAGTGCGCCGACGAGAGCGGCTGCTCCGGCGGTCCTGAGTGTGAGCGTGATCTTCGAGAGCACTCTCCACCTCCGTGCGGGTAGGCCTGTGGGGTTGGTCCGTACCATGTTGAGAGCGCTCTCAAAGTCGCATCGGGTTGTGCGCATGTCAACAATCTCGACAGAGGCGGACACAGAAAAAAGAGAGGACGCCCTCCGGTGCGCACCGTGCCGGAGGGCGTCCTCGCGCTCAGAAGGTCCGGTTCAGCAGGTCCAGCAGCGCGGCCCAGTGCCGCTCGGCGCCCTTCTCGTCGTACGCGGCGGTGTCGGCCTGCGTGTACCCGTGCTCGGCGCCCGCGTAGACCTCGCAGGTGTGGCGGACGCCCGCCGTCGTGAGGGCCTCCTCGAAGCGCTCGATCTGCTCGGGCGGCAGGGAGGGGTCGTTGTCGGCGTGGCCGAAGTACACCTCGGCCGTGATGTGCTCGGCCGCCAGGTGGGGGCTGTCCGGCGCGTCGGTCGCCAGCCGCCCGCCGTGGAAGCCGGCCGCCGCCGCGACCCGGTCCGGGTGGCCGCCCGCGGTCCACAGGACGAGCCGGGCGCCCATGCAGTACCCGGTCAGCGCCACCGGGCCGTCCGCGACGAGCGGGCTCTCCTCCAGCCACCGCAGACAGGCGCCGGCGTCCCGCACGGCCGACTCGGCGGTGAGGGACTGGATGAGCGGGCTCAGGGCCGCGAAGATCTCCGGACGCGCGCCCGGGTCGATGAACTCGGGCAGCTCCACGACGGGGGCGCGGCCGTGCCGGTAGAACACGTTCGGGACCAGCACCGTGTAACCGGCCCCGGCCAGCCGGTCGGCCATCGCCCGCAGGTGCGGGCGCAGTCCGAAGGCGTCCTGGTAGAGCAGCACGCCGGGCCGGGGTCTCCCGTCACCGGGGTGTGCGAGATAGGCGTCGGCGACGCCGTCCTCGGTGGGGATGTCCACGGCTGTTCCCTGTACGGAGGTCATGGGGGCGCCTCTCTGCGTGGTGCACTGCGGCGAGCGAGCGAGCGAACGAGCGATCGGCCGGCCCGGTGGACCGGGAGGCGACCATCGTTGCATGCACCATCCACCTGCCCGCCGGGACCCCCGGTCCCGGGCGCCGGGGCGCGGACGGGCCTACTCGAACCGGGAGGTGTCACCCGCCCCGTGCCGTACGATCTCCGCCTCGCCGCCGGAGAAGTCGATGACGGTGGTCGGTTCGGTGCCGCAGTCCCCGGAGTCCAGCACGCCGTCCACCACGTGGTCGAGCCGGTCCTTGATCTCCCAGCCCTGGGTCATCGGCTCGTCCTCGCCGGGCAGCAACAGGGTGCTGGACAGCAGCGGTTCACCGAGCTCGGCGAGCAGGGCCTGGGTGACCACATGGTCCGGGATGCGCACGCCCACCGTCTTCTTCTTCGGGTGCTGGAGCATGCGCGGCACCTCCTTCGTCGCCGGGAGGATGAAGGTGTAACTGCCCGGCGTCGACGCCTTGATCGAGCGGAACACGTCCTTGTCCACCCGGACGAACTGACCGAGCTGCGCGAAGTCCTGGCACACGAGGGTGAAGTGGTGCCGGTCGTCCAGGTCACGGATGGCCCGGATCCGGTCGATGCCGTTCTTGCTGCCCAGCCGGCAGCCCAGCGCGTAGCAGGAATCCGTCGGGTACGCGATCAGCGCGTCCGCCCGGATGGCGGCCGCGACCTGGGTGATGGTGCGCGGCTGGGGGTTGTCGGGGTGCACGTCGTAGTACTTCGCCATTGGCCGAGCTTATGCCGTGCCACGGGGCGTCCGCCCCGCAGGACCGCCGTGCGGCTCGCCCAGAAGGAACTGCCAGCTGTCGGCGAGCAGCCCCAGCGCCGTCGCGGGGTCGGTCTCCCAGCCGTGGCGCATCCAGCGCCGGGCGAGCTGGTCGAGCTGGGTCAGCGCCAGGAAGCCGCGCAGCCGCCGGGAGTCCGGCGCGAACCGGCCGGCCTGATCGAGCCCCGCCTCGACGGCCGAGACGACGTCGTCGAACCACCGGTCGACCAGCTCGCGCAGCTCCGGCTCCACCACCGCGGCCTCGTGCGCGGCCAGCACATAGGGACGGATCTCCGGCCACCGGCGGGAGGTGTCGCGCAGCCAGACCTCGAACCCCGCGCGCTCACCCGCCCGTACGACGGCGGCGAGGGCCGGTCCGGCCGGCCCCGGCTCCGCCGCACTCCCGCGTTCCCGCAACGCGTCGAGCTCCGCGACGAGTGCCTTCATGAGCGCCGCCCGGGAGGGGAAATAGGCGTAGAACGTGACCCGGGTGGTGCCCGCGGCCTTCGCGATGTCGTCGACCGTCGTGCCCGCGTAGCCCCGCGCCTGGAACAGCTCCAGGGCCGTCGACAGCAGCAGCCGACGGGTCATCTCCTTCTGGGCGGCGCGCAGACCGGCCACGTCAGACTGCCTCCCGGTCGACTGCGAAGGGGCCGCCGACCTGCGAGGCCGTGCCCCCGGCGGACGTTCACATCGTACGGCACCGGGTCTTTTCGGCCAGGGGACGGCAGGGAGGGGCCGCACGTGACGGCAGGTCGCGGGACCGGTACCTCTTTTGACATAGGTATGGTGAGATACCTATTCTCTCTGTCATGTCCGACACCAGCGCACCCTCCGGGAGCATCGACCGCGTGGCCTCCGAGCTCGCGGCCCGCCTCCCCGCGCTGCACCGGGCACTGGACCGCCGGGTCGCGACCACCTACCCGCACCCCAAGCCCCCCGAGGGGCAGCTCCTGCTGCTGAAGTTCGTCGCGCAGCAGGAGGGCGCCACGGTGCGCGAGGCCGCCGAGGCCCTGCTGATGAAGCCCAACAACGTCAGCGCCCTGGTCTCCCAGCTCACCGCGCTCGGCCTGCTGGAGCGCCGCCGGGACAGCGCCGACAAGCGGGTGGCCCACCTGCACCTGACGGCGACCTCGCACCGGCGCCTCACCGAGGTCGGCGACCTGGAGACGGCCTATCTCGCCGAGGCCCTGCGGTCCCTCACCGAGGGCGAGATGGGCGCGCTCGGCGCGGCGCTGGACGCGCTGGGCTCCCTGACGCGCCACCTGCACACCGCGGCCCACTGACCGACCCCGGTCTCCTCCCCGGCCGGTCGCCCACAGGCGCCGCGCTCCCCGGCGGTTCTCCGCCCGGGGAGCTTCGTGTGCGCCCGGGCCGCCGTCTCCTCCGTCACACCACCCCGTACACAGACAAGGCTCCTCCATGCCGTCCACCTCCGTGGATCACTCCGCCGTGCCCGCGCGCACCGCCGCGCCGGCCCCGGCCCCCGGCCGTCTGCGCTCCAACCCCTGGCTCACGCTCTGCGCGGTCGCCTTCGGGCTGTTCATGGTGCAGCTCGACGGGTCCGTCGTCGCCATCGCCAACCCCGCCATCGGCCGCGACCTGAACGCCTCCACCGCCCAGCTCCAGTGGGTGACCAACTCCTACCTGCTGGCCCTCGCCGCCAGCCTCATCCTGGGCGGCAAGCTCGGCGACCGCTTCGGCCGGCGCACGTTCTACGTGATCGGCGTGGCCGGCTTCGCGCTGTCCTCGGTCGCCATCGGCCTGTCCGGCTCCATCGGGGGCGTCATCGCGTTCCGCGCCGTCCAGGGCCTCTTCGGCGGCCTGCTGATGCCGAACACCCTGGGCCTGCTGCGCGCGGTGTTCCCGCCGAGGAAGTTCGGCATGGCCGTCGGCATCTGGGCCATGGTGTCCGCCGTGTCCACCGCCCTCGGGCCGATCGTCGGCGGCCTGCTGGTGGAGAACGTCAGCTGGGAGTCGGTGTTCTGGATCAACCTGCCCATCGGCGTCGTCGCGTTCGTGTTCAGCGCCGTCGTGCTCCCGCAGTCCAGGAACTCCACCGGCCACCACCGCTTCGACGTCCCCGGCGTGGTCCTGCTCGCCCTCGGTCTGCTCGGCGTCGTCCTCGGCGTCGTCAAGGGTGAGACCTGGGGCTGGACGTCCGCCGGGACCTGGGGCGCGATCCTGGCCGGCCTCGCCCTGGTCGTCCTCTTCGGCTGGTACGAGACCCGCGTCGCGCACCCGCTGCTGCCGATGCGCCTCTTCCGCAGCTCCGCCCTCACGGTCGGCACGATCATCACCGCGCTGAACTTCTTCGTCCTGCTCGGCGCGGTCTTCTTCGTCATGCTCTACCTCCAGAACGTCCGCGGCTGCACACCCGTCGAGGCGGGCGTCCGCACCCTCCCGCTGAGCCTCGCCTCGCTGGTCGCCTCGCCGCTCGGCGCCGCGCTCACCGGCCGGTTCGGCGCCCGCGTCACCATGCCGCTCGGCATGGCCCTCCAGGCCGCCGCCTGCTTCGGCCTGCTCACCTGGTCCACGGACTCCTCCTACGCCACGATGTGGCCGCCGTTCGTCGCGCTCGGCCTCGGTGTCGGCATGGTGATGGCGGCCTCCTCCGACGCCATCGTCGGCAACGCCCCCGTGCAGGACGGCGGGGTGGCCGGCGGACTCCAGGCCACCACCCTCCAGATCGGCGGCGCCCTCGGCACCTCCGTGCTGGTCTCCGTGATCAGCGCCAGGGTCGGCTCCACCCTCGGCGGTGAACTCACCGCGGCCGGCGTCCCCGCCACCACCGCCGACGGCCTGGAGAAGGCCACGGACGCCGTCGCGATGGGCGTGGCGCCCGTGTCGGACGCGATGCCCGCCCAGCTGCGGGCGGCCGTCGTCGAGGGCAGCGGCCAGGCTTTCATGAACGGCCTGCACGCCGCCTCCGTCGTCACCGGCCTGCTGTGCGTCGCGGGAGCCGTCGTCGCCGCCGTCGGCATCAGGAAGACCCCGGCCTCCGCCTGACCTCCACCGCTCCGCCCGCGGCACCCCGGTCCCGCGGGCGGACGTTCCGCACCCCGTGAGGTAACGTCCCCGACCGATATGACTGGTTCGGCCCGCACGGGCCGTGAGGGACGAGGAGAGCGCCGAGATGGCCGGCCGGGACGACGGGAACCCCCACACCGCGGCGGACGACGCCGGCGCGGCGTGGGCCGAGGAACTCCTCGGACATCTGCGCCCCACCGGCGGCGACCTCCGCAGAGTCCTCGACTGGCTGGCGGCCACACTCGACGCGACCGTCTCCCTGCGCGACGACACGGGCGGCTCGCTCGCCGGACCGCCCACCCCGCTGGACGAGAACCTGGTCGCCGCCGTCACCGACGGCCGGCTCGCCTCCGCCGCCTGGGAGGGCGAGGGCAGGTTCGTGCGCCTGATCAGGGTCGAACTCCCGCGCCCCGCCGCGTCGGGCGTCCTCGCCGTGACCCGGACGCGCCCCTTCGACCGGCGGGCCTCCGCCATCGTCACGCACACCGTGGGCGTCGTCGAACTCCTGCTGCGCGCACGGGAGACCGCCGCGACCGGACACCGGCTGGCCCGCGCCACCGCCGACCTGCGCCTGGCCATCCTCCAGCTGCTCATGGTCGAGGACACCGTCGCCGCCCGCCGCGTCGCCGCCGGCCTGTGGCCCGGCCTGCTCGACGCCGACACCGCCTGTGTCTACGTCGTCGAGACCAGCCCCGAGGACCGCGACCGGCTCGCGGCGGCCTGCGTGGCGGCGACCCACGACGAGGCCCTCGTGGTGCGCTGTCCCGCCATGGACGGCCACGTCATCGTCGTCGTCCCGGACGACACCGCGGGCCGCGCGCTGCGTGCCCTGTGCGACCGGCACGCCGGCGCGTTCCTCGGCGGCAGCGCCCCGCAGAGTCTCGCCCGCACCGCCACCGCCTACGGACAGGCCGTCAGCGCCCTCGCCGTCGCCCGCTTCCGCCCCGACAAGACGGCCGTCTACGCCGAACGCACCCACCCCGAACGGCTGATGGACCCCGAGGTGCTGCGCACCTGGACGACCCGGCTGCTGCGCCCCCTCGACACCCTCCCGCACCACACCCGCGCCGAACTCCTCGCCACCACCCGGCTCGGCCTGGAGTTCACCGCCGTCAACGCGGCGAAGGTGCTCGGCGTCAGCCGCAACACCGTCCGCGCCCGCATGGAACGCGTCGAGACCCTGCTGCGCGCCGACTTCTCCGACCTCACCGTCCGGGCCGCGGTCCACCTCGCGCTGCACACCCAGGTCGCCATCGCGGGGGACGGGACGGGGGCCCCGGCGGCGCCCGCCCGGCTCGGCGAGCTGCTCGGCGGCCCGGCCCTGCGGGACTGGGCGCGGGACCTGCTGGCCCGCCTCGACTCCGACAGCCGGGACCTGCGCGGCACGCTGCGCGCCTGGATCACCGCGGGCGGCAACGCCGAACGGGCCGCGCAGCTGCTCGGCGTGCACGCGCAGACCGTGCGTGAACACGTCCGCAGCGCCGAGCCCGTCCTCGAACGCCAGCTCCTCGCGGCCGGCAGCGACCTGTACGAGGTCGTCCTGGCCCATGTGGCCGCGGGCGACCTGGATCAGCCCGACCTGCACGCATCCGCCCAGCGGACGGAATCGGGCCATCCGGACTCACCTGTGCACAGGTGAGTCCTCCGGCGGCCGGAACGGGCATCGACACGATTCCCAGCCGCTCGCCGGGCACGTACTTTCGAGGAGCGGCGGGGGTACGACCGGAACGGGGGACCGGTCGCACCCCCGCGCCTCAGTCCCGCAGACGGACCGGGATCTCCTGCCAGCCGCTCGCGATGAACGAGGCCACCTGCCGCAGTTCTCCGGCCCCGGCGTCCAGCCGCAGCCCCGGGAACCGTTCGAACAGCGCGGGCAGCGCCGTCAGCGCCTCCATCCGGGCCAGCGGAGCCCCGATGCACCGGTGCACCCCGATCCCGAAGGCCAGATGGTCGTCCGCCGCGCGTGCCGCGTCGAACACGTCCGCGTCCGCCCCGTAGCGCGCCGGATCCACGTTCGCCGCCGCGTACGTCGTGATGATGGCGTCCCCGGCCGGGATCGTCACCTCACCCACCGTGATGTCCTCGACGGCGAACCGCAGCGGCAGCGTGGCGATCGGCGGGTGCAGCCGCAGCGTCTCGTCGACGACCGCGTCCCAGCCGATCTCGCCCGCGCGGAGGGCCGCCAGCTGCTCGGGCCGCCGCAGCAGCGCCACCGCCGCGTTCCCGATGAGGTTCACGGTCGTCTCGAAACCGGCGCCGATGACCAGCAGCAGCGTGTAGAGCAGTTCCTCGTCGCCGAGCCGGTCGCCCTCCTCGTCGCGCACCCGGATAAGCTCGGTCGTCATGTCGTCGCCGGGGTGCTCGCGCTTGTACGCGATCAGCCCGCCCAGCACCGTGCCGATCTGCTCCTGCACGTACGCGGCGTGCTCCGGCGTCGGGTCGGTGGTGTCCATGATGGCCGCCACCAGCCGGACATTGGCCTCCCGCAGGTCGTCCGGCACCCCGAACAGCTCACAGACGATCTGCATCGGCAGCGGATGCGCGAACGTGGCCTTGAGGTCGACCGCGTCGCCGCCCTTCTCCAGCGCGTCCAGCAGCTCGGTGGTGATCGCCTCCACCCGGGTGCGCAGCGCCTCGGTGCGCCGGTGGGTGAAGCTCGGCGCCACCAGCTTGCGCAGCCGCGCGTGGTCGGTGCCGTACGTGGAGAGCATGTTGATCACGCCGACCCAGCCCAGGATCCAGCCCCAGGAAGGGTGTTCGCCGAGTTCCGCCCACTGCCGCCAGTGGCGCCGCGGGTCCTTGCTGACCCGCGGGTCCAGGATCAGGGCCTTGAGCGTGTCGTACCCGGTGGGCGCCCAGGCCGGGATGCCGCCGGGCAGCTCCACGGGCACGATCGGGCCGAGGGCGCGCAGCCGGGCGCTCTCGGCGTGCACGTCGGCGCCGAACGGGTCGAGGACGATGCGGTCGGTCACGGTCACGAACGGACTCCTGAGGGTTCGGAAGCGGGGGATCGGGGGCTGAAGCGGACGGGCAGCGCGGTCAGCGAACGGTGGAACGGGCCGGGCCGCCAGGTCAGCCGGTCGCGGGGCACGACCGGATCGAGGTCGGGCAGCCACTGGGTGAGGCGTTCGATCGCCTCGGTGACCAGCAGCAGCGTGTGCTGCTTCACCGGACAGGCGTGCGCTCCCGCCCCCCACGACAGGTGCGAGGCGTCGTTCGGATGCCTGCTCCCGGTGGCCTCCCGCTCGGCGAGGATCCCGAGCGCCCCGTACGACACCACCACCGGCACCGCCTCGCGCAGCCACACCCCGTGGAAGGCCACGGGCCGGCGGACGTAGTAGATGCCGTAGTTCGCGAGCGGCGTCTCGTGGTGCAGCACCTCGACCACCGCGTCCATGACCGGGCGGGCGCCGTCGGTGAGGGTGGAGTAGTAGAGCGGGTTGCCGAGGATCCTCGACAGCGTGTTGGACAGCAGGTTCGCGGTCGGCCCGTATCCGGCGCCGAGCGTGAGGAACACCTGCCAGGTGACCTCCTCCCGGGTCAGCCCCGCCGGGTGGTCGAGCAGCCGGCTCGGCAGGTCGTCGCCCCGCCGCGCGCTCTTGGCGGCGATGAGGTCCAGTACGTACTGGGCGTACTCCGCCTCGCCCGCGGCCGCCCGGTCGCCGCCCTCCATCATCTTGCCCACGCCCGAGTGCAGCCGGTCGCCCTGGCTCTCCGGCAGGCCGAACAGGTCGTTGAACACCAGCGCCATCAGCGGCTCGGCGAAGTCCCCGACCAGGTCGGCCTCGCCCCTCGGCCCGATCCGGCCCACGAGCAGCCGGACCGCACGGTGCACCCGCCCCCGCAGGTCGTGCGGTTCCACCAGGTCGAAGACGTCGATGAGGGTGGTGCGGTACCGGACGTGCGCGGCCCCGTCGGCGAACAGGGCGTTGGGCCGCCACCGCATCATGCCGAGCACCGGCGAGTCCTCCGGCACGGTCGACTCCCACGCGCGCGGGTCGTGCGAGAACGTCTCCTCGTCGTGCAGCACGTCCAGCGCGGCACGCCGGTCGGTGATCACATAGGCCGGCACGCCCGGCGCCAACTCGCCCCAGCCGACCGGGCCTTGACTGCGCAGTGCCTGGTAGTGGCGGAGCGGGTCGGCCGCGAAGCTCTCGTCCCACAGCCGCACCGGCACGGAGCGCGCGAAGTCGCGCCGGTCCGGGGGATGGATGGTCACCTGGCCTCCACGGGGTCACGTCCGATCAGATGGTCGACGAGCGCGAGGAGCGCGTCGATCGAGGAGCCGGGGTCCCGCGCGTCGCAGGTCACCATCGGCGTCCCGGGCTCCAGGTCCAGCGCCCGGCGCAGCTGCTCCGTGCCGTGGCGGGGCGCGTCGGGAAAGGCGTTGAAGGCCACCGCGTACGGCAGCCCGCTCTCCTCGACCAGACCCAGCACGTCGAACGACGCGTCGAGGCGGCGGCTGTCGACGAGGACGAGCGCGCCCAGCGCCCCGTAGGCGATGTCGTCCCACAGCGCGCGGAAGCGCTCCTGTCCGGGCGTGCCGAACAGGTACAGCACGACATCGCCGGGGAGGCTGATCCGGCCGAAGTCGATGGCGACGGTCGTCGTCGACTTCTCCCGCACCCCGGCCAGGTCGTCCACCTCGGCGGACGCCTCGGAGAGGTGTTCCTCGGTGTGCAGCGGCCGGATCTCCGAGACCGAGTCGATCAGGGTCGTCTTGCCCACCCCGAACGGCCCGGCGACCAGGATCTTCACCAGGTCACGGGCGGCGTCGGGGCGGTGGACGGCGCCGGGCGCGCCGGCGCTAGGCGTGGTGTTTGAGGGCGCGGAGGCCATCGGCCACTCTCTTCAGCAGGTCGGGGTCGAACCGTTCGGCGGGCGGGATCGGCGCGCGGGCGACGACGAGGTCCCGGTCGACGAGGTCGGCCGCCAGCACCCGTACCGCGGAGACCGGCAGCCTGAGCAGCGCCGCCGCCTCCACCACCGCGAGCGAGCCGTCCTGCAGGGTGTCCAGCAGGGCCAGTTCGGCGGCCGGCAGGCCGGCCGGCAGCGGCTCCTCGCTGCGGGCGAGCACCGACAGCCGCTCCAGGTGGGGCCGGCTGGGCCGGGCCACACCGCCGGTCGACAGGTAGGCGGGGACGAGCGGACGGCCGGCCGGGCGGCGGGTCATGCCGGCGCGTTGTCGTCGGCTCCTCGGGGCGCGGCCGCCATGGCCTTCTCGCCCAGCCGTGCCACCTGGGAGTGGACCCGGTGCGCCAGCAGGTCCAGCCGCGTCTCGCCGTCGCCGTAAGCGGCCACGCAGGTGCCGTGGTCGGTCGGCACGATCAGCACATAGCCGTGGTCGGACTCGATGACGATCTGGCGGACCTCGGCCCGCTCACGGTCGGCGAACGCGGCCGCCGCCGTCCGGCAGGCCCCCTGCACGGTGCTGGTGATGGCGGCCACCCGCTCGGCCGAGGGCTGCGACAGGGCGTCGGTGTAGCCCGTCACCAGTCCGTCCCGGGTCAGCATGACGGCGGCCAGCACGTGCGGCACCTGCAGGATCGGTTCCAGCACCCATGCCGTGTCGCCCGTATTACGGCTGGTCATCTCGCCGCTTCCCCCTCGATGTCGGTGTGGTCGGTGTGGTCGGTGTAATCCGTGTGGTCGGTCTCGCCGGTCCGGTGGGCCGGGGTGTCCCCGTGGTCGTCGGTTCCGGCGCTCCCGGCGGCGCGGGCCGCCGCCGTGCCGGACTGGAGCGCGCCGAGAGCGGCCGCGGCCTCCTCCGGTCGCCGCGCCGGTCGGTGCGCGGGTCCCGGGGCCGGGTTCTCCTCGGGTGCGGCGGCCCGGGTGCGGCGACGGCGCTGCGGCAGGCCGTCGGCGTCCGGGAGTGCGTGATGCCCCGGCGCCGGCTCGGGAGCGCCGGACTCGGTGCCGTACGCGTGGGAGGGCGCGGGCCGGTCGGCCGCGGCCTTCCGGGTCGTGCGCGGCGCGCTCGCGGCGGGCGGCCGGTCGACCGGGTCGAGGCGGCTGAGGAGATGGCTGTCGACCCGCAGCACCGCGCGCACTCCGCCGTACGGAGAGGCCGAGGAGACATCGACAGCGAGGTCGAACTGCCTGGTGAGACGGCCGATCGCGGCCAGCCCCATGCGCGGTGGATCGCCCAGGTCGGTCAGCAGGATGAGGTCGTCGCCGGCCACCAGCCGCTGGGCACGGTCGCGTTCGTCCCGCGTCATGCCGAGACCGGCGTCGTCGACGGTGACGCACACGCCGTGGTGGACGTGCTCCAGGCTCACCACGACGTCGGTGTCCGGGGCGGAGTGCCTGAGCGCGTTGTCCAGCAGCTCGGCGACGATGATGGCCACCGGTTCGACGGCGTGCGAGACCAGCGCCGTGCCGGCCTCGAGGTGGTTGTGGACCCGGACCCGGTGATAGCCCGCGAGCCGGGCCTGGCCGCCGGTGACCGCGTCCACCAGGTGCGACTCCTCGCGCGCCAGCCCGACCCACGCGCCGCACACCACGGCGGTGACCTGCGCGCGGCGCAGCGACTGCTCGTTCTCGTGGTCCAGGCGGAACAGGGTCTGCGCCAACTCCGGGTCGTCGTACCGCTGCTGGAGTCCGCGCAACGCGTCCTGGAGCCGGTACAGGGCCGCCTGGATCTCCCGGGTGGCGCCCCGCATCCCGGCCTGCGCGGCCGCGTCGACCCGGGTGCGCTGGGCGGCCACCTCGGACTGGAGCGCCAGCACCACGTTCTCCAGGGCGATGCCCAGCGGGGTGCCGGTGGTCAGCGGCTGGAGCGGGCCCGGTTCCGCCACGTGCGGATGGGCCACCTGGCGGGCGGCCGCGGGCACCCGCCGGTCGGCCAGATGCTCGACCTCCGCGGTGAAAGCCCTTACAGAACCGTCCAGTTGAGTGCGCAGCGCGGCTGTCTCGGCTCGTTGCCTGGTCAGTTGCCGCCGTAGCCGCAGCAATCCGCCGCCGAGGGCGAGCGCGGACAGTGTGCCCGCGGCCAGGCCGCCGGCCACCAGGTCCGGTAATTCCATCATCGATTCGGTTCCAGGGAGGGTCGGGCGTCGTCTCGGTGCTCAGGGCAGGGGTGGATCCGATGCGCTCGGACCGGGCACTCGCAGCACAGTACACACCGTCATCGATCGATCCCGCACGGTTGAGCGAGACTTGCCTCCCCAAGTGCCCGGTATCTGTTCGCTTCTGCGCCGACTGTCTGAATTGCCTTACGGGGCAAGTGAGTTAGACGGCCGTGTAACCGCCGTCGACGAGGTGGTAGCTGCCGGCCACGAACGAGGCGCGGTCCGACAGCAGGAAGACGATCAGCTCGGCCACCTCGGCGGGTCCGCCGAGCCGTCCGGCCGGGTGCAGGGCGACGAGGCCGTCGTAGGCGTCCCGGTCCATGCCCTGCAGCAGCGGCGTCTCGATGAAGCCGGGGCCGACCGCGTTGATCCGGATGTCCTTCGCCGCGTACTCGGCGGCCGCCGCCTTGGTGAGCCCCACCACACCGTGCTTGGCGGCGACGTACGCGGACGACCCGGCGAAGCCCACCGAGCCGAGGATGGACGCCACGTTCACGACCGCGCCGCCCCTGCCGGACGCCTCGATGGCGGGGAGTTCGTAGCGCAGGGAGTAGAAGACGCCGTCGAGGTTGGTCCGCACGACCCGGTCGTAGGCGTCGATGTCGTACGCGCCGGTCGGCGTGCTCGGGCCGCCGATCCCGGCGTTGTTCACGGCCAGGTCCAGGCCGCCGAAGGTGTCGACGGCGAACCGCACGGCCGCCTCGACGGACGCGGGCCGGGTGACGTCGAGTGCGACGGCGGCCGCCTTGATCCCCTCCGTCAGGAGGCCGGCGGCGGCCTGCTCGGCGCCCTCGGCGTTGAAGTCGGCGATGACGACGTTCGCGCCACCGGCGCCGAGGCGGCGGGCGGTGGCCAGGCCGATGCCGGAGGCGGAGCCGGTGACCAGGGCCGTCTTCCCGGCGAACTCGGCGGCGTAGCCGGCGACGGCCGCGGAGGCGGCGGGAGTGGTGGTCTCGGGGGTGTTGCTCATGGTGTGCTCACTCTTCGGTAGTGCCGGGGGAGTCCGCGGCCGCGGCCTCCCCGATGAGGGCGTCGTAGGACCGCTCGACCAGGGCGGCGAGGTCCGCCGCGGCCGAGGCGTCCGAGGTGTCGCCGTCGGTGCGGCGCGCCCAGACGCGCAGGGCGGCCGTGAGGACGCCGGCGGCGGCGCCGACCACGACGGCGGGGCGTATGTCCCGCACGTCGTCGCTCCCGAGCCGGTCGGCGATGATGCGGATCGACTCCTCCTGGGCGTCGACCCGGATGCGCTCGTACGCGGCGAACAGGGCGGGCTCACGGTCCACGAGGGCCAGCAGGCCGCGGATGCGGGGCCGCACGTGCCAGGCCGGGTCGTCCCGGTCGGCCAGCCACTCCCGCACGGCCCGGCGGTAGGCGAGCAGCGGGGGCTCGCCGGCGGGCCGGGTGCGCAGCAGCGCGTTGATGCGGTCGCCGTCGCCGCGCACGAAGTCGAGGGCGGCGTCCTCCTTGCCGGTGAAGTGGCGGCTGAACGTGCGCCGGGTGATGTCGACCCGCTCGGCGATCGCCTCCACCGTGGTGGCCGCGAGACCGCGCTCCAGGATCAGCTCGAGTGCGGCGGTGGCCAGCGCGGCCCGGGTCTGCCGTGTCCTGCGGCGGCGCCGGTCCTCGGGGGTGCCGGCGGGCCGCGGGGCGGCGGGGGGCTCCGATGCCTTCATGTTCTCGACCGTACACCGGTAATGTCCCAATGGGACACAAGTCCCAGTGAGACTTGTGTCCCACTGGGACATTACCGCGCGGGGCGGCCGCGCGTCGGACCGTGCAGACCGCGCAGAACGACGGGACAGCAGGACGGACAGCAGGGTCGGCGCGATGGCCGGATGGTCGGACGGGGGGACGGCGGGACGGCGGCGCGGACTGTCGGGCCGGTCCTGCGGAGGCGGACGCGGGCGGGGGTGGGTGCGGGGGCGGGGGGCGGGGGCCTCCGAAAGGGGGCCGTGCTCACCCGTACCGGTGAGCGCGCGGCGCCCGCGCGTACCACCGGCGTGCCCCTCCCCGTTCCCACCGGCATGGACCGACCTTCGCCCGCACCACCGTGTGCCGACTGCCCGTCCGGACTTCTCCGGGCCGCCCTGTGGACGGACCCGCCCCGGTGCCGTGTGCCGATCTACGCCCGGCTCGTCGCGGAGTGGCGGGCCCGCGGGCGGACCGTGCCCGCCCGCGCGGACCTGCGGTGGGCGCCCTCGTCCTCGGCCCGCCGTCTGCACCGCGACGAGGACGGCGTGTTCCGTCCGTGACGCGCTACCGGCCGCAGGTCGGGGTCAGCACGGCCAGCGTGCCGTTGGCCTGCCGCAGGGCCGCTTCCAGTCTGACGGGTGCGTGCAACGCTCCGGTCCCGTCCGGCGGGACCAGCCACTCCAGGAACCGCGCGGCCCGGTAGGGCGGGGGCACCGCCACCCAGGAGCCGCGGCCCGCCTGTCTCAGCCCCGCGCCGATCCAGCGCGTGCCGGGGTCCGGCGGGAGGAAGAACCCGACCCGGTGAGCCGCGGTGTCGACGAGCGTGGGTCCCGGGACCTGGCGGGACGCCTGCCAGAGCAGGTCCAGGGTGAGCAGGCCCAGCCGGTCGGGCACGCTGAGGACGTCCCAGTAACGCCCCGCTTCCAGCAGGGCGATGCCGTCGCCCTGGTCCCACTCCCGCTTGCACAGCCGCGGGTCCGTCGCGGCGGCGGCGAGCCACTCCACGCCGCGCGTCCACATCGCATCGCTCATGTCGGGCTCCGTGTCACGTCCGCCCCCCGACCGCATGCCGAGCGGGCATATGCATGCTGGTAGATATTTCTAGGTGGCGGAAGGGGTGGCGAACCGTGGCGTTTTGGTCTGTTTCGTTCGAGACTCGATCTTCCGTTCTGTCCCGCGCCGCCGCCGGACCCTAGTGGTCGTTCTCCAGGTGCAGCTTGAGCAGGTCCACGCCGTAGTCGCCGCCGTTGGGAGTGCGGATGATGGTGTGGATGTGCTGCTGGGTGGGGGTCCCGCCCGGCCCGCCCATGCCGCCGCCGTCGCTGTCCTTGGTGCCGTAGGCGAGCGGCGACTGGGCGTCGTACTCGATGAGCACGACCGGACTGTGCACGCGGTAGTAGAAGGCCGAGGAGTCCTTCGTCTCGCCGATCCAGTAGAAGTACGTGTCGTCGAGGTGCTCCTCCACCTCCTTCATCTTCACCTCGGCGTGTCCGTCGTCCATGGCGCCGACGTAGACGCGCACCAGGTCCAGCAGGCTGCTCTTCTGGGCGGCGGTGAACCCGGAGGCGGCGAGGCCCTGGTAGGCGAGCTGGAGGTTGTCCTGGCCGGCCCCGGCCTTGAGGTTGTCCCCGGCCTTGGCCTCCGAGGAGATCACCTTCTTCCGCTGGGCGTCCGTGAGGGAGCGCAGCAGGGTGAGGCCGGCCGTCGTCTCCTTCTCGAAGAGGATGATCTTCTCGCCGTCGTACGTGGCGGAGGTCGGCTCGGAACCCATGAAGGTGGGCGTCATGACCACCTGGTCGCCGAGCACGAAGTAGTTGATGGCCACGTGGTGGCCCTCGTACTGGAAGCCCCACGGCTCGGTGGTCGACGGGGTGCCCATGAAGGTGAAGAAGTAGGCGCCCTCGGTGAGCGTGTCGCGGTTGCCGCCGCTGTAGTCACCCAGGAACGCGTTCAGTTTCATGATGTTGCGGGTCTGGGTGAGCCCCTCGGCCGACAGCGCGACGCCGAGCAGCGCGTACCCGAGATCACGCTGCTTGTCGGTGAGGTCGCCCATCCGGGCGCCCTCGCGCTGATAGCCGTCGACATTGCTCCAGGCGAGCCACTCGTCGTCGTCCACCTCGAAGACGGAGGCCTTGCGCTCCTTGGCGGTCAGCCCGTCCAGGAACGCCTGGGCGGCCTTGACGACCTTGTCGGTGGAGACGTCCGTCGCGTGGATCGTGTACAGGTCGTCCACGACCTTGCCGTCGGTGGTGACGCCGACGAAGTCCGCGTACGCCACCTCGCTCGCGCCGGGGCCCATTCCGCCCGCGCCGCCGGGTCCTCCGGAGGGCATACCGCTCGGGCCGCCCGAGGAAGAGGCGGCGCTGGCGGTGTCGGAGGAGCCGGTGGAGCAGCCGGTCATGGTCGCCATCGCGGCGACGCCGCCGGCGAGCAGCGCCTTGTTCATGAACCAGCGGCGGCTGTGTTCGGTTGCGGGGGTACGTGGTCGGTGTCCGTGCATGGGCCCCAAACTTCAGGAGGCACCTGAAGGAAACCTGAAGCCCGCCCGGCGGTTCCTGACCGTGACCGTGACCGTGACCGTGACCGTGACCGTGACCGTGACCGTGACCGTGACCGTGACCGTGACCGTGCCTGCGCTCGTGGTGCCTGCGCCCGCCTCCGTCACGTCCGTCCGGGGCCGCCCTGGGGGACCGGCAGCGGCAGATCGGCCTGACGTAGCTCCGCCAGCAACTCGTTCTGTCCCGCGAGGAGTTCGGTGAGGATACGGCGGGCGGCCCGCAGCAGCTCCGCCACATCGCCGCCGGCGAGCGCGTAGCTGACCGTCGAGCCCTCCCGGATCGACACCACGATCCCCGCACGGCGCAACACCGCCAGTTGCTGGGACAGGCTGGACGGTTCGATCTCGATCTCGGTCAGCAGGTCCCGCACGGCCACGGGGCCGCCCTGGAGCAGTTCGAGGACCCTGATGCGAACCGGGTGCCCGAGCATGCGGAAGAACTCGGCCTTGGCCTGGTAGAGGGGAACCTGCATGATCGATCGCTCGCTCCCTGCCGCGTACGGTGCGTGGTGCGCGATGGCGCGGCGGCCCGCCCGGCCGCCGTACGCCACCGTGCGCCACGTGCTGCGTCACGATCCTGGTGGCTGCGGGCCCCGCACACCCGTGTGATGCGCTGATCTGGATGTGTCGAGATGAAGAAATCTTCAATTCGAGGGCGTGCGAAGCCGCCGGCCGTTCGGTCGTCTACACCTCGAGGTCGGCTTCGATCCGCTTGAGCTGGTGCCGGGCCATGGCCAGGTTGGACCGGCCGCGGTCCAGGACGAGATAGATGAACAGCCCGCTCCCGCCGCGCCCCTTGAGCAGCCGGATGAGGTGGTACTGGCTGGCGAGCGTGATCAGGATGTCCTCGATCTCGCCCTTCAGCCCCAGGTGCTCCATGGTGCGGACCTTGGCACGGATCACATCGGTGTTGCCGGCCGCGGCGACGTTCAGATCCAGGTCCTTGCCGCCGCCGAGCGTGCCGAGCGCCATGCCGCTCGTGTAGTCCACGACGGCCACGCCCACCGCCCCCTCGATCGCGGTCATCGTCTCCTTCATAGAGATCTCCAGATTCGCCACGGCGCTTCTCCTGCCGGTTGCGCGGGCCCGGGCTCCTCCAGCCCCGCTGGTCCCACGAACGTACGGAGCGTGTCCCCCGACAGGGTGACGTGCTTCGGGACTGGCCGGAGGAACTTCGGAACGGAGAGATCCCTGCGCTCTTCTGCCCATTCGAGTAAGGGAGTTGACCGGATCGGCGGTGCCTGTCAGAACTCCGGCTCCGCGGAGCCGCCCCTGCCGGCACGCTCCTCGACGCGGGTCCCCACCGGACGGGCCACCGGTCCCGCGACCCGCCCGGCGCACCGCTCGGTGGGGCGGCCCGGCGGCGATCAGTTCGCCGGCAGCCACTTCTCCAGGGCGCCGATGAGGCGGTCGAGCGCGGGCGCGTCGGTGGAGCGGTCCGTCATCACCGTACGGCCGTCGAACTGCAGCGTGTACTGGAACTTGTCCGCCGACCCCATGTCGATCGCGAACGCGGGGACGTCGTCGAGCGCCGGATCTCCGAGCAGCGTCCGCAGCGTCGTGAACTGCGCCGCGGTGGTGCGGCGCTCGGCGGACGCGCCGCTGTCCGTGGTCCGGACCGTGCCGTCGCCCCGCAGGACCACCTGCCGGTTCACCCCGGCGAAGCCGCCGCTCACGGTCATCGTCACCAGCTTCTGGTCCGGGCCGGTGACGGGCACCGGCGACGGGCCGGCCGACGCCGGAACCGATGCGGAGGCTCCGGAGGAAGCGGAACCGGAGGGGGAGACGGAGGAGGACGCGGGTGACGACGGGGCGCCGGAAACGGTGGCCGTGACGACGGTCTCGTCCGGCGGCTCCGCCGCCCTCCCCTCGTCGCCCCCGGACGAGCAGCCGGCCAACGCCAGTGCCGCGATCGAGCACACCATCACCGCACTCCGGGTGAGCACCGTCGCCTCCCTGTTGCGCCATGTCCCTGCGTGTCATGCCCCGCGCGTGTCATGCACCTGTGTGCCGACGAACCTACGTGTCGAGTAAGCCGCATGTCGACGATGTGCATGTCATGTCCCTGAGTACCCGGTCCCGGGGCATCCAGTCCCGGGGCGGCCCGGCCCTGAGTGTCCGTCAGTGTCCGTCACGGCGGCGCCAGTGAGCCCGCTCTCGGCCGGCCACCCCGGGATCGTCCTCCTCGGCGGACTGTCCCACGGGAGTCGGGTCCGAGACCGGGGTCCATGTCGGACCGGGGCGTCGCTTGCGGACGGGGCGGGGGAGCGGGCAGGGTTCCGTGCCGTGCCCACTTTGCTGATCGTCCATCACACCCCCTCGCCCAACTGCCAGGCGCTGTTCGAGGCGGTCGTCTCGGGCGCGACGGCGCCGGAGATCGAGGGCGTCCGTGTCGAGCGGCGGGCCGCGCTTGCCGCGACGGCCTCCGATGTCCTGGCCGCCGACGCCTACGTACTGGGCACGCCGGCCAACCTCGGCTACATGTCCGGCGCGCTCAAGCACTTCTTCGACCAGGTGTACTACCCCTGTCTCGACGCCACCCGCGGCCGGCCCTTCGGCTACTACGTGCACGGCGGCAACGACGTCACCGGCGCGGTGCGCGGCATCGAGGCCATCACCACCGGCCTGGGCTGGCGGCGTGCGGCCGAGCCGGTCTCCGTCACCGGCGAACCCGACAAGGCCGACGTGTCGGCCTGCTGGGAACTGGGCGCCACCGTCGCGGCCGGCCTGATGGACTGACGGGCGCCGGGGCCGCGGTGCGTCAGTGCCCGCCCAGCCCGGGCAGACACGTCCCCTCGACCGTGCGTCCGACGACCTCCGCCGTCGCGTGACCCTCCACGTCGACGGCCCCGTTGACGCACACCCGGCCCTCGCCGCCCCCGACGAGCACGTCGTGCAGCGGGGCCAGGAAGTCGCCCTGCACCTCGATCTGCCGCGCTTCCAGGCCGAGCGCCTCGGCGGCGGCCGTGCGCAGCCCGTCCAAGGTCGTCCCCTTCGCCGCGAGCCGCTGCAGGGCCGCGGCCAGAGCCGTCGCCCGGGGCCGCGCTTCCTGCCGTTGCCCGGCGGTGATGGGCTGCGCCTCACGGTAGGCGTGGTTCTCGGCGACCCGCTGGTCCCAGCCGTAGCTGATGCACGGGGAAGGCGACGCGAGGGTGTCCTCGGGCGGCGGGCAGAAGCCCTTCGCGGTGGCCGAGGGCGAGGCCGCCGCCGAGTCTGCCGCCCGGGGGTCGCGCGACGGATCGGCGCATCCGGCGGTGAGGGCGAGCAGGGTGAGCAGGACCGGGGCGCCGCGCAGCCCCCGTGGCCGTATCCGTGTCATGCCCCGATCATGACAGGCGGCTCGGACACGGAGCGGTCGGCGCGAGCCTCCGCGCGACGACGGGACACGAGGTCGGGGGCGGGCTCAGTTCCAGAGCGGGTAGGACACCACCCGCCCGAACTGCTCCGGCCTGTCCCCGAGGTAGGTGAGGGTGATCCGGCTGTAGTGCTGCACCCGCGGGTTCTTCTTCCACGGCTGCGGGCGGTCCAGCTTCACGACCACCGCGTACGGGTGGAAGGCGCCCGCGGCGCAGTAGGGATCGCAGTCGTTGACGACGTTGACTCCGGTGGCACGCGCCGACTTCGCGCCCCAGCTGTCCCAGTGCAGCGAGACCAGACGGCTGTTGCCGTCACCGCACGCGAGGATGAAGTCGCCGGGCCGCACCTTGGCGTGCCAGAGGCAGTCGACCAGGACGGGCGCCGTGGCCTGCCGCACCGCGGCCGTGCGCGCTGTGGGCGTGGACGCGGCCGGCACCGCCGAGGCCGAGCCGACGGCGGCCGTGAGGCCCAGTGCCGCGCAGAGCATGACCGCTGTTCTCGTCGTGTGTCGCATGTGCGCTCCCGCCCGACCGATCCGGGAGCCGTCTGTGTCCGCGCCCGGGTGAAGTTCTCTACCGACGCTACGACGGAGAGCGGCAGGGGACCACTCGAACGGCCCAGTCCCGGGACGTGCGGCGGCGGGGCCGGACGGGCGCGAGGACATGTCCGCCGAGTCCCGCCCGGCACGCTCTCCTCGGGGGGAGGCGCACCCCGCCGCGCTGTCGGGATCGCTCGTCTGCCCTGCCTGCTCTCCGGGCAGACGGCAGACGGCGCTGCCTCGCGGCCCCGCCCTCTAGGAGACGTCCGCCCGCACGGCGTGGCTCCCTTCCGCCCCGCCGCCGTCCTCCGCCGCGCCGTCCCGCACGACCACGACGATCTCGTCCGTGCGGCTCCAGACCCGTCTGTCGGCCTTGGCGGGATTGAGCCGGACCCGGTGGCCGGAAGGTGTCGCGGTGGGGTCGTGACAGCGGTAGCCGATCGCGCACTCGCCCCGGTCGCGCGCCGCCGCCACGACCGTGGCGAAGGAGGCGGGACGGTCCGGACGCACATAGCGATGCGCCGGACGCAGCCGCAGGGCGCTGCCGTCGGCGGCGAACAGCTCCTCGAACACACCGGCCAGGTGCCCGTTCTGCGAGACCTGCGCCATGAGCAGGCCCGTCAGCTGTCCCCCGACGACCGCCTCGGAGCCCGGTCCCAGCGGGGCCAGGGCCCGGTTGCGTTCGTCGGCGAGTTCCGCGATCACCGGCACGGCGTGCCCGGCCTCCTGCGCGAGCGACCGCAGGATCACCAGGACGACCAGCGTGCGGTGGTCCGGCCGGTCGGCGTCCTCCCCGGTGTCCGGCCCGAGGACGATGATCCGGTCGTAGGAGTTCGGGTCGAGAGCGCGCAGGGACGACGGGTCGGTCGCGTCGGCGGTCCGTAAGGTCACGGCGAGCCCGCCGGCGCGGGAGGGGCCCCTGCGCGGTTCCGGCAGCGGCGGCGGTGGCGCCTGCTCCGCCGGGTCGGTGACGATGTGCAGGACCGCGCCCGGCCGCGTGCACCGGCGGAGCTGGTCGACCAGGTGGGGCGCCCGCCGGTTCCAGCCCAGCAGCAGGAAACGTGACGGTTCGCCCGCGCCGGAACCGGGCCCGGCCGACGCCGACGGCTCCACGAGGTCCCGGCAGTCCTCCCACCGCGCGGCGTGCTCGTCCGGTGCCACGACCACCAGACGGTCTCCGGCCGCGACGACGGTCTCCGGCGGCGGGGCGAGCAGGGGAGTGCCGTCGGCCCGCACCAATCCGGCCACGGCGGCCGTCGCGCAGTCGAGCAGCACGTCGCCGAAGGGCCGTCCCGCGGGCTCGGGAGCGCCGGCGAGGTAGAACTCGTCGCCCGCGAAGTCGAGCAGCTCCCGCAGCACCGGCGTCAGGCCCGGATGCAGCGCGGAGTGCGCGATCAGCCCGGCCGCCGTGCGGTCGGACTCCAGCACGATGCCCCGCGGACCCGCGGCCAGCCGGGCCGCGGTCCGGTACCGCTCGTCCCGTACGCAGGCGACGACGGGCGGGCCCGCGTGCTCGCCGAGAACGGCACGCAGGGCCAGCAGGGTCCGTACCGTCTCGGTGTCTTTGGTGGCCTCCGCGGCGGGCAGGACCAGCACCGAGTGCGCCGACCCCGGACTGACCAGCCCGAGCGCCTCGGGATCGGCCGTGGAGCCGCTGCGGCAGATCAGCCGCGTGGTGCCGGTGGGTCCGAGCACGGCCGCCAGCGCCTCCTCCATCTCCGTCTTGTCCCGGTCGGCGAGCACCACCACCGCGCTCCAGCGCTGCTCGGCGCGTGCCGCCACCAGCTCGCCGACCACCGTGAAGACCTGTTCCGACCAGCCGAGCACCACCGAGTGGCCGGTCTCCACCACGGTGGAGCGGCCGCGGCGCAGTTCGGTCAGGCGGTCGGTGAGGCCGGTGGTGATCACGCCGATCAGGGTCGACACGTACAGCAGGGCCATCAGGCCCAGCAGCACGGACAGCAGCATCCGCAGCGGGGCGCCGGTCACCGCGCCCAGCCGCAGCGTCTCCGCGCTCACCCGCCACACCGCGATCAGGCGCCCGGACAGCGAACGGGGCGAGGAAGGATCCGTCCACACCAGCAGCGCACTCGCCGGCACGACGATGCCCAGGCATGTCACGGCCAGCCAGCCCACCAGCCTGCCGGTGCTGCGGGCCAGTGTGTTGTCGAACCGGTAGCGCATCCGCTCCCGTAACGAAACCGGCCCTCGCCGCTGCCCTTCCACCGCGCCCCCTGTCCGTCGCCGGCTCCCGTCGCCACCTGAACTCGCAGAGTGCTGCCCGGGGTGCCGCGACACGCCGTGGAAAACCTCGTATTCACCCTTTCGGGAATGGGGCCGCCACGGCGGCCGAAAACGTGCGCCGAACAGGGCGGATCCCCAGCAGGGCATGGTCATTTCCAGCCGTTGTTTTGGCATTCCCATGACAAACCTGTGCACGCGGTGCCACGCTGCTGCCGAAGTTCACCGTTCCTTCACACCCGCATCATGCGGGGCATCCCTTACACCCCCCACCTCCTTCCACCCGCCTGCCGTGCAGCGCTCCGGACCGGCCTCATCCCGTCGGTCCGCCCTACCCCGGCCCCCACCACGGGCCGACCGTCGCACAGAAGGAGAAACCGTTGCCCCGGCGACACCACACCCTCCTCCGGCGCAGACGCGCCACCGCCCTCGCGCTGACCACCATCGGGACCCTGCTCGCCCTGGGAGCCCCCGCCGGCACCGCCGGCGCGGCGCCCGCCGACCCGGGCCCCGCCAAGATCACCGCCACGCCCCGCGCCGGCGCGGCGGCGAAGGCCCTGACCCCGGCCCGACGCGCCTCGCTGATCAAGAGCGCGCAGAGCACGGCCGGCGCCACGGCCCAGCGGCTGGCCCTCGGCGCGCAGGAGAAGCTCGTCGTCAGGGACGTCGTCCAGGACGCCGACGGCACCACGCACACCCGCTACGAGCGCACCTACGCGGGCCTCCCCGTCCTCGGCGGCGACCTGGTCGTCCACCTCAGGGACGGCCGGACCACCGTCTCCAGGGCGAGCGGCGCCACGCTCACGCTGCCCTCGCTCAGCCCGAAGCTCTCCGCGACCGACGCCACCGGCAAGGCGCTCGCGGCCGCCAGGAGCGCGGACGTCACCGGCTCCGCGACCGAGCGCGCGCCCCGCCTCGTCGTCTGGGCAGGCGCCGCCAAGCCCGTCCTCGCCTGGGAGACCGTCGTCGAAGGCGGCCGGGAGGACGGCACGCCCAGTGAGCTCCAGGTGGTCACCGACGCGAGCACGGGCAAGCAGCTCCTCGCCGCCGAGAAGGTGCACACCGGCACGGGGACCGGCCAGTACGTCGGCACGGTGTCCGTCGGCAGCACGCTGTCGGGATCGACGTACCAGCTCACCGACGGCGACCGCGCCGGACACAAGACGTACGACCTGAACCAGGGCACCTCCGGCACCGGCGCCCTGTTCACGGACGACAACGATGTCTGGGGTGACGGCACACCGTCCAGCCGCCAGACCGCCGGTGTCGACGTGGCCTTCGGCGCCGCCGCCACCTGGGACTACTACAAGGACGTGTACGGCCGCAACGGCATCCGCAACGACGGCGTCGCCGCCTACAGCCGGGCCCACTACGGCAGCAACTACGTCAACGCCTTCTGGCAGGACAGCTGCTTCTGCATGACCTACGGCGACGGCTCGGGCAACACGCACCCGCTGACCTCGCTCGACGTGGCCGCCCACGAGATGAGCCACGGGGTCACCGCCGCCACCGCCAACCTGACCTACTCCGGCGAGTCCGGCGGTCTCAACGAGGCGACCTCCGACATCTTCGCCGCCGCCGTCGAGTTCCACTCCGGCCTCGCCGCCGACCCCGGCGACTACCTCGTCGGCGAGAAGATCGACATCAACGGCAACGGCACCCCGCTGCGGTACATGGACAAGCCCTCCAAGGACGGCGCCTCCCGGGACAGCTGGAGCTCCACCCTGGGCAGCGTCGACGTCCACTACTCCTCGGGCCCGGCCAACCACTTCTTCTACCTGCTCTCCGAGGGCAGCGGCGCCAAGACCGTCAACGGCGTCGCCTACGACAGCCCGACCTACGACGGTCAGGCCGTCACCGGCATCGGCATCGAGAACGCCGCCGCCGTCTGGTACCGCGCGCTGACGACCTACATGACCTCGTCGACCAACTATGCGGGCGCCCGCACCGCCACCCTCCAGGCGTCGGCCGACCTGTTCGGCGCCTACAGCCCCACCTACCTCGCCGTCGCCGACGCCTGGGCCGCCATCAACGTCGGCAGCCGGATAGCCCTCGGCGTCAACGTCGCCCCGATCGCCGACCAGACCAGCGGCGTGGGCCAGTCGGTCAGCCTCCAGGTCGACGCGTACACCACCAACTCCGGTGCGGGCCTGACCTATGAGGCCACCGGCCTGCCCGACGGGCTGACGCTCAGTGCGAGCGGCCTGATCTCCGGGACGCCGACGACCCTCGGCAGCAGCGACGTCGCCGTCACGGTCACCGACAGCACCGGCGCGTCCGTCACGGACACCTTCACCTGGCGGATCGCGTACATCTACGCCACCGCCACCCGCGTCGACATCCCCGACAACGGCGCCGCGGTGGAGTCCCCGATCACCATCGCGGGCCGCGACGGCAACGCCTCGGCCACCACCTCCGTCTACGTCAACATCGTGCACACCTACCGCGGTGACCTGACCGTCGACCTCGTCGGCCCGGACGGCGCCGTCTACTCGCTCCTCAACCGCAGCGGCGGCTCCGCCGACAACGTCGACCAGACCTTCACCGTCGACGCGTCGGCCCAACCCCTCACCGGCACCTGGAAACTGCGCGTCCAGGACCGCGCGTCGATCGACGTGGGGTACATCCAGCGCTGGCAGCTCACGCCCTGACCGGCGCCTTCCGGAAGTTCGTCCGCTGACCGGTCGGCCGTCCGACCGGGGACCGCTCGACACCGCCGCCCGGGTCTCCCCAGACCCGGGCGGCGGCGCGTCGGGGACATCCCCCAGGGGAGGAATGGGTGTTGACCCCGATGGCGCGGCCCCCCACCGGCCCGCGATCGTGGAGGAAGGCCCGGAACGCCGGGCCGCGCCGTGACGGGCCGACCAGGGCCCGCGGCGCATCCGTCCACCGGTGAGCACCCGTGAAGGAGAACCGCCCATCCACTCCCGTGCCGTGCAAAGAGCCCGACTCCGCCTCCGCGGAAGGGAGGTGACGCATGGGACACGCTGACAGCCTGCTGGCCATGGGCGGCGCCTTCCTCGCCGCGGCCTTCCTCGCCCGCCTCGGCAACCGCATCGGCCTGCCGACCATCCCCTTGTTCACCCTCGCGGGCATGCTGCTCGGCCCGCACACCCCGGGCCTCGTCCTGGTCGAGGACGCCCACGACTTCGAGATGCTGTCGGCACTCGGCCTGGTGCTGCTGCTGTTCTACCTGGGCCTCGAGTTCCACCTCGACGACCTGAAGACCGGCGGCAGACGTCTGGCCCTCGCGGGCGGCAGCTACCTGCTGCTGAACGTCGGCGCCGGACTCGGGTTCGGCCTCGCACTGGGCTGGGGCACCCGGGAGGCGCTCGTTCTCGCGGGCGTCCTGGGCATCTCCTCCTCCGCCATCGTCACCAAGATCCTCATCGACCTGGGCCGGCTCGGCCGTCCGGAGACCCGGCTGATCCTCGGCGTGATCGTGGTGGAGGACGTCTTCCTCGCCCTGTACCTCGCCGCCCTCCAGCCCGTCATCGGCGGCGCGCACGGTGTCGCCGAGGTGCTGGTCCAGGTGTCCAAGGCGTTCGGGTTCCTGCTGGTCCTGGCCGCCACCGCCCGCTTCGGGACGCGGCTGATCGGCCGGCTCATCCATGTACGCGACGACGAACTCCTCGTCATCAGCTTCCTGGGCGCCGCCGTGCTCGTCGCCGGAGTGTCCGAACTCCTCGGCGTCGCGGACGCCATCGGCGCGTTCATGGTCGGTCTCATCCTCGCCCGAACGCCCTCGGCCTCGCGGATCCGCCGACTGGTGCATCCGCTGCGGGACGCCTTCGCCGCGATCTTCTTCTTCGCGTTCGGACTCGCCATCGACCCCGGCGACTTCGCGGCCGTCCTCGGCCCGGTCGTGCTCGCGGCCACCCTGACCGTCTGCATGAACGTGGCGGCGGGACTGATCGTGGCCCGTCTCCACGGCTACGGTCCCGAGCCCGCCGCGGACATCGCCGCCACGCTCCTGGCCCGCGGCGAGTTCGCGCTGATCCTCGCCGCCATGGCCGCGAGCGCGGGACTCGACGACCGGCTCGCCCCCTTCATCGCCGGGTACGTCCTGGTGTTGGCCGTGCTCGGTCCCGTGGCCGCGGGGCGCGCGCACCTCGTCGTACGGCTGGTGACCGGGGGCCGTACGCCGACCGTTCCGACGCGTCCCACGCCCGCCCGCGGCGCCGAACCCGGCCCACCCGAGGGGCCGGTCGCCCCGACGGCCCCCGTGCGACCGTCCGCCGGGGCGGAGCGAGGCGTCTGAGGGGGGGGGCGACCGCGGGGCGCGTCGAGCGGAGAGCGGGGATCACGCGCGCCGGGAGGACGGGACGAGCCCGCCCGCGAGCTGGGCCAACGGCGTCCCGCACGCCCACAGGCGCAGACGAGGACCGTCGATCAGGTACGTGTGGGGATCGCGCGAGGCCCACACCTCGTCCCGGTGGGTGAAGGTGCCCCGGTGCACGACGAGTCGCAGCGGGGGCCCGGACCGCGCCCGCAGCCGCGCCCGGCAGGAACAGGCCGACTCCTCGTCGGGCAGCGGCTCGGCCACGGGACGGAACGCCACGTCGAGCAGCCGTCCGCGGCCGTCGCGGGCGGCGAGATGGTGAGTGTCGTGCCGTGGGGGCGGGAGCACCCGCCAGCCGTCCCGGCGGAGCATCCGGGCCACGGCGAGCACCAGTTCCGGCATGTCCAGTTCCGCCAGTTCCTGCGCGGTGTAGTACCCGCCCCGCCGCCGGGCGGGACCGCGGGACAACCGGCGCAGGACGGCGGCGATCACCAGCACCGGCGCGAGCGACAGCGCGCAGGCCGGACCGCCGAACTCGCGGTAGACGAGCGCGAGTCCGCCGAGGGCGCCGCCCACGACGAGGACCGAGGCGGCGAGCGCGGGCAGCACCTCGCGCAGCCTCGGTCCGTAGCGGCCCGACGCACGCAGCTCGCGCACCGTGCGCCGACGCCGGGCCCGCGCCGACTCGCCGCTCCGCTCCCGCTCCCGCCTGCGTGCCATCAGGGCCGGCCCCCCCACCCCCTACACAACGATGCGTAGAGGGTGGATACCCGGCCGGGTCCGAGATCGCGCCCGGAGGCCGGTTTTCCGCCATGGCCTTGGCCGAAGAGTGCTCAACGGGCCGTTGTCAGTGGTGGATGACAAGCTGCTGGTCATGGACGAGGTTGAGTTCTTGCGGGGCCGGGTCTACGGCGCCGACCACGACGACGCGGGGCCCCGCCCCGAGCGCACCTACGCGCAGCTCGTGGGCGGCCCGTTGGACGGCCTGCTGCTGGACGTCACGGACCGGACCCGGCACGAGCTGCGCGAGGTACCGCTGATCACCGAGATAGGCCGCTACGGTCCGGGCGGCCGCGCCCTGTACGGGCGCCGCTCCGGCGACGACCGCCGTCTGGACTGGCTGGGTGACGCGCCCGGCGCGCCCTGAGCCGGCCCGGCGTCCGGCGGAACGATGGCCTCCGAACCGGGAGGGTGATCAAATGTGCGAATGTCCACAGGAACGACTCCCACCTCCTCCCCGCTGACGACCGCCGAGCCGGCGGCCCGTCACGGCCGGTACAAGCACGGCTGGCACAAGCTGCTCATCGGCCTCGTCGTGCTGGCGCGCGTCACGCGCATCCCGGCCGCCATGGACGCCACGACGGGGGCGACTCCGTCGGGTTGGTGGCACGTGGTGTGGGAGGTGCTCGCCCTGGTGCTGGCCGCCTTCGCGGTGAGCGAGTGGGAGATCCTCCGGGCGGCGGCCTGGCGCATGTCCGTCACGCAGTGGATCTGCATGGTCCTCTTCCACGTCGGCCTCCTCGGGTTCCTGGCGGCACAGGTGCTCCAACTGCTCTAGCCCGCCGCCCGTGTGACGGAGGGTCGGTTGCCGTGAGGCGGCTGCCGTAGGGCGTTGTCGTGGGGCTGTTTGTTCGATCGCACGAACATGGCTTCGATGGGTTACTTCTGTCGCCGAGACTTGATAGGAAACTTTCCTGTCAGTCGCAGTGCAGCATCACCCCACCCCCCACTCCTCACCTGGAGCCACCGTGGTGCACATATCCCGGCCGGTCGACGGCCCCACCCCCACCCCCACCCCCACCCCCACCTCCCGTCGCCTCTTCCTCGCCCTCGCCGGAGCCCTCGCGGCCGCGCCGCTCCTGGACGTCCGCCGGGCGTCCGCGGCCCCCGCGGCGAAGGGCCTCGACGACCCGGCGAAGAAGGAGATCGCCATGAAGCTGGTGTCGAGCGCGGAGAACTCCTCGCTCGACTGGAAGGCCCAGTACCGGTACATCGAGGACATCGGCGACGGCCGCGGCTACACCGCCGGCATCATCGGATTCTGCTCAGGAACCGGCGACATGCTCGATCTCGTAGAGCTCTACAGCGACCGCAAGCCCGGCAACGTCCTCGCCAGGTACCTGCCCGCCCTGCGCCAGGTCGACGGCACCGACTCGCACTCGGGTCTCGACCCGGACTACCCGAAGGACTGGCGCAAGGCGGCCCAGGACACGGCCTTCCAGCAGGCCCAGAACGACGAGCGGGACCGCGTCTACTTCGACCCCGCCGTCCGGCAGGGCGTGACGGACGGCCTGCGGGTCCTCGGCCAGTTCGCCTACTACGACGCCATCGTCATGCACGGTGACGGAACCGACCCCACCAGCTTCCGCAGCATCCGCAAGCGGGCGCTGACGAAGGCGAAGCCGCCGGCCCAGGGGGGCGACGAGACGACGTATCTGATGGCCTTCCTCGACGCCCGGGTCTGGGCCATGAAGCAGGAGGAGGCGCACAGCGACACCAGCCGGGTCGACACCGCCCAGCGCGTCTTCCTGCGCAACGGCAACCTCGACCTCGACCCGCCCCTGGACTGGAAGGTGTACGGCGACAGCTACCACATCGGCTGACCGCCCGCGCGTGATCCCGGCTGGACGCGGCGTGCCAGTCTGCGGCCCCACGCCTGACCCGGTAGCTCGACGAACCGATGGGTCAGCGCGGACAGGGGCAGCAGCGCCACGAGGAACGCCGCTTCCAGCGCGGGAACGTCGTGCCGCCACCGGCCGACCGTGCCGTCGGTCACCTCCAGCAGCACCGGATGCACCAGGTAGACCGAGTAGCTGACCGCTCCCAGCGCCGTCAGCGCACGCGGTACGCGCCGGTGGCGCGCCGCCCGCGCGACCCCGAAGGTGACTACGGCCGCCAGAAAGGCGAGGATCCAGCCGCGCCGGGTGAAGTGGGCGCCGTCGCCGTGCCGGTACGCGCTCCCGACGGCGCAGGCGAGCACCAGGACGGCCGTGCCGACCGGACGCAGGCGGCCGCCTCCACCGCGTTCGGCCCGGTGGATCGCGGTGCCGAGGAACATCACGGCGAGGATCACCAGCCCCTCCCACATTGCGACCGTGCCGTTGAAGGCGACCAGGACGAGCGCGGAAACCCCGCCCAGCACGCCGCCGGCCACCCGCAACACGGGGGTCCCGGCGCTCGCACCGCACACGGCGAGCGCCAGGGCGACCGCGACGAGCGCGACCAGCGGGCCGGTGCCGACCGCACGGGAGAGCGCGGACACCGGCAGCGCGACCCCCGCTGCCGCACTCACGGCGGCGAGCACGGCGAGGGTGCAGGCGACCGCCGCCGGCCGACGGTGCCGACGGACCGTGAACAGCGCCACGACCAGCAGATAGAAGGCCATCTCGTAGGACAGGGTCCACAGGACGAGAAGGAGACCGGGCGTCCCCAGCAGCTCCTGGAGCAGGGTGACATGGGCGACGGCGACCGTGCCGGGGCTCTGGCGGCTCAGGCCGGCGCGGAACTCGGCGACGCCCAGCAGGTCGAGCGCGAGCACCGCCGTGACGGCAACCGTCCACAGCGGGTACATGCGGAACACCCGGCCGATCCAGAACGACCGGACGCAGCCCCGGCGTTCCAGTGAAGCGGGCACGATGTACCCGCTCACCAGGAAGAACAGGAAGACGCCGTAGCGCCCGATGGTGAACTGCGGCATCACCTCCTGACGGAACTCCGGCAGGAAGGCGTACGACGAGTGGTCGAGCACCACGGCGAGAGCCGCGACGGCGCGCAACGCGTCGAGCCAGCCCGAGCGGGGCGGCGAGATCCCGCCGGGTGAGAGCTCGATCACCGAGGGTGACTTCGCCGGGCGTGGCGGGACCAGGGGCGGGGGTTGCATACGTGGACCGGACTCCGTGCGGGATGTGACGTACGTCAGGCGGGGACGGGCTTCACCGGGTCGGCAGGGTGACCTTCAGCGGGAGGCAGGGCTCGGCCTGACTCCTGGTGGAGTACAACTCGACCGCGCGGGGCCGGGACATGCCTTCCGTGTTCTCGAAAGCCAGTACGTTGCCCCGGCGCAGGGTCACGTCCCAGCCGGCCTCGAGCGGGACGACGGGAATGCGGTCGCCGTGTCTGTCGACGGCCCGGACCGACGGCGAGGTGGGCCTGCTGCGCTCGCAGACGTAGCCCGGAGCCAGCACGTCGATGGTCACCTCGATGCCCCACGGCCGCACCCTCGTCGCGAGTTCGCGCTGAGCCGTGACGTCGATCGTCCGGTCCTTCACGGTGAGCGTGACCGTGCCGTCCCCGTGGCGCTCCACCGCGTACGCCGTCGAGGTGGCCGACGAGCCGGGCAGCGCCGCCGCGCCGAACCAGGCCGCCGCGCAGGCCACCGCGACGACGGCGATCCGCGGCGGGGTGAACAGCCGGCGCGCGGACGCCCTCGTCCTTCCGCCGCCGGGTTCGACCGCGGTCGCGGGCCCGGCCCGGAGCGCTCCGGCCTCGCCCAGCTCGATCTCCGTCCTGAGCTCGTCCAGGAGCCGGTCCTCGAACGTCCGCCTCGTGCTCACGCTTCCCCCCTCGCGATGCGCAGCAGCGCCGCTTCCGGCGGCGTGGCTCCGGCGGAGCTCGTCCGGGCGGCCGGGGGAGTCGCCTCCGCGGCCTGGGCCTCGGCCTCCCGCCGCAGTGTCTTGCGCGCCCGGTGCAGTCGTACGCGGGCCGTGACCTGGCGGATCCCCAGCGCGGCGGCCGCCTCGGTGACCGTGAGCTGGTCCACCGCGATCAGCTCCATGACGGCCCGCTCGCCCTCGGGAAGCCTCGCCAGCGCGGCCAGGGCCCGCCGTCCCGGGCTCTCCGCGTCGAGTCGGTCCTCGATGCGGACGATGTCGTCGGCGTCGAGCAGCCGCCGCCCGGAGAAGCGCAGATCGCGTGCGGTCTCCCGGGCGACTCGGCGGCGCTCCGACGACACCACGTTGCGGGCGATGCCGAACAGCCAGGCCGTCTCGCCGCCCAGGTCCGGCCGGTAGGAGTGCGCCGAGCGCAGGACGGCGAGGAAGATCTCGGCCGTCAGGTCGGCCGCGGTGTGGGGGTCGTCGACCCGCCGGGCCACGAACCGCATCACCGGGTCCACGTGACGCCGGTAGAACTCCTCGAAGAGCCGCGGGTCACGCACGGCCGCGGTGGGCCCGCCCGGCAACCGTTCCCCGTCGTCCACAGGCGTCTCCTCCTCGGGTCCGTCAAAGGCGCTACACCCGTTCTTGGATCGCGGTGCGAGAAGCGTTACAGAGTCCGCCCCGCCCCGGCCGCGGGACCGCCATGGAGAGCGGCGTCCAGGCACGCCGACCGTGTCCGCCGCCGTCCTCGCGGTCGGCGCCGGCGCCCTCGGGGCGTCGGCCGTTCGCGGCGGCCCGCCGGGCGTGGGCCGGGCCGGGCGCGGACGGCGACCGGGACAGGTCTGCGGGTGACGCCTCCGGGCGACGGGCGGCCCGATGACCGGGTGAGTGGTGCGGCTGTGGCGTAGGGGGTGGGTTCGCGGGTAGTCGCGCCGGTATGAACGGGGTAGTGAAGGCGGTCCGGATGGAACCTGTCCCGCCCGACCAGGGTTCTTCCGCCCCCGGCGGAAACCTTGCCGAGACGACGGTCGCGCTGGACGGAAAGGACGGTTGCATCGCCCGGGCGCGCCGGCTCACGGGTGACTTCCTGAGCCGGGTGCAGAGCCGGGACGGCCTCGCCGTGTCGGCCCGGGCCATGGATCTGTCGCAGCTCGTGGTGAGCGAACTGGTCACGAACGCGCTCAGACACGCGCCCGGTCCGGTCCTGCTCCAGTTGCGCATCGCCGGAGCCGCGGTGGAGATCGTCGTCTGGGACAGCGATCCGGCGCTGCCGGTGCCCCGGGCGCCGGATCCGACGCGGGTGGGCCAGCACGGCCTGGAGATCGTGCGCGCGGTCGCGGAGCAGTTCGACGTCGCGCAGGAGCCGGTCGGCAAACGGATCGTCGCCCGCCTGGGCCTGTCGGACTGACCCGGGCCGAGCCCGTGCGCGGCGGGCCCCGGGCCCGCCACGACCACGCGCCCGGCCCGTACACGTGAGGCGGTGACGGCCGGCGCGGCGCTCTCGCCGTACCGGCCGTCACCGAGTGACTCGTGTCAGGGCTGGAGAGGAAGGGTGGCGCAGTTGGACGTCGCGGGCTTGCCCTTGAGGCGGTCGCTCAGCCAGGAGATCGCGTCGCCCTGGTCGGCGAGCAGCGGGGTGAAGTGGTTGATCAGGGACCGGCCGAGACCGGGCAGGACCACGGGCTTGTAGGTGACGTCGGCGCCCTTGGCGCACCACGCGACGGCGAGGGCGCGCGCCTGGGCGTGCGGCACCAGGTCGTCGGCGGTGCCGGTCGCCACCCGGACCGGCGACGCCGGCTCGATGGTGCCGATGCGCTGGTCGGCCAGGAAGGCCTTCAGGGCGGGCTCGGATTGGACGATGTCGCTGAGCGAGCGCCCGTCCGTGGTCCAGTCGGTGCTGCTTGCCGAGTTGTAGGAGAGCAGGGCGTCGCCGACGCACATCGTCGACAGGTCCTTGAGCGCGGCGTGGCCGGCCGCGTTCAGGTGCGCTTCGGCGATCGGCACGAGAGCGGGATCGGACTCCAGGAAGCCGTTGACCGACCAGCCCAGCGCACCGGCCAGATCGCTGCCGTCGATGGCCTTGGTGACGGCGACCAGGTCGGCGGGCGGAGCCCCGCTGTAGGTCCCGGCGAGGGTGACGTCGGGCGCGTACGAGGGCTGGAGCTCGGCCGCGGCCGCCGTGGCCCCGCCGCCCTGGCTGTAGCCGTACAGTGCGACCCGGGAGCCGGCCGTCAGCGACGCGGAGCCGAGGGAACGGGCGGCGCGGACGGCGTCCAGGACGGCGTGGGCCTCGTCGACCCGGTTGACGTAGGTGTGCAGCCGGTCGGTCGCGCCGAGCCCGGTGTAGTCCGTGACCACGACAGCGATGCCCCGGGCCAGGAGCCGGTAGATCGCCAGGTCCTCGTAACCGACCGACAGCGTCCGCCCGTTGACGACGAGCGGGTGCTCCAGGCCGAGGGAGGCGGCGCACTGGTCGCCCTGGCCCATCGTGCCGGGGGCCACGACGACCAGTGGCCGTGGTCCGCCGCCCGTCCAGCGGGCCGACGGTTCGATGTACGCGCCGGTGACCGCCATGGGACGGCCGGCCGAGTCCGTGGACTTGTACATCAGACGGGTCGCCGTGCCGGGCAGCGGTCCGTCGAGACCCGGCAGGCTCAACGCCAGGGTGAGCGGTTCGGACCGGATCAGGGCGCCGTCGACCGACGGAAGGGTGGCGGGCGGGTTGTAGAAGGCGGGAATGGTGACGCCGCGGGAGACCACGGCGTCCGACTGCGCGGTCGCGTCGGCGGGTACGGCGGTGACGCCCAGGCAGGCTGCGGCGGTGACGGCTGCGGCGAGCAGGCGGGTGGGGGCGGGCATGGCGGACCTCCGGTGAGGGGGAGGCCGAGCCTTCGTCTGCGGCTCGGGTGGCGGACGGCCCGGTGGGGTGCGGACCGTGACGACCGAGCGGTACGGGGTCCCGGTCGTCCACCGATGCCCGTACCGCTCTTAGACGAACTGTCAGGACCGTAGCGAGGCAAGGGTCACCTCGGGTAGCGGTCAGTAGGTTACGGTTCAGTAATATGACTGACGAGTAGCAAGTCCGAAGCCTTCCCCCACCGATCAGTCACCTCGCAACGCCGGCCTTCAAATGGCCCCTTGGCGGCAATCTCCGACAAAACAAGACCGCGGGATCCCCTGTCGCTAGCGTCCCGGGCCATGAACACCGACCGCACGCGCGGCGCGCAACTCGGCGCCCGCGACTCCCGTGACGACGCGCTCCCGCCACCCCGGCCCGGCACCCACCACTCCTCGACGCAGACGGCGACCGCGAGCGGCAGCGCCAGGATCACCCAGAAGAACACCCAGATGAAGTTCTCCATCCCGGTGATCGGACCGCTGCTCAGCCTGGCCTACGCCCACCCGTTGATCGCCGGTCTCACCGCCGTCGTGGTCGTCGGCGGGGGAGGCGCGGCGGTCACGGCCGCCCTGCCCGACGCGACCTCTTCGCCCTCGACCTCGCTGGTGCGCGGCTTCGTCATGGAGCAGTCGGACGGCGAGAAGGCCCCCACCGGCTACGACTTCACCTCCACACCGCCCGTCGTCGCCGACGCCGGAACGGACGCCCTCTACCTCCAGGGCGGCTTCCTGATGTCCACCAACGGCAGGCTGGCCTCGTGGGGTTCGTCGGAGGTGCCGACGGCGGAGGGCTGCCGCAAGGCCGTCTCCGAGGACCCGGTACGGAAGACGGCCGTCTCCGTCGGCTACGCGATGTGCTACCTCGACCGCAACGGCGATCCCGGCTACCTCACCGTCACGGCCTCCGACACGGACTCGGTCACCGTCGACACCGCCCACCTGCGCTGACCCGCCCGTCGCCAACAGGCCTGTTCCGGCGGTGTGGTTGACTGGGCCCGTGTTGCACGAGTCGGTCTTCCGCACCACGGACCTGCCGGTGAACGACCGGTTCGAGGCGTGGGCGGAACGCATGGGCCGCACCCACGCGCCCATGCGGTTGAGCAGCGACCGCCACGCGGACTACCGAGGCTCCCAGCGCGTGATGGCGCTGGGCGACGTCGTCGTCTGGCCGGCCACCTTCGACCATCTCGTCTTCCGGCGCACACCGAAGCTCATCCGCCAGTCCGACCCGGAGACCTACCATCTGTCCCTCCTGGTGAAGGGCGAGGGCGCTGCCGACTGGGGACGGCAGCAGGCCGCCTACCGGATGAACGACTTCCACATCAACTCCTCCTCCCGGTCGTGGGAGGTGTTCACCGGCTCCGAGCCGGTCACCGTCCTCGGCGTCGAGGTGCCGCGGGCGCGGGTGGCCGTGCCCGGGCGCCGGGCGGACCAGGTCCTGGGGAGCCTCCTGTCGGGGCGCGAGGGGATCGGCGCGCTGCTCTCGCAGTTCCTGCGCCAACTGGTCGCGGACACCTCCTCGTACCAGCCCTCGGACGCGCCCCGGCTGGGCACGGTCGTCGCGGACCTGGTCACGGCCCTTTTCGCGCACGCCGTGGACACCGACCTCGGCCTCCCGCCGGAGACCCGCGAACGCACCCTCGTCCTCCACGTCAAGGCGTTCATCCACCGGCACCTGGACGACCCGGAGCTGACCCCCGCGTCGATCGCTGCCGCGCACCACGTCTCCCGCAGCCACCTGTACCGCCTCTTCCAGGCCGAAGGCCTCACCGTCGCCTCCTACATCCGCGACCAGCGGCTGGCGAACGCCCGGCGCGACCTCGCCGACCCCCGGCTGCGCGGCCTGCCCATCCGCGCCGTCGCGGCCCGCTGGGGCTACCCCCGGGCCCCCGAGTTCACCCGGGCGTTCCGCACCGCCTACGGGCTCGCGCCCAGTGAACTGCGCGGACAGGCGCCGACCGAGACGTAGGACCTCCTTCCCGCCGCGCCGCCGGGGGACGCTCCGCCAAGCAGTCGGGGACCGTGCGCCAACGACACACCGCCCGTCCCTCCCGCATCCTGGTGATCACCGCGGCGCACCGCCGCGGCAACGCGGGCCGTGCCAGGACGACGGGGGAGTCCTGGCACGGCACGGACCCGTCCGTCCGCCCGTGCGCGCCGCTTCACGGAGAGCCCGCGGATGATCGAGTGGTGACGGTCCGGCCGTCGGCGTACCGTCGAACGGTGGACCCGACGGCGGACATCCCCGTCCGCCGACCTCTCCCCAGGGCCCGCTTCCGAGCGGGCGACACGTCATGAGCAGCGTCCCTCAGCCGACCTCAGCACCCCGGACCGCCGCCCGACAGGGCGGCGGGGGCAACGCGATGGCGCTGCTGGTGATCGCCTCGTGCCAGCTGATGGTGGTCCTCGACATCACCATCGTGAACATCGCGCTGCCGGACATCCAGCGCTCCCTGGACTTCTCCACCACCAGCCTGGCCTGGGTGGTCAACGCCTACACCCTCACCTTCGGCGGCCTGCTGCTGCTCGGCGGCCGGGTCGGCGACATCCTCGGCAGACGGCGGGTGTTCATCTTCGGCGTGCTGCTCTTCGTCCTCGCCTCCCTGCTCGGCGGACTCGCCCAGAACGAGGCCCAACTCCTCGCCGCCCGCGCCCTGCAGGGCGTCGGCGGCGCCATCGCGTCCCCGACCGCGCTCTCCCTGGTCAGCACCACGTTCCCGGAAGGACCCGAGCGCAACCGGGCGTTCGGGGTCTTCGCCGCGGTCTCGGCGGGCGGCGGCGCGATCGGCCTGCTCGCGGGCGGCATCCTGGTCGAGTATCTGAACTGGCGGTGGGTGCTGTTCGTCAACGTCCCCATCGGGCTGCTCATCGCCCTCGCCACGCCCCGCTACATCAAGGAGTCCGAGCGCCACCCGGGCCACTTCGACATCGCCGGGGCGCTGACCTCCACCGTGGGCATGGTGCTCCTCGTCTACGGGTTCATCAGAGCCGCGCAGGAGGGGTGGCGGGACCCGCTCACGGTGGCGTCGTTCGTCGCGGCCGTCGTCGTCCTCGCGGTGTTCATCCTGGTCGAGCGGCGCTCCCGGCAGCCGATCACACCGCTGCACATGTTCGCCGACCGCAACAGGGCGGGCACCTACGGCATCATGCTGTGCCTCGCCGCCGCCATCTTCGGCATGTTCTTCTTCCTCACGCTCTTCGTGCAGAACGTGCTCGGCTTCAGCCCGCTCGCGGCCGGGTTCGCCTTCCTGCCGGTCAGCGCGGTCATCGCGGTCGGCGCCGGACTCGCCTCCCGGTTCCTGCCCACGTACGGTCCCAAACCCTTCATGGTGGGCGGCGCGGTCCTCGCGGCCGCAGGCCTGTCCTGGCTGACCCTGACCGACGTCGACTCCACGTACGCGGGGAGCGTCCTCGGCCCGATGCTGGTCTTCAGCCTGGGCATGGGCATGGAGTTCGTCTCGCTCACGCTGATGGCCCTCTCCAACGTGTCCCCACGGGAGACCGGTGCGGCCTCCGGGCTCCTCAACGCCACCCAGCAGGTGGGCGGTTCGCTCGGCCTGTCCATCCTGGTCACCATGTACGGCACCGCCAGCCGCAACGAGGCGGAGACGCAGGTCCCCGACTTCCTGGCCCAGGCGACCCCGGCCGAACGCCTGAACTTCCGGCGCACCGGGCAGCTCCCGGCCCCCTGGTCCGACGAGGTCCTCACGGCCGGTGTCTCGGCCGCCTTCGTCATGGCGGCGATCTTCACGGTCCTCGCCGCCCTCATCGCGATCGTGGTGATCCAGGTTCGGCCCTCGGACCTGGAACGCCTCAAGGGCGGCGCGACTCCGAGCGGCGGCGGCTGAGACGCGCCCCCGCCCGCACCGCCTTGCGGGCGGACGAGGGGCCGTGCGGGCGCGTCGCCTCCTCCCCGGCCGGCATCCGCAGCCTGCGGCTCCCAGGCCGCAGCCGGCTCCCGGCGCTCCGTGGCCCGTGGTTCGAGCGGCCGCCCGCCGGTTAGGGTCCGGGCATGGAGCATCGAGACGTGGGGATTCTGCACCCGGGAGCCATGGGCGCACGCGTGGCGGCGCAGGCGGTGACGACGGGAGCCGCCGTCTGGTGGCTGCCGCAGGGGCGGTCGGCCGCGAGCCGCGAGCGGGCGCGCGCGTACGGGTTGCGGTCCGCCGCCGGCATCCGGGAACTGGCCGCGACCTGTGAGGTCGTGCTGAGCGTCTGTCCCCCCGCCGCCGCGCTCGACGTCGCGGGACAGGTGGCGGCGGCCGGATTCCGGGGCGTGTACGTGGACGCCAACGCGGTGAGTCCCGAGCGGATGGCCGAGATCACCGGTGTGTTCGAGGGCGGCGCCGTGACCGTGGTGGACGGAGGGATCACCGGACCGCCCCCGCGCGAGCCGGGCCGGACCCGCCTCTATCTCTCGGGTGACGACACGGCCGTGGCGCGGGTCTGGGCTCTCTTCGACGGCACCGCGCTCACCCCGGTCGCCCTGGCGGGGCCGGTCGGGCGGGCGTCCGCGCTCAAGTTGTCCTTCGCCGCGTACAACAAGATCTCGTACGCCGTCGCCGCCCACGCCTGTGCGCTGGCCGACGGCCACGGAGTGCTGGACGACCTGCTGGAGCTGGCGCAACTGATGCTGCCGGGCACACCGTTGGCCGAGCTGGAACACCTGGCCGCCGCCGGGCCGCGGGCCTGGCGCTGGGGGCCGGAGATGAGCGAGATCGCCCAGGCCTGCCGGGGAGTGGGGGCGCCGTCCGGCTTCGCCGAGGCGGCCGCGGCGACGTTCGGTCGGTGGGAAGCGCACAAGGACGACCCTGCCGTGACCGGGCAGCGGTTGATCGCCGATCTCGTTCAGGGGAGTTCGTCGTCCACGTAGCGGGCTCGGAAGGGTTTGCCATCGCGGTGAGCGGCAACGCGATGTCCATGAGTGAACCGAACAGGAAGACGAGTGAACAGTCCGCAGCCGAGCGGGTGACCGCGTCCAAGGCGCGGCGCACCGCGGACAAGGCGACCGCTCCGGCTGCCCGGGCCGCCAAGAGCGCCGCCACCAAGACGGACGGCGCCGCGTCGGCCACCAAGAACGGCGTCCAGCGTTCGGCCGAGGCCACGACCGGTGCGGTGCAGAGCGCCGCGCAGAGTGCCTCGCGCGGTGTCGAGGCGAGCCGGCAGGCGATCGTCGCGACGTCGGGTCATGTCGCCGCGACCGCGAAGACGGCCTGGACCGTCATCGCGCACCGGAAGCTGATCGCGGCCGGTGTCGGGGCCGGCATCTCCGCGCTGACCGCGGCGTCCTACGCCGTGGGCCGTCGCTCCGCCCGTCCCCAGCAGGGGCCTCTCACCCGGCTCACCGGCGGTCGGATCTGACCCTTTCAGGTCGCGGTCAGGAGATCGGCCCCCGGCGGGAACCCGCCGGGGGCCGGGTCGTGTCCGGCCCGATCTTCGCTTCCGGGAATTCGTTCGGGGCGCGCGCCGTACCGGGCCCGACCGCCCGGGTGTCCTCCCTCCGGCGGGACGGACCCTGCCGCACCGCATCCGCCCCACCGGACGAACACGGCGATCGCGGCTGTGCGGTGGGGCCGCTCCGGTCCCATGACCGGCGTTTCCTGCGCGACTTGATCCGTCACACATCTTGACCTTGCTCACAGACGAGGCTTAGCGTTCCCGCGTCGAGTCGTATTGAAACGATTCAAACCACGCACGATCATCTGGGAGCGCTCATGCGGGAACCGGCCGAGCAGGGCGGCGGAATGTCACGGCGAGCGGTACTCGCCGCCGGGGCGACGGCGGGCATCGCGGCCGGGGTCGTGGCCGCCCTGGGATCCGGGACGACGGCCGCGGCGGCGCCGTACGCCGCCGGGACGTCCGGACCGAGCGCGGACTGGTTCGCCGCTCCCGCCCGTGCGGTGCGGCCCAAGTTCCGCTGGTGGTGGCCGGACGGGCTGGTGAACACCGACGAGATCGCCCGCGAGGTCGACCAGATCGCGGACGCGGGCTTCGGCGGCGCGGAGATCGCCGCCGTCCACCACAGCATCAAGGACAAGTCGGTCCTGGACACCGCGCACCACGGGTGGGGCAGCCGCCCCTGGCGCGACGGCGTCGAGGCCGCGCTGCGCCGGGCCGCGAGACGGGGCCTCACCATCGACCTCACGCTCGGCCCGAGCTGGCCCGTCGCGGTCCCCGGCGTCACCCCGGACGACGAGGCAGCCGCCAAGGAACTCGTCCACGGCCGGGTCTCGTTGAGCGCCGGAGCGACCTTCACGGGACCGGTGCCGCCGCCGGTGCACGCGCCCGCCGCCGGTGTGACCCGGCAGCGGCTCCTCGCCGTGCAGGCCGCCCGCGTGGAACCCGCGTACTCCACACGCAAGGAGACCGGGCTCGACCTCGCCAGCGTCCGGGACCTCACCTCCACCGTCGCCGAGGACGGCACCCTGACCTGGACGGCTCCCGGCACCGGTGAGTGGACGCTGATCTCCTACTGGACGCGCGGCAGCGGTCAGCAGCCCGAGTCCGGCCCGCACTCCGAGCCCGCCGCCTACGTCGTCGACCACCTCGACCCGGCGGGCACCGCGGCCGTGACCCGCTTCTGGGAGCGGCAGGTGCTGACCCCCGCCCTGCGGAGCCTGCTGAAGGCGGCGGGCGGCGCCTTCTTCGAGGACTCCGTGGAGCTGGAGACGGACGGCCTGACCTGGACCCCGTCGCTGCCGGACGCCTTCGCCGAGCACACCGGCCGGCCCCTGCTGCCGTATCTGCCCGCGCTCGTCCTGAGCGACAGCAACCAGGTGTTCGCCTTCGAGGCCCAGCTGACCCGGCAGATCAGACACGACTTCTGGGAGACCTTCTCGGAACTCTTCAACCGGCACCACGTACGGGCGCTGCGGGACTGGGCCCACTCCCTCGGCATGACCCTGCGCGCCCAGCCCTACGGACTGCAGACCGACGCGATCGGGTCCGCGGCGATCCTCGACATCCCCGAGGGCGAATCCCTCGGCTTCAAGAACCTCGACGACTTCCGCTGTCTCGCGGGCGGCAGGGACATGGCGGGCCGCACGGTGCTGTCCTGCGAGGCGGGCGCCTACAACGGCTCCGCCTACAGCACCACCTGGGACCGCTTCCTGCGCACCATGGGCGGCGCCTACGCGGCCGGCGTCAACCAGACCGTCGTCCACGGCTTCTCCTACGCCACCGCGCCCGGCGCGAGCTGGCCCGGCTTCGCCGCCTTCAGTCCCTACAACGGCGCCTCCGGGTACGGCGAGTCGTGGGGCCCCCGGCAGCCCACCTGGCAGCACGTCGGGGACATCGCCGCCTACCTCGGCCGTGTGCACGGCGTGCTCCAGTCCGGCACGGCCCGCGCCGACGTGGCCGTCTTCCGGCAGACCGGGTACGCCGCCACCGGCATCGGCGCGTCCTGGTTCACCTCGACCGGCGTCCCGCTGGGCTGGACCCACCAGTTCCTCAGCGGTCCGCTGCTCGACCTGCCGAACGCCACCGTCTCGGGCGGCCGGCTCGCACCGGACGGACCGGCGTACAAGGCCCTGTTCGTCGAGGGGGACTTCTTCTACTCGTCCACCCCCACCCTCGCCACGGCCGACGCCCGCCGTCTGCTGGAGCTGGCCCGGGCCGGGCTGCCGATCGTCCTGCTGGGCGCCTTCGACCAGCCGCTCACTCCGGGGGTCCCCGACGACGGCGAGAACGAGCTGCTGCGGGACATCCTGACCCGGCTGCTCGCCCTGCCCCACGTCACCCGGATCACCGACAAGACCGCCGTGGGCGACGCCCTCGCCGGGCTCGGCGTCACCCCGGACGTGCGCCACGCCACCGCCTCGACGCTGCTCAACGCACACCGCGTCACCCGGGACGCCGACTTCTACTACCTCTGCAACGGCAAGCACGCGGAGACGGTCAAGCCGGCCGTGGCCGCGATCGACCACCAGGTGACACTGCGCCACACCCGCCGCACCCGGGGCGGGACGACGATCCCCTACCTGCTCGACCCCTGGACGGGAGAGGCCGCACGGATCGCCCGGTACACCGAAGAGGACGGTGAGGTCACCGTGCGGGTGGCCCTCCAGCCCGGCCAGGTGATGATCGTCGCACTGGGTCGCCCGGGGCTCTTCGGCGACCGGAACGGGGCCAGGCCGCACGTCGTCGACACCGATGCCTCCGAAGTCCTCTTCGACGAAGGCTCGCTGACGGTCCGTTCGACCGAGGCGGGCACCCGCACGACCCGGCTGTCCTCGGGTCGTACGGTCACCACGACCGTCCCGTCCGTGCCCGCGCCCGTCGTCCCGGGCCCCTGGCAGCTGGACGTCGACGACTGGTACCCCGGATCCGCCCCGACCCGGACCGAGCACGTCCAGCGCACGCTCACCCTCGACACGCTGCTGCCCTGGTCGCGGATCCCGGAACTGGCCGACTCCGCGGGCATCGGGCGGTACCGGACGACCGTCGAGCTGCCGGCCGGGTGGACCTCGGCACACGGCGCCCACCTCGAACTCGGCCAGGTCTCCGACACGGCCCGCGTCACGGTCAACGGCACCCGCGCCCCGGTCGTCGACCGGCTCCACCCGGTCGTGGACGTCGGCCCCCTGCTCCGGCGCGGCCGCAACGTGATCGAGGTGGAGGTGGCGATCCCTCTCGTCAACCGGCTCAGGGTGGCCCAGCCCGCGGTCTTCGGCGCCGTCGCCCGGCAGGACTTCGGTCTCGTGGGACCCGTACGACTCGTCCCGTACGCACAGGCGACGGTCGGCTGAGGAAGCGGGGGCCGGGACGACGCCTCGCGGGGCACGTCCTGGCCCGCCACTACGGCGGCCGTGGCGCACCGTGGTGAGTCCGGCCGCCGCGGGAAGCCCGCGCCGGGTCAGTCCTGGTGCCAGATGTCGAAGGGCAGTGCGGACCCGTACCTCAGCAGCCTGCTGCCGGGACTCGTGAGGTCGGTGTAGGTCTGGTCGACGAACTGCCGCAGACCGGGGCGGACCGTCGCACGGAAGGCCCAGAGGAAGTCGATCACGTCGTCGGGCCGGTGCTCGAGGCGCTCGTACGCGTCCAGCGGGCCGCAGAAGCGCTGTGCGAAGACCTCGCCGGTGCGGGGATCCTCGACCTCGGAGATCCACAGGTTGCCCTGGAAGATCAACATCGCGTCGATGTACTCGATCAGCGCCAGGATGTTCCGCCCGTGCACCGGCTTGCCGTTGCGGGCGAGCACGGAGTGGTAGAAGTACGGGAAGAAGTGCGGGATGTCCCGCTTCTTCGTGGGGTCGCGGTCCCCGTCGGCCCAGTAGGACGACACCGGCCTGCCGCCTGACGCCCCGTCACCGATAGTGCTCCGGGACGAGGGTGAGGTCGCGGGCGATGTCGTCGGGGCGCTCGCCTGGGGCCGGCCGTACAGCTTCACGTACAGGTCGGTGCCGGTGTCTCCGGGTTTGCGGGAAGCCATGAACTCGGTCGCTCCTCACGGGTGCATGGGCGGATGAGGGAGAGTATGAAGGCGATTGCCCGCTTCTGAACGGGACTTGGTGATTTCCGTCGCCCGGCGGTGTGCCCGCGTGCCACACTCGGGACTCGCTCGTACCAGTGCTGGGGGACACATGGAGGAGACCACCGGCCTGCGGTCCCTGGCCCGGGAACTGCTGCCGGCGCTGCCGCGGCTCGTGGGGGAGGACGCCGCCCGCGTCGGCCAGGAGATCCGGCAGGCGCTGACCGCGTCGGGGGACGAGGCGCTGCGCCGGGTGCTCGCCTCCGACGACCGTCTGACGGCGTGGCTGCGGCAGAGGCCGGGCGGGGAGGGCGAGTACCGGGCACTGCCCAGCGGGTACGCGATGATCCCCGGCCGAGGGCCCTCTTCCGGGGTGTCCGGGGCCACCCTGTTCACCTGCCTCACGCCCGACTGCGCGGCGCCCGAGACCTTCGTCCGCGGGAATCTCCGGCAGCGGGTCCCCTACTGCGGGTCCTGCAACCGTCTGCTCAGCAGGGCTCCCACGTGACGGCTTTCTGGAGCGCCGCGGCGGGCAAGCTCGTCGAGCGCTGGTTCGCCACCGGCCTGGCCGCCTCGGTGTACTGGCTGACGCTGTCCGTGCTGTGGGCGCTCGGCAGCGGCCGCCCCCGGGAGGAGGCCGCCGCCCGGCTCCGTGCGTTCGGCGGGCTGGACACCGGGGAGCAGGTGGCCCTGCTCCTGATCGGCTCGGTGGTGCTGGCCGGATCCGGCCTGCTCATACAGCAGTTGACCCTGCCCGCGCTGCAACTGCTCGAAGGGTACTGGCCGCGATGGGCGGAGCCGGTGAACAGCAGGCTGCGGGAGCGTCACATCCGCCGGGCCGCCGCGTACGAGGCGGAGGCGGATCCGCTGCGGCGGCGGCGCCTGGGGCTCACCGCGGCCGACGGCGGCGGCCCGCCGCTGGACCGCGACGAACTGGTGCGGCTCGGCGGGCTGGAGGAGAGGCTGCGCTGGACGCCCCGCGCCGAGCGCGTGCTGGCCACGTCCCTGGGGAACGTGCTGCGCGCCGCGGAGACGGAACCCCTCGACAAGTACGGCCTCGACGCGATGGTCCTGTGGCCGCACCTGTGGACCCTGCTGCCCGACGGGCTGCGGCAGGACCTCGCGGCGGCCAGGCGTCGTGCGGACAGTGCGGTGGCCGCGGGGGTGTGGGGCCTCCTCCTGCTCCCGGCCGTGCCGCGCACGCCCTGGGCGCTGCTCGCGCTCCCGTACGTGTACGTGATGTGGCGCGGGGTGCTGCCCGGCGCGTGCCGGGAGTTCGGCCTGCTCATCGGCACGGCGTTCGACCTCCACCGCGGCGACCTGTACCGGGCGCTCCGGCACCCGCTGCCGGCCGACGCCGCGGCGGAGATCCCCGCCGGGGAACGTCTGACGGCGGCGGTGTTCGGCGGATCCGACGACCCGGCACTGCGGTACGTTCCCGATCCCTGACCGTTCCCCTCACGGGCCGTAATGCATGAACGGGGCCCACAGGTGCGGTTCCGGATGGGTCCGGCGCACCTCCCGCACGGCCTGGTGCAACGCGACGGCGGGTGCGACGCCTCCCGCCGGAGCGGCCGCGACACGACGGTGGAACGCGGTGGCGACCTGGGCGGCCACCCCGTCGCGCACGGTCCACTGGGCGGCCACGACATGGCGAAACCCCGAGCCCAGGAGCATCCCCGCCACATGAGCCTGGTCGTCGGCGAGCGTGAGCTGACCGGTGGCGGTGTTGCACGCGGAGAGGAACGCCAGCTCCGCGTGCTCGAGGTTCAGGGCGCGCAGGGTGTCCGCTCCGATGCCCCCGTGCAGCGCGTGATCGTGGGGGACGAGATGCGCGCTGCGGACGACCTGGGCGTTCTGGGAGCCGTGCCCGGCGAAATGGAACCAGGAATGCCGTGGCAGCTCGGCCAGGATGCGGCTCTTCGTGGCCTTCGGCCCGATCAGGTCGGTGCAGCCCGGGTAGAGCCGGCGCAGTGCGTCCGACTCCTCCCTGGCCTGAGGGAGTTCGGGCAGGTCCGGGGTCTGCGGAGCGACCACGAGAGGGCTGCCGGGCGACGGTACGAGGACGCCCGGTCCCCCGTGCGCCGCATGGCGCAGCGCGCGGAGCGTCGTCGTGTAGGACGAGACGACGCGGTCCGCCGCGCACTCCCCGCCGCTGCCGCCGTACAGGGAGCCGTACTCCCCGGCCGCGTGCAGCGGGACGAAGGCCAGCATACCGGTCGGGCACCACCAGATCCGCGGCAGCTCGTGGGAGCCGTCGGGCCGTACCGCGTCGAGAACGGGACGGACCGTGGTGTGCCACAGCCAGCGCAGTGCGCCGTTCACCGCGACGCGGGTTCCCTTGGAGCGCTCCTCGGGCGGGCACAGGGGGTCGGCTCCGCGCTGCGCGCCCCACAGGAACGTGCCCGCCTGCCGGTTGACGGCGTCGTGCGTCACGCCGGGCAGCGGCAGCACGGTGACCTGCCCGTCGCGCACGAGCAGGGCGTCGCACCGGTATCGGCTCACGTTCAGCATCGCGACGGTCCGTCCGGCGGTGTCCAGGCACGCGTCGGCTGACGGGGCGGCCGCGGTGGGGGTGAGAAGCCCACGTCCCCGTTCCAGCAGGGTGACGGCGGCCACCGGGTCACCGGCCGCCAACGCGCAGGCGGCGGCCCGAGAGGCGAGACCGAAGAACGAGGCGACCCCGTGTTCCCGCACGGCGCTCTCCCGGTCCGCGAGCCGGGCGGCCAGCAGGTCGATGGCCTCGGCGAAGGCGTCGCGGGCCGGCCGCCACTGTCCCGCGTCGGCGTACAGCCGCCCGAGCGTGACGGCCGCGGAGACCCGGTCCGCGCTCGTCGTCCGCCCGCCCGCCGCGATGGAGGACCGCAGCAACTCCACGGCCTCGTCCGTGGGGGCTCCGGCGCGCAGGGCGACGCAGCGGGCGAGCGCCGCGGTGGCCGTGGCGTGGTGGTGTTGCCCGGGTGGTGCGGCACCCGCCGCGGTGCGCAGGAGAGGCTCCGCCTCGTCGAGGAGGGCGGGGTCCCGCTCGATCTCGAACAGGTCGAGCAGCGTCGATCCCAGATTGAACGTCGCGAGCCGGACCGGGACGCTCCCGGGATCCCCCGTACGCAGGATCTCCCGGTACATGCCCCCCGCGCGGCGGACGACCGCGGGATCGCCTTCGCTGCGACGACGGGCCACCGCGGCGGCGTTGTTGAGCGCCGTCAACCGATCGGGACCGGACGGACAGGCCTCGACGGCCAGCTCGGCCGTCTGCTCCGCCTCGTCGAACGCGGCGTCCCGGGCCCCCACGTCACCCAGCACCGCCGCACGCAGCATCAGGGCGTGGCCCAGGTGCAGCAGCGCCAGCGCCCGGGAGCGGCTGTCGGGCGGGCACAGCTCCTCGGCGTTGCGGAACCACTCCACGGCGGTGTCCAGTTCGCGGGGGTCTCCCTGCACCTCGTAGCACCGGATCAGAATGCGGGCGAGGGTGTCGAGCATCGGCGGGTTGGCGGTGTCCCCGGACCGGAGAACCTCCACGGACGTCAGGGCGCTCTCCCGGGCCGCGCGCAGCAGGGCCTCGTCCCCGGTGAGGAGATGGTGCTCGAACTGCGCGTCCGCGAGGTCGCTGAGGTGTACGGCGCGCAGGGAGTGGCCGTGCGGCAGCGATTCCGCCGCGAAGGTGAGCGCCTCTTCCGCGCGCACCAGCGCGTCGACGTCGCCGGCGCGCCGGCCCAGCAGGATCAGCAGCCGGCCGTACCGCCCGTGCGCGAGGTGGCGCTCGCCGTCGTCGGACAGGCCGGTCAGGGCCGTCTCCGCCGAAACCAGAGCCTCCCGGAGCAGTGCGAGGTCCTGATTCACCACGTACTGGTCGCCCAGGACACGGGCGGCCGTCGCGTGGACGAACGGTGCCGCGGGGTGGTCCGGACGCAGGTGCCGAAGGGCCTCCCGGCACAGCTCCGCCGCCTCGCTCAGCGATCCCGCGGCGGGATCGACACCGGACCGGGTGCACAGGATGTCCGCCCGCTGGGCCACGATCCGGGGGTAGTGGGCGTGCGCGGGGCTGATGCCGCGCGACGCCAGGTCCGACGCCTCGGCGGCCTCACGCAGCTTGCCCGTGTCGCCGGTCGCCTCGAAGTGGTCGAGGAGGGTGACACAGAGGTTGTAGGCGGGCAGGTGGGCGAGGAGGTCGCGCGGCGGCACGGCGCCCGCGGCGGTCCGCAGACAGTCCGCGGCCTGCTCCAGGCGCCAGATCTCGTCCGGGTCGCAGGGAAATCGGCGGCGCAGGAACCTGCCGAGGAGGTCGAGGAGGGAGTGCTGTCTGCCGTGTTCCGCGGCCGCCGCGCCGAAGGCGTGCAGCACGTCGATCCACCGGTCGAGGGCTACCGGGTCCGTCGCCGTCGCGGGGTCCTCCAGGGCGTTCTCCGCGTCGGTCAGCAGGTGCTGCAGCCTGGCGGCCTCGCCCTCGGGCGCGGCGGCGACCCGCAGCATCACCTCCACATGCGCGGGCAGCTCGCCGGGCAGCACGTTCGCGATCTTGGAGAACAGCCGGAACGCCAACTGGGCGTCGGAGCCGCCGAGATCGTCCGTCGCCGCTGCGCGGTACTGGTAGAGCCAGGCGACCGCGGCCACGGACTCGGGGGTGGGCTGCTCCACGGCACGTGCCGCGTCCTGCTCGGCCTCCGGGGCGAGGACGGCCGTGGCGTCTCCGGCCCGGAATCCGGCCAGCCGTGCCCGCACGGCGTCGAGGGCGGAGCCGCGCACGTCAGTCCTCCCTCTCCCACATCCCGAACGGCAACTCGTCGCCGTAGCGCCACAATCTGCTTCCGGGCGCGGTGAGATCGGTCTCGAGGCGGGGGATCCAGTCACGCAGCGCGTCGCGCGCCCGGGGATTCCAGGCCCACAGGAAGTCGATCATGTCGTCCGGGACCTTCTCGAGCGCCTGTCCCTCCGGCCCCCCGCCGCGGAATCGCCGGCTGAAGCGCGCCTCGGCCGCCGTGTCGCCGAACCGGTGGAACCAGCCGTAGGCGTTGGCGCTGATCATCTGGGAGACGTACTCGGTCAGCGCCAGCAGGTTGTGCGGGGTGGCCTCCTTGCCGACCGCGAAGAGGACTCCGTGGAAGAAGTCCGGGAAGAGCGGCGGAATGTCACGCGGTGCGCCCTCGGGCTCGGTCCCGGGCCGGCGAGGTGCGGCCGGGCCCTCGTTCTCGCGGGACGCGCGGACCGCCACGAAGCCGAATCCCACGATGCCCAGCACCACGAGGACGATGAAGAATGCCATGCCATATCCCCCTTCAGGCAGCTTTCTCCGTTCACTATGACGGACCGCGGGGACGCAGGCGGGGCATCCGGCTGAGAACGTCCGCGGGATCGACCGCGGACGCCGTCCGCTGGGCGGGCGCGGCTGCGGGGCCGGGGAGCGCCACCGGCGCCCACCGGTCGCCCACCGCCCGTCCGTGGGTAGAGTCTGGGCGTCACACGGGCGGACAGGCCGGCGGACGCGGCGGGTGCGGAGGGCTGAACGGCGTATGCGCTACGCGATGTTGGTGGATCCCAGGGCCGAGGACGGAGGCGTCGTCCCGTGGCTGTCGCTGCCCGCAGGGACCGCCCTGAACGACGCCGCCGAGGCCCTGGAGCGGTTGCTGACCGCAGGGGACCGACCCGAGCGGCTCCTGCTCTTCGTGGGCGACGAGCGGATCGGGGCCACCTCCGGCACCTATCTGCGGGCCGTCCTCGGGATACAGCCCGATCGCGGGCCGGGCGACGAGGTGCGCGCCGCGGCTCCCGGCGAGTCGACCCGGTTCAGTCTGATCGCGTTCCGCTGCGCGGTGTGCGGGAGTTGTGCCTACACCGCCTTCTACGACGACCGGTACCGCCCGTCGTGCCGGGCGGGCGACCACGGTCCGATGGAACTGAGGTGAGCCCGGCGTGAGCCTCGGGCCCGTCGTCCCCAAGCCGCTCGACGGCTCGGCCAGGTTCTTCTCGGTGGCCTATCTGCCGACCTACGCGGCGACGCTGTTCGTCCTGCTCCTGGTCTGGGCGGGCGCGCCCGGAGCCGATGTCTCCCCGCGGCGTGCCTGGCGCACCGCCACCGCGGTCGGCGCCGGGCAGGCGGTGTGGATCGTCGTCGGGACGACCGTGGTCGCCGTGGTGTTCCAGCCCTTCCAACTGGCCATGGTGCGACTGCTGGAGGGCGGATGGCCCGACCCGCTCGGCGCCTCCGCGCTCCGCGCGCTCCAGCGAAGGCGCAGGGCGCGGCTGGCGGCCCGGGCCGAGCTGTCCGGGGCGGCCGGGGAGCCGTCGCCCGCGCAGGTGCAGCGGGCGGGCGCGGCCGCTGCCGCGCTGCGCCGGCGGTATCCGCTCCCGGACCACCTCGTCCGGCCGACGGCCCTGGGCAACGTGCTGGCGGCGCTGCGGGACACGGCCGGCCGGGACCACGGCTGGGACGCCGCCGTCGCCTGGCCGCGGCTGTACCCGGTGCTCGCGGACCGCGCCAGGGCCGTCGTCGACGACGGCCGCGACTCCCTCGACGCGGCGGCGCGCCTGTGCGTCACCACCGCCGTGACCGCCCTCGTGAGCACCGTGCTGCTGCTGCGCTCCGGCTGGTGGGTACTGCTCGCCCTGGCTCCCGCCGCCGTCGCACTGCTCGCCTACCACGGGGCCGTCCAGGCGGCGCTGACCTACGGCGACGCCGTCCGCGCCGGGTTCGAACTGCACCGCTTCGACCTGCTGCGGGCTCTCCACCTGCCGCTGCCGGACACCCTCCAGGAGGAGCGGACCCTGGCCGAGGCGCTGTGCCTGCACTGGCGTCAGGGTCTGCCGCCTCCCTCCCGGTACGCGCATCCCGTCGACCTGCCGCCCCCGCCCGGGAGTTGACGGCCGGGACCGGTGCCGCCAGACGCTCGCGGCACCCTGCCCCGGGACCGCCCCGCGACCCTATGGTGGGGGCATGGGCAACGACGTTCCCCGCTTCTGGCGGTCGGCAGGGCCGTCCATCGACGCGCTGCACCGCCAGGCCCTACGGGAGTCGGAGCTCTACCACCGCACGGGGGACGTCACCGCGCTGCGCCGGGCGCGCGACCTGCACCGCCGGGTCGTCGACGCCACCTCCGACGACACTCCCGGCCGGGACGTGCACCTGAGGAACCTCGCCCACGCCGAGGCCCAGCTCTACGAACACACCCGGGACCTGCCGACCCTGGCGCGCGCGATCGACGGCTACCGGCACGCCGTCGGCGTGGCCCCCGGCGGACACCCGTACCGCGAGGTCTACCTCTACGGTCTGGGCCGCGCCCTGCGCCGGCTCCACCACCACACCGGTGAGCTCGCCCCGTTGGAGGAGGCCGCCGACATGCTGCGCCGCTGCGTGGCGCTGCCGCCCGCGATGCCCGGCGAAAGGGCCGCCCAGCTCGGCGGACTCGCGGAGGCGTTGGGGGAGCTGTACGGCCTCGACGGCGGCCCGGAGCGGCTGCGCGAGGCCGTGGCGGCACAACGGCGGGCGCTGGACCACACCCCGCCGGAGAGTCCGGACCGACTGCCCAGACTGATCAACCTCGCCTCGTTCCTCAGCGGCTGGTACGAGGTGACCCGGGAACGGGCCGCGCTGGACGAAGCGGTGGACGGCCTGCGCAGGGCCCGCGACGAGCTGCTCAGGAACGGCGGCACGGAACCGTGGCAGCTGGCCGCGAACCTCGCCGGGGTCCTGACCGAGCGGTTCCGGCTCGACGGCCGGCTGGACGAACTCGACGAGGCGGTCGCGCTGCTGCGGCACGTCGTCGAGGCGGATTTCCCGCTCGACGACTTCGAACGGCTCCTGATGCCCCTGAAGGCGGCCGCTCTCGCGTTGCTGCGCGCCGAGCACTCCGGCGAGGTGAGATGGGCGGACTGGGCCGTCCGGACCCTGGGGGAGACCGCCCGGACGCTCCCCCGCGAGGACCCCAACCACGACGCGGTGCTCCTGGAGCTGGGCAAGGCCCACGGGACCCGGTACGGCCTCTCGGACGATCCGGCCGACCTCGAGTCGGCCATCGGCGTGCTCGGCGCCGCCCTCGACGTGGCGGGCGGGCAGGAGGAGTCCGCGGAGAACGCCAGGGCCGCCGCCGCGGAGCTCGCCTCCCAGCTGGCCCGCCGTCACGACCGCACCGGCGCCCCGGCCGACCTGGACCGGGCCATCGCCCTCCAGCAGGACGCGGTCCTGCACGTCCCGCGCCACAGCCCCAACTTCGCGACGCTGCACGCCGCCCTCGGCCAGACCCTGCTCCAGCGCTTCCGAACCCGCAACGACCTCGGTGACCTCGACCGGTGCGCCGATCACCTGCACCGGGCTCTGGCCGCCCTGCCGCCGCACGCGCCGGACCGCTCCGCCGTGCTGTCCACCCTCGGCAGCGCCCAGCTCGCCCGCTACGAGCACACCGGGCACCGGCCGCACCTGCACGAGGCCGTCGATACCCAGCGCGCGGCGCTCGACGCGTGTCCGGCCGGAGACGTCCAACGGCCCTTCCTGCTGGGCAACCTCGCCCTCCTGCTGCGACTGCGCCACGACGCCGTCGGCGTGGGCACCGCCGACCTCGACGAGGCGGTGGGCCTGCTCCGCCAGGTGCTCGCCCTGCGGCACGGCGCCTCCGGAGCGGGCCGGATCACCCTGCTGGAGCTGGCCGAGGCGCTGCGCTCCCGCGCCGACGCCGGGGGCGGCGAAGCCGATCTGACGGAATGCGTCACGTTGCTGCGCACCCTCGTCGACGGCTACCCGGCCGGGCATCCCGGACAGATCTCCGCCCGCACCGCGCTGGCCGAGGCGCTGCACGGACTGTTCCTGGTGACGGACGACGGACGTCTCCTGGCGGAGGCCTTCGAGGTGGCTCGCGCCTCGGTCGAGGTGCGGGCCGTGCCCGTCCGCGACCGGCTGCGCGCCCGCGCCACGCTCGGGCAGGTGTGCGGCACCCGGCACGACTGGGAGGCCGCTCGCCACTGGCTGACGGAGGCGGTGCGGCTCCTGCCGCGGCTGGCCGCCCGCGAGCTGAACCGCACGGACCAGCAGCATCTGCTGGCCCGCGAGCACGGTCTGGCCGCCGAGGCGGCCGCGTACGCCCTGGAGGCCGGCCGGCCCGAGCAGGCCCTGGAGGTGCTGGAGCACGGGCGCGGTGTGCTCCTCGGCCGTCTGCTGCGGTCCCGGGAGACCGACGTGGCGCTGCTGCGGGAGCGCGCGCCGGCGCTGGCCGAGCGGTTCGTACGGCTGCGTGACGTGGAGGACCCGGTGCCGCACCGCTCCGACGCGTACTCGGCGGCGGGGAAGCGGGCCGACGCCGAGCGGATGCGGACCCACGAGGCCGACTGGGACGAACTGGTGGGCGAGGTAAGGTCCCTGCCGGGGATGGCGGACTTCCTGCGTCCGCCTTCCGCGCAGGAGATCATCCGGCGTGCCGGGGCCGGGCCGGTCGTGGTGATCAACATCAGTATCCGCTGCGACGCCCTGATCGTGGCCGACGGGACACTCGACGTGGTCCCGCTGCGGATCACCGCCGAGGAGGTCCAGCACAGGGTGGCGGGATTCCTCTCCGCGGTCGACGCGTCGACGGACGGCTCGAACGGCACGGACGGCACGGACGGTTCGGGAGGCCCCGGCGGTTCACCCGGCTCCGGCGGCCTCGACGGACGGCTGGCCCGGCAGGAGACGGTCGCACGGACCCTGGAGTGGCTGTGGGACACGATCACCGGACCGGTCCTGCAACGGCTCGCCCCGGTCCTGCGACCCGGCCCCGGCGGTACTCCCGCGCGCGTGTGGTGGTGCCCCCAGGGGCCGCTGGCCTTCCTGCCCCTGCACGCGGCCGGCTACCACGGCCCCCGGGCAGACGGTGGCGACGAGCGGTGCGTGCTGGCACGGGTGGCCTCCTCGTACACCTCCACCGTGGCCGCGCTCCACCACGCGCGCACCCGGCGGCCGGGTACCGGCGCGGACGGCTCCGGCCAGTTGATCGTCAGCATGTCCCGCACCCCGGGGGCGGGGGACCTGCCGAACGCGGACGCCGAGGCGCACGCCGTCGGCCGGTACCTGACGAACGGCCGCGCTGCCGTCTCCCTCGCCGACGAGAGGGCGACCCGGGACGGCGTCCTGGAGGCGCTGCGGCACACCCGGTCCGTGCACTTCGCCTGCCATGCCGTGGCCGACACACAGGACCCCTCGGCCTGCCGCATCCTGACCCACGACCACGCGACCCGGCCGCTCACCGTCGCCGACGTGGCCGGGCTGCGCCTCGACGGCGCCCACCTGGCCTACCTGTCCGCGTGCGCCACGTCGGCCACCCGGAAGGAGCTGGTGGACGAGGCCGTCCACATCACCGGCGCGTTCCAACTGGCCGGATTCCGGCATGTGGTGGGCACCCTGTGGCCGGTCGGGGACGAACTGGCGCCGGAGCTGGCCGCCGCCTTCTACGCGGCGCTCGCCGGAGAGGCCCCGGCGGCCACCGGGGCTTCGGGAGCGCGGGCGTACGCCGGGACGGATCCCCGGGCGGAGGACGACCGCGTGGCACTCGCCCTGCACGCCACGGTGGCCGAACTGCACCACCGGTACGCCTGGTTCCCGTCGCTCTGGGCCTCGCACATCCACGTGGGGGTCTGACCGCGACCGCGGCGCGGGCGGGCGCCGCTCAGCCGTCGCCCCCCATGACCAGGCGGAGGTTCGCCCGCGCCTCGGCGGTGCGGGGGTCGCCGGGACCGAACCGGCGCTCGTAGACGGCGACCACCTGGCGGCACAGCGCCTCCGCCTCGGCGCGGCCGCCCCGGCGGTGCACCATCGCGGCAAGGTTGCGCATGCCGCCGACGGTGCGGGGATGATCGGTGCCGTAGATCGCGGCGTAGCCGTCCACGACCGTGCGCATCAGCGCCTCCGCCTCGGCGGCCCTGCCCGCTCCGTGCAGCACCGAGGCCAGGTTCTGCCGGGCCGACAGCGTGTCCACGTGGCCCGTGCCCTGGCTCCGCGCCCGGAAGTCGACCACCGTCCGGTAGTGCCGCTCGGCCTCGGACCACCGGCCCAGGTCGGACAGGACGGCGGCCTGGTTGCCGCGGGCGTCCATACACAGCGGGTCCTCGGCTCCGAACAGCCGTCCGGCCTCCTCCGCCACCTCGCGGTACAGGCGCTCGGCGTCCTCGAGCCGCGCCTGCGCACGCAGGGTGCCGGCCAGATCGTTGCGGCTGCTCAGGGTGGACCGGTGTCCCGGGCCCAGCACCCGCTCACGGACCGCCAGCACCTCGCGGACCAGCCGTTCCGCCTCGGCCGGACGCCTCGTCCGCAGGGTGATGCGAGCGACCCGGGCCAGGCTCGTCAGGGCGTCGGGGTCGTCCTCGCCGGACGCGCGGACCTGTTCGGCCCACACCGTCCGGGTCAGCCGCTCCGCCTCCGACAGCTCGCCCAGGTCCTCCAGCGCCCGCGCCAGGGACGACGTGGCCTGCAGGGTGTCGGGGTGACCGTGGCCGAGGACGGTCCGGCGGCCGGTCAGGACATGGCGGTACAGCGCGACCGCGTCCCCCGCGGAGCCCTGTCCCCAGAGCACCTCGGCCAGCTCGAACGCCGCGGTGAGCGTGTCGGGGTGGGTCGCGCCCCCGTTCTCGTACGCGGCGCTCAGGGTCAGGCGCGCCTTGGCCTCCGGCGTCATCGTGTAGGTGATGTTCACGTGCGGGATGCCGTCGGCTCCCTCCCGTCGCGTGACGCGGTAGGAGATGCCCTCGGCCAGTTCGCCGCTCCCGACGTTCTCCGGCTCCACCGGGCCGGGCTGCGGGCCCGCCTTCCGCCGGCGTCCCCGCCCTCGCCATCCACCACTCACCGACCGCCCCTCCCCCTGGCGCGATTCCTGATCCGATCCCATCGTCGCGCAAGGTTCCGCACCGGCCTAGGGCCAGTCCCCGCCACACCGGAGCGTCCCGCGGAACCCGCCCGGCCCGGCCGCAGTCCCGATCGACGCATGGAACAGGCCGTTGCGGTTACTGGGTTGGCATGGCACGCACATCGAAATCCGACCAGGACGACGCGACACCGTCGGTGACCGGTCGGGAGGAGCCGCCCGGTCCGGACGAGCAGGTGGAACGGCAGGCGCCGGACGGTCCGCGGCAGTTGCCCAGGCACTCCTGGGCGGCCGTGCTCAAGGGCACCCTCAGGGAGTTCAAGGACGACGAACTCACGGACCGGGCCGCGGCACTGACGTACTACGGGGTGCTGTCGATGTTCCCGGCCCTGCTGGTGCTGGTGTCGCTGCTGGGGCTGGCGGGGAAGTCGGCGACCGACGAGGTCCTGGACAACCTCCGCAAGGTGGCGCCGGGTTCGGCCCGCGACATCATCAGCGATGCGGTGGAGCAGTTGCAGGGCAGGGGCGGGGTCGGCTCGCTCATGGCGATCGTGGGTCTGGTGCTGGCGGTGTGGTCGGCGTCCGGCTATGTCGCCGCCTTCATCCGCAGCGCCAACGCGGTGTACGACATGCCCGAGGGGCGGCCGGTGTGGAAGGTGCTGCCGCTGCGCGTGGGCGTGACGGTGGTGCTTCTGGTGCTCGCGGTCGCCAGCGCGCTGATCGTGGTGTTCACCGGCGGGCTGGCCCGTCAGGCCGGCGCCGCACTGGGCATCGGGGACACGGCGCTGGTCGTGTGGTCCGTCGCGAAGTGGCCCGTCCTCGTCGTCCTCGTCACGATCATGATCGCCCTGCTGTACTGGGCGACGCCGAACGTCCGGGGGCGCGGACTGCGGTGGACCACGCCGGGGAGCGTGCTGGCGCTGCTGATCTGGCTGATCGCCTCCGCCGGCTTCGCCTTCTACGTGGCCAACTTCGGCTCGTACAACAAGACCTACGGCACGCTCGCCGGAGTGATCGTCTTCCTGGTGTGGCTGTGGATCAGCAACATCGCGATCCTGCTCGGCCTGGAGTTCGACGCCGAGCTGGCCCGGCAGCGTGCGGTGGCCGGCGGGCTGCCCGAGGGCGAGGAACCGTACGTCCGGCCCCGGGACACCCGCGCCTGGAGCGAGGAGGAGAAGCACGGCGCGGAGTGAGCGCGCTCAGCGCACCGGGAAGCCGAAGGAGTACCCCTGCTGCCGCAGCCACGGCAGGACCTCGCGCAGGGCGGCCACCGTCTGGGAGCGGTCACCGCCCGCGTCGTGGAACAGGATCGTCGGACCGTTGGACACCTCGCTCTCGACGGTGGCGACGATGGCCGCGGAGCCGGGCCGTTCGAAGTCCTTGGTGTCGACGTTCCAGCCCAGCGGCCGCATCCCGCGCGAGGCGGCGAGCTCACGGCTGTAGGGGGTGAAGGCGCCGCCCGGCGCCCGGTAGTACACCGGGCGGACGCCGCCGGAGGCTTCGGTGATCATCCGTTCGGCGTCCAGGATCTGCTGTGACTGGTAGGACTCGGGCTTGGTGTCCATGGTGGTGTCGTGCGAGACGGTGTGGTTGCACAGCCGGTGCCCGTCCGCCACCACGGCCTTGACCAGGTCCGGATGGGCCTGTGCCTGGGTGCCCACCATGCAGAAGGTCGCCTTCACACCGTTCTCCCGCAGCACCTGCAGGACCTGGGGCGTCCAGTCGGGGTCCGGGCCGTCGTCGATGGTGATGTTGACACCGCGGGCACCGCGGTCGGAGGCGTGGACGATGTCCACCGACACCCGCTCGGCCACGGAGCCCGCGGCGGAGGGGCTTGCCGAGGCGCCCGATCCGGCCTGGCCTCCGTCGACCGGACCGGCCTGCGCGGTCCACACCGAGGTGACGGCGGCCAACGCCGTCACACCGACCGCCGCCGCGATAACCCGGCCGTACCATCCCCGCCCGCCATGCCGCGCCATGTCTGCCCTGTCCGTGTGGTGTCGGTGGATCCCCGCCCTCGGTGGACCCCGTGCAGCTGTCAGGACGGTGAAACACCCCGGCGGGATCCGCCTGTTACGGATCACGGACAATTTCGCGGGAGTTCCGCGACGCACGGCCGTCCGCGCCCTCGACGCAAGGGTGTGCCCCGCCCGTCGGGGGGCGTGGTGGCTCATGGGGTCAGCGGGACGCACAGGAGGGCGTCGGGGCCCGGTGCGCTGCCGAACCGGGTGGTGAAGGCGACGCCCGCGGCGTACTCGTCGGCGGCGCACTGGCCCTTGTAGTGGCCCTGGGCGAAGTCGCCGCCGCCGTCGGCGGGCCGGTTGTCGGACCGGTCGAACCAGACGGTCCGCCCGGCCCGGCCCAGCGCGGTGCGGGCGGGCACGCACAGGGCGGCCGACACGCGCTCCCCGCGGCGGCTGTAGCCGATGAGGAACTGTCCGGCGGGACACTGGAGTTTGGTGTAGCCGCCGGCCCAGTCGCCGCCCGCGGGCACGTGGCGCTCGTCGGTGACGACCGTCTGCGCGTCGCCCGCGGCCCGCAGGTCGCCGCCGGCCGTGTCGGTGCACAGCCCCCGGCCGCCGCTGTGGCTGAGGCCGATCAGCCGGAGGCCGTCGGGGCAGGCGGCCTTGGTGGCCCCGGAATCCCAGTCCCCGCCGGCCCGCACCCGCCGGGACCGCACCGCGTCGCCGTGGTCGGTGGCGAGCATGCGCCGGACCGGCACCGGCGGGACGGTCCCGGTGCGGGTCGCGGACGTCATGAGGTGGTCCCAGGCGGCACCGCGCCAGTCGGCCTGGTCGAGGATGCCGTACCGTCGCCCCGCGGTGTCGTAGCGCAGCAGCGCCCAGTCGTCGTGGCCCTCCCAGCCGACCAGGGGCCAGTAGGCGAAGTCGGCGTCGTGGTCGGCGAAGTAGTCGGTGAGATTGCCGAACCAGGCACGGGCGGCGGCGCCTGTCTCCTGGGCGCCGATGCCGAACTCGCTGATCCACACCGGCGCGGTGTAGTGCTGTCCCTCCGCGGTGACGAAGAAGGCCTGGTCGGTGAGGACCTGGGACAGCTGGTCGCGGGTCAGGTCCTGGTAGCGCGGGTCGTGGGTCTCGCCGATCCCGGTGGCGCCGCTGTGCCGGGGGCCGGTGTAACCGTAGAAGTGGGCGGAGTAGACGAGCTTGTGCGCGTCCAGGAGCGTGTGCGAGAGCGTGCGGACGGGCGCGAGGGTGGGGCGCTCGTGCGGCAGCCCGTCCACGGGCAGCCCGGTCCAGTTGATGCCTTCGACGACGATGAGCAGGTCGGGGTCGGCCTCCGTGAGGATGCGGTCCGCGGCGGTCCGGGCCGCCGCGTACCAGTCGTGGTCGTCGCCGAGGCCCCAGTTGGGGTCGTCCAGCACGTCACGGCGCACCTCGTTGTAGAGGTCCGCGCCCACGACGCGCGCGTCGGAGGCGTAGCGGCGGGTCATGAAGACCCAGTCGTCCGCCCACTGCGCGGTGGACTGCCCGCTGTTCCAGCGCTCGTTGCCGTCCACGCCGCAGCACCAGCGGGTGGTGTTGGTGTGGTTGTTGAGGATGACGGCGAACCCGTCCCCGGTGAGGGCGGCCACGACGGCGTCGAAGACCTGCAGGGGTGTGCTGCCGCGCAGGTGCGGGTTGGCCGCGACCGCGCTGTCCGGTACCGGGGCCGTCGTGCGGATCATCTCGTTGGAGAACGGCAGCCGGATGCTGTTGACGCCGAGCCGGTGGAAGTCGGCGAGCAGCGCGGGCAGCGGGGCGCGGTCCAGGCCCAGGGGTATGCCGGAGGAGTTCTGCCCGGCGTGGTGTGAGGCGGGATCGGCCTTGTTGCCGCTGCCCGACCACGAGCCCTGGGCGCCGTCCCAGTTGGCCGACTTCAGCCGGAATCGCTTCCCCCGCGCGTCGACGATGTAGCGGCCCCTGGTGGACAGGGGCGGCTGCCAGTCCTCCGCCGCCGGGGGAGCGTCCTCGGCCGGGGACACGGCGGCGACGGCGTCCCCGGCGGCGGCCGGGGTCGCGGCCGCCGCGGCCGGCGACGGGGCCAGCAACGCGAGCATCGCGGCCGATACTGTCAGGTACTTGACAAGTCTGGGAGTCTGCATCCGGTCCTCTGCGGGGCGCGGTGGGGGTGGCGGGCGGCGACCGACAGCCTACGAAATCCCGGCGGAGATGTCCCGGGTGCCGGGGGAACACACGGGCACGACGGGCATACCCGCGCCGCGCCCGGCGCCGGCCCGCGAGGCCGGGCGCCGGGTGTCGTCCGGGACGTCCGGTGTCACCAGGTGTGCGCGACGTCCACCACGAGGTGGTCGGCCAGGCGCAGCACCCGGAAGGGCAGGCGGGCGCGCACGCCGAGACCGAACTGCGTCACTCCTTCGAAGCTCCCGGCGTACCGGGTGTCCCGGAAGGTGCTGTAGCCCGCGAGGTTCACGCCCGGCAGCGGCTGGGCCACCCGTCCCGGATAGGTGGGTGTGCCGGTCTCGGGGTCGTAGGAGGGCGCGTCGACCCGCACCTCCAGGATGGCGCCGCCGCCGACCGCGATGGGGCGGCCCGAGCCGTCCTGGTAGAGCCGGTCGACGTACGCGACGGAGAAGCCGAGTTCGGCGGCGCCCGCGCCCGGGACGTCGACGACGAACCGGTCGTAGCAGTCGTGGCGGCCGGTCCTGACGTTCGTCAGCGGCGTCGCCGTACCGGCGACGAACGACTTGCCGAGGCTGCCCCAGCCGGTCGGGCAGGCGGTGGCGGCCCGGGTGGCCGCGGCCGGGGCGGCGGTGGCCGGGACCGCGGCCACGCCCAGGGTGGCGGCGAGGAGGGCGGCGGTTGCCCAGACGGTTCTGCTTCGCACCATGGTGTCCCCCAAAGGTTGTGTCGGACATCACCTGAGACAACCCGATTGCCCCGAAGGTTGTGCTGTTTTCCGTATCGATACGGAGCGAGCGGACCGGCCCCTCCGGGGGAGTGGCCGCACCCCCCCGGAGGAGCCATCGTCCGGGCGGTCACCACGCCGGCGCGGCGGCGGGGCGTCCCGTGCCCCGGATCGTCGTCGTGGTGCGCGGCGTGGTCATCGTCGACGCCGACGCCGTACGGGAGGAGGCTGCCGGGCAGCCCGCGTGCCGCGGGCGGTTGCCGTCGTGCGCGAGGGTCGCGCCGTCGCGCCCCGGCTCACCAACCGGTCAGCAACAGGTGGTTGAGCAGCAGGGCCAGGACCGCCTGGGCGGCCAGCCAGCGACCCGGACGGATGAGGAACGCGCAGGCCGGGAGCAGCCACAGAGCGAAGGGGAGCCAGATGCGTTCCGTCTCGGCCTTGCTCATGCCGGACAGGTCGGCGACGAGCAGGGCCAGCAGGGCGGCGGCCACGAGCAGGGCGAGGCGGCCGTCCGCACCGGAGCGGGGCGGGTCGTCCGGTCGCGCGGGGCGCGCGCCGCCGTGGCGGCGGAGCGTCCCGGCCGTCCGCCGTAGACCGGCCGCCGTCGCCAGGCCCGTGATCAGGACCGCGCAGGCCAGGTCGGCCCACACCCAGTATCCGTACGGGCGGACGCCGCCCGCGCCCTGGTGGTAGCGCGTGACCAGCAGCCGGTACGCCTCCCACCAGTCGAATCCCGCGAGCGTGAACGCCGTCGGCGCCACGGCCGCCCCGGCGAGCAGCAGCACGAGCAGCCCGGGACGCTCCCGGACGCGCGCCCGGCCGAGCAGCAGCACCGCCGCGCCGATGAGCGCGAACAGTGTGAGGCCGTAGGAGAGGTAGCAGGTCAGGCCGAAGAGCAGGCCCGAGCCCAGCGCCGCGCCCCTGGCCCGTCGTCCCGTGACCGCCAGGGCCAGGAGCGCCACCGACCACGCGGCCACCGCCGTGAAGTAGGCGTCGGCCGACGTCCCCATCCACACCGCGGCCGGGGCCAGCACCAGGAAGGGGGCGGCCCGCCGTGCGAGCCCCTCGTCGGCCAGCGCCCGCACCGCCACCAGCACGGCCACGCAGGCGGTCGCGCCGACGACGACGCACCAGGCGCCGGCCCAGCCGCCGCCCCGCAGCCCGATCCGGTCGAGGAGGACGAAGGTCAGGGTGGCCGCCGGGGGGTGACCGGCGACATGCGCGGGCCAGTTGTCGGGGGACTCCAGCAGGATGTGGTGGGTGAAGTCGCGCAGGGCCGCCGGGATGTCGTGGAAACGGCCGACGACCTGGAGGTATTCGTGGCGGGTGGTGAGCCGGCCGGCGACGCCCCGCTGCCAGCCGTCGATCAGGGCGAGGGAGAGGATCCAGGCCGTGGCCGTGCCCCAGGCCGCCGCGAGCAGGGCCCGCCAGGGCAGACGGGCGGCCAGCGCGGGACCGTACCCCGCGGTCGCGACCGCCAGCACGACGGCAGCCGGTGTGCCCGGTCCCGTGTGCGGGCCCCAACTGCCCAGCAAGGGTGGCCAGTCGACCCGGAGGGTGTGATGGGTGTGCTGGATGTGGCGGCCGATCAGCACGGCCGCCGTCACGAGCAGGACGGCGGCGCCCGCCGCGTACAGATCGCGGCGGACGTCACGGCGGGGGTCTCGGGTGCTGCCGGCGGAGCGCGGGGCGCGCGGCTCGGCGGAGCGCAGGGTGCGGGTCACAGCGGCACGCTAGGCCGAGCGGCGGGCCGCGGGCCGCCGTCCGGGCCGGACGTCAGCGTTTCGTCATGGGTCGCGCACCCTTTCCGGGGGGTGCGGCGGCCTACGGTCGGGGCATGCGAGACGACTCACGGCTCCCCACCTCTCCCGGCTTCTGGCGCAGCCCGCTGCGCGGCCCCTGGTTCACCTCGGTGCTCGGTCTGGTGCTGCTCGTCGGCATCACGGTGCTGTTCGTGACGGGTCTGCTCTCGTACGCCGCCTACAACCCGGACCTCTCCCCGGTGAACGACAAGACCCCCGACAAGGGGATCCTCGGCTTCTACCTCTTCGCCTGGCCGACCGGACCGCGCTGGCTGTACCGGGTCGACCAGGGCGTCCACGTCACCCTCGGCATCACCCTGATCCCCGTCCTGCTGGCCAAACTGTGGTCGGTGGCGCCGAAGCTGTTCGCGCTGCCGCCGGTCCGCTCGCTCGCCCACGCGCTCGAGCGGCTCTCCCTGCTGCTGCTGGTCGGCGGCGGACTGTTCGAGTTCACGACCGGCGTCCTCAATGTGCAGCTCGACTACGTCTTCCCCGGATCCTTCTACCCCCTGCACTTCTACGGCGCGTGGGTCTTCTTCGCCGCGTTCGTCGCCCACGCCGTCCTGAAGGCCCCGGCGGCCGTACGCAATCTGCGCCGCCTGCGGGAGGAGGGGGAGCCGCCGCCGTCGCGGGCGACCGCGGCCGCGCGGGAGCCGGTCTCCCCGCGCCCGGATCCCCCGACCGTCTCCCGGCGCGGTGCGCTGTGGTTCGTCGGGGGCGGCTCGCTGCTGCTGTTCGCCACGACGGCCGGCCAGAGCTTCGACGGACTGCTGCGGCGCACGGCCCTGCTCGCTCCGCACGGCGGCGCCGACCCGGGCAGCGGCCCGAACGGCTTCCAGATCAACAAGACGGCCGCGTACGCCGGGGTCGTCGCGGCGGACACGGACGAGGACACCTGGCGCCTCGTCCTCACGGGCCGCACCGGCACCCTCCGCCTCAGTCTCGACCGGCTGCGTGAACTCCCGCTGCACAGTTCCGCGTTGCCCATCGCCTGCGTCGAGGGCTGGTCCACCTCGGACCAGTGGTGGCGGGGCGTACGGCTGCGGGACCTGGCCGCGCTCGTCGGCCACGACGACCCGCCGGACGTGTTCGTCGAGTCCCTCCAGCGGCACGGCGCCTTCCGCCACGCCGCTCTGCGCGCCAACCAGGTCGCGGACCCGCGCTCCCTGCTCGCCCTGTACGTCAACGGCGAGCCCCTGAGCCCCGACCACGGCTGCCCGGCGCGGGTCATCGTGCCCGCCGCGCCCGGCGTGCTCAACACCAAGTGGGTGGCCCGGATGACCTTCGGGGAGACGCGATGACGCCCGTGCGACGACGGCCGGTGATCGGCAGTCCGTTCCAGATCCTTGTGCTCGCCTGCTCGTTCGCGCTCGCCGCCTACGCGGGTGTGCGTCTCCTCGCCGACAACTGGTTCGGCGTGGCGCTGTGGTGGGTGGGGGCGGCGGTGCTGCACGACCTCGTGCTGCTGCCCCTGTACGCGGCGGCCGACCGGGCCGTCGTACAGGGGCTCGGCGCCACAGGGCACCGACGGTGGGCGATGTACGTCCGGGTCCCGGCCTCGCTCTGCGGACTGCTGCTGCTCGTGTGGTTCCCGCTGATCAGCGGGCGGGTGGAGGTCCGCTACCGGTCGGCCACCGGTCGCTCGGCGGACGGGTTCCTCGCCCACTGGCTGCTGATCACCGCGGTGCTCTTCGGCGGCTCGGCGCTGCTCCTTGCGCTGCGACTGCGCAGGGCGACGAAGCAGCGGCCGCCGGCCGTCCACTGACCGGCCGTCCGCCACCCCTCGCGGGCCGCGTACCGCAGCAGGGCCGGGGTGCCGAGCCGCGCCCAGGGGAAGGCCCGGCCGGTGCCGCGCGCCTCCGGCAGGCCGACGACCTCGACCTCGGCCCGCTCGTCCACGTCCACCGGCACGGTCTCGGCGATCAGCAGGCCGCCCGGGACGAGCAGGGCGGCCGCCCGGCGCAGCAGCGCGAGCGGGTCGCCGCCGATGCCGACATTGCCGTCGATGAGCAGCACGGTCGCCCAGCGCCCCTCGCCCGGCAACGGGTCGAAGACCGACCGCCGCAGCGCCTGACCGCCCAGCTCCAGCGTGTGCGCCACGGCCGCCTCGCTGACGTCGATGCCCAGCACGGTGCGTCCGCGGGCGGCGAGTTCGGCCACCAGGCGGCCTGGCCCGCAACCCACGTCCAGCACGGCTCCCTCGCACCGGTCCAGGATCGCGAGGTCGGCCGGGTCGGCGCGGGCGCACCACCGCTCCACCTCCAGCGGCAGCAGCCAGCCGTCGGCGCGGCGCAGGAAGAGCGGGCCCCGGCCGGTGCGCAGGGCCGCGCTGTACGGGTCGGCGGCCGCCCAGGCGCCGGCGGCCCCCGCGACCCCGGCCGCGCCGCCGTCGGCGGGGCCGTGGCCGGTGAGCTCGTACGCGGTGTTCACCGGCCGACCGCCGCCGTGAGCCCGGCGAGACAGGCGGCGAACCGGCTGTGCGGGGCCAGCGCGGCGACGGCCGTCGCGTCCGGTGCGGTGTCCACGTCCCGCAGACACGGCAGGTCGCGCACCCGCAGCCCCGCGCCGACGAGCCGCGCCCGCTGCGCGGCCCCCGTCGTGGGCGTCGACATGGGCACGCCCCGCAGCAGAGCGGGATCCGGCTCGGCGAGCCCCAGCGCCCAGAAGCCGCCGTCCCGCGCCGGGCCGAAGTACGCGTCGCAGCCCTCGAAGTCGGCGGTCAGCAGCTCCGGCGTCACCTGCGGAGTGTCCATCCCGATGAGAAGGGCCGGGCCGTCGCACCGGGCGAAGGCGTCCGCGAGCCGTGCGTCGAGTCCGCCCGCGCACTGCGGTACGACGTCGAAGCCGGGCGGCAGCCAGGGCCCGGGGGCCCCGTCCAGCACCAGGACCCGTCGGGAGGCGGGCGTGGCGGCCACCACCCGCAGCGTGTCGGACAGCGCCGCGGCCGCCAGCGCGGCCGCCTCCCGCGGGGTGAACGGCGGGGTGAGCCGGGTCTTCACCCGGCCCGGCAGCGGTTCCTTGGCGATGACGAGCAGTGTGGTCACCGGGCGGCCCCTTCGCGCGCCGGAGCGCCGTCGAGGACGCGGCTCATGTCCCGGACCGCCTGCCAGGTGCCGCGCCAGGTGCCCGTCACCTTCGAGACGCCCGTGCGCGGCAGATAGGGGACGTCGTGCTCGGTGATCCGCCAGCCCGCGTCGGCGGCGCGCACCACCATCTCCAGCGGGTAGCCGCTGCGCCGGTCGGTGAGCCCGAGCGCGAGCAGCGGCGCACGGCGGGCGGCCCGCAGCGGGCCGAGGTCGTGCAGGCGCAGCCCGGTGCGGCGGCGCAGCAGCCGGGCGAGCGCGAGATTGCCGGCCCGGGCGTGCGCGGGCCACGCGCCCCGGCCCGCCGGCCGCCGGCGGCCGAGCACCAGATCGGCCGTGCCGGCGCGGACCTCGTGGACGAACGGCGCGAGGAGCGCCGGGTCGAGGGAGGCGTCGCAGTCGCAGAAGCAGACGATCTCGGCGGTCGCCGCGGTGAGTCCCGCGTGGCAGGCGGCGCCGAAACCCCGGCGGGGCTCGTGGACGACTCGCGCGCCGAGCGCGCGGGCGATCTCCGCCGAGCCGTCGGTCGAGCCGTTGTCGACGACGATGGCCCGCCAGCCTCTCGGCACGCGGGCGAGCACCCAGGGGAGAGCCTCGGCCTCGTCGAGACAGGGGAGCACGATTTCCGCCTCTGCCTCTGCCGCTGCCCTTGTCGCTGCTTCTGCTGCTTCTGCGTCCATTGCTTCTGCGTCCGTGGTCACGGTCCTCACCCTACGAACGCGAACCGGACAAAACGGCCTTTGGCTCCTTACGAAACGCGGACGTCCGGCCGCCGTGGGGCCCGGGGCGCGGCACGGACCGGGGCGCGGTGCGAGGCTGGGCGCATGCAGCAGCCGCACGAGTCCCCGCCCCCTCCGCCCGGATCGGCCCGGGTCCTGGTCGTCGACGACGACCCCACGGTCTCGGAGGTCGTCGCCGGATACCTGGACCGGGCCGGCTATGTCGTCGACCGGGCCGACGACGGCCCGACCGCGCTCACCCGGGCCGCGGAGCACTGGCCCGACCTGGTGGTGCTGGACCTGATGCTGCCCGGCATGGACGGTCTCGAGGTGTGCCGCCGGATGCGCGGGCACGGGCCCGTGCCGGTCATCATGCTGACCGCGCGCGGCGACGAGGACGACCGCATCCTCGGCCTGGAGGTCGGCGCCGACGACTACGTCACCAAGCCCTTCAGCCCCCGCGAACTCGTGCTGCGGGTCGAGTCGGTGCTGCGCCGCAGCCGGCCCGCCACGGGCGCGCGGGTCCTGGGCGCGGCCGGCCTGTCCCTCGATCCCGGCGCCCGCCGCGCCACCAAGGACGGCGTCGAACTCGCCCTCACCCTGCGCGAGTTCGACCTGCTCGCGTTCTTCCTGCGGCATCCCGGGCGGGCCTTCGGACGGGAGGACCTGATGCACGAGGTGTGGGGCTGGGAGTTCGGCGACCTGTCCACCGTGACCGTCCATGTGCGCCGGCTGCGCGGCAAGGTCGAGGACGACCCGGCGCGGCCGCGGCTGATCCGGACGGTGTGGGGCGTGGGCTACCGCTTCGCACCCGAAGCCGACTCCGGCCCGGAGGGGGAGTGACCGTGCGCGACACCCTGCTCATCGCCCTGTTCGCCTTCCTCGGCGCCCTGCTGGCGGGGCTGCTCGGCGCGGGCGCGCTGTGGCTGCTGCGCCGCCGCTCGTTCACCGCGTCGCTCACCGTGGTGGCGGTCGTCGCCGTGACCGCGATGCTGGCGGGGACGCTGGCCGTGGCGCAGGCGATGTTCCTGTCCGGGCACGACCTGAGCGTCGTGACGACGGTGGTGGCCATGGCCGCCGTGGTCTCGCTGGCCACCGCGCTCCTCCTCGGCCGCTGGGTGGTCGCCCGCAGTCGTGAACTCACCCGTGCCGCCCGCTCGTTCGGCGACGGCGGCGCCTTCACCGCCCCGGCCGGGCCGACCACCGCCGAGTTGGACGCGCTGAGCCGGGAGCTGGCGGCGACCAGCGGGAAGCTCGCCGAGTCCCGCGACCGCGAACGCGCCCTGGAGACGTCCAGACGAGAACTCGTCGCCTGGATCTCGCACGACCTGCGCACGCCGCTGGCCGGACTGCGCGCGATGTCGGAGGCGCTGGAGGACGGCGTCGCGGCCGACCCCGACCGCTATCTGCGCCAGATCCGCACCGAGGTGGAACGGCTCAACGACATGGTGGGCGACCTGTTCGAGCTCTCCCGCATCCACGCCGGGGCGCTCGCCCTCTCCACCTCCCGCGTGTCCGTGTACGACCTGGTGGGCGACGCCCTCGCCGGCGCCGACCCGCTCGCCCGCGAACACGGCGTACGGCTCGTCGGCGGCCGTGTCGAGCCCGTTCCGGTCGAGGTGGACGGCAAGGAGATGAGCCGGGTGCTGGGCAATCTCCTCGTCAACGCCATCCGGCGCACGCCCGCCGACGGCACGGTCGCCGTCGCCGCCGAACGCTCGCCCGCCGGGGTCGTCCTCTCCGTCACCGACGGCTGCGGCGGCATCCCCGAGGAGGATCTGCCGCGCGTCTTCGACACCGGCTGGCGCGGCACGCACGCCCGGACGCCGCCGGCCGGCGCGGGGCTGGGCCTCGCCATCGTGCGGGGCATCGTGGAGGCCCACCGGGGCTGGGCCACGGTGCGCAACATCCCGGGCGGCTGCCGCTTCGAGGTGACCCTCCCGACGGCCCCCTGAGCCCGGCGGGTCACTCCCCGCGCAGCCCGGCCCGCGCGAACTCCCGCATCCCCTCCTGGAACCCGACCCGGGGCTTCCAGCCCAGCTCGGCCCGCAGCCGCGCGGAGTCCGCCGTGATGTGCCGGACGTCGCCCAGCCGGTACTCGCCGGTGACGACCGGCGGGGGGCCGCCGTACGCGGCGGCCAGGGTCCGCGCCATCTCGCCCACCGTGTGCGGCTCCCCGCTGCCGGTGTTGTACGCCGTGAGCGCGCCCTGCGGCGGGCGGGCGTCCAGCGCGGCCAGGTTGGCGGCGGCCACGTCCCGCACGTGGACGAAGTCCCGCCGCTGCCGCCCGTCCTCGAAGACGCGCGGGGCCTCGCCCCGGGCCAGCGCGGAGCGGAAGAAGGAGGCGACCCCGGCGTACGGCGTGTCACGGGGCATCCCGGGCCCGTACACGTTGTGGTAGCGCAGCGACACGGCCGTCCCGCCCGTCGACCTGGCCCAGGCGGCGGCCAGATGCTCCTGGGCCAGCTTGGTCGTGGCGTACACGTTGCGCGGGTCGGCGGGGGCGTCCTCGGCGACCAGCCCGGGGGCGAGGGCCCTGCCGCACGCCGGGCACGGCGGCTCGAACCGTCCCGCGTCCAGATCGGCGACGGCCCGCGGCCGCGGTCGCACCACCCCGTGTTCCCGGCACTCGTAGCGCCCCTCCCCGTACACCACCATCGACCCGGCGAGCACGAGCCGCCCGACGCCCGCCGCGGCCATGGCGGCGAGCAGGACGGCCGTCCCCAGGTCGTTGCGCGACACGTATTCCGCCGCGTCGGCGACGCCGTCGCCGAGCCCGACCATCGCGGCCTGGTGGCAGACGGCGTCGACGCCGTCGAGGGCACGGGCGACCGCCACGGGGTCACGCACGTCGTCGGCGGCGTCGCGCCGGACGTCGTACACGAGCGCTTCGTGCCCGCGCGCCCGCAGGGCGTCGACGACATGGGACCCGATGAACCCGGCACCGCCGGTGACCAGTACACGCATACCGCCACGCTAGGGCCGCGGCCGGGCCGGGCCTCGTGACCCGCCCGGCATGTCATCACTCCGTAAGACGCACCCCGCGCGTCGGACCGGGGCGCGACGGACCCGCCGCGAGACGCTTCCCACGCCTTCAGCAAGGGAGACCCTCATGGCAGCCTCGCCCTCCTCCGACGAGACGTACCGCTTCGCCGACCTCAGCGCCCTGTTCGTCAACTGCACCCTCAAACCGTCCCCGCAGCTCAGCCACACCCAGGGGCTGGTCGACAAGAGCCGGGCCGTCATGGACGCGCACGGGGTCAGCACCGACGAGATCAGGGCCGTCGACCACGACATCGCCCCCGGCCTCTACCCGGACATGACCGGACACGGCTTCGCCGCCGACGCCTGGCCGGCCCTGTACGAGCGGGTGATGGCCGCCGACATCCTGGTGCTGGCCGGACCGATCTGGCTCGGCGACAACAGCTCCGTGACGAAGCGGGTCGTCGAGCGCCTCTACAGCTGCTCCGGCCTGCTCAACCCGCAGGGCCAGTACGCGTTCTACGGGCGGGTGGGCGGCTGTCTGATCACCGGCAACGAGGACGGCGTGAAGCACTGCGCGATGAACATCCTCTACAGCCTCCAGCACCTCGGCTACACGATCCCGCCCCAGGCGGACGCCGGCTGGATCGGACCGGCGGGTCCCGGGCCTTCGTATCTGGATCCCGGCTCGGGCGGCCCGGAGAACGACTTCACCAACCGCAACACGGCCTTCATGACGTGGAACCTGATGCACCTCGCGGCCCTGCTCAAGCGCAACGGCGGCGTCCCCGCCCACGGCAACCGGCGCGCGGAGTGGGACGCGGGCTGCCGCTCCGACGCGCCCAACCCCGATTACCGCTGACGTCCGCCACGGGATCCCACCGGCAGGCGGACCCCACGGAACACTGCAGGGAACCGGCAATGTGCGGGCCCGCGGCGGTCACGCATCACGGCCCGCGGGGACACCGCGGAGGGTCCCGGCGCCCGGCGTCCATGAGGCCGGGCGCCGGGACCCGGGGCGGCGCGGGGGGGGGGGGGGCCCCCCCCCCCCCCGGGGGGGGGGGGGGGGGGGCGGGGGGGGGGGGGCCCCCCGTGGGTTTTTTGCCCGGGGCCGGCCCCCGGCATGGGGGGGGCCGGGGGGGGCCCCCCAACCGGGCCGGGGGGCCCCCCGGGGGGGGCCCGGGCCCCCGGGGCCCAGGCGGCGGGCCCCCGGGACCCGGGGCGCCGACGGCCGGGGGTCGCCCCCCGGCCGTCGGGCGTGCGAGGCCTGGTCAGAGCTGGCCGGACTCCGCGATGGTGATCTTCGCCGAGGTCGAACCGCTGCGCGAGCCGTAGGACTCGATCTTCTTGACGAGGGCCATGCTGGCCTCGTCGGCGACCTCGCCGAACACGACGTGCTTGCCGTCGAGCCAGTCGGTGACGACCGTCGTGATGAAGAACTGCGAGCCGTTGCTGTTGGGGCCGGCGTTGGCCATGGAGAGCAGGCCGGGCCGGTCGTGCTTCAGCGTGAAGTTCTCGTCGGCGAACTTCTCGCCGTAGATGCTCTTGCCGCCCGTGCCGTTGCCGCGGGTGAAGTCGCCACCCTGGAGCATGAAGTCGGGGATGACCCGGTGGAAGGAGGAGCCGGCGAAACCGAAGCCCTTCTCGCCGGTGGCCAGCGCGCGGAAGTTCTCGGCCGTCTTGGGGACGACGTCTTCGAACAGGTTGAAGTTGATCCGCCCGGCGGGCTCGTCGTTGATGGTGATGTCGAAGTAGATCTTGAACGTCATGGTTCTATCCTGCACGGTCTCGCGAGTGCTGCCGAATCGAGGGGTCGTGTCGACCCTCACACCGACCGATCGGGCGGTCGGTCGGGTGCCGCCGCTCAGTCGACCGGCCAGGTGTGGGCGGGGGCGTTGAGGTGCATGTAGTCGATGTAGAGCTGGGTCATCCGCCGCAGCGCCTCGTGCCGGCCGGCCTGTGCGGAGGCGGTGAGGCGGTGGAACATCTCCTTCTGCCAGACGGCGCCGTTGCGGCCGGTGACGCACCGCTGTTCGATGATTCCGAGCAGTGGCTCCCGCCAGGCCGCGTCCATCCCGGACAGTTCCAGTCCCCGGTGGGCCAGCGGCAGCAGGCGCCGCAGGACGAGCTCGGCCACCGGCGCCTCGCCCATGCCGGGCCAGTACAGCCGGGCGTCGATGCCGTCCCGCGCGGCCGTGTGCAGATTGTCCTCGGCGGCCCGGAACGACATCCGGGACCACACCGGCCGCTCGTCCTCCACCAGGGCCCGGGTGAGGCCGTAGTAGAAGGCGCCGTTGGCGAGGGTGTCGGCGACGGTCGGACCGGCCGGCAGACAGCGGTTCTCCACCCGCACGTGGGGCTGGTCGTTGGCGACGGCGTAGACCGGACGGTTCCAGCGGTAGATGGTGCCGTTGTGCAGGGTCAGCTCGCCCAGTTCCGGGACGTCCCCGCCGGCCAGCGTGTCGCGCGGATCCTGCTCGTCGCACAGCGGCAGCAGAGCGGGGAAGTAGCGCAGGTTCTCCTCGAAGAGGTCGAAGACGCTCGTGATCCACCGCTCCCCGAACCACACCCGGGGACGCACTCCCTGCACCTTGATCTCCTGCGGGCGGGTGTCGGTGGCCTGCTCGAACAGCGGGATACGCGTCTCGTGCCACAACTCCTTCCCGAACAGGAACGGCGAGTTGGCCGCCAGCGCCACCTGGACGCCGGTGATCGCCTGCGCCGCGTTCCAGTAGGCGGCGAACTCGTCGGGGGAGACCTGGAGATGGAACTGCGTGCTGGTGCACGCGGCCTCCGGGGTGATCGTGTCCGCGTACGTGCGCAGCCGGTCGACACCGTCCATCTCGATGTGCAGATCCTCGCCCCGCGCGGCGAACACCTGGTCGTTGAGCAGCCGGTAGCGGGCGTTCTCCGACAGCGCCGACTCGCCGACGTCCTCCTGCCGCAGCGTCGGGAGGATACCGATCATGATCAGATGCGTGCCGACCGACCGGGCACGCTCGTCCGCGTGATTGAGCGCGGCACGGATCTCGGCCTCCCAGGCGTCCGGACCACCCTGGGTCAGGCGGCGCGGCGGCACGTTGATCTCCAGGTTGAAGCGGCCGAGCTCGGTGGACCAGGCGGGATCCGCGATCGCGTCGAGCACGTCGCTGTTGCGCATCGCCGGTTCGGCCTCGTCGTCGACCAGGTTCAGTTCGATCTCGAGACCGACCCGGGGCCGCTCGGCCTCGAACCGTGACTCGCGCAGCATCTGCGCGAACACGTCGAGGCACTCCTGCATCTTGGTCCGGTATCGGCGGCGGTCCTCGCGGGTGAAGACCAGCGCCGGGACATCACGTCCCATGGGCCCTCCCGGCTTGCCCTGTGTCGGACGCCCTCGCCTCCAGCGTCGCACCACCCGACGCGCCTCACCAGGCGGGAAGCGCGGCCCGGGGCGGGCCCCGCCCGGCGACCGGGCCCCGGGCCGCCAGGTGACCGGTTCCGACAGCCGGGCCACGTCCCGCGCGGCGTCCCGGGCCGCCCGCTCGGCCCGCCTGGGCGGCGTCCCGGAGCCGTTCCCCGGCCTCCTCGCGCTCCCGCTCGGCGCTCCGGAGCCCTTCGCGCCCCTGCCGCAGCCGCTCCTGCGCCGCGGACTCGTGCGCACGGGCCCGCTCGGGCACGGGGGACCGGTACGGCTCGCGGGGGCGGTGAAGTCGGTGGGCGGCGTGACGCAGAGCTCGTCGAGGACCTGTGCCACGTCGTGCCCCGCGGCGGGGACAGCCGGTCGTGCACCCTTGCGCGCCATGTTCGTCAGCCTCCACCCGGCCGGTTCCTCGGGCGTCCCGACGGCGCGTGAGCCGGGGCGGGGCCGGGATCCGGCCAACGTGACCGCCCTGAGTACGCGTACTCAGGGCGTGGGACGATCATCCCGGCAGAGTGTGGGGTTCATGACACATCACGGAGGAGTGAACATGAGCCGCATGAGAAGAGGCCTGGCCGTGACGGCGCTCGCCGCCGGGGCGCTCACGGGTGCCGCCACCGTGCCCGCCGCCGCGACGGGGGACCCTCTGCTGGCCCATCCCGGGCCGGACGGCCTGGTGTGGGTGGAGGAGTGGGCGGGGGACGGCGGCGTCGCGTCGGGCGGCGCCTGGGAGGGCCTGCCGACCGTCCTCACGGTGGCGTGCGAGGGCGGTGGCGACGTACGCGTGACGATGCGGTCGCAGGAGACCGAGGTCGCCGCGTTCTCGGTCGACTGCCCGGCGGGAAGCGCCGGGGTGGGCTCGGCGACCATGGCCGCGGGCGTCGTGCGGCCGGGCTCCTTCACCGTCGGCGTGGACGCTTCGGCGGACGGCGTCCGGTGGTCGCTGACCGTCACTCAGCCGGAATCCTGACCCGGAACCCGGAACCCGGAACCCGGCCGCCCCGAGCGGTCGGGCGGCGTTCCGGGGCCTCCCGGCGGGCCCCGGTCCCACGCGATGAGGGGCCCGCCCGCCGCCGAGCCGCACCGGATGCGTCGTCAGGAGACCGGGTTCAGACTGAGGGCGTGACTGGCATGTACACCAAACAGCAGGCGGGGAGCGCGCGCGGGGGCCCGAAGGGGCCGTCGCAGTCGGTGGCGCTCGCGGCCATGATGTTCGCGGTGGCGATGACGTTCATCGACCAGACCATCGTGTCGATCGCCGCACCGGACATCGTCCGCGAACTGGGCCTGTCCGCCTCCGGTATGCAGTGGGTCGTCAACGCCTACCTGCTGGCGCTGGCCGCGTTCTTCGCCCTCGGCGGACGTCTGGCGGACCTGCTCGGTCCCCGGCGCGTCGTCGTGGCGGGCACCCTGGTGTTCGTCATCTCGTCGGTCCTGTGCGGCTGCGTGCCCAGCGGCGACTTCGCGCTGCCGTGGCTCATCGTCTTCCGGGCGACGCAGGGGCTCGGCGCGGCCCTGCTCTTCCCCGCGGCGCTCGCGGTGGTCGTGGCCGTCTTCCCGGTGGACCGACGCGGTCGCGCCCTGGCCCTGTTCTTCGGTGTCACCGGCGCGCTGACCGCCATCGGGCCGCTGCTCGGCGGCTGGCTCACCGACTGGACCTGGCGGGCGATCTTCTGGGTCAACGTGCCCGTGGCCGTCGTCGCGTTGATCCTGACCGCGCTCGCCCATGTCTCCGATCGCCGCCGTGACGAACCCCTGGACGTGCGGGGCGCCGTGCTGATCGCGGTCGGCATGGGCGCGAGCGTGCTGGGCTTCCAGCAGGCGTCGGCGTGGGGCTGGGACAGCGTGCTCACCTGGGTCTGCATCGTGGGCGGTCTGGCGGTGCTGTGGCTGTTCTGCCGCTTCGAACTGCGCACGGCCCACCCGTTGATCAACCTCGCGGTGTTCCGGGACCGTGCCTTCACGGTGGACGGACTCGTGCTGTTCTTCGCCATGCTCGCGTTCGTCCCGCTGTTCTTCTTCGCCTCCGTCTACGCGCAGGTGTCCCTGAGCGCCTCGCCCAACCAGGCGGCCATGTACCTGCTGTACTTCTTCGTGGGGTTCGCGCTGGCCTCGCAGTGGGGCGGGCGGATCCTGGACAAGCGGGGCGCGCGGCCGACCATGAAGATCGGTTGTGTGGTCGGAGCGGTGGGCTTCGCGCTGTGGGCCGGAAAACTGACCGATCTGTCCATGCACGACCAGTGGCCCTACGCGGCTCTCGCGGGGGCCGGCATCGGCTTCATCCTCGCGCCTGCCTCGACCGACGCCGTGAACCGGTCGATCGACGCCTCCTACGGTGAGGTCACCGGCATCACGCAGACGATCCGCAACTACGCGGCGAGCGTCGGCCTGGCGCTCTTCGGCACCCTGCTGACCCACCGCATGACCGAGAACGTCACCGACACGCTCGAATCGCGTGGCGTGCCGTCAGGGACCGCGGAGGGCGCGGCGAGGGACGTCGCCGAGGCGATCACCGGCAATGCCGACGACCGGCAGCTCAGCGGGAGCGGCCCGGTCGCGCGGACGGTGCAGGACTCGATGTCCGCGATCCGGATGGACTTCGCCGAGGCCAACCAGTGGGTGTTCTACGGGATGGCGATCGCCCTGGGCGTCGGATACCTGTGCGCCCTCCGCCATCCGGGCGGCACGAGCGGCACGGAACGACCCGACGCACCCTCGGACGACCGCGCGCCCGCCCCTGGCCGGCCTGCCTGACGAACGACGAAAGGCGCAGGGCGAGAAGCGCAGGGCGAATGGCGCCGGGCGAAGGGCCCCCGGGACGGGGGCGAACGACGGGGGGACGGTCTACGGCCGGAAGCCGGGGAAGCCGGAAGGCTTCCCCGGCTTCCGGGGCTCAGCGGCTGCGGACGGCGCTGGTGGTGAAGAATCCCGTGGCCGCGGCGCTGAGCAGGGCGCAGACGGCGAGGAGGGCGGTACGTCGCATCGAGGGGCCTTTCCGGTGATGACGGATGGGTTCTGCACAACGCGCACCGGCCCCCTGTCGCTTCGCCCCGGGGCCGAGCCCACCCGTACGGCTGCGGCCAAGCGTGTGGCGTCGGCCGGGCGTGTGGCGTGCCGCCGCGGCCCCGCGCCGCCGATGACGTGCCCGGGGCGCGACACTCCGCGTCCGAGGAACCGGGCGTCCGCGTCCCCGCCGTCGCGGTGCGGTGCGTCACGTCCTCACCGGTACCGGGCGGCGCAGCAGATAGGCGCCCGCCGCCGAGACGAGGACGGCCATGCACGCGATGAACACCAGCCCGGCCCCCTCCAGGCCGAGGGGGCCCACCAGCACGCCCACGCCGATCACCGGCAGCGAGATGCCCGTGTAGGCCACCACGAAGAGCGTCGAGATGACGGCCGCGCGCCGGTCCTCGGGAGACGCCCCGGCCACCGCCGAGAGCGCCCCGCGGAACGCCAGCCCCTGCCCGGTCCCGCCGACGAGGGCGCTCAGCACCACCAGCGGCAGCAGATCCCACCGCAACGCGCCGGCGAGCAGTGCCAGCCCGGCCAGGAGCGCCGCGCAGCCCCACGGCAGCGACCGCCCGACCCCGACCCTGCCGACGAGCAGCTGCCCGGCGGTCGAGGCGAAGAAGGCCAGCGCGACGACGAGACCGCTGACGGCGTGGTTGCTCACGTCGAGCGACTCGGCGAGGAACGCCGGGCTGACCGAGGTGAACACGCCGAACAGTGCGAACCCGACGAACGAGGCGATCGCCGCGGGCCCGAACACCGACCGCACCTCAGGGGGCAGACCGGGCCGCTGCGGCCGTACGGTGCTCAGCGCCGACCGGTGCCGCACGGTCTCCGGGAGCCAGGCCACGACGGCGACCGAACAGGCCACCAGGGCGAGATGGACGGCGAACGGCAGATACAGCGGCCCGTCGGCGTACTGCGCGAGCACCCCGGCGAGCAGCGGACCGCAGCCCAGCCCGCCCATGTTGGCGGCCGTCGCGACGAACGTGGCCCTGGAGGCGCCGCCGGGCGGCGCGAGGTCCATCACGTACGCCGTGGCGGCCCCGGTGAACAGACCGGCGGACAGACCCGACAGCAGCCGTCCCGCGTACAGCCAGCCCAGGCCGGTGGCGGCCAGGAAACACCCGGCGCTCGCCGCCGCGCATCCCAGACCCGCCATCAGCACCGGACGTCTGCCCACGGTGTCCGAGGCGTTGCCCGCCAGCAGGAGCACGCCGATGACTCCGAAGGCGTACACCGCGTACACGACGGTGACCGTCAGCTCGGAGAAGCCGAACTTGTCCTGGTAGAGGCCGTAGAGGGGGGTCGGCAGCGTGGTGCCGGCCATGCACACGGCGAAGACGGCTCCGCCGAGCAGACAGGGGAGCCATCCTCGGTGATCACGGTCCATGTCGGCGACAGTAACCCCGTCCGGGGCCCCGCCGAGACCCGACGTGTCCGACCTCGGGCGAGGAGCCACGCCGTCAGGACCGCCCTCCCCGCGTCCCTCCCGAGCCCGTGCGTGGCTCCGGTCCGCCGCGGATCCGGCCCATCGCGAGCCCGGTGCCGCGGCAGCGCCGGACGCCGAGGCGGTCACCCCCTCGGCGCCACGGTCCACGGATCCGGCCGCGACCTCGACGCCGTTGGTCGCGCGGTGACTCAACGCGACGGCCCGGGCTTCGCGGCCTCGGCGGGTTCACGCGCCGGGAGCCGCGCCCGGTCGAACCACTCCCTGGTCGTCGTGCCGTCGGCGAGGGCCACCAGCAGCGCCCCCAGGGCGGCATCCGCACTCCAGGCCGGATGATGGGCCAGGGCCGCGATCGAGCCGCTCACGACGAACACCCAGCCGAGGCCGACAGCGCTCGCGCGCACCGCTCCGCCACCCCCGGTGAACCGGGCCGCGACGACCAGCGACGCCACGGCGAGCACCGCGCACGCGGTCGCCGCGAGCAGCAGCAGGCCGACGACCGGCCCGCCGAGCGCGCCGGACTCGAAGTCGGCCGCGGCCACGGCCAGTCGTGCCGAACACGCGACGCCGGACAGGCCCAGGCCGACGAGCGACACGCGGGCGTATCTGGCCGTAACGGGCATACGCGTCATAGGGATTCCTTGTGCCGTGCGGACGTCGGTCGCCGGGGGCGTGGGACACGGCGGGCCGGCCGGGTCACCGTATTCCCCCTGGCCATGAGGGCGACACCCCTGCGACGGCAGAGGGCGACGACCCGTCGGGCAGCCCCGGAACGCGACACCGGGGCAGGCGCCCGGCGCGGGATGTGACGGGTCCCCTTGCACCAGTGGCCCCGAACCGGTGAATCTCTCCTCGCACGAATTTCCGAGGAACTGTTATCCGTTGCTTCCGCAGAGATCACCCATAGGACGGACAGCATCGTTCGGCGTCTAGGACAGGGAAGTCTCCATGAGTACACGGCACACGGTGGAGGCGGTGGCGCTCGTCACCGCCGCCCGATCGGGCGACCAGGCGGCCCAGGACGCGCTCGTCGGCGCGTACCTGCCGCTCGTCTACAACATCGTGGGCCGGGCGTTGAACGGTTCGGTGGACGTCGACGACGTCGTGCAGGACACCATGTTGCGCGCCCTCGACTCGCTGGGCTCGCTGCGGGACCCCGCGAGCTTCCGGTCCTGGCTGGTGGCCATCGCGATGAACCAGGTCCGGGCGCACTGGAACCGGCAGCAGCCCGTGCAGGGCGCCATGGAGGAGGCCGACGAGGTCGCCGACCCGGGGGCCGACTTCGTCGATCTGACCATTGTGCAGCTCCAGCTGTCCGGCCAGCGGCAGGAGACCGCGCGGGCCACGCGCTGGCTGGAGCCGGACGACCGCGGACTGCTCTCCCTGTGGTGGCTGGAGTGCGCCGGTGAACTGACCCGGGCCGAGATCGCCGCGGCCATGGATCTGACGCCGGAGCACACAGCGGTCCGCGTACAGCGGATGAAGGCGCAGCTGGAGGCGGCCCGGGTCGTGGTGCGCGCGCTGGACTCGCGGCCGCAGTGCCCGGAACTGCGCGGCGCGCTCGGGGGCTGGGACGGCCGGCCCTCGGCGCTGTGGCGCAAGCGCGTCGCCCGGCACGCCCGCGGCTGCGCACGCTGCTCGGGCCTGTGGAGCGGTCTGATGCCCGCCGAGGGTCTGCTGGCCGGCCTCGCCCTGGTCGCCGCGTCGTCCGCGCTCCTGGCGAGGACGAACTCCGCCACCGACACCCTCGCCGTCGTCGGCTCGGCGGCCCCGCTCGCCGGGAGCGCGGACCTGGGCGGGGCGGTCCCGGCGGTGACCCGCCGTGCCGCGAAGGACCGCACCACCTCCCGCGTCGACGCCCGCCGCAAGCGGCGTACCCGCCGACGGGCGGTCGGCGGCGCGGTCGTGGCCGCCTGCGTGGCCGGCGGAGGCCTCTACTACTTCGGCACCCAGCCGGACGGCGGAACGGGGGAGAGCACCGCCGTCCAGGCCGCGAACGACGCATTCGCCTCGGACCGCCCCACGCCGGACGGCGCCCGCAGCGGCTCCCCGTCCGCGTCCCCGTCCGCGTCGCCGAAGGCGTCCGCGTCGAAGTCGCCGCGCGCGAGCGCCTCGCCGACTCCCCGCGCCGGCCGGACCGCGGTCGCGGCCGCCCCTGCCAAGTCGTCCGCGCCGAAGCGCACCGCCTCGGCGACGCCGTCCGTGGACGAGGGTTCGTCCGATCTCGCGACCCAGGTGATCGCTCTGGTCAACAAGGAGCGGGCGACGGCCGGCTGCGGCCCCCTCACGGAGGACAGCCTGCTGCGCGACGCGGCACAGGGTCACTCCGACGACATGGCGGCCCGCGATTTCTTCGACCACACCAACCCCGACGGAGCCGACCCGGGCCGGCGCATCACGGCCGCCGGGTACCGCTGGTCCACGTACGGCGAGAACATAGCCAAGGGGCAGCAGACGGCCTCGTCCGTGATGACGTCCTGGATGAACAGCGAAGGCCATCGCGCCAACATCCTGAACTGCTCCTTCAAGAACATCGGCATCGGGATCCACGACGGCTCCGGCGGCCCGTGGTGGACGCAGAACTTCGGCGCCAAGCTCTGACCCGCGCACCGGCCCGGAGCGACCCGGCTTTCATGGGGGTGCCGGAGCGAGCGGGCCGGTGAGCGGCCGGCGCGGAGACCCGGACAGCGATGTCCGGGCCCGCCGCGAAAGGCGCCGCCCGGCTCGCCGTGCGCGCCGCCGGCGCCCCCGCCCCGGCAGGCCGGCGCCCCCGCCCGGGGCAGGTCGCGCCGCCGCGAACGGCGGATCAGGCCAGGTGGCCCTCCGGGTCCCGCAGCCGCCCGGCGTTCGTCGCGTCGGCCAGCATGCGCCGCACCGCGGTCGCGGGCATCCGCACGACCACCGGCTCCGGCAGGGTGACCTCCTGCACGGCCGTCCCGCGGCGGCCCGCACGCACCCGGTCGCTCACCTCCGCCACCGCCCGCACGTCGAGGGTGAACTGCACCAGCACCGACTCGGACTTGGGCTTGTGCAGCGGTATCGACCCGGCGGCGTTGGCTGCGGTCGCGGTCGCGCTGCCGGAGCCGTCCACGGTGCCGAGGAGCTGGTTCATCCGGAACTCGTCCGCGTTCAGCACCCCCGCGCCGAGCAGCCCGCGCGCCGACCGGCCGTGCTCGGCGGCCTGCTGGCCGTCCGCACCCGCCGGGCGCGGTGCGTCCAGGCCGCTCTGCGCGACCGTCTCGAAGGTCATCTTGTCACCCACGCCCAGCACCCGGCCGCCGCGCAGCCGGGCGTGCAGCGAGGCGCGCAGGTCCTGGCCCGACGCGCCGGTCGCGTGCACCGGCGGAAGGTCGACGCCCGCGGCGGTCAGCAGCGGCAGCGCCGCGATCAGCCACTCCGTCGAGACGGCCTCGCGCAGCAGGTGAAACGCGGCCTCGCCGCCGGTGCGGAACCGCGCGCCACCGCCCGCCCGCCGGACCGCGTCGTCGACCGCCTGCCGCACTCTCGGCGTCCCCCGGAACCCGTTGACCTGCGCCTCCATCGGCAGCCGGACCCCGGAGTCACGCCAGGGGCCGAGCCGGTCGGCGCCCGCGTCCTCGGCGGCCACCGCGTGTACGCCGGCCTGCTGGGGCGGTACCGGGGCCAGTCGCGACAGCGCCCGCAGATCCGCGGCGAGCACCCGGTGGGTCAGGCTCAGTCCCTTCAACGGCGCGAGGGCCACCCGGCGGTTGCCGGAGAAGATCTCCAGGGTCGCCTCGATCGGCACGTTCATCCGCGCCGACGGGGCGGACGCCGCCTCGGCGACGGTCTTCACGCCCAGCTGGGCCCGTCCGACACCGACCGAACGGCGCGAGTCGCTCGCGCCGACGCCGAGTCCCGCGGCCGCGCCGAGGCTCTTCAACTGGCCCGCGCCCCCGTCGGGCTTCCCCGATCCGGCCACGACCGCCTCGACGCCCCGGCTGTCGCTCTCGTCGTGCGCGGTGGCCCGCTGGGCCGCGGCGGAGGTGATGAACTCCATGTCGCGACCGTCGGACGCGGTCTCGACATAGCTGCCGCGCCCGGTCCTGCGGATGCGGAACAGCGCCCGGTAGGGCCGTTTGCGCCCGTCGAGCAGCTCGACCCCCACGCCGCCGTCCATCGCGCTCGACAGCAGGCCCGCCGAACCGTCCCGGTCGAGCACCCGCAGCAGCCGCTGCACGTTGTCGTTGCGGTCCGTCAGACGGGTACGCGGCAGCAGCTCGTCCGCGAGGGAGGCGCCGAGACGCCCCCGGACCGCCTCCAGCAGCGGCACGAAGTCGGGCAGGTCCTCGATCATGCCGAAGCCGAGCGGAAGCGACTCGGCCAGGTCGGGGACCGGGGCCGGGGGCACCAGGGGCGCGCTCTTCGGAGCACCGCCGGAGACCGCTGCCGTCGCCGCCGCGCTCTCCGCCTCCGTGCCGTCCCGTGCCGTCCCGGCGGGCCGCGAGGACGTGTCCGAGGTCCCGGACCTCCCGGACTTCCCGGCGGGGGCCTCTGCCTTCCCGGACGTCCCGGTCCGCGCCGGGCCCGAACCCGAGGCCGCGTCCTCACGCCCCTGTTCGCCCGGCACCTTCAGCCCCGCCGCCCGCAACTGGCGCTCGGTCAGCCACACCGCGACCGCCCCCGGAACCGTACGGCCCCCGCGCGCGACGTACGGGCCCCCGCCCGTCACCGCGACCTCGGCGACCATGCGCACCACCAGATCGCACTGCACCAGGTAGAGCGGGCTCTTGCGGGAGGTGTGCGCGTTGCGCTCGACGGTGCCGACCAGCGTGGACGCCGTCGTGTCCCCGCTGCCCAGGTTGCGTCCGGCCGCGACCCCTTCGGCGAGCCGCCATTCGGCGCCGTTCTCCGCGCCCGTCAGACCGCCCTGCACCGAGACGTGCTGACTCGTGCCCTCCTGCCCCGTGACCTGATGCCCGCCCAGGACGAACGTCTCGGTGCCCGCCCCCGTGGCCTGGTGGACGACCCGCCCGCCGGTCAGCGCGAACCGGGTGCCGACCGCGCCGGTCAGCCCGGCCAGCCGCCGCGCGTGCCGCAGGTTCTGCACCACCCAGCCGGACGAGACGGCCTGCCGCAGCGCCGCCGTCACCGCCTGCGGACTGAACCGGTCCTCGATCGCGATCCGGGGCGCGAGGCCCTCCGTCTCCAGCGCCCGGTCCTCCCGCGCCTCCTTGTTGCGGGCGGCGGCCCGGGCCAGCAGCTCGAAGGCCAGGTCCCGCACCGGCTGCCCGTCGCCCACGGTCTCCACGAGCGTCCAGTCCCGCACTCCCCGCCTGCCGCCCAGCTGGCGCGAGGCCAGACCGGCCAGATCACCGATGCCCGACGCCGCGAACTCGGTCCGCGCGTCAGGGCGGGCGGCCCCGCGGGCGGCGGACGCCTCGTCCAGCTGCCTCTTGGCGTCGCCGTCGACGGTGAACGCGGTCGGGGTGAGCAGCCGCACGTCCTGAGCGTCCAGGGGCAGCGTCCCCACCCGCTCGGCCGCGGGCGCGTCCCGGCCCGGAGCGCCGGGGGTGAGCGCACGGGCCGCCTTGCGCTGCCGGGACGTCATGGTGACGTCGACGTTCAGGCTCAACGCCCCGCCGAACACGCTCGCGTCCTCGGATCCGTTGGTGAGGACGTCGGTGCGCAGGGTCGGCCCGGCCAGACCGCGCCGGGTCGTCGTACGGCCCTTCTCGGCACGCGCCGACAAGGTCAGGGCGCCGGGGATCAGCCGGAACTGGCCGAGCGCCATCCCGCCGACCGTGCGCGAACTCGCGCGGCCGCTCTGCAGGTTGCTCGTGACGCCCGCGTGGCTGCGGACGAGCCAGTCCTTCGTCTCGCCCAGGTGACCGGTCTCCCGCAGCGAACCGGTGACCTTCAGCTGCACGTCGTGCGTGTGGAAGCGGGACTTGCGGCGCAGCCGCACCCGGACGCCGCTCGACAGCAACTGGTCCTTGTTGACGCGCAGGTTGGTCTCCGACAGCACGGTCACCAGCTCGCGGTAGTTGCGCCGCTGGACCTCGGCCTCCTCGGGGCTGAGGTCACGCGGCTGCTCCTCCTCGCCGAAGGCGGGCAGATATCCGGCGAGCCGGGCGTCGGTGGCGAACAGCCGCGTCACGGCCCGCATCATCGGCGCGGTGTCCAGCCGGCTGATCGCCACGCTGGAGCCCATCGCGCCGAACGGCAGATGCCGCGCTTCCTGCTCGGCGGCGCCGTCCGCGCCCGCCCGTTCGCCGTTCCCGGTCCCGTCCCGCCGGGCCGCCCCGTCCGTCTCCTTGCCCTTGCCCTTGCCGTTGCCCTCGGCGTCCGTCCCGGCACGGTCGGGGCGCTTGACGAACTCACCGGCCGTCACCCCCTCGGGCAACGGCAGGCCCAGCTCCCGGGCCTCGTCGGCCCGCAGCGAGACCCAGACCCGCATCGTGTGGTGTGCGGTGCGGCCGCCGCCCCGCGCCCTGGTCAGGGGCGAGGCCGGACCGGTGCCCTCGACGGTGAACAGCACGGTGCCCAGATACAGCACCTTCTCGCCGCGGACCTCCGCGCCCTGCCGGCTGGACACGGTCTGCTCGGCCACGCTGAACCGGGCCTTGCGCGCCCCGGCGACGGGCATCACGGTGCCGCGGACGGCGGCCGCGTTGCCGAGGACGCCGAACCCCGCCGCCGGACCGGCGCCGAAGGCACCGCCCCGGCCCTTGCCCGCCGTGTCCGTCACCGCGTGCTGCGCCTGCTGGTGGGTGCGCAACTGCGTCTTGCCGGTGCTCCAGCCAGGAGTCAGCTCGGTGATCGCGGCCCGCATCCGGTAGGTGCCGGTGGTGGTGCCGTCGCGGCTGGTCAGATCCTCCCCGACGACCCCGTCCCGCAGCAGCCGGGGCAGGTCCTCCAGCACGGTCGCGGTGGCGGTGGCCTCGTACAGCCGGGCCCGACCGGGAGCGCCGGGCCAGGTCAGGGACGGGTGCAGCGCGGAGGCGACGGCGTCGAACAGTCCGCCGCCGCCCTGGTGCGGGGCCACCCGGTCCGAGACGGCGAGCGGGGCCATGGAGTCCGCCAGCGACACGGCCCGGGCGGTCTCGGGGGCCAGGGGGCGCGGCCGCGGCACCGGCCCGGCGGTCGTCGGCACCAGATGCTCCACGGGCACCCGCATGGTCAGGGCGCCCGACCCGCCGGCGTTGCGGGCCGACCGCTCACCGTCCTTCATGATCCGCACGTGGAAGCGGACCCGGCGCGGTACCTCGACCGACCCCTTGTCACTGCGCAGGACCCGTGGCTCCGCCATGGTCCGCTGGGTGCGCGAGTCCCGGGACGACTGGAAGGGCTGGGCGTTGACGGTGGCCGCCCCGCCGACCCAGACGCCGGGCGCGACCGGCGCCAGCCCGAACCCGGTGAACCCCACGCCCTTCGACGCGGACCCGCTCGTGCTCTGCGCCACCCCCGCCGCCGTGTGGTGCTGCACGTCGACCTTGGTGGCCGCGCCCTCGCTGTCCGGACCGGCGGCGGAGAAGACCCCGGGGCGGTCGTCGTCGGCGGGCGAGACGCGCACCGTGACGTCGTAACGGTCCGTCCCCCGCGCCCCGGTGACGGCGAAGGCCCGGCCGCGCCCGTAGAAGGACTCGGGCCGTCCGGCGAGCTCCGCGGCGATCTCGGCGACCACCCCGTCACGCCGCCCCACGGCATCAGCCAGCGTGGTGGTGACGAACTCGTGACCGGTGAGCCCGTAGGCCGTGGAAAGCCCCGCCGCCTCCATGTCCCGCAGATAGGACGGGAGTTCGAGGGCGTCGTTGTCCACCTCCTCGATGGCGGGCGGAACCTGCGGGGGCCTGCGGCGGGCCGTGGACGGGCCGGCCGCGTGCAACGCGGCGACGGTCGCCGCGTTGCCCGCGGTCTGCTGAAGCCCCAGCAGAGGGTTGGGGCCACCGCTCCGACCGGCCACCTGGGGCGCCCGGGCCGCCCGCGGGGGCCGTTCGAGCGCACTGCCGTGACGGTTGTCGCCCGCCTGCCGCTGATCTCGCACGCGCGTCAGCGTATGAACGCTCGGACGCCGGAACAGGCAGCTGGTGAAGTGTTCAACTGCCGTACGCCTGGACGTCGTCCGACGCCTCGAACGGTGAGGTCGACCGGCCCCCGGGCACCAGGTCCGCGCCCCGACGGGCGCCCGGTCCGGCAGGGGTCCGCGCGCCGGACGTCGACCGGGCAGCGGCGCGGCCGCCTCCCGGTCACGTCCCGTCCGTACCCCGGTCCTGCGCCGACGCACGGAACCCCTGCCCCCTGAGCCCCTCAGTCCTCCTTCGCCGTCAGTAGGTGTGGAGCGTCAGCCCGTAGCGGTTGAGGATCTCGTTCACCGGCTGGAACCAGGTCTCGCCGCCGCCGGTGCAGTTGCCCCACCCGCCGGAGGTGACGCCCTGGGCCTGGTCGCCGCTGATGAACGAGCCGCCGGAGTCGCCCCCTTCGGCGCAGACACTCGTCTTCGTCATCTGGTGCACCGCGCCCTGGCTGTAGTTGACGGTCTCGTTCTTGGCCAGCACCGTGCCGCAGTGCCAGTGCGTGGTCGACCCGGACCGGCACACGGACGCGCCGACCGGCGCCTCGGCCGAGCCGCGCACCAACTGGTCCGGGACCGTGCCCCAGCCGAGCACGACCGGCACCGTCCACCAGCCGCTGCCGACGTTGACCCAGGCGTAGTCGTTGTCGGGGAACGAGGAGCCCTGGAAGTTGCCGATGTAGGAGCCGTCCCAGCCCCGCACACCCGCACCCGCCTGGCCGCAGTGACCGGCGGTGACGAACCCGCCGTGGACCGAGAAGCCGATCGAGCAGCGGACGTTGCCCGTGTAGTACGGGTCGCCGCCGACCGTTCCCGCGGCGAAGGTCCGTGGGGCGGCGGCGACGGTCTCGACGCTGACGGGACCGGCGGCGCGGGCCCGCGTCAGGAAGCGCTGGACATCGTTGTCGGAGTCTTTGCCGCGGACGACCGTGACCACGACGGTGTTGGCCGCCGGATCGACGTGCCACCCACCCACCCCCGAGGGGGCGGAGAGCCGGTCGAGGCGTGACTTCGCGGCGTCCAGCACCCGTGCGCTGTGCTCGACGACCCGGACGCCGGCGCCTTCGGCGCGGATCGCGGCACGCGTGGCCTGCGAACTCTCGGAAGTGACGGCCACCGTGAGGCGGCCTTCGGCGGCGTCGAACCAGGACCCCGCGTAGGCCGCCCCGGCTGTGCGGCGGGCCTTGGGCTCGAGTGCGGCGGCGTCCTGCTCGGCGTCGAGCCGGGCGGCCGCCTGCTGCTCGGTGAGCCCGAACTCCTGCCGCATGGCGTCGATCAGCGCGGCGGAGGCGGAGGCGGGGGCGGCGCCGGTGGCCGACGGGGAGGAGGCCGTCGCACCGCCCCCGCTCGCCGCCGCGGGCAGCGTGCCCGCGCCGCCGAGCCCGGCCAGCGCCAGGAGCGCGGCCAGACAGACGTGCTTGAACCGTGTGCGTCTCATGGGAGTTGCCCTTCGTCGTTCCAGGAAGTGGGGGTGGAACAGCGGTTGGGTGAGAGCGCTCTCAGATGTGGCGCGGCAGAGCCTAGCGGGGTCCGGGTGTCAGGTCTAGGCCAATGCGGACCTCGGTTTCGGCTGACCGGTCGAGGACCACGGCGCGCTCGGCGGACGGCCCCGCGGCCGACGACCGGGGCGTGCGAAGGGTCAGCGGTTCCGGATGGCGGCCGCGAACCGCTCGACCGCGCTCTGCAGGTCCGGCGAGAGGTCGGACAGGCCGTCGACGATGAGGGTCAGCCGACTCGCGGAATCCGGACAGGTCCTCCAGACCGCCGAGGACCTGGTCAGGACTGTGCGCAGCAAGTCGCCCTCGCCCATGTGGCCTTCGGCCAAGGGGTCGTGGCGCAGCACCTCCACCGCGAGCGGAAGAAGCACCGCCAGCCCGATGTCCTGTCCGATCAGCAGGCGCAGGTCCTCGACGGTCAGAGTCCCGACGGGCCTCGTCCGCAAGGCATGCGCCGTGGCGATGAGACGGGTGGCGCCGGGCGGAGGCGCCGGCCAGCGGTCACGTTCGAGTTCTTCAAGGGACCGGCGACGGTCGATGGATACAGACACCGGGCGATTCTCGCGCAACGAGATGTCCATGGCGGTCCTGGATGCGTCACGTGATGATCAATCGTGAGCCCGGGACGGTCGGGTGCGGTGCGGGCGGCGCTTCCTCATCTCTCCCGCAAGGGCCTGGCGGGCTCCGGGACGGTGTCCTCGGTGAGGGCCTGGGAGAGCAGGGCCAGGGCCGCCTGTGAGGTCGAGCCTGCCTCCGCGGTGGCGACCACCAGGTGGGGGCCCGGCCCATGGCTCAGGGTCTGCTGGACGACGGTCAGCGGGCCGACCAGCGGATGGAGCATCTCGTAGGAGGCGACGCTGCATGCCTTGACCCGGTGGTCGGCCCACATCGAGGCGAACTCGGCACTCCTGGAACTCAGTTCACCCACCAGCGCGTGCAATGCCGTGTCCCGCGGATGTCGGGCCGCCACCAGGCGCAGATTCCCCACCACCGCCCTGGCTTTGCCGGGCCAGTCCGCGTAGAGGTCGCGGGTATGACCGTCCAGGAACACCAGTCTGGCCATGTTGGGGCGCTGCGCCGGCAGACCCGGGGCGCCACGGTCCACGTGCCCGGCGAACAAGGCGTGGCCCAGACGGTTCCACGCCAGCACGTCACTGCGCAGGCCGAGCACGATCACGGGGACGTGCTCCAGCGCGTCCATCAACTGAGCCGTCGCCTCCGTGACACGCTCCGGCGCGGGCCGCCGGGTCCGGGGGCGGCGTCGGTCCGCCCCGGCCAGGTCGTGCAGGTACCGTCGCTCGGACTCGTCCAGTCGCAGAGCCCCGGCGAGCGCGTCCAGCACCTCGGACGACGCGCTCAGCGACTGTCCCTGCTCCAGCCGGGTGTAGTAGGAGGCGCTCACGCCCGCCAGCAGCGCCAACTCCTCGCGCCGCAGCCCCGGCACACGCCGACGCTCCCCGTAGGTGGCCACCCCGACGTCCTCGGGACGCAGCTGAGAGCGCCGCGCCATGAGGAAGTCACCGAGCTGCGATTTTCCGGTCATGGATCCGAGTATGGGCCGACTGCCGACGTCCAGCCTGCCCCGGCCGTGGATAGGCAACGACGGGTCTGGCTCCCCGCCGGGAGCGGTGATGACGTGGCGCGACCGGTTTGACAGCACCCAGCACGCAACCATGACCCCGGTGACGCCTTCGCCTTCGTGGTCGGCGGCGCGGAGGACGGCATCGTGCGCTGGACCTGGACCTTCCGTCCCCAGGGGCAGGGCACCGTGGTCGAGCAGTCCTGGCAACTCCCGCGCCTCGAACCGGTGTTGGGCGCCACCCGCGGCGACCTCGCCGCCCTTCGCGACTCCATGACGGACAGCGTCGAAGCCACCCTGATCTCCCTCGCCCGACGGATCGCCGCGGAGTGAGACTCTCGGGTGCCCGCCGGACTTCGCCCGAGCCACCCGAGCCGCCCGTGCCGCCCGTGCCGCTGGACGTATCCCTCGGAAGGCGCATCCATGGACGGTGACGACGGGGAATTCCTGAGCGAAGCAGCCGCCCTGCGTAGGGAGACGCTCCTATGGCCACGGACTCACGTGATCACGCGCCTGTCGGACTGCACCCCTATTTCGGCTACCGGAAGTATCCTGCACGCCGAATTGCGCCGCGGGAATGTCGTCATCATGATCGCTACAGAAAGCCGGCGCTCGGCGCCCGCGCCTGTGCGAGGTACCGGCACCGGCGCCGGGCTTTATCTGTGGCTGCCGGAACCGAGCCTCGTCGAGGACTGGCACCGGCGTGCGGTGGCCGCCGGAGCCCTGAGTGTCATCGCTCCGGAGACCACCCCGTGGGGCTCCGTGCGGGCCCGTGTCCTCGACCCGGAGGGCTGTGAGTGGAGCGCAGGCACCTACCGGCCGGGCGGGCCTGCACCGGCGTGAGCCGTCGGCGTCGGGTGGGCGAGGTGGCAGGACGGCGACGACGTCGGTCATCCCATTCTTCGACGCCCGCCCGCGGCGCATTGTTCGACGCGGGCCCGCGGCGCACGGCGTCGAAAGAAATACGGCTCCGGTGCCTCCACGACAGGTCGTTCCACAGAACTCATCAGTACCCGCTGTCCGCGCAGTGCGGAGAGCGGCCGACCCTCGGGGGTCTCTGTCCAGGAGCAGATCATGATCGTCGAAAAGCTGCACAAAGCGGGTGTCACCAGCGAGCACGCCTATCTGGCCGCCGCGGGATCCATCGGTCTCTCCCTGATGTCCTGGCTGGCTTCGAACCGCGCCGAAAACGTGGAGCGGGCCGACCGGTGGGGAATATTCGTCGGCGAATGGGCCCCCACGTTTTTCGCACTGGGGCTGGCTCTCGCCAATTACGAGCGCGCGGACCAGCAGACATCGCCGGAAGCGGGGAGGCAGCCATGACGCAGAGCCCGAGGCCGGAGCCGCACCGTGGCGCCGAGCGCATGCCGGCTCCGCAGGAGCTGGTCCCGCCGACCGAGACCCCTCCGGTCGAGGGGTCGGTCGCGGAAGCCCACCAGGAGCGGGCGGACGGTGGCATCTGGGAGCACCCGGGCGTGTGGCTGGCGCTGATCGCCCTGGGAGCACTTCTCGTAGCCGGATTCTTCGCCGCTCGCATCGCGGGCCTGTAGAGCGAGCCGGTCTGCCGTCCAGAGTGAGCCGTCGCTGCCGTCGGTGCGGTGTCTTCCGCTCTGCCGTGTCCGTCGCCTGCCCGACTCCTCGGTGCCGAGTCGGGCAGGCGACACACCTCGACGCCCCCCCGGGGGGTTCGCCCGGCGTGTTTCGCCCGGCGGCTCAGGGTGGCTCGTCCCCGCGCTGCCGCTCCTGTTCCAGCAGCTCGTCCAGGTCGGTCAGGCGGCCCAGCCCCCGGACGGCCTGCGCCATGCGCGCGTTGCGTTCCAGGCGTGAGCGGTGGCGATGCAGGAAGGCCCAGTATCCGGCGGTGAAGGGGCAGGCGTCCTCACCCACCCGCACGGTCGGGCGATAGGCGCAGGGACGGCAGAAGTCACTCATCCGGTTCACGTAGGCGCCGCCCGAGGTGTACGGCTTCGTGGTCATCCGCCCGCCGTCGGCGTACTGGGACATGCCGACGACGTTCGGCAGCATCACCCAGTCGTAGCCGTCGACGAAGCAGCGGTGGAACCAGTCGGTCACCGCCGCCGGGTCCCAGCCGCGCTGGAGCGCATGGTTTCCCAGAAGCATCAGCCGCGGGATGTGGTGGGTCCAGCCGGTGTCGCGCACCTGCGCGAGAACGGTGGCAAGGCAGCGCGCGGTGACGGCGTCCGCGTCGAGCTCCAGGAACCAGTCCGGCAACGGGGCATGATGTCGCAGGGCGTTGTGCCGCCGGTAGTCCTCGCCGAAGTGCCAGTACAACTGCCAGACGTATTCGCGCCAGCCCGCGATCTGCCGTACGAATCCCTCGACGCTGTTGATCGGTGCGTCACCCCGGCGCCAGGCCTGTTCGGCGAGGTCGACGCACTCGATCGGCTCGAGGAGGCCCAGGTTGAGCGACGAGGACAGCAGACTGTGGCTGAGCACGGGATCCTCGGTCAGCATGGCGTCCTCGTACGGGCCGAAGCCGGCGAGCCGGTCGGCCACGAAGCGTCGCAGGGCGGCGCGGGCTTCACGGCGGGACGCGGGGAACAGCCGGGGGCCGTCCCGCCCCACGAAGGTGATCTCTCCCGTGCGCTCCCAGCGGTCGAGGTCGTGGCGCACCTCGTCGTCGACGTCGTTCTCGCGCGGACGGTAGGGCGGTGGCACGTCGAGCGTGCGTGCGTGTGCGGGCGGGGGCCTGCGGTTGTCGTGGTCGTGGTTCCAGCGGCCGCCCGCCGGCTCGGCGCCGTTCATGAGCAGGTCGTGGCCCCGGCGCACCCAGCGGTAGAAGTCCTCCTGGCGCAGCCGCTCGCCTGCCTGACCGTCGGCCCAGGCCCGGAAGTCCTCATGGGCGACGAGGAAGCCGCGCGCCGGCAGGACGCGCACCCCGTCCAGGCTTCGCACGAGACGGAGCGCGGCGCGGGAGGTGGGATGGTGCACCGTGACCGGGGCGGAGCCGACCGCCTCACGCAGTCCCTCACGGTAGGTGTCCGCCTTGACGTAGCGGACCCGGTCGCCGAGTTCGGCCGCCCGGTGGCGCATGGCCGAGAGCAGGAGATGCGCCTTGGCGCGGTGGAAGCGGCGGCGTCGGAAGACCGACCGCGCCTCGATCATCACGACGGGGGAGTCGTGGTCGGGGCCGTCGGGGCCGGGTGTGAGGAAGTGAGGACCCAGCTGGTCGCCGAAGAGCCAGTGCGTCGTGGTCATGTGCGACCGCGTCCGTCATGGCGGGCCGTGATGGAGAGGATCAGCGCATTCATGGAGCGCCCCCGGGGCAGCGAGAGGGTTTTGCAGATCATTCACCCGTCCCCCCGGAGCAGATGCAGAGCGAACGGGTGAACCGGCCGCGCGACGGCTCGGCGGCCGCGCCTCAGGCGGGTGCGGCGCTGCCGCCCGGAGGTCTGCGGAGCAGGTGCAGACAGACGACCGAGGCGACGACGGTCCGCCGTTCGCCGGCGCCGAGGCGGGTGTCCGTCGCTACCACGTACTGCTGCAGCCCGAGCCACGCGTCGATGGTGCGCACCGTGACCCGGCCGAGGACTTCCGACGCCGGGACGCGTTCCGGATCGGCTTCCGCCAGGTGCCATGCGTCTGCCAGGTGACCCCGTCGCGTGAGGAAGAGAGGACGTCCCCGCTCCGTCCGGAGGCTCAGCTGCCGGGACTTGACGAGTCCCCGGGCGACCGCGGTGCCGACCTCCCCGCCCGCGGCGTCGGTGAAGTGGAACCGCGCCGGTCCGCACTGCCCTGTCCGCGCGCGCCTGATACCGACGACGACCTCGCCGGACGTCTTCGTCAGGAGCCATTGCGCGTCGTCGATGCCCGTGACCTGGGCGAGCAGGGTCCCCTCCACCGCGCACACGGTCAGCGCGGGACCCCGGTACCGGTGCCACCGTGAACGCTTGGGCTGCCCCACCACGACGGATTCCCGCTCGAACAGGCCGCGTTGCGTCATCGGTCTTCCTTCCCCCCGGACGGCTTCCTCTCGACCGCATGCGCATGCGTCCGCGGTGACCGAGAACCTGCCCGATTCCCCCGTCGGCCATGTACCCGATCGGCGCGGGCCGCGCCCTTCGCGGGTTACGACGGGTCGCCGGTGGCCCTGGGGGCGGCTGTGGGACGCCCGGCGGGTCGGGGTGCGGTCATGTCGAGCAGGAGCAGGGCGTCGTGGTCGGGGGTGCCGGGTTCCGCGATGTAGACACCGACGCGTTGGCCGGGGGTGCCTTCGACGTGCAGGGACTGCGAGGTGAGGGTGACCGTGCCGACCTGGGGGTGCCGGAACGTCTTGTGGGCGGGCTTGCGTCCGGTGACCTCGTAGCGTTCCCACAGGCCCGCGAAGTCCGGACTCTTCAGGAGGAGTTCACCGACGAGGTGGGTGAGGTCGGGCGCGTCGGGGGCGGTGCCGGCGACGGCGCGCAGCCGGGCGACGCAGCCGGTGATCTGGCGGTCCCAGTCCGGGAACAGGTCACGCGCGGCCGGGTGGAGGAAGAGGTAGCGGGCGAGGTTGCGATGCTTGGCCGGCCAGTCCTCCAGTCCCGCGTAGAGGGCCAGGCCGCCGGGGTTCCAGGCCAGCAGGTCCATGCTGCGGCTGATCACATAGGCGGGGTTCGGGCGCAGCGACTCCAGCAGCAGCTTCAGGTGGGGGCGCACGGTGCGGCCGGGCGCCGGGGGCGGTTCGGGCGCGTAGCGGGCCGCGCGGGCGGCCAGCTCGCGCAGGTGCTGGTGCTCCTGGTCGTCCATGTGCAGGGCGCGGGCGAGCGAGTCGAGGACGGCGGGGCTGGGACGGGTCTCCTTGCCGCGTTCCAGTCGCACGTAGTAGTCGATGCTGATGCCGGCGAGGGCGCTCGCCCCTCCCGCTGCCCGATCCCCGGCGAAGGGGCCGTCCGTGAACCAGCCGAACCACAGCCCGGTCCGGCGCCGAACGATCCTGCGCGCCGCGCTGCTCACCGGAGTCACCGCCTCGACCGCACCCCACCTCGCCGGCTGCTCACCCACGAACGGTCGGGAAACCTCCGACCGGCCGAGGGCATCGACCGGCGAGACGGCGAGCGGTATGGCGCGGGGCAAGGTACTGCTCGCGTACTTCTCGCGGCCCGGCGAGAACCACCACTACGGCGATCGCACCGACCTGAAGGTCGGCAACACCGAGGTCATGGCCCGCAAGATCCGCGAGCTCATCGGCTGTGACCTCTACCGGATCGAGCCGACCGACCCCTACCCGGACAGCTACGACGCGACCGTCGCGCGCAACGTCCGCGAACAGGAAGCCGACGCCCGCCCCGCCATCATGGGCACGCTGCCCGATGTGACGTGCTACGACACCGTGCTGCTGGGCAGCCCCATCTGGAACGTCCGCGCGCCGATGATCATGACAACCTTCACCGAGGCCCTCGACTTCACCGGCAGGACCGTCGTCCCGTTCACCACCCATGCCATGAGCGGCCTGGGCAGCACGGCACGCGACTACGCGGCCTCGTGCCGCGGTGCCGCCTTCGCCGAAGGACTGGCGGTCCAGGGCGAAGAGGTCGAACGAGCCGATCGCGCCATCGGCGCCTGGCTGCGACGCGTCGGCCTGAAGGTCTCCTGAACGGCACTTCGCGCGGGCCGTTCTCCTTCCGCGAACCCTATGAGTGTTCGCCGAGTTGGAGGAATCCCGCGAGGGAGAAGCACAGGGCGCCGGTGAGTGTGCCCCAGTTGGCGATGTCGGCGTTGACCAGGCTGTCGGTGGCAGGCCGGGTGTAGGCGGCGAGGGCCGAGATCATGAACAGGACGGAGCCGAGCTGGTTGACGGTGACGATCCACCAGCCGAGGTTGCGCGGCTCCATGCGGAGCCGTCCGTGGCCGAGCTCGGCGATGGCCAGCTGACCGGAGATCAGGAAGAGGATGCAGCCGATCACGTCCGGCACCCAGATCAGCCGGTTGACCTGTCGGACGTTCAGGCCCTGCAGGAAGGAGTCCAGCAGATTGACGGCGAAGACGAGCGTGCCCGCGAAGAGCACGAACGTGCTCAGCCAGTCCACCCGCGTCGGCTCGTAGCTCCACCACCGCCACTGACGCGTGACCAGCCGTCCTTCGCCACCGGCGTCATGGCGCGGTGCGTTGATCACCTGGAGCAGCGAGACGTACCCGCCGGTCGTGAAGAACACGCCGCCGACGAAGTAGATCGAGGCGCACTCGGTGGCGTCGCCGGAGCCGAACTGGGCCACGGCCGCGCCCGCCGCGAAGAGGGCCCCGCCGATGACGAAGGCGATCGCGGCGATGGCGTTGAGCCGGCGCAGCCGGGTGATCGAGACGGCGTCCGCACGGATGTGACGCGTGGCCGCCGTACTGCGCGCTCGAACGGCCAGTACCCCACGCCGGCGCGCGAGACGTGACTCCCACACGGCGGTGCCGCCGTCGGGAAGATGCCAGGTGAGCCGGGTGGTGAACGGTCCCGCGCCCTCGGCGCGCTGCTCAGGTTGCCCCACGGGCCGAGCCTAGGACCTCGGGCAGGAACGACGAGGGGCGAAACGCCGTCCCGGCGGCCGTCGCTGCGGTCCGCGGAGCGGTCCGCCGTGCTGCGTCCGACCCGTGGTGCGCTGCACGGCGGGCCCCGGCCGTCCGGCAGTATGACGGCGTGGCCCGCATCCTCGAAACCCGTGACGGCTCCGCCGACCCCCTCCGGATCCGACTGGCGGCGGCCGGGGCCGCGGTGTCGACCGTCGGCGCGGGGTTGGGACTCAGGGCCGTGGCCACGGGCGACGTCGCCAAGTACGGCGGGGACGCGCTGTACACCCTCCTGCTCGTCACCCTGTTCGCTGTGGCGGCGCCGAGGGCCACACCAACCGCCGCTGCCGGCGGCGCGCTGGCTGCCAGTTGGGCCGTCGAGTTCCTCCAGCTCAGCCAGGTCCCGACCGAACTCTCCCGGCACAGCACGCTCGCCCACCTCGTGTTCGGTTCCACCTTCAACGCACCCGACCTGCTCTGGTACGCGGTGGGAGCGGGCGTGGGGCGGCTCATCCACCCCGCACGGTTCCGTCTCCTCACCCCTTCGTCGCCACACACCGCGGACCCAGCCGTCCATCAAGCCTCGGGCAGCACCCGAAAACGAGGCAGCAGTTGATCCGCGCGCAGGTGGGAGCCTGATCTCCGGAGCCGCGCACCGCGGCGCGCACGGACCCTTCGCCGAACCCTCGGCGTTCGCCCCCGTACCCTGTTCCGGGTGTCGTCCTCCCGTCTGCAACGCGTCGCCGTCCTGGTGCTCGAAGGCGCCAAGCCGCTCGACGTCGGCATTCCCGCGCAGGTGTTCACGACCCGCGCGAGCATGCCGTACGAGGTACGGGTGTGCGGTGCCGCGCCCGGGCTGGTGACCGGCGGGGACGGGCTGTCGTATCACGTGGCCCACGGCCTGGACGCGCTCGACTGGGCCGACGTCGTCTTCCTTCCCGGCTACCGATTCCCGGACCTCGACGACCCGCCGGAGGCGGTCCTGCGCGCGCTGCTGGCCGCCCATGACCGGGGCGCTCGGCTCGCCGCCATCTCCACGGGGGCCTTCGCGCTCGCCGCCACCGGCCTGCTCGACGGCAGACGCGCCACGACCCACTGGCACTACACCCGGGCACTGGCGGCGAAGCATCCGCTCGTCCAGGTCGACGAGAACGTCCTGTTCGTCGACGAGGGCAGCGTGCTCACGTCGGCGGGCGCCGCCTCCGGGATCGACCTGTGCCTGCACATCCTGCGGCGCGACCTCGGGGTGGCCGCCTCGAACCACGCGGCCAGGCGACTGGTCGCCGCGCCCTACCGCAGCGGAGGCCAGGCGCAGTACGTGCCGCGCAGCGTGCCGGAGCCGCTGGGCGAGCGCTTCGCCGCCACCCGGGAGTGGGCGCTGCACCGGCTCGGCGAACCGCTCACCCTCGACACCCTGGCCCGGCACGCCGCCGTCTCGGAGCGGACCTTCTCGCGGCGCTTCGTCGAGGACACGGGGTACACGCCCATGCAGTGGGTCATGCGTGCCCGCATCGACATGGCCCGTGAGCTCCTCGAACGCTCGGAGCGCAGCGTCGAGCAGATCGCCAATGACGTCGGACTCGGCACGGGCGCGAACCTGCGGACGCACTTCCAGCAGATCCTCGGCACCACCCCGAGCGAGTACCGGCGCACCTTCGCCAAAGGCGAGTAGCCGGCCCGCCCGGCGGCCGGGGCACGCCCGGGCCGGGGCCAGGTGCACCCGCCAGGGCGATGGCGAGATCCTTTCGAACCATGGCGCTCACGCCCACGTCGTGGACGGCCGCCGTGCGCGAGGCTGAGGGCGAACCGAAGGGACATCACTCATGACTCGCATCGCCGTCAATGGATTCGGCCGCATCGGACGCAACGTGCTGCGCGCACTCCTCCAGCGCGACAGCGACCTCGAGATCGTCGCCGTCAACGACCTCACGGAACCCGCCACGCTCGCGCGACTGCTCGCTTTCGACTCGACGGCCGGCCGGCTGGGCCGCCCGGTCGAGGTCGACGGCGACGTCCTGGTCGTCGACGGCCGTCGCATCAAGGTGCTGGCCGAGCGCGAGCCGGCGCGACTGCCGTGGGCCGAGCTCGACGTCGACATCGTGCTGGAGTCGACCGGCCGCTTCACCGCGGCCAAGGACGCCCGTGCCCACCTCGACGCGGGCGCCAAGAAGGTCCTGGTCAGCGCACCCTCGGACGGCGCGGACGTCACGCTCGCGTACGGCGTCAACACCGACGCGTACGACCCGGAGCTGCACACGATCGTCTCGAACGCCTCGTGCACGACCAACGCGCTCGCCCCGCTGGCCGCCGTACTGGACGACCTCGCGGGCATCGAGCACGGCTTCATGACGACGGTGCACGCCTACACGCAGGAGCAGAACCTCCAGGACGGCCCGCACCGTGACGCGCGCCGCGCCCGTGCCGCCGGCGTCAACATCGTGCCGACCACGACCGGCGCCGCCAAGGCGATCGGCCTCGTGCTGCCGAACCTCGACGGCAAGCTGGCCGGCGACTCGATCCGCGTCCCCGTCCCGGTGGGTTCGATCGTCGAGCTCAACACGACCGTCGCCCGCGACGTGACGCGCGAGGACGTGCTGGCGGCGTACCGCACCGCCGCCGAGGGCCCGCTCGCCGGTGTCCTCGAGTACTCCGAGGACGCGCTCGTGTCGTCCGACATCGTCGGCAACCCGGCCTCGTCGATCTTCGACTCGGCCCTCACCCGCGTCGACGGCCGCCACGTCAAGGTGGTCGCCTGGTACGACAACGAGTGGGGCTTCTCCCACCGTGTGATCGACACCCTCGAACTCCTCGCCGCGCGCTGACCGTACGCCCGGCCTGTCCCGCCGGCCGTTCGCGGATCGCTCCGCGTACGGCCGGCGGACGTGCGACCGGGCCGTCCCGGGCGGCACGCGGACCGTCCCGGGGTCAGAGGGCGCGTGCGGGTGAGCTGTCGGTGGCGTCGGCGGCCATCGCGCGACGCAACCCGGCCGCATCCGCGCTGCCGGGCGCCGCGCTCAGGATCACGATCTTGAGGTCCGACTCGCCGTCGGTCAGGACGTCGCAGTCCACTTCGACGGGACCGGCCTCGGGATGCTCGACCGTCTTGCGGTCCTCGCGGTGCGCCCCGACCGCGCCGCCGGCCCACAGCCGCGCGAATGTCGGGTTGCCCACGGTGAGGACGCGGACCAGCTCGGCCAGGCGCGCGTCGTCGGGGAAGCGACCGGTGGCGCGCCGCAGGTCGGACACGATGGCGAGGTCCGAGTCGGCGCTGTCGCGCACGACGACCGGCCAGGCGGCGATGCGCACCGCGTCCGGACCGACCGGGAACCGCTCGCGGGCGAAGTTGCGCCGTTCCGGCGGCGTGGCGGCCGGGTCACCGAGCAGCGCCGCCCACCCGGGGTTCCACCAGATCATCCGCCAGTCCGCGGCGAACACGGCGACCGCGACGTCTCCGAGCCGGTTCAGCACGCGCCGCACGCCCGGCGGAATGCCGTCGGGGATCGGCTCGTCCCGGGGAGACACCAGCCCGGCCATGCGGTACAGGTGGTCCCGCTCGGGCACGGACAGCCGCAGGGCGCGGGCGAGGGAGGCGACGACCTGGGCCGACGGGGCCGTGGACCGTCCCTGTTCCAGGCGCACGACGTAGTCGACCGACACACCGGCGCGTTCGGCGAGTTCCTCGCGGCGCAGCCCGGCCGCCCGGCGGGTCCGGGACGACGGCAGCCCCACGGCCGACGGCGGCAGCCGCTCCCGCCAGGCGCGGATCGTCGCCCCCAGTCCAGCTCCCGCTCCCGTCGCCATGACACCCATCCTGCCCGACCGCCGCCCCGAATGCCCCGCACGTGATCGTGGTGAGGGTGGTACTGCCGTTCCTACGGTCGAAGCGTCCCTGGCCGGGGGCCGCCTCGGTGGGCACGATCGGGGCATGACCACCACGTTCATCACCGGAGCCAACAAGGGCCTCGGCCACGAGACCGCCCGCCGCCTCATCGGACTCGGCCACACCGTGATCATGGGAGCCCGTGACCCGGAGCGGGGCGCCGCGGCCGCGGCCGCTCTGGGCGCGCGATACGTCCGCATCGACGTCACCGACGACGCCTCCGTCGCCGCCGCGGCGGCCGACGTCGCCGCACACGAGGGCGTGCTGGACGTCCTGATCAACAACGCCGGCGTGCACGGCCCGCACGGCGATCCCGGCGGACTGACCGGCGCGGACGCTCTGGGCGTCTTCGACGTCAATCTCTTCGGCGTGGTCCGCACGACCACCGCCTTCCTTCCGCTGCTGCGCCGGTCGTCCGACCCGGTCGTCGTCAACGTCAGCAGCGGCATGGGGTCGCTCGCCCTCACGCACGACCCGTCGCGGGCCGAGTCCTCCGCCGTCGCCCCGCTCTACGCCGCGTCCAAGGCGGCCCTCACCATGTTGACCACCCAGTACGCCAAGGGCCTGAAGGACATCCGCGTCAACGCCGCCGATCCCGGCTACACGGCCACCGATCTCAACGGCCACAGCGGCCCCCAGTCCGTCACCGAGGGCACCGACGCGATCGTCCGTCTCGCGACCGAGGCGCCCGGCGCCGGCTCGGGACGCCTGATCGACCGCAGCGGCCCGATCGCCCTCTACTGAGGCGGGCGGACGCCTCCGCCCGGGACCGCCACCCCGGAACCGGTCACCCGACCGCTCCGTGCCCGCGGCTCCGTGTCCGTCGCCGCCGCGGATCCGGTGGGGGATCGTGGTGACATGCGGGAGCGACGGGACATGTGGGCGGCCGGGGACGCCTACGAGCGGTACATGGGCCGGTGGAGCCGTCCGGTCGCGGAGGGATTCGTGGCCTGGCTCGGCTGCGCCGACGGTCTGCGCTGGCTGGACGTCGGATGCGGGACGGGAGCCCTGACGGCGGCGGCGGTCGCCCGGTGCCGGCCCTCGGCCGTGGTCGCGCTGGACCGGTCGGCGGGGTTCGTGGCCTCGGCCCGTGACACCGTTGCCGGGCCGGTGTGCTGGGTGCGGGGCGACGCCTTGTCGCTGCCGCTGCGGGACCGGGGGTGCGACGTGGCGGTCAGCGGACTCGCGCTCAACTTCCTGCCCGCGCCGGACGCGGCGGTGGCCGAGGCCGAACGGGTGGTCGGGCCGGGCGGACTGGTCGCGGCGTACGTGTGGGACTACGCCGGGGGAATGCGGTTCCTGCGGCGCTTCTGGGACGCCGCGCTCTCGTCGGACCCCTCCGCCGCCGCGCGGGACGAGGGGCGCAGATTCCCGCTCTGCCGGCCGGGACCACTGCGAACGCTGTGGACGCGGGCGGGACTCGACGAGGTGGAGGTGGCCCCGATCGACGTGCCCACCGCCTTCGCCGACTTCGCGGACCTGTGGGAGCCGTTCCTGGGCGGCCAGGGTCCCGCCCCCGACTACGTCGCCGCCCTCGCCCCGGCGGCCCGGGAACGCCTGCGCGAGACCCTGCGCGCGGCCGTGCCCACACGGCCCGACGGGTCGATCACGCTCACCGCGCGCGCCTGGGCCGTCCGGGGCCGGCGTCCGTAGGGCGTCACATCGGGAGGGAGAACAGGCGTACCGGCCCCGCAGGCCAGGGGGCGTTGTCGCGCGGGGGCGTCACCATGGTGCGCAACGGCATGGTGACCAGGCGGGATCGGGGTTGCTCGACGATCACTTCCTCGTCGAGCGGACGCCACCCGAGGTGCCGGTACAGCGGCACGAGCGGGGGCCTGCAGAACAGGAGGGCGTGCCGAGGGCCCATGGTGCGGGCGTGTTCGAGCGCCGCCGAGATCACGAGCCGGGCCAGTCCCCGGCCCCGCACGTCGGGTGCGACGGCCACTCCGCCGACGCCCACGACCTCCGTCCCGGTCTCGCCGACCGCGACGGACAGCCGTCGCAGGCCGGCGTGCGCCACCAGCCGGTCGCCGTGGCGCACCCCGAAGTGCTCTTCCTTGGGCAACCAGCTCAGACCGGTCGAGGCGACACCGAAGGGGTCGTCGCCGCCGCCGAGGATCTCGTCCTGCTCCGCCCGCGTGTACCGGGGGAGGCGTACCGCGGTCGGAGCCGCGGGGGAGGGGTTCTGAGCCATCCTCACATGATGATCTCTCCGCCCACGGGACTGCAGGGTGTTTCCCGGCCGGGCCCCGAGGGGGCCCGGCGCGAGGTCGGACGACGGGACGATCCCATGGCGGCGCCCGACGGCGCGGTTCGGGCGGAGGGGGCCGATCGTGACCCGGCCCCCTCCGCCCGTTCGTCAGCTGCCGCCGACGAGCTTGTCCATCCTGGCGATCTCGGCCGTCTGCGCGGTGACGATGTCGTCGGCCAGGGAGGTCGCGGGGCCGTACGCGCCCTTGCTCCTCTCGGTGGTGGCCATGGCCACGGCGCCCTCGTGGTGGTCGATCATCATGGTCAGGAACAGGGTGTCGAACTTCGTGCCGGACGCCTTCTCCAGGGCGTCCATGTCCGAGCCGTCCATCATGCCGGGCATGCCGGGCATCCCGGACCCGGCCGAGTGGTCCATGCCGGGCATGGATCCCGCCGTGCTGCCGGACGACGTCGGGACGTCCTCACCCCAGGACGTCAGCCAGCCGCCGAGGGTCCTGATCTCCGGCGCCTGTGCCTTCTCGATGCGCGAGGCGAGGTCCTTGACCTCGGCGGACGAGGCGCGGTCGGCGGCGAGTTCCGCCATGTCGAGGGCCTGCAGGTGGTGGGGGATCATGCCCTGCGCGAAGGACACGTCCTGGGCGTTGTGCGCTCCGGCCGTGGCGTCGGCGCTCGTCGACGACGACGCGGAGCGGTGACCGCCCGCGTGCCCGGCGCCGCCGCCGTCACCGCCGCAGGCGGCGAGGACGAGCGCGGCGGTCACGGAGGCGGCCGCGAGAACGGCGCGGCGGGTCAGGGTACGGGTGTTGCGCATGCGGAATCTCCTGCTGTGCTGTGCGACAAGGGATCTGGACGTGTCGGGGCGCACCGCGTCGCCGTGGTGGAGACGGGGTGCCGCGCGGTGTCTAGATCCGCAGGAGTTGGAGTTCCGCCAGGGAGGGTGGCGCGCGTGCGCTGTCCGGGGCGTCGGCCGCGTACGGGCGGACGGCGTCGGCGCGCACCGAGGCCGTCACCGGGTCGGGAACGAGCGCGGGCAGAACCGGCGCTCCGCTCACCGAGGCGGCCACGCAGGTGGGGTCGGCGTGGTGGAGGTGTCCGCCACCGCAGCCTCCGCCGCTCCCCGCGCAGTCGTCGTGTGCGCTGACCGAGACGGCCGTCATGTGCCCCGGCCCGGCCTGTTCGTGGACGGCGCCGCCGCCGGGGGCCAGGGCGTGCATGGCCAGGAGCCCCGCGAGGAGTCCGAGCACGAGCAGCGCCCGCCACCGCCACACGGGCGGTCGCGCACGGTGCTGCTGCTCGTGACTCGTCATCGGGATCATCCTAGGCGGAGCCGGTGAAGGGGGCCCGGTGGGCCTTCCGTTGTGCGTACGAGCGGAGCCGCGCCCCTGTTCACCGTGACCGTCCCGCCCGGCCGGTCCGGACCGTCCGCCCGTCCCGTCCGGCCTGTCCGCCGATCGGGTGGGCCGCCAGGTGATGCCTCACGCCGAGACCCCGGAGCCGTCCCGACACCACCGTGCGCCGGGGACGGACGGGCCACGCGCGGCGGTCTCCGGGCGGCTCCGGCGCGCTGTCACCGACGGCGCCCGATCCCGTACAGTCCGCACAGCGCAGACGCTTCGTCGCACCCCGGCACCGCGGTCGACCAGGAGAAGAATCATGGACTCCGAAGCCGTTCACGGCTCACTCTCGCTCGATGCCGGACCCGGTCGGCGGATCCCCGAGGCCGAGCCCGGACTCGTGGAGCGGTGGCGCTCGGGGAAAGGCGAGCTGGTCGAGCTGCTGGCCCAGGTGCGTGAGCGGTGCGGCGGTGTCGCCGCGTTCCGGCTCGGGCCGTCTCCCACCGTGCTCGTCACCGCCCCCTCGGCGGTCCAGCACGTCCTCGCCCGGTACCCGGAGCGCTACGTCAAACGCTCCCACCGCGCCCGTCTGCTGGTCGGCGACGGTGTCCTCGCCGCCACCGGTACGGCGTGGAAGCGTCAACGCCGCCTGCTCCAGTCCCAGTTCACCGGCATCGGGATGCGCCGCTACGAGCAGCGGATCACCGCAGCCGCCCGGACCACCGCCGAGCGCTGGGCCGGGTACGCCCGGACCGGGCAGAGCCTCGATGTCGGACGGGAGATGCGCCGCTTCGCCCTGGACGCCATCTGGCGCTCTCTCACCGGGCACGCCCTCGACGACGCGACCGAGCGCGAACTGGACGCCGTGGCGGCCGTGGCGACCGCCCTCCCGACGCTGCCCGCCGACGTCTCCGCCGCCCGGGACGCCGTCGCCGGCGATCTCGCGCGGATCGACGCGGTCGCCGGGCACGCCATCGAGGCCGCCCGAAACGGGGCACCCGGCCCGGAAGGCCCGGGCCTCCTGCGTGTCCTGACCGACGCCGGCGCCGAACATCCCGAGTACACCGACCAGTTGATCCGCGACGAGCTGGTCACGCTGCTGGCGGCCGGGCACGAGACCACAGCGACCACCCTGACCTGGCTGTACCTGCTCCTCGACCGCTACCCCGACGCTCGCGGACAGGCGCTCGCCGCCGGTGACGAGGGCTCGCCGCAGCGCCGCCAGGCCCTCCAGGCGCTGGTCCACGAGACGCTCCGGCTCTACCCGTCCGCGTGGATCCTGCCCCGCCACGCCGCCGAGGACGGCCTCCTCGCCGGCCACACCGTCGAGGCGGGCACCGACCTCCTCGTCTGCCCTTACCTCACGCACCGCGATCCCGAACTGTGGCCGGAGCCCGAGCGGTTCGACCCCCGACGGTTCGTCACGCCGGGCGGTCGGCCCACGCACCCGGGCGCCTACTTCCCCTTCGGCATCGGCCCCCGGGCCTGCCTCGGGGTGCAGTTCGCGCTGCGTGAGTCGACCGTCCTGCTCGAACACCTGCTGCCGGTCCACACCTTGACCTTCTCCGAGACTCCGGCCAAGGCGGCGTACGGCATCACCGTCCGTCCCGACGGGCCCGCCGTCGCGACCCTCGTGGAGTAGGGCGGGGCGGGTTCACGACCGACCCTCCGTCGAGGAACGTCCCGGCGCAAATGGCCCTTCAGGAGGCGGCCGACCGGGCCGTCCGCCGGTTGGTGTTGGTGCTGGTGTTGCTGGCGTTGAGGTCCGCCGCGAGCGCGTCGATCCAGACCTCGATGTCGGTCAGCAGGGAGAGCACCCGCGGCGGTACCTCGGAGGGCAGTGCGGGCGGCGGGGGCAGCCGGACATGGATGCCGCCCGGAGGGAAGTCGGCCGCCCGGACGATGGCCGTCTCCGCCTCCTCTCCGACACGCCGGGCCCAGTGCCGGGCGGCGGGAGGCAGCTCGCGCGGACGCTCCGTCCGGGGCAGCCAGTAGGCGCCGACCAGGACACGGGAGCCGAAGTTGAGCGCGGCGAGGTAGTCGGTCTCGGGCTCGGGGGCACCGGTGGCGGGTTCGGTGCGGTACTGCGCGTACGAGCCCTCCGCGATCCGGAGCCGGTGCAGGGTCAGCCGGACGGCCCGCTGGTCGGCGTCGCCGCGGCCCGCCGTCCCCTCGCCACCGCCCCCGTCGTCCGTCGCCGCGGCGGCGGTGGCCCGCACCACGGGAGCGGCGGACCGCAGCAGGGCCGTCATGCTGCGCCGCGTCTCGGCGCGGGCCCCGAACGGCCACGCGAGCACACCGCACAGCAGCCCGACCGCACTCCCGGTCAGCACGTCCACGACCCGCATCTCCGCGAGCCGCCACGTCACGGGTTCGATCTGCGCGAACGCCGTGGAGACGACCAGGGTGAACAGTCCCTGCGCCCAGGACGGGCCCTCCAGGGGCCCCACAGCGAAGGCGATCAGCATCATCGGTACGAGCAGGAAGGCGTACACCTCGGTGGCGTCGCCCGCCCCGATGAGGAGCAGCCCGGCGGCCAGCGCGCCGGCCAGGGTGCCCACGACGGCCGCGCGGACGGCGGACCAGGTGGCGCCCGCCGTGGTCCGGCCCAGGGTCAGCACGGTCAGCAGCACCCAGAAGCCGTGCGACAGGTCGAGCGAACCCGCCACCAGACGGGCCAGCGCGAGACCCAACGCGCTGCGCAGCGCGTTCTGGAAGACGACGGACCGCCGCGTCAGATTGCCCGTCAGGCGGATGGCGAACAGCCGGAGCGTCGGCATCCGCGCGTACCAGAACTGCTCCCGTGGCAGACCGTGCAGCGGCCGGCGGCCGTTCAGTGCCAAGGCGGCGGCCGTGCGCACCGTCACGGCGGAGACCGCGATCGTCAGCACCGTCGACTGCCGCACCAGCACCGGGTGCGGGCGGGGGACGCGCCCGCCGGGGTCGCCGTCGCGGGCGGCCACGAACTGGGCGATCATCTCCTCGATCAGCTCGGGCCCCACCGCGGGGCGCGACCGGCGCAGCGCGCCGGCCGTCCCGGCGCAGGCCGCCGCGATGCCGTTGAGCAGGTTCTGCGAGGCCGTGTCCAAGGGCGTGGAGTGCATGTCGACGAGGGCGGCCAGTTGGTCGACCAGACGTCGGGTCGCCGAACCCGCCTGGGCGAAGGCGCGGTCCGCCCTTCCGGCTCCGGTCGGGCGGGCGCCGGCAGGCTGCTGGGAGAAGCGCAGGCCCCGGCCGGCCGACCGCAGCCGTCCGGCCAGACCCGGCTCCGGTCCTGTGGTGTGGATCAGGGAGCGGGTGGCGTGGGCCGCGAGGTCCAGCGTGTCGGCGATCCGCTCGCGGTACGCAGGATCCGGCGGATCCGGGAGCACCACCACCTCGCACAGGACGAGCGACGCCCCGCCGATGGCGACCCCGGTCAAGCGCTGGGGCAGTGTCTCCGGGGCGAAGGGCGGGAAGCAGGCGAGGATGTAGAACAGCTGTAGCCCGGGCGCGGTGCCGGCCAGACGCGGGCCGCACACCGAGCCGAACATCAGCACGAACGCGACGATCAGCATGCCCGCCACGGCCGACCAGGTCTGCACGGCGAGGGCCGTGCCGGCGGCGGTGAGGACGGCAGCGGCCGGCAAGGCGCGCAGGACGGTCGCGGCACGTCGGCGACCGGACCCGGGCACCGGCGAGAGGACGCCCAACGCGATGGGTGTGAACAGGGCGTAGACCGCTGTCACGGGCCGATCGAGGAGATAGGCCGCCGGATAGAACCCGACCGCCGCGGCGGCCGTGACACGCGTCGCACGCCGGCCGGCCCGGACCGATTCGGCGAGCGACGGCCGCTTGGGCATCAGCGCTCCTCTCCGCGCGCCACCGAGGATCATCCGCGGCTTTCAGTGTCGCGCGGGTCGGGTGATCACGCAGGCGGGGCCCGCGTCGCTCCGCTCCTCGGCAAGGTGCGGGACGGCGTCACCCGCGCACCGCGCCGCGCAAGCGTGCAGGTGGCACGAGAACGGGAGCAGAAACAGGAGGGGAAACAGGAACAGGAGCAGGAGCAGGAGCAGAGACCGGAGCAGGCCGGAGGCTCCGGCCGCGCCCGGTCCGTCCCGAGGGGCTCGGGAGGCAAGCCGGTGTCGCCCATCCGGGGAGAGCGGAGATCGACCGCGCCGCTGCGGGGTATGCGGGAGGGAACGCGAGGAGCCGAGGACCCGAGGAAAGGGACAGAACACCATGACGACGTACGTGATCACCGTGCCGGGCACGTTCACCGCAGGGGTCGAGGACGAGACGCGCACGCGGCTGAGCCGGGCCCTGCGTCCGGCCGATCCGCATCACACCCGGATGGGCAACGCGCAGGACCTCGACCCGCTCACCGTGAACGAGGACGACACGTTCACCATCCGGCTCGCCGTCGAAGCGGACAGCGGCCCGCACGCTGAGGAGGACGCCCGCAGGCTCGCGGACTCCGCCCTGCACGCCGCGGGGCTCGACGACACCAGCGCGCCGCTCGGACCGGCGGTGGTCACCGGCATCGACTCCGACGTGTGAGCCGATCGCGCGAGCCGGGGCCACCACGGTGCGGCCCCGGCCGGCCGGACCGTGGTGGCCGGACGGCGGCTGCCATCGGCTCCGCCGTCCGCAGACCGCCGTCCCCGTCCGGTCGCGCGTCGGTCAGCGGCCCCGCCCGTGGGTCAGGCGCTGCCACACGGCCCCCGCCATGGCTGCCTCACCCTTGGCGTTGGGATGCGCGGGAGCCGCGGGGGACGCCGGCTGCAACGGCTCGATCCACCGGTCGGCCGGGGACTTGCACATGTCGTGGCCGATGGTCGGACCGTAGGTGTCGACGTACTCGGCGTGGTTCCAGCGAGCCACCAGCCGGAGCATCAGGTTGAGCCGCTTCCCGGTGTCGCGCAGGTAGGGGAAGTCCCGCGTCGCGAACGGCACGGAGGGAGCGCAGCCGCTGCCGTCGTCGGGCAGCAGATCCGGGTAGCCGACGACGACGATCCGGGCGTGCGGGGCCCGGTCGTGCACGGCCTGGAGCACCCGGGCGACCTTGGGGCCGGTCCTGGCTATCGCGATGGTGAGCTGGTCGACACCCGAGGCGCCGTAGTGGCGCTGGCACGGGTTGCCGGTCGGGTCCTGCGCGTACAGCTGGGCGCAGGTGCCGATGATGGAGCCGAAGCCCATGTCGTTGCCGCCGATCTGGACGGTGACGATGTCGCTGTTCCGGCCCACCGCGTCGAGTTGGGGGCCGTTGGTCCCCTGTGGCTTCCACATGTGCTCGGTCGTCGCCCCGCTGCAACTGACGTCCTTGAACGAGGTCGCCCGAAGCCGCCCGGCGACGATCGACGGGTAATTGTGGTCGGAGCGTGCGCAGTTGGCGTCCACCTGGCGCGGGATGAGGGGGCCGGAGGTGTAGGAGTCGCCGAGCGCCACGTACCGGTCGCCTTCATGGCCCCCGCCTCCGCCGTGCGCCGCGGCCGGCGCCGCGGAGGCGGCGACCAGGGCGCAACTCCCCAGTGCGGCGTACAAGGTGACGCCCTTTCGGCGGCGACCGGCCGGTCCTCCCGTGCGAACGTCGCGCTGCATCGAGTTCCTCCCCCTTGAGCCCACGCCCCGTCGACGACGCCGTTCCGTGCGGTCGGCATTGCGTTCGACTGGGCTTGTATACCGTCCAGTAGGTCACCGGGGCCAGAGCCGGGAGCCAACGTGTTGCGGGAGAACGGGAAGCGGGAGGAAGCGGGGGCGCCGCGTCCGGAGCCGGCGGCGCGCCGGCGGCGCTCCCGGCTCGTCAGGCGCGGACGCCGCGCATCAGGTTGGCGATCAGGCTCGTCGCGAACTCCTCGGTCACGGGCAGGCTGGGCATCAGCAGGCGGTGGTAGCAGGCGCCCCAGAGCTGGTCCACCAGGACCTCGGGATCGACGTCGGGGCGCAGCTGACCGTCCGCCTGTGCCCGCCGCATCCGCCGGACCGCCAGGTCCCGCCGCGGGTCCGCGTAGCGTTCCAGCAGGGCGGCGGAGAGCTCGGGGTCGGTCTGCGCCTGGCCGATGAGCTCGGCGATCACCCGCCCGGCGGGCGTCCCGGTGAGCATCCGTACGAAGGCGCGGAGCTGCGCCGCGAGGTCGGCCTCGACGTCGTCGCTCTCCGGGAAGGCCAGCACGGACTCCACGGCGTGGAAGTAGCCGTCGAGGGCGAGCGCGCCCTTGGAGGGCCACCATTTGTAGAGCGTCGTCTTGCTGACCCCCGCCCGCTCGGCCACGGCCTCGATGGTGAACGCGCCCATGCCCTGGTCGAGGAGGAGGCCGCCGGCCGCGTCGAGGACGTCCGCACGCACCTCGGCGGCGGGACGGCGGCCCCGACCGCGCCGTGGCCTGGGCGCGCCTTCGCGTTCCGACCGTTCCTGCATTGCGCCGACCTCCCGGGCATCGTCCGCATCGTCCGACGAGCCACAGCCTGACATATGGACGGAGCGTTCACCACGTGGTTATATGGACTCATCGTTCATAAGTGAGCTGGAGGCACATCATGTCCGAGACCACACGCGTCGCTCTCGTCACCGGCGCTTCCGGGGGGATCGGCCGGGCCGTGGCCCGGCGGCTGGCAGTCGAGGGGATGGCCGTCGGCGTGCACTACGCGGGCAACAAGGCGGCGGCACAGGAGGCCGTGGCCGCCGTCGAGGCGGCCGGCGGCAGGGCGGTCGCGGTCGCCGGCGACGTCGCGGACGAGCGGGCCATGGCCGACGCCTTCTCCGCGGTGGAGGGCGCGTTCGGCGGGATCGACGTGGTGGTCCACACGGCCGGGGTGATGACCCTGGGGCCGATCGCCGCGTTCGATCTCGACGCGTTCGACCGGCTGATGCGCACCAACGTCCGGGGCGCCTTCGTCGTGGCCCGGGAGGCGGCGCGCCGCGTCCGGGACGGCGGAGCGGTGGTCACGTTCTCCACCTCGGTGACCCGGCTGGCCTTTCCCGGGTACGCGCCCTACGCGGCGAGCAAGGGAGCTGTCGAGGCCATGACGCTGGTGCTGGCCCGTGAGCTGCGCGGGCGGGACGTCACCGTCAACGCCGTCGCGCCCGGTCCGACCGCCACCCCGTTGTTCCTCGAGGGCAAGGACCAGGAGACGATCGACCGCCTCGCCGCGCAGCCCCCGCTCGAACGCCTCGGCACCCCCGAGGACATCGCCGAGACCGTGGCCTTCCTGGCCGGCCCGGGGCGCTGGGTCAACGGGCAGGTCGTCTTTGTGAACGGCGGCATCGCCTGACGGCCCAACCGGCCGCGCCCGTGCAGCAGTTCGATCCCCAGTGGTGATCGAAGGGACATCATCCTGTATAAAAATACCAAACGCGCGGTTTACTTGTAGATCGCCGGTGGGATGCTCTCCACGTTCCGGGCTGGCGGGCCCGGTCCCGCGTCGTCGTGTGCAGGCTGAGGGAGGGAGACCTGATGGGCATGCAGGCGCGAGCGGTGCGCACACGTCACTCTCTTGTCCGGGCGGCTGCCGAGCTGTTCGCCGCCGAGGGGTATGCGCGGGCCTCCCTTCCCGGCATCAGCGAGCGGGCCGGAGTGAGCACCGGCGCCCTGCACTTCCATTTCGCCAGCAAGAGCGATCTCGCCGGGGAGGTGGAGAGGGCGGCGGCGGACTCGGTGGAGGAACTGGCCGAACGGTGTCGGGGCGCGGCCGACACGCTGTTGCAGTCCCTGGTGAACACGGCGTGCAGCCTGCTTCTGGCCATGGTCACCGATCCCGTCATCAGGGCGGGCTTCCGGCTGAGCGGCGATCCGGCCCGTAAGAACGGGGCGCAGATGCTGCAGTGGTGGCGGACGTGGGTGCACGACCTCATCGTCCAGGCGCAGCGCGAGGGGGAGCTCGCTCAGGACGTCTCGGTGGACGCGGCGACGACCGTGATCGTGGCGGCGACGGCGGGGTTCGAGGTGCTGGGGGCGACCGATCGCGACTGGCTCTCGGCGGACCGCGTGACGCAGCTGTGGACCTTTCTCCTGCCCTGGCTGGCCGGTTCGCCGGACCATGCCCCGCTGCTGACGGGGATCGGCGAGGCCGTGGAGGAACTGTCCGAATAGCCGACGCTCCGGGCCGGATCGCCCGCGCACGGGATCACCGGACCGCCCCCTGCTCGTCCACGGACACGGTGGGCGTGGACAGGAACACATCGGCGTCGACGGGACCGTAGGCGATGTTGAAGGTGTCCAGCCAGTACGACCAGCCCCGTATCCCCGCCGCGCTGCTGAAGCGGTAGTTGAGCTGCCACCGCACCCACTGGCCGGGGGCGAGCCGTACCGCCGGCGGCCGTCGTCGCCTGGGCGGCTGGCCGAACAGGGGTGACACGCGGGGGAGGACCCGCAGCCGTCCGTCGGTCTCGCGGAGCAGCACGTCGACCGCGCGGAGGTCCTCCTGGGTGTCGTACGGCGCGAAGCCGTCACGCTCCCGCATGCGCACCACATGCGCGGAAGTCGCCTCGGGGCGCGGAAGAGCGAACCCCACCGGAGCCGCGTTCCTGCGGGCCGCCGCCTCCCCTCCCCGTGACTCCTTCGTCCAGGACGTCCGTATCCACTGGACGGTGATCTCCATGCCTGACCTCGCCGGTTCGCCGAGCGCCCCACCTTACGCAACTCCGTGCCCCCGGAGGCCCGGCGCCCGCCCCGCCGATCCGCCGACCGCCATGGCGTGAGGGAACGCGGTGGTCGGGAGCCGCGCCGTACGCGGACCATCGCCGTGGACGCCGTGGACGCCGTGGACGCCGCGCACGACGTCCGGGCCGTCGTCGGGGCGCTCGGGGGCCGCGCCCGTTTCCTCGCCCGTCACGGGGCGAGGAAGCGGGCCGCCGCGATGGCTGACACCGCTCCGACCGCACGGCCGCGCAGCCCTCTGGCGCATGCCGCCGACCGTCTCGCCGCCGCGACGCGCTTCTGCGGGGGCGCGGTCCGCCTCGCCGAAGTCCCCTTCCTGGCCCAGCTGAACGTCCGCCTCGACGCCAAGAGCCCGGCGGCGGACGCCGTCGGACTCGCCCTGGGGTTCCCCCTGCCCCTGGAGCCCGACACCGTCGTGCGCGGAGGGGATCTGCGCGCGGTGTGGCTCGGCCCCGACGAGTGGCTGGTGGTGGGCCGGCCGGGCGCCCGGCGGGACCTGGAGGGCCGGATCCGTTCGGCGGGCGGGGACGCGCCCCTCTCCGTCACCGACGTGTCCGCCCAGCGCACCACCGTCCTGGTCGGCGGACCGCGCGCCCGCGACCTGCTGGCCCACGGCTGCCGGCTGGATCTGCACCCGCGTGCCTTCGGCCCCGGCCGCTGCGCCCAGACGACGCTGGCCCGCACCCAGGTCGTCCTGGTCGCCCGCGACCGGCCGGGGGCGGGGTTCTGGGTATTGGTGCGCTCCTCCTTCGCCGACCACCTGGCGAACTGGCTGCTGGACGCGGCCGTGGAATACGGATGACCGCACACGGTGCACGGACACGGGTGCACGGACACGGGTGACCGAGGGGGGACGGACACGACGCGAACGGGTGAACGACCCGGCACGGCGAAGCCGCCGCGCCGGGTCGTCGCCGCCCTCAGGCGTCGGGTGACGCGTGGACGCGGGCGCCCTCCACGAAGGTCTGCAGGACCCGCGTCGCCGCGATCTCCTCGGGCGGCCCGGTGAACGGGTCCCGGTCGAGGACGACGAGGTCGGCGGCCTTGCCGACGGTGATGCTGCCGGTGAGGTCGTCGAGGTGGTTCACGTAGGCGCTGCCCGCCGTGTACGCGGCGAGGGCGGCGCCGAGGTCGAGCCGCTGGCCGGGCAGGAACCGCGGAGTGCCCTCCGGAGCGTCGGAGGACCTGCGGTTGACGGCGACATGGATGGCCTGGAGCGGGTCGGGGCTGCTCACCGGCCAGTCGCTGCCCGCGGCGAGCGTCGCTCCCGCGCGCAGCAGGTCGCCGAAGGGATACTGCCGGGCGCCGCGTTCGGGGCCGAGGAACGGCAGGGTGAGTTCGTCCATCTGCGGTTCGTGGGCGGCCCACAGCATCTGGAGGTTGGCGGTCGCGCCGAGCGCCCGGAACCGCGGCACGTCGTGCGGGTGGACGACCTGGAGGTGCGCCAGGTGATGCCGGGTGTCCAGGGTCCCGTTGGCGGTCCGCGCGGCCTGGACGGCGTCGAGCGCCTCCCGCACGGCGCGGTCGCCGAGGGCGTGGAAGTGGACCTGGAAGCCGAGCGCGTCGAGTTCGGTGACGTACTTCCTCAGTTCGCCGGGGTCGACGAAGCTGATGCCGCTGGTGTCCGAGGCGCAGCCGCAACCGGTGAGATACGGGTCGAGCATGGCCGCGGTGTGGTTCTCCGCGATGCCGTCCTGCATGATCTTCACCGCACCGGCGCGGAACCGGCCCACGGTCAACTCCTCTCGCCGTGCGACGAGTTCGGGGATCTGCTCGGCGCCGCGTGCGCGGTCCCACCACAGCGCGCCGACCACCCGGGCGGTGAGCAGTCCCCGGTCCAGGGCCGTGCGGTAGGAGGGGGCGGGGTCGGTCATGTTGGCGTAGGCGCCGACGATGGCGTCCTGCCAGGCCGTGACTCCGTGCGCGTGCAGCACGGCCTGGGCGCGCAGCAGAGCGGTCAGCTGCTCCTCGGAGGTGGGCTCGGGCACCAGCCGGCCCACGAGGTGGACGGCTCCCTCCTGGAGCATGCCGGTCGGGTTGCCGTCCGCGTCACGTTCGATGCGGCCGTCGGCGGGATCGGGGGTGCGGGCGTCGATGCCGGCCCGCTCCAGTGCGCGGGTGTTCACCCAGGCGCCGTGGTGGTCGCGGTTGGGCAGGAAGACCGGCCGGTCGGGGACGACCGCGTCGAGCGCCGCGGCGGTGGGTGCGCCGCCGGGGAAGGCCTCCAGGGACCAGCCGCCGCCGGTGATCCATTCGACGTCCGGGTGCTCGTCGGCGTAGGTCCCGATCCGACGCAGGTACTCGGCGGGGTCGACGGTGTCGGCGAGGTGGCACAGGCCGAGTTCCAGGCCCGCGCCCTGCGGGTGGACGTGGGCGTCCTGGAAGCCGGGCAGCAGCAGCCTGCCGGTGAGGTCGACGACGTCGGTGCGCGGACCGATCAGCGCGTGCACCTCGTCGTGGCCGACGGCCGTGATCCGCCCGCCGTGCACGGCCACGGCGGTGGCGCGGCTGCGGGCGGGGTCGACGGTGTGGACGGGCCCGCCGGTGAGGACGAGTTCGGCGGGGCCCGTGGCCGGGGACTGCGACATGGGTGTGGACTCCAGGGAGGGATGAGGGCGGAGCGGGAGAGGAGCGTACGGCCGGGAACGCATGGGGAGTCAGACGGCCGTGCGGTCCATGGGGAGGACGACGGCCTCGGCGTCGGTGCCGCGTCCGGTCGTGAAGTACGGCGAACGCCGGACGTATTTGGCGACCGCGGCCATACAGAGGCCGGCGAGGACGATGACCGAGGGCAGGGAGAACATGAACCAGCCGTTGTCGGGGCTGAGCGCGAAGTGGTCGCTCATGGTCAGGTACGAGTAGCCGAGATAGCCGCCGAGGCCCAGCAGCACCAGACCGGACACGGCGGGCACTCCCACGGCGAGCACCGCGGTCCGCGGCCCCTCGCGCCGGGAGGAGCGGAAGCGGACGGCGCACGCGAGCGCGGTGAGCCCGTAGTAGAGGGCGACCAGCAGACCGATGGCGTTGACGGCGGCCAGCAGCATGTCGCTCAGCCTCGGCATGGCGACGGCCAGCAGGGCGATCGCGGAGGCTATGGCCAGCACGACGACCGTTCCGGCGGCGGGCGTGCCGTAGCGCGGGTGCACCCGGGTCCATACCGGGCCCATGGTGCGGTCCCGGCCCATCGCGAGGAGCCCGCGCGCCGTGGGGATCAGCGTGGACTGCACGGAGGCCGCCGCGGAGAACATCAGGGCGACCGCGGGCAGGCTGGCCCAGGGCTCGGCGGCCAGCTTCCGCGCGAGGTACGGCAGGGCCTGCGGACCGTTCTCGATGAGTTCGGTCAGGCTCATCTCGCGCTGGAAGGCGACCGAGGCGAAGAGGAACAGGCCGAGCATCGCGAACAGGGCGATCAGACCGCCGCGGGCCGCGTCGCCCGGATTCCGGGTCTCCTCGGTGACGCTGAAGGCCGCGTCCCAGCCCCAGAAGAAGAACACCGCGAGGACCATGCCCTGGGCGAACGCCGTGCCGTCGGCGATCTCGAAGGGGTTGAACCAGGAGAGGGAGAAGGACTGTTCGCCGGTGACCAGGGCCCAGCCGCAGAACCCCAGCAGCACGGCGTACTCGAAGACGAGCAGCGCGAACTGGAAGCGGGTGGTGGCGCGGGTCCCGGTGACGGCGAGCGCGGTCAGGCCGAGCAGCAGCACCAGGCCGACGGCCGTGCTGACGCCGGTGGACGACGGATCGAGGGCGACGCCGGCCACGGTGTGCAGACCGGCCTTCTCGGCGAAGATCAGGACGACCGAGCCCATGACCGCGCTGGTGTAGGCGCAGAAGATCACCGAGCCGACGACGGTGACCCAGCCGGTCAGGAATCCCGGCCAGGGGCCGAGGGTCCTTCCGACCCAGGTGTAGCCGTTGCCGCAGTTGGGCTCGGAGCGGTTGAGGCGGGCGTAGGCGGTGGCGATGCCGAGCACGGGCAGGAAGGCGAGGAGCAGCAGCGCCGGAGCCTGCAGGCCCACGACGGTGGCGACCGTGCCCATGCCGATGGCGATGCTGGTGGTGGCGGCGGTGCTGGAGGCCGCGATGGCGACGCCGTCGACGACGCCGAGGGACCGGCGAAGTCCGGCGCCCGGTCCACCGGACGGGGCGGTCGCCGGGGGAGCGGGCGGTGTGGACGGCGGGGGAGTCGGAGAGGGCATGAAGGGCTCCTCACGGGGAGGGAGGGCGAGGGAAGAGCCGCGCGGGATGTGATGGAACACCGGGCGCGAGTCTTGCGTCAATCCTGTTGACATAAGGGTGCGGGCCCCCTTCACTGCTGCTACGCGGCCCCGACCGACAGGAGCACCCGCCATGACCACCCGTGTGCCGCAGGAGCGCAGCCGCCGTCGTCCCACGCGCTCGGGGGTGCTGCTGTCGGAGGAGCTGATCGTGGACACCGCCCTGCGGCTGATCGGCGAGCACGGCCCGGAAGCGCTCAGCGTGCGCCGGCTCGGCACCGCCCTCGGCTGCGACCCCAGCGCCCTCTACCGCTATTTCCGCGGCGCCGACGACCTGGTGCTCGCCATCGCCGACCGCATCATCGGCGATGCCATGAAGGGCTTCGCCCCCGGGGACGACTGGGTCGCCGCGCTGCGCGAGATGGCCCGGCGGGTCCGTGCCGGATACCTCGCACACCCGCGCGCGGCCGCCTTCGCCTCGCACCGGGTGACCCGGCGGCCGAACGAGATCCGGGCCGTGGAGACGGGGATCGGGCTCCTGCTCGCCGCGGGGTTCGGACCGGGCGACGCGACACGCCTGTATCTGACGTTCATCGACACCGTGCTCGGCCACGCCGCCATGGACGCCGCGTGCCAGGCGCTCCCGCGGGAGCAGCGCGAGAGCGACGACCGGGCGTGGAGCGAGGCCTACCAGGGGCTCGACCCCGCGTCGTATCCCGCGCTGACGGCCGTGCGCCGGGAGCTGCCCGCGATGGGGCACAGTTCCTTCGAGGACGCGATCGAACTGCTGTTGGAGGCGCTGAAGGCCCGGGCGCCGGTGAGCCCGCCGCGGTGACGCGGTGGCGCGGTGCGCGTGGGCGCGACCGTGCGGCCCCGAGCGGCGACCGCGTGTGCGGCGCGGCGGCTTTCGCGCCAAAACCACACGGGTCCGTATGTCTCCTTGACCGAGCAAGGGGGAACAGTGAAGAAAGTCAGCTCAGTCTTACTGGCCACCGCACTCGCGGCTGTGCCTGTACCAGGACATCAACGGCGGCGGGCGCCGGTTGATCTTCAGCGACTACTACTGGCACAACCTCAACGAGTACGGCTTCAACGACCAGACGTCGTCGTGGCGCAACAACCAGGGGTCGAGCCAGTGGGGTTGGCTCGCGCGGGACGAGGGCGGCAACGGCGGGCAGATCTCCATCAGCCCCAACACCTACAGCTCCGACCTGGGCGCCTACAACGACTGGGCGAGCTCGGTCGCCGCCTGACGTCCGGCCGCCGGGGCCGCGCACGTGATCGTGGGGCGGCGGCTCGCCGAGGCGCCGCCCCACTCGGGTCAGAACGCGTAGCGCACGCGCAGCCAGGGGGCCCGGGCGGCGATCAGCGCGCGCAGCCGGTCCACCGCCCGCCCCTTGACGGGACCCGCGTAACGGACGTTCAGCGCGCCGTTCTCGGAGCGCTTGTCCTCCTGCAGATCCGGGCGCCACAGGGCGCCCTCCGCACGGGGATGCCAGCCGAGGTTGACCTCGTGCAGCTCCCGGTTGTGCGTCAGCATGATCACCTCGGCCGCCGCCTGCCGCTTCACCCGGTCGGGCAGGACGTCGTCGAGATGCCCGAGCAGTTCCGTCCAGGCCTCCTCCCAGCCGGGGCGGACGACGACCGGGGAGAGGTTGAAGTGCACCTCGTACCCGGCGTCCAGGAAGTCCGCGGCGGCGGCGATCCGCTCGGCCACCGGTGAGGTGCGCACGTCCAGCAGCCGGGAGTCCTCCGGGGGCATCACCGAGAACCGGACACGGGTCCGGCCGCGCGGATCCAGCGCCAGCAGGTCCGGGTTGACGAATTTGGTCGCGAACGACGCCTTCGCCGTCGGCCACTGCCGGAACGCGTGCACGAGATCCGCGGTGTTGTCGCAGATCAGGGCGTCCACCGAACAGTCGCCGTTCTCGCCGATGTCGTACACCCAGGCCTGCGGGTCGCACTGGTTCGGCTCGCGCTTGGGGCCCTGCCGGGCGATGTGCCGGCCGATGTGGCCGATGATCCGGTCGATGTTGGTGAAGACGGTGACCGGGTTGGCGTACCCCTTGCGGCGCGGCACGTAGCAGTAGGCGCACGCCATCGCGCAGCCGTTGGAGGCGCCCGGTGCGATCCAGTCGGCGGACCGCCCGTTGGGACGCGTCCGCGGCGACTTCCGCTCCCCGAGGACGAGCGTCTCGCCCTTGACGCGCACCCAGCGCGCGACGTTGCCCTCGTTGCCGTGCAGCCCCGGGATGCCCCAGTGGGACTCGACCTCGACCAGCCGGGCCCCGGGGAACCTGGCGATGATCTGGCGTCCGCGCGGCGAGGCGGCGGCCGCGGGCTCGGCGTGGATCTCCCGCACGGGCAGCAGTCGCCGCGCGGCGTCGGAGTCACGGAAGGACGGCCGGCCGGTGCACGCAGCGGCGGGTCCGGGGCCGAGGGCGTCGAGCCCGAACAGGGCGTCGGAGCCGTCGTCCGAGTCGGCGGGCGAGGAGTGCATGGACGTTCCGGTTCGGCTGGAGCGGGAGTGGCTGGAGCGGGACTGGGGCGGGGCCGGCGGGACCGGGGCTGAAGGGATCGAACGGACGAATCCGCGCCATCCACCTTACGGCGCACGTCAGCGCGGCGGCGTCTCCCGGGCGCGGGACGCGAGGCGGTCCGCGAACGCGATCACGAGGTCGCGCAGTTCGTCCGGGCGCTCGATGCTGAACGGCCGGTCGAGGGAGGCGAGCACGGGAGGCAGCCAGTCCAGTCGCTCGGCCCGCACTTCGACGAGCAGCCAGCGCTCCGACGCCGGATCCGCGCCCGCCGCGGGGCCGGGATCCTCCACCTCGGCGACGCTCGCGGGAAGCCGGGCGCGGATCTGCTCGACCGTCCCGTGGATCCGCAGGGTCACCTCGTGGCGGTACGCCGCCGTGGCGAACCCGGACAGGACCCGCTGCGCCGGATCCGGCCCGGTGGGCGCCTCGAACGACCCGGGCAAGGTCCTCGCGTCGGCGACGCGGTCGAGCCGGAGGGTCCGTTCCTCGCCGATCCCGGGGTCCGAGCCGATGACGTACCACCGGCCCTCATGGGTCACCACGCCGTACGGGTGCAGCGTGCGGTCGCCGGTCCGGCCGTCGCGGTTGGTGTACCTGATCGAGACCGGCCGGCGGTGACGCACCGCGTCGGCGACGGTGAGCAGCACCGCGGCGTCAGGGGTGGCGAACTCGGCGGGGGGCTCCGTGAAGGCGAGGGATTCCATGACCGTGTCGAGCCTGCGGGCGAGCCGCTCGGGCAGCACCCGCCGGAGCTTGGCCGCCGCGGTCTCGCTCGCGGTGGCCGTCGCGGTCGTCAGCCCCGCCCGGCGGCCGGCGACCAGACCGAGCAGCACGGCGATCGCCTCGTCGTCGCCGAGCATGAGCGGCGGCAGACGGTAGCCGGGGGCGAGGCGGTAGCCGCCGTAGCGGCCGCGCACCGACTCGACGGGCACGTCGAGGTCGATCAACTGGTCCACGTACCGGCGCACGGTGCGCCCGTCCACGCCGAGCCGGTCGGCGAGTTCGCGCATGGTCCGGGTGCCCCCGGACTGCAGCAGTTCCAGAAGGGTGAGGACGCGGCCGGTGGGTCGGGACATGTTCCGACCCTATCGCCGATAGTGGACCGATCCTGTCCAGTATCTGTTCTAGCGTGCGAGACGCAACGGCCCACCACCAGGGAGAACACCATGGACTTCGTCTCGATCCGGATCATCACCGGTGACGTCGCACGCCTCGTCGAGTTCTACGAGAGGGCCACCGGGCTGTCCGCGACGTGGTTCACCGAGGACTTCGCCGAACTCGGCACCTCCAGCGCCACCCTCGCCATCGCCGGCACCCGCACGGTCCCGCTGTTCGCGCCCGGCTCGTCCCGTCCCGCCGACAACCACAGCGTGATTCTCGAGTTCCTGGTCGACGACGTGGACCGCGTGCACGCGAATCTGACCGGCTTCGTGACCGACTTCGTCAACGAACCCACCACCATGCCCTGGGGCAACCGGTCGCTGCTGTTCCGTGATCCCGACGGCAACCTCGTCAACTTCTTCACCCCGGTCACCCCGCCGGCGATCGCGAAGTTCGCCCCGGACGGCCGGGTGGCACCGACGTCGTGAGCCGGACGCCTCCGGAGCGAGAGCGGCTGAGCGGAACCCGGTCTCCCGGACTCCGCTCAGCGGGCGGGCGCCGCTACTCGGCCGTGACGAACCGCAGCCGGCGGCGGACCCGCGGCGGGGCGTTCCGGCGGGCCCGGATCTCCTGGACGACGCCGGCGACGACGACCACGGCCCAGGCCACCGTGAACACTCCGGTCTGATCGTCCGGACCGATGGCGAGCCAGCCCACCCCCAGGCCGCCCAGGGTCAGGCCGGCGGCCGCCGCGAGGGGCGAGGGGCGTCGGCGGCTCAACGCGCGGACGAGACACAGCGTGGCGAGGACGAGGGCCGGGACGGAGAGGATCTCGACGTTGTCGTGCGCGGTGTAGTCGTGGCTGACGTCGGCCTGCGCGGGATCGTATCCGCCGCTGTAGTCGTCCTCGAAGAGCCGGTAGCCCGAGGAGTCGGCCGGCAGTTCGTAGTACCCGCCGTAGGAGGTGTCGTAGTAGTAGAGCGTGCTGAAGTCGGACTCCGTGACCGAGGTGTACCCGTAGTCGTCGACCCCGCCGCCGATCGCGACGCTCGCCATGACCAGGGCCCCGGCCCCCCACCACAGCAGGGTCGAGGTCACGGGAAGCCAGCGGAACAGGGCGAGCCCCAGCACGACGGCGACCACCAGCACACCGACGCGCTCGTCGGCCGAGTCCGCGTACATGTCCTGATAGCCGATGGTCACCACGCCGGAGACGACGATGCCCAGCAGGGCGATGATCCTCCCGGCGGCGATGCTGAACCGCCGCTCGCCGGACGCGGACGACGGGCCGTCGTTCGTCGGCGAGGTGTGCGCAGACCGGGCGCCGTCCGCCGCGCCGGGCAGGACCGGGTCGACCGGCCCACCGGGAGGCGGGACGACGGGCTTGGGCGGCGTCAGCGCGGTCCGGGTCTCCTGCTGCGCCAGCGCCGTGTGCCCCGGGCCCGTCCCGCTGTCGGCCTTCGCGCGCGCGGGCGGCGCGCCGGGCGCGGGCGGCGCGCCGGGCGCGGGGGCGGCGGTCCGCGGCTTCGGCGCGGCCGCCGGGGCGCTGAGCGCGACGAGGGTGTCCGCCAACGCGTCCCGCAGCTCCGCCGCGCTGCCGGGCCGCTCCTCCCGGTCCTTCGCCAGGGTCCGCAGCACGAGGTCGTCGACCACGACCGGGATCTGCGGACGCAGCCGGGAGGGCGCGACCGGTTCCTGGCTGATGTGCTGATGCATGACCGCGAAGGGGGAGTCGCCGAGGAACGGGGGGCGGCCGGTGAGCAGTTCGTAGAGCAGGCAGCCCGTGGAGTACTGGTCGGAGCGGCCGTCCACCGGCCGGCCCGTGAGCTGCTCGGGGGAGAGGTAGGCGGGAGTGCCCACCGTCATGCCCGTCGCGGTGAGGCGGGTGGTGGTCTCCGCGACGACCTTCGCGATCCCGAAGTCCAGTACCTTGATGCCGCCTTCGGACGTCAGCATGACGTTGGACGGCTTGATGTCGCGGTGGATCAGTCCCTGGGCGTGGCTGTGCGCGAGGGCGTCGGCGATGTCCCTGGCCACCTCGAGCGCCCGGACGACCGTGAAAGCGCCGTCGGACAGACCGGCGGTCAGTGTCCGCCCCTCGATGAACTCCATGACCAGGAACGGGGTGGTCTCGCCGTCGGTGGTGTCCTCGCCCACGTCGTGCAGCACGGCGACGTTGCGGTGGTTGAGGGAGGCCACGGTGCGCGCCTCCCGTCGGAACCGGACCCGGAACTCCTCGTGCCGGGTGAGTTCCGGCGGCAGCACCTTCACCGCGACCGTGCGGCCGAGCTCGCGGTCGGTGGCGCGCCAGACCTCCCCCATCCCGCCGCGTCCTACCGCCTCGATCAGCTCGTACCTGCCCGCGAGCACCCGCATGGCTTGCCCCCCTGATGGCACAGGGCGGCGCGATGACAGCCCGGCCGCCCGAAGTTCCGGAACAGCGGCGGACGAAAGGGCGGCACATCCGGAACTCCCCGGTGGCGGTGGGTCTTTCGCTCGACCGCCCGCTCACCCTACTGGCGAAATTCCGGCCGGGGGATGTCCGGTACAGAGCAGGACAAATGTGCGAGGTGTTACTCGGGGTCGCCCGCGTCGAGGCGACCTGGAGCGGGTGTGTCACCTCGCGGCCAGGGCTCTCGGAACCGCCGCCGTCTTCTTCTGCGCAGGCCGGGGTCGTCGCGGCTGCTCTCAGTCCGTCGTCCGCAGCAGCAGCTTCCCCGTCGACGTGCGCCCGCCCATCAGCCGGTGCGCCTCGGCCGCATCCGCCAGCGGGAACTCGGCGGTGACCGGAAGGTTCACGACGCCGTCGGCGACCGTGCCGAAAGCACGCTCCGCGAGGGCGCGCAGCGCCTCGGGCGCGGACTGGGCCAGCCCCAGGACGGAGAAGCCGCCGACCGTACGGCCCTGCGCGTACAACTCGGGCTGCCCGACGTGCCAGGGCTCGGCGCCGCTCGCGTTGCCGAAGGACACCAGGCGTCCGAACACGGCCAGCGCGTCGAGGCCGCGGCGCAGGGTGTCGCCGCCCACCGGGTCGAGCACCAGGTCGACCCCCTTGCCGCCGGTGGCGCGGCGGACGTCCTCGGCGAAGGTGTCGCCGAGGAACACCTCGTCGTAGCCGTGCTTGAGCGCGTGGCCGGCCTTCGACGCGGACGACACCACGCCGTAGACCGCTCCGGCCCCGGCCGCCCGGGCCAGTTGGCCGGCCACCGTGCCGATGCCGCCGGCCGCCCCCTGCACCAGCACGGTCTCCCCGGCACGCAGCCGTCCGACCTCGTGCAGCAGCGCGTACGCGGTCGGCACGACGGTGGGCACAGTGGCGGCGGTGCGCAGGTCCAGGCCCTCGGGAAGCGGGAAGACGGTGACGGCGTCGGCGAGGACCACCTCCGCGTAGGCTCCGCCGTCGACCAGCGCGGCGACCTCTTGGCCGGGCCGCAGCCCCTGGACGCCGTCACCGACGGCCCGGATCCGGCCGGACGCCTCCAGGCCGGGCCGGAACGGCAGTGACTGCACCCGGTATCCCTCGGCGCGCGCCTTGAGGTCGGCGAAGTTCACGCCGATGCAGGCGGCGTCGATGGTGACCTGACCGGGTCCGGGCTCGGGGGTCTCGGCCCGGACGAGCTGCAGCACCTCCGGGGCGCCGTACTCCTGGAACTCGACCGCGCGCATGACGGATCACCGCACCCTTCGATGAGTGTTCAACGGGAAGCGAACACTGGGACTGTAAGATATCCGTCGAACACTCGGCAACCGGCCGGGGCGCTCCGCGGGTGTCCCGTCGGGCGGACGTTGGGACGGAGGGGCATGGCGAACGAGGCTGCGAGCGCTGGTCACCGTGCGGCGCCGGTGCACACGCATCCGAAGGAGGTGTCCGTGCTCACCGCGCTGTCCGCGGTCTCCGATCCGGTGCGCATCAAGCTGATCCGCGACCTGGCGGGCTCCGCCGACTGGACGCGTAGCTGCGGCAGCTTCGACGTGCCCGTCGGCAAGGCCGCGCTCAGCCACCACTTCTCGGTCCTGCGCGGCGCCGGCCTGGTCGAACAGCGCGACGAAGGGCCGAAGCGGGTCAACCGGCTGCGCCGCGAGGAGTTCGAGGAGCGCTTTCCCGGCCTGCTCGCCCTGCTGCTGCGCGACGACGGCGCGGTAGCCGCCGACTGAGGGGTGGACGCACGGGCCCCGGGCCCGGGCGCAGGCGCCTGACGTGCCTGATGTGACTGGCGTGCCGTTGCCCCGCTGCCCCTGACGGTGTCGTGTGCCGATGTGCGCGCCTGCCGCGGACCCGGTCGACGTGGTGGGCGCCGCGCTGCTTCGGGTCGGCCCCGCTGCCTCGGCGGGCGCCGCGGGCCGCCTCGTTCGATACGTCGTACCGTACGATGACTCGCATGCCCCGTCATTCTCCTTCGCTGGACCGTGCGACGCCGGACCGTATCGCCGAGACCGCCCTGCTCCTGATCGACGAGGGCGGTCCGGAGGCCCTGACCTTCCGGGCGCTGGCCACCCGCCTGGAGATCTCCCTCGCCTCTCTTCAGCGTCGCTGCACCGATCTGGCAGGACTGCTGGACCTGTGCACCGACCATCTCGCCGCCCGGCTGCCGGACGTGGACCCGGACGCCGACTGGGCGGCTGCCACCGGGTCCCGGTTCACCGCGCTGTACCGACTGCTGGCGGCTCATCCGGGACTGCTCGCCCTGCGCGGGGCGCGGCCCTGGCTCGGTCCGCACCTGCTGGCCCGCCTGGTCGAGCCGCAGCTCGCCCACAGTCTTGCCGCCGGGATGACCGCCGAGGAGGCGATCGTCGCCTACCGGCGCATGTACCTGCTCACCCTCGGCAGCGCGAGCTTCGTCGACCACCGGGATCCGAAGTCCGCCCAGGCGGCGACCCGCACCGCCCTGGCCGCGCTGGACCCCGGTGAATTCCCGGCGCTGACCGGCAATATGACCGCGATCGTGTCCGCCGTGACCGACCACGAGGTCTACCACGGCGCTCTGGACCAGCTCATCCGTGCGGCGGACCCGCGCCGGCCCGCCGCGTGACGCCCCGTCCCCCCGTGCGAGGCTCCGCCCCTGCCGCGTCGAACCGTCAACGACATGCGAGGACTTCTGCCATGACCGCCACCGCTCCCGTCGCCCGCGTCTTCAGCAGTGACAACGCCGCCGGCGCGTCCCCGGAGATCGTCGAGGCCGTGGTCCGGGCGGCTTCCGGCCAGGCCATGCCCTACGGGGCCGACGACAGCACGGCCTCGGTCCGGCGCCGGCTGAGCGATGTCTTCGAGCGTGAGGTCGACGTGCTGCCGGTCTCCACCGGGTCCGCCGCGAACGCGCTGAGTCTGGCCGCGTCGACGCCGCCCTGGGGGAGTGTGCTGTGCCACCGCGACAGCCACATCAACAACGACGAGTGCGGGGCGCCCGAGTTCTACACGGCCGGGGCCAAGCTCGTGCCGCTCGGCGGCGAGGACGCCAAGATCGACCCCGGGGAACTGCGTGTGGCCGCGAGGCACAAGGCAGGGGACGTGCACAGCGTCGAGCCCTCGGTGGTGAGCGTCACCCAGGCCACGGAGACCGGGGCGGTCTACACCCTCGACGAGATCCACACCATCGGTTCGATCGCCCGGGAGGCGGGACTGCGGCTGCACATGGACGGCGCCCGGTTCGCCGGCGCCGTCGCCTCCCTCGGCTGCGCTCCCGCCGATCTGACCTGGCGGGCGGGCGTCGACCTGCTGTCCCTCGGGGCCACCAAGAACGGCACGATGACCGCCGACGCGATCGTCGTCTTCGACCGTTCCCTCACCGCCGAACTGGCCTTCCGCGCCAAGCGGGCCGGTCAGCTCGCCTCCAAGATGCGTTTCCACGCCGCCCAGCTCGACGCCTACCTCACCGACGGCCTGTGGCTGCGCAACGCGACCCACGCCGGAGCCATGGCCGCCCGGCTCCGGGAGGGCCTGAAAGCCGTACCCGAGGTCGCCCTGCTCGGCGCCGCCGACGCCAACATCGTCTTCTGCCGGCTGCCCCAGTGGGTCACCGAGGGCCTCCTGGCGGACGGCTACGCCTTCTACCACGACCGCTGGGAGCCGGGCGTCGTACGTTTCGTCACCTCGTTCGCCACCACGCCCCAGGACGTCGACCACCTTCTCCGGGCCGTAGGCCGGCACGCCGCCTGACGGCCGAAGCGGCGGAAGGACCGCGGGGGGTGCCGGAGGACCGGGCGGGGTGCCTGTCACCAGAAGCCGGCTCCCGGGACCCTCAGCTGCCGGGATTCGATAAGGTGTTCCATTTATGGGGGATGACAGGTTAGGGTCATTCCGAACGATCTTGCACGGAGGTGCCCCGGATGGAGAACACCGCGTCCGCCCGCCGGGGGCGTCCCCCGGGGCCCCGGACCGCCGAAGGAGAGCTGACGAGCCGCCAGTCGGCCATCGTCCGCTACATCACGGAATCGGTCGAACGGCAGGGCTATCCGCCGTCGATGCGCGAGATCGGCCAGGCCGTGGAGCTCGCCAGCACGTCCTCCGTGGCCCACCAGCTGATGGCACTCGAACGCAAGGGCGTGCTCTACCGGGATCCGCAACGACCCCGCGCCTACCGGGTCCGGCCCTCGTGGGCGCCCGACCTGGGCGGCAGGAGCGACACCCGGGTCGACGTGCCGCTCGTCGGACGGATCGCCGCCGGAGCCCCGCTGCTCGCCGAGGAGATGGTCGAGGACGTCTACGCCCTGCCTCGCCAAGTCGTGGGCGACGGCGACCTGTTCGCCCTGACGGTCTCCGGCGACTCCATGATCGGCGCGGCGATCTGCGACGGCGACATCGTGACCGTACGCCGTCAGGACAGCGCCGATCACGGGGACATGGTGGCCGCGCTCCTGGACGACGAGGCCACCGTCAAGGTGCTGCGCCGCCAGGACGGGGAGGTGTGGCTCATGCCCCGCAACCCGGCCTACGCGCCGATCCGCGGCGACCAGGCGCAGATCCTCGGCAAGGTCGTCGGCGTCCTGCGCGTGCTCTAGACCTGACGCACCCCGCCCGCGCTCGAACGGACGGGTGGGTGCGCTCTCCACGGCCCGGCGAGGCCGTCACCGGGAACGGCCGGCGGGGGTCGCCGGCAGGACGGGGTCTGCCCGCTCCGCGGGGTCATGCGCCGGGTGAACGACGCAGGACCCGCGGACGGTGTGTCACAGCCCGGCGACCTTCGCGCTCGCCGACAGCTCGTAGACGAGGGTGACGGTCCGGCGGCCGCCGGGTGGCAGGGTCAGGTTCCAGCCGACGATGCCCTCGGCGTCGGTCGTGTCGGGGGCGGGAGAGCAGGCCTCCTCGCGCAGCCGTACCTCCACCGCCGAGACCTCGGAGACCGGGATCCGTTCGCGCAGGACGACGACCCGGTCGCCCTGTTCGCCGGGGGAGGAGAACCGGGACACGTGCAGGCGGACGGTGCGGGTGACCACCGTCCGCTGGGTCAGCGTGGCGGTGTCGCGGGTCTCCTCGGTCTCCCGGACCACCCGATGGTCGTCGCGGCTGCCGTAGGCGAGCTCGACGGGGGCGTGCGGAGCGGTGAAGTCCAGCGTGCCGCGACCGGTGAACCCGCTGCCGCGGATCAGGTCGACGGGCCCGGCGAGCAGGGCGTGGCCCGAACGGTTGTCGCACCGCGCCACCTGCGTGACCAGCGGGGACAGCTCGGGGGTGCAGGCGTACTCGATGCTCGCGGTGGTGGTGAAGGAGGAGAGCGGCACGCGGTGGGCGCGGCCGTCCGCGGGCACGGAGACCGGAGCGGGGGAGTGCAGCACCCGCACCTCGTCGCCGTCGTCCACTCCCGGCAGGCCGAGCACCGGTGCCGGACCGAGGTCGGCGATCTCCTCCTCGCGCAGCTCGACGTCGACGGTGCGGCGCTCCGCGGGGGTGCGGTCCTGGAGCGTCAGCCGGTCCTCACCCAGCCGGGGCGGCTCGGTTGCCTGCGCCGAGCGTGCCGTCGACAGTGTCAGCCGCACGTCGGACCAGTCCTCGCCGGTGCGCTGCCAGACCATGGCGTCGGTCTCCAGCGTGAGGGAGTCGCCGTCGAGCACGGCCCGGTAGGCGGGCCGCCACAGCGCGCACGGGGTGAGATGACTGACGCGCAGGTCGGCCGGTCCGGCGGCCGTGGCGTCCAGGGTCAGCTCGATGTACCCCGACAATTGCGCCGGTTGCTCCTCGGCGAGGTCCAAGGCCCTTTGAGCCTCGGTGAGTTCGGCGCCGAGGACGGACAGCCGGGCTTCCACGGAGCGCAGTTGCTCGCCGTGGGAATCGCGCTCCCCGTCCACCCGGTCCAGCTCGCGGGACCAGCGCGGTCCCTCGGTCTCTCCCGAGCCGGCCCCCTCCGCGATCTCCCGCAGCAGGTCGGCGGAGAGCCGCCCGAGCGCGTCGACGCGGGCGTGCAGCCGGTCGCGGCGGCGACCCAGGGCGAGCAGTTCCTCTTCCAGGGTGTGCGCGCGATGCCGCAGTGCGGAGTCGCCGTCGGCGGGCCCCGGCCCGCGCGGCGTCCAGTCGCGGACGATCCGGACGTCGAGCACGGTCGCCGGTGGTCCGGCGGTCAGCTCGGCGTGCAGCGTACGGTCGACGGCCAGCGCGCTGACGGGCCCGAGGCGCAGCTTGCGGACGCCCGCCTCCAGAGCGAGAACGGCGGTGCGCTCGACGTGGGCGCGGTCCTCCAGACAGGTGACGGCGGTGACGGGGAGGGGAATCGGCTCCGGTGCCATGGACATGAGATGTGTCAGCTCCTGCGGTTGCCGCCGGCCAGCGTCTTGGCGGACGCGATGCGGATCTCGTAGCCGCCGTCGAGGGCGGTGGTGGCGCCGGCGGGCAGGTCCACCCGCCAGACGCGGGTGCCGGGTGCGTGCTGCTCCGGGCCCGCGCCGTCCCGGGGGACCAGCCAGTCGGCCCGTTCCTCGATCCGGATGTCCGGGTCGGAGGTGACCGGGACCCGCTCGCGTACCTCGACGGTGACGGGCTCGCCGAGCCGGTTGGCCAGTTCCACGTGGACGCGGTGGTCGAGCACGGTCGTGCTGCTGCGCAGCCCCGACGTCGACTCGTGCACGTGGGCGCGCCGGGTGACCCGCACGCCCTGGGCCGGACCGAGCCCCACCCGGCACTCGCCGCCCGGGGCGAGCGTGGGCAGGGCGGTGGTCAGCAGGAAGTCGTCATCGGCGGTGACCTCCACCGGCCCGGCCAGCAGAGCCTGGTCGGTGGCGTTGGAGAGCACCAGCGTCGCGTAGACGGTCTGCTCCACGGACGGCACGCAAAGGTACTCGGTGCGCAGACCGACCGGGATCTCGCCGACGGTGACGGTGTGCCAGGTGCCGTCCGAGGGAATGTCGGCGCGGGCGACCGCGTCGAAGCGGTGGTCGAAGGAACCGGCGGACTCCCGGGGGCGCACGGCGTGCCCGGGCAGCGGCAGCGCGGTCACCGCCTCGGCGCGGCGCCGGTACTCGGCCGCCACCGGGTCGAACGGGGAGTCCGGGAACAGCAGACCCCGGCGGCCGCCCGGCTCGTCGGGTCCGCACAACACGAGGGCCGTGTAGTCGAGTTCGGCGCCGCTCGGCCGCGGCGGACCGGGCGTCGGCGCCACGGGCTGCGGCGGGGGGCCGCCGGGCGCCATCGGCGCCGGGGGCGGTGCCCCCCGGCCCGGGGCCTGCGGAGCCAGGGCGGCGGGCGCCGCCGCGGGCATGCTGCGGGCCCGGCCCCGACCCCCGCCACCCGGTCGGGACGGGACCGGCTGCGCGAACTCGTTCGGTCCGCCGCCGAAGGGCTGCGGATACGCGCCGCCCGCGCTGCCCGGCGGAGGCGGCGGGGGCGGTGCGCCGTGGACGGGCGGGGCGGCCGCGACCGGCTGGCCGTACGCCTGCGGCGCCGCGGCGAGCGACTCGCCGTACTCCGGCGCGGTCGGCCGCGGGGGCGGAACGGGGCCCGGCGCGGAGCCGGCGGCCGGCGGGCCTGCGGCAACCGGCGAAGCGCCGGTCCTGGCCGGCCGGGCGGGTGCCACGTCGTACCCGGCGAACAGGTCGGCCAGGCCCGTCGGCGGCTCGCGCCAGCCGGACGGCAGGGGCGCGGGCTGGGGGCGTCCGATCCGGATGGAGCGGAGTCTGGGCAGATCGGTACGACGCCGCAGGTCGGCGGTGGCCAGGGCGATGCGCACCCCGGTCCAGTCCTCGCCGGTGCGCTGGGCGACCGAGGCGCGCAGCACCAGTCGGCCGCTGCTGTCGTCCTGACGGTAGGTGAGCCGGTAGGTCGGCACCCAGACGGCGCCCGGCACGCCGTACTCCAGTTCCACTTCCGCGTCACCGGCGCCGTCGAGCGTGAGCACCGCCGAGACCGTGGTCCGCACGTGCGCCGCCGGTGCGTCGGTGGAGGCGCGGGCGAGCCGGTCGGCGGCGACGGAGAGCGCGTGTTCGGCGCGGTCCAGCGCTTCCTCCATGTCGACGAGGCGCGTGTGCAGTCCTGCCAGCCGCTCGTCGACGAACTCGGCGAGCCCCAGCCACGCGTCGACCGGCGTACGCCGGTGCGGGTCGTCGCGCCTGCGGGCCGGCGGGACCGGGCGCAGCCCCTTGACCTCCTCGATCAGGCGCAGTTGCCGGTCCCGGCCGCCCTCCGCGGCGGCACGCTCGTCCAGCAGTCGCTCCACCTCGCGCCGCAGGTCGTCGGGGGCGGTCTCGGCGAGCGGTTCGGCCTCGACCTCCACCCGTGCCTCGGTGACGCGCACGCCGGGTGTCCCGGTGACACGGGCCCGCAGGGACCCGGGGTCCAGCGAGCGGGGCAGTCCCGTCACCCGCACCCGGCCGTCGGGCGGCACGCTGCCCGAGGCCAGGCGACGGCAGACCGCGCCCTGCGCGTAGACCACCACCGAATCGAGGGTCGACCCCCACCTCTGTTCCGCCCGAGCCGTCATGTGCCTCGCCCCCCGCCGCGTCCGTGCTGAGCGAAGCCTACGCGGACCGGTGTCGGACTTGATCGAACGGTCCGGAAATACCGCTGGGGCACAGGCCGTCGGCGCCCGCGGGGCGCGTGCCTCCTGCCCCGGAGGGGCCGTATCTCTGACCCTTCACGTCCTGCGCCCGGCCCGCGGACGGCCGTCGGGCGCGGTTGGCCGGACGGCCGGACCGCCGGACAGCTCGACGGCTGGACGGCCGGCGGTCGGACTCTCGGACAGCGGGCGGGCGGAGGCGTCGGTGCCGGACCGACGGATGCGACGGACGCGCCGACGGCGTTTCGGGCGACGGCTTCACCCGCGGCCGAACACCCGGGAACCGTGCCCGGTCACGGCCAGGCGATCACCCGGGAACCGTGCCCGGTCACAGCCATGTGGTGGCGAGCCGGAGGACCACGAACGTGAGGGCGAGGAGCCCGACGTTGAGGGTGATCCGGCGGTCCTCGCCGGTCAGGTGGACGGCGATCGCACCTGCCTGCAGGACTACGAACCCGAGCGCCGCGGCCGGTGCCAGCCAGGGCGCGACGCCGGTCAGGGGCGGCAGGATCAGCCCGGCCGCGCCGAGTATCTCGACCGCCCCCAGCGCCCGCACGGCGGCCAGGGGCATGCGATCGACCCAGGCCATCATCGGGCGGAGTCGGTCCTTGCTGCGGAGCACCTTCACCGCGCCCGAGTAGAGGTAGAAGAGGGCGAGCAGACCGGCGACGATCCCGTACGTGATGTTCATGATTCCCCTGTGCGGTCACCGTGGCCGGTGACGTGTCGATTCCCGCGGCGGCCTTCGTGGAAGGCCGAACGTGGGCTGGTCTCGGCTTCTTCGGCCATGTTCCGAGTGCACCGCCAGGTTCCTGCGGCTGTCCAAGACCTCTTCCGCGACGCCGATGCCGTCCGGGTATCGTCGCAGCGTGGAGCTACGTACCTTGCGGTATTTCGTGGCGGTCGCCGAGGAACTCCACTTCGGCCGGGCCGCCACGCGACTGCACATGAGCCAGCCGCCGCTGAGCCGGGCGATCAAGCGGCTGGAGACCGAGGTGGGTGCTCTGCTGTTCACCCGCTCGTCCGCGGGCGTCACCCTCACCGCCGTGGGCGCGGTGCTGCTCGACGAGGCGCGGGCCCTGCTCGACCAGGCCGACCGCGTCCGCGCGCGGGTGGCCGCGGCGGCGGGCGCCGCGACCCTCACCGTCGGCATCCTGGGCGACAGCACCGATCCGGGAGCGACGAGGCTGGCGGCCGCCCACCGTCGAAGCCACCCCGGCATCGACGTCCGCATCCGCGACACCGATCTGACCGACCCGACGTGCGGCCTGCGTGCCGGACTGGTCGACGTCGCGTTGACTCGTGCGCCGTTCGACGAGACCGCCTTGACGGTGCGTGAACTGCGCGCCGATCCGGTGGGCGTGGTCCTGCGGGCGGACGATCCGCTGGCCCGCCGCGGCACGCTGAAGCTGGCCGACCTGGGCGATCGGCGCTGGTTCCGGTTCCCGCGGGGCACCGACCCGGCCTGGCAGGCGTACTGGAACGGCGGCGAGCCGCGCGAGGGGCCGGTGGTGCGGGTCGTGCAGGAATGCCTGCAGGCCGTGTTGTGGAACGGCACGGTCGGCCTGGCCCCGCTCGGTCACGACCTGCCTGCGGAGCTGGCCGTGGTGCCGCTGATCGACATGGCGCCGAGCCGCGTGGTGGCGGTGTGGAACGAGGGTGATCCCAACCCGTTGATCCGATCGTTCGTCGAGATCGCGACAGCCGCGTACCGTCGCTGAGCCCTCGGCGGACGGCCCCGCGCCGTGACGGCGCGGTCCGCCCGGAACGCATCCCGAGCCGCCCCGGCAGCCCGCCCGGCTCAGCCCTGGAGGGAGGCGAGCCAGTCGGTGAGCAGGCGGTTGACCTCGTCGGGGCGTTCCTGCTGGACCCAGTGGCCGCAGTCGTTCAGGACGTGCGAGGCGGACAGGCCGGGGAGGGTGGTGGGGTAGGCGTCGATGGCGTCGGCCATCCAGGTGGTGGAGGCGTCCCGTGCGCCGCCGACGAACAGGGCGGGCTGTGTGAGCGGGGCTCCGCGGTGGCGGGCGAGGTCCTCCCAGTCGCGGTCCATGTTGCGGTAGCGGTTGAGCGCGCCGGTCAGGCCGGTGCGCTCGAACTCCCCGGCGTAGAAGTCGAGATCGTCCTCGCTCAGCCAGGCGGGCAGGGCGTCCGTGGGAAAGCGGTCGCGCAGCCGCCCGCCGCGGGCGACGAAGTGCGGATCGGGTTCGTCCCGGGCGGGCATGGTGTCGCCGGACAGGGCCGCGAAGAAGCCGGCGAGCCAGCCCCGGACGTCGGGCTCGATCTCCGCCTCGGCACGGCCGGGCTCCTGGAAGTAGGAGACGTAGAACTCCTGGTCCGGTCCGCCGATCCGGCCGAGGACCTCGGTGGGGCGGGGGCCGCCCGGCGGCGCGTACGGGACGCTCAGCAAGCCGACCGCACGGAAGACCTCGGGGTGGAGCAGAGCGGAGGCGGCGGCGATGGCGGAGCCCCAGTCATGGCCGACGACCACCGCGCTCTCCTCGCCGAGGGCACGCACGACGGCCACGTTGTCCGCCACCAGGTCGAGCATCCCGTGGGCGTGGGTCGCGGCGGGCCTGGACGAACGGCCGTAGCCGCGCACGTCGATCGCCGCCGCCCGGTACCCGGCCGCGGCGAGGGCCGGGAGCTGGCGGCGCCAGGAGTACCAGGACTCGGGGAAACCGTGCACCAGCAGGACCAGCGGGCCGGTCCCCTGCTCGACCAGGTGGAGGCGACCGGCCGGGGCCTCGACGGTGCGGTGGCGGAGTGCGGCGGACGGCTCGGACGGCATGGGGCTACTCCTCGGTTCGCGGGCGGACCCGGCTACCCGTCGATCATGCGGCGCGGTGGCCATCCGCCGCCATGACCGTTGCCAGGCTGGCAAACTTGCAGGACAGGTCGGGGGCGACGGCACGCGTTCGGGAGGTGCGGGGGCGATGGCAGGCGACGACGTGGCCGGGATGGCGGCGGCGATGGGTCCCCGGCTGCGGGCCGCCCGCGAGCGCCACGGCGCCACGCTCACCGGTGTCAGCCGGGCGACCGGCATCGCGCCGAGCACGCTCTCGCGGATCGAGACCGGCCGGCGCAGTCCGACCCTGGACGTGGTGCTGCGACTGGCGAAGGAATACGGGGTCTCCCTGGACGAGCTGGCCGGCATCGCCCCCGCCCCCGCGGCCGGGCCCCGCACGTCGTCGCCGCTGAGCTTCGGCGACGACAAGGCGGTGCTGCCGCTGACCCGCTACGTCGGCGGCCTGCATGCCCACAAGCACGTCCTGCCCGCCGCGGAGGAGCCGCGCGTAAGGCCCCGGCAGGTCTCTCACGAGGGCTACGAATGGCTCTGCGTGCTGTACGGGCGGCTGCACCTCGCCCTCGGTGACCAGGACCTCGTGCTGAGCGCCGGGGACATCGCCGAGTTCGACACCCGCACCGCCCACGGGGTCGCGAACGCCGGATCCGAGGGGCCTGTCGAATATCTGATCATGTTCGGACCGCAGGGAGAGCGTCTGCGGCAGCGCACCCCCGCGGCGCCCGGTCGCGGGAGCCACCGGCCGCTTCGCGCCCGGCCCGGCCGCGCAGCACAGCCGTAGGAGCCGCCGCGCCGGGCCCGTCGGTCCTTCGCCGGGGTGCCTGCCGGGCCCTCACCGGTACGCGCCGCGCCCTCGCCGGGCCTTCCGTGGGCCTTCGCGACGGCACAGTCGGTGAGGTCGGACGCGGCCGGAACCCGGATCCCACCAGTCATGTACCCGCTCATTCGAGATTTGCATAAGTCGCATATGCAATGTGCGCTTACAATTCGGCGTTCTGGTGACTCGAAGTGCCTCACCTGCCGTCGTGTGCGCCGGTGAGGGGCCCTTCGCCCGCGGCGAACAGCCGCTCCGCATCACCTCGAGGAGTGACCGTGAGCGTTCGTATCGGAGTGGAGGAGGAGTTCCACGTCCTGGAGGTGGAGAGCGGGCTGCTCGTGCCGCGCGCCAATTCGCTCCTGCGACGCCTCCCAGGGCATACCTTCACCACCGAGCTGCACCAGTCCACCGTGGAGTCCAACAGCCAGGTGCACACCTCTCTGGACGACCTGTACGCCGACCTCGCCGCCACGAGACGCACGCTCGACGCGGCCGCGTCCTCCCTGGGACTCGCGGTGGTGGCCGCGGGCGCGGCGCCGCTCGCCGCGGCGGCCACGCACCCCACGGCCGGAGCGCGCTACCGCCGTATGGTCGAGGACTACCGCACGGTCGCCGACGAGCAGCTCATCTGCGGCGCCCAGGTCCATGTGGACGTCCCCGACCGCGACACGGCGGTGCGGGTCATGTGCGCCGTCTCTCCCTGGCTGCCCACCCTGCTCGCCCTCTCGGCCAGTTCGCCGTTCTGGCAGGGCGCGGACACGGGGTACGGGAGCTGGCGCACCATGCTCTGGCAGCGCTGGCCCACCGCGGGTCCGGTCGGCTGCTTCACGAGCGCGGCCGAGTACGACGCCACGGTGCGCGACCTCGTCCGGTCCGGGGTCATCAGCGACGCGGGGATGATCTATTACGACGTGCGCCCCTCCTCGCATCTGCAGACGCTGGAACTGCGCATCTGTGATTCCTGCCCGCGCGCGGAGACCGTCGTGCTCGTCGCCGGACTGTTCCGGGCCCTGGTCACCGAGGCCCGCGAGCGGCTCCGCACAGGCGAAGCCCCGGCCTGCGACGGCCGGCACGAATGGCTGCGCGGAGCCTCCTGGCGGGCGGCCCGGTCCGGGCTCGAAGGCGGCCTGGTGGATCCCGAGACCCATCGGGAGGCGCCTGCCGCGGACGTCGTGCGCAAGCTGATCGCCCGGCTGCGCCCCGCGCTGGACGCGCACGGCGACGAGGAGACCGTCCGCTCGCTGGCGGAGGAGGCCCTGGCGGACGGCAGCGCCGCCCGCCGCATGCGCCGGGTCGCGGAGGTGGAGGATCTGCTGGCCTGCGTCGACATGCTGATCGCCGAGACCCGTGGCGAACGCGCGCCGGGCAGGGCGACAACCACGGGCCGCGGGCAACTTCCGCCCGCCACCGGCGTGACCGACCCGTCCCCCCGGTTCGCCCGGCCGCTGACCCGCAGATGAGCAGCGGCATGGTCACGGACGACCCCCTTCTCCACGCCCACCGCCCGGCACCCCGATGCCGGCGGTCGGCGACGCCCAATGAAACGGAGGCGGCAGAACATGTGCGGTCTGAGCGGGGAGATCCGCTTCGACGGTCACCGACCCGACCTGGCGGCTGTGGAGCGCATGAGCGAGCAGCTCGCCGACCGCGGTCCCGACGGCCGGGGAACCTGGACGCGGGGCGCGGTGGCACTCGGGCATCGGCGACTGAAGATCATCGACCTGTCGGACCTGGCTGCGCAGCCGATGACCGACTCCCGCGCCGGGCTCACCGGAGTCTTCAACGGCTGTGTCTACAACTACCGGGAGCTGCGCGACGAACTGCGGAGCCTGGGACACCGGTTCGCGACGACGTCCGACACCGAGGTGGTGCTCAAGGCCTACCGGCAATGGGGCATCGCCTGCGTGGAGCGCTTCTACGGCATGTTCGCCTTCGCCCTCGTCGAGCACCGCTCCGGACGTGTGGTGCTGGGGCGCGACCGGCTCGGCATCAAGCCCCTCTATCTGGCCGGGACGCCGGGGAGGCTGCGGTTCGCGTCCACGCTGCCCGCTCTGCTGGCCGCCGGTGACGTGGACACCTCGCTCGACCCGGTCGCCGTCCACCAGTACCTGAGCTGGCACGCCACGGTCGCCGCCCCGCGCACCGTCCTGCGCGGTGTGCGCAAGCTCCCGCCGGCCACCGTGCGGGTCGTCGAACCGGACGGCACCCAGCACGATCACCGCTACTGGCAGCCGTCGTACACGCGCCGGGCCGAGTACGCGGCGATGGGCGCCGACGACTGGCGCGACGCGATGCTGGACGCGCTGCGCACGGCGGTGCGCCGGCGGATGGTCTCCGACGTCCAGGTCGGCGTCCTGCTCTCCGGCGGTCTGGACTCCAGCCTGATCGTCGCGCTGCTCGCCCAGGCGGGACAGCGGGATCTGATGACCTTCAGCGTGGGGTTCGAGTCGGAGGCCGGTGAGGAGGGCGACGAGTTCCGGTACTCGGATCTGGTGGCCCGGGAGTTCGGTACCGACCACCGGCGGCTGATGGTTCCCTCCGACCGCGTGTCGACGGCCCTGGACGGTGCCGTCGCGGCGATGAGCGAGCCGATGACCAGCCACGACGTGGTCGCCTTCTATCTGCTGTCCGAGCAGGTGTCCAAGGAGGTGAAAGTCGTGCAGAGCGGACAGGGCGCCGACGAGGTGCTGGCCGGCTACCACTGGTATCCGCGGCTCGCCGAGGCCGCCCGCGCGGACGCGGCCGAGCGGTACGCCGACACGTACTTCGACCGCCCGCACGCCGACCTCCGCCGGGTCCTGGAGCCCGGCATGCTGCCCGGCGACGACGTCTCGGGCCGCTTCGTCCGGGACCACATGGCGGTTGCCGGAGCCGACACGGCACTGGACGCGTCCCTGCGTCTGGACACGCACGTGATGCTCGTCGACGACCCGGTCAAACGGGTCGACAACATGACCATGGCCTGGGGACTGGAGGCCCGGGTGCCGTTCCTCGACCACGAACTGGTCGAACTGGCCGCGGCCTGCCCGCCGGAACTCAAGCTGGCCGACGGCGGCAAGGGCGTGCTGAAGGCAGCCGGCCGGCAGCTGCTGCCGCGGGAGATCGTCGACCGTCCCAAGGGCTACTTCCCGGTCCCGGCGATCAGGCACATGGCGGGCCCCGTCCTGAAGCGGGTGCGCGAAGCGCTCGAAGCACCCGAGGCGCGGGGGCGCGGCCTCTTCCGGGAGTCCTACGTGTCCGAGCTCCTCGAGGCGCCCGACGAGCACCGCACCAAACGGGGAGCGAACGCGCTGTGGCAGATAGCGTTGCTGGAAATCTGGCTCCAGACGCACGGCATCACCTGATGGAAGGGCGCAGCGCACCGGCGGCCCTGCGCGGCGACCCGCTCGCCCCGCCGCCCTCCGGCGCCCGGTCGGCGGACGCGAGCGGTGCGGCCCCCGCCGCCCCGGCCCCGGCGCCGGTCCTCCTGCCCGAGGCGAGCGGACCGCGGGACGCCGTGGTACGGCTGCGCAGTCACGGCTGCTGGTATCCCTCCGCCGGTCCCGACGGCCTCGAGGCGGCCTTCATCTGCGACCGGGGCGGCGTGCCCCAGCTGTGGGCCGGGCCCGCGGACCGGGGCGAGGTGCGGCTGCTCGACTCCCTGCCGCACCCCGTCAAGGAGGTGTCCTGGTCGCCGGACGGCCGCTGGATCGCCTACACCACCGCACCGGGCGGCGGCGAGCACACCAGGGTGCTGTGCGTACGACCCGACGGCACCGGCCGCCGCATCCTGGCCGGCGCCGACCCGGACAGCACCGCCCACCTGGGCTGCTGGGCGCACGACGGCTCCGCGATCGCCGTGACGCTCGCCGCGCCGGACGCCCGCACCCCCCTCGACGGGACGGGTCCGGCCCGCGCGGACGACGTCCTGCCGGCCAACTGGGCGGACCGGGACGGCCGGGCGACCCTCCTGGGCGGAATACCGTACGACACCGTCCGCGGCACGGGGTGGACCGTCACGGCGGCCGACGCCGAGCAGGCTCCGGCGCAGGCGGTCCGATCCGACGGCGGTCTCTCGGCCTATCTGATCGATCCCGACGGTCTGGCGTCCCCCGTACTCCTCGCCACCGAGACGCACGCCGCCACCCTGCGGGTGTGCGACATCAGCCGTGACGGCAGGCTCGTGCTGCTGCGGCGCGGGCCACGGGGACGGCGGGAGGCGGTCGTCCGCCGCACGGAGGACTCGGCCACGACCTGCACCGTGCCGGTCGCCGACGGCGACCCGTGGATCGGACGCTTCTCACCCGACGGGCGGACGCTGTGGCTGCGCAGCGACGCCGAACGCGAGTACGCGGCGCTGCTCGCCGTCGCCCTCGGCGCCGACGGCCTGCCGCACGGCACGTCCGTCATGGCGGAACGGCAGGACAGCGACCTCGACCTCCTGGCGTTCTCCCACGACGGCCGGACCGCCGCGCTGTCCTGGAACGAACGGGGCGAGAGCCGGCTCGAACTCGTCGACCCCCTCCCGACGCGCCGGGCCCCGTACGGCCCGCTGCCGACGACGGCCGTTCCCCTGCCCCACGAGGTCGTCACCCGCGTCGAGGCGGCCGGGCCGCGCGGACTGCTGCCGGCGCTGTCCGGGTCGCAGCGCCGGCCCGGCGTGTGGTGGGCCGCCGAGGGCGTGTCCCTGACGCGCACGCCGTGGTCCTCCCGTGACGAGGACGCCGTCGCGCCGGACCGCTCGCCCGTGCGGCCCGTCCTGCTGCGGCTCACGGCACGGGACGGGCTGCCCCTGAGCGGCTGGTACTACCGGGCGCCCGGCCGGGCCGCCGGTGACCCCGCGCCCTGCGTGATCCACCTGCACGGTGGCCCGGAGGAGCACGAACGGCCGGTCTTCAACCCGCTGTACCACGAGCTGACGGGGCGGGGCCTTGACGTCTTCGCCCCCGACGTCCGGGGCTCCTCGGGGCACGGCAGGTCGTTCGTCGACGCCGACCTGGGCGCCGGGCGCTTCGCCGCGCTGGACGACGTCGCGGACTGCGCGGCCCACGCGGTGCCCGCGGGCCCCGCCGACCCGACCCGACTGGCGGTCATGGGCCGCTCGTACGGCGGCTACCTGACCTTCGCCTCCCTCGTCCACCACCCGGATCTGTTCCGCACCGGCGTCGCCGTCTGCGGGATGTCGGACTTCGCCACCTTCTTCGCCGGTACGGAGCCGTGGCTCGCCGAGTCGGCGGCCCACAAGTACGGCCATCCCGAGCGCGACCGCGAACTGCTGCGGGCGCTCTCGCCGATGACCCGCATCGACGCGCTGCGCGTTCCCGTGCTCGCCGTCCACGGCGAACACGACACCAACGTTCCGCCGGGGGAGTCCGAGCAGTTCGTACGGGCGGCGCGCGACCGCGGCGTTCCGGCCGAGCTGCTCACCCTGCGCGACGAGGGGCACGACTTCCTGCGCGCGGACAACCGGCGGCTGTTCCGGCGAGCCGCCGCGGACTGGCTGGAACGCCACCTCACCGGCCGGACCGCCCGGTAGCCGCTCTCCGCCACCACCGGCACGGTCACCGGCGGCCGTGCTCCCTGGGCGCGGCCGCCTCCCCGCGCCCAGGAGCCGTCTCGGTCGCGTCGTCCGCGGATGTCCTGGCTTTCGTGTGGAGGACCTCGCGGGCCTGCTCCGCGGCGCGGGTTATGCCCTCGGCGACGAAGTCGACGAAGCGCGCGATGTTCTCGAGGCGGGCGGCGGCCGGAGTGCCGGAGCCGAGGACCCCGACGCCCTGCCGGGCGGCCTCGGCGAGCTGGGCGCTGGAACGGGCACTGGCGATCGTCGACTGATAGAACACGTCGTCGTCGACGAGATAGCGCTCGCGGCGGCGCTCGTCCCGTTCCCGGCCGATGAGGCCCTGGCTCTCGAGGAACGCGACCGCCTTGGAGACGGACGCCGGGCTGACCTCCAGGCGCTGGACGAGCTCCGACGCCGTGAGGCTGCCCGCGTCGGTGGTGTAGAGGCAGGTCAGCACCCGGGACATCATCTTGGGCAGCCCCTGTCCCATGAGCAGGGTCGTGAACATCTCCTCGTACTCGCGGACGGCGTCGGCGTCCCGTCCGTGGGCCGGCGCGGGCGCCGCCCCCCGGGGCGTGGCCTGCCTGCGCCGGTGGGTACGGCGTTCGGTCGCGTGGTGGGCCAGATCGGCCCGGTAGGCGGTGGGCCCGCCGTTGCGCATCACCTCTCGGGTGACCGTCGACGTGGGGCGGTCGAGACGTCTGGCGATCTCCGCGTAGGCGAGGCCGTCGGCCAGTCCCAGCGCGATCTGCTGGCGTTCCTGCTGGGTGAGTCTGCCTCCCGGCATCGCGGTCTCCTTCGTGCTCCGTGGAGCCCGCAGCATAGCGTTCACTCTCCATCCATTGCAACGGACGCGCGGTGGGCGTTGCATTGAATTCCAAACCATTGCAACAATTCACTTGCCTTGAGCTGCACATTTAGCGATTGAGTGCAACGAGTCTGTTGATGCATCTGTGAATGCAACGTAGCTTTTCCGATGTCAGAAACAACGCACCGAAGGAGAGCACGATGCACAAGTTCGACACCGCCGCCCCGATCACCGCCGTCCTCGACATCCCCGCGGGGCGCATCCGGTTCATCGCCGCCGACCGCGCGGACACCACGGTCGAGGTCCTGCCCGCGGACGCCTCGAACGGCCGCGACGTGAAAGCCGCGGAACAGGTCAGGGTCGAGTTCGGCGGCGGCGTCCTGCGGGTCGAGGCCTCGGCGCAGCACCGGATCCTCGGCAATTCCGGAGCCATCGAGGTGACCGTCCGGCTGCCCTCCGATTCCTGGGTGGAGGCGAAGGCTGCCAGCGCCGAGTTCCGGGGCGTCGGACGGCTCGGCGACGTCGTCGTCGAGGGCCGGCACGGCTCGATCAAGCTCGACGAGGCCGCCAGCGTCCGCCTCACCCTCCTCGCCGGCGACGTCGCCGTCGGCCGCCTCAACGGCCCCGCGGAGATCGTCACCAAGAAGGGCGACATCCGGATCGCCGAGGCCGTGCGCGGCACGGTCATGCTGCGCACCGACGCCGGCGAGGTGTCGGTCGGCGCCGCCCGCGGAGTCTCCGCCTCCCTCGACGCCGGTACCTCCTACGGCCGGGTCCACAACGCGCTCAGGAACACCGACGGCACCGCCGGCCTGAACATCCACGCGACCACCGCCTACGGCGACATCGTCGCCCGCAGCCTCTGAGGAGCATCGTCATGACCGACCCGGCCATCGCCGCGAGCGCGCTGCGCAAGTCCTACGGCGACAAGACCGTCCTCGACGGCATCGACCTGACCGTTCCCGAAGGAACGATCTTCTCCCTGCTCGGGCCGAACGGCGCCGGGAAGACCACCGTCGTCAAGATCCTGTCCACCCTCGTCTCTCCCGACCGCGGCTCCGGCGAGATCCGCGTCGGCGGCCACGATCTCGCCGGCGATCCGCAGGCGGTGCGTGCGGCGATCGGTGTCACGGGTCAGTTCTCCGCCGTGGACGGGCTGATCACCGGCGAGGAGAACATGCTGCTGATGGCCGACCTGCACCACCTGTCCCGGGCCGAGGGGCGCCGGGTCGTGGCCGGGCTGCTGGAGCGCTTCGACCTGGTCGAGGCCGCGAAGAAGCCCGCCTCCACCTACTCCGGCGGCATGAAACGCCGCCTGGACATCGCCATGACGCTGGTCGGCGGCCCGCGGATCATCTTCCTCGACGAGCCGACCACCGGTCTCGACCCGCGCTCGCGGCACACCATGTGGCAGATCATCCGCGAGCTGGTCTCCGACGGCGTGAGCGTCTTCCTCACCACCCAGTACCTGGAGGAGGCCGACGAACTCGCCGACCGCATCGCCGTCCTGAACGACGGCAGGATCGCCGCCGAGGGCAGCGCCGAGGAACTCAAGCGGCTCATCCCCGGCGGGCACGTCCGGCTCCGGTTCACCGACCCGGCCGCCTACCGCAGCGCCGCCTCCGCACTGCCCGGCGCCGCCCACGACGACGAGGCCCTCGCGCTGCAGATCCCCAGCGACGGCAGCCAGCGCGACCTGCGCTCGGTCCTCGACCGGCTGGACACCGCCGGCATCGAGGCCGACGAACTGACCGTGCACACCCCCGACCTCGACGACGTCTTCTTCGCCCTCACCGGATCCCCCGTGCCGGTCCGGTCCAGCAGGCCCAACCAGCCCGAGGAGGCTGTCCGATGAGTTCCCTCTCCCTCGCCGTGCGCGACTCGTCCACGATGCTGCGCCGCAACCTCCTGCACGCCCGGCGCTATCCGTCGATGACCCTGAACCTGCTGCTGACGCCGGTGATGCTGCTGCTGCTCTTCGTCTACGTCTTCGGCGACGCGATGAGCGCCGGCATCGGGGACGGCGGGGCGGACCGGTCCGCGTACATCGCCTACCTCGTGCCGGGGCTGCTGCTGATGACCATCGGCTCCACCACGATCGGCACCGCGGTCTCCGTCTCCACCGATATGAGCGAGGGGATCATCGCCCGGTTCCGGACCATGGCGATCCACCGCGGCTCGGTGCTCTTCGGACACGTCGCCGGCAGCGTGATCCAGTGCGTGATGAGCGTGGCCCTCGCCGGGGCCGTCGGGGTGGCCATCGGGTTCCGGTCCACCGACGCCACGGCCCTGGAGTGGCTCGCGGCCTTCGGACTGCTCGTGCTCTTCGCCACCGCCCTCACCTGGATCGCCGTCGGCATGGGCCTGTCCAGCCCGAACGCCGAGGCGGCCGGCAACAACGCCATGCCGCTGATCTTCCTGCCGCTCATCTCCAGCGCCTTCGTGCCCGTCGACTCCATGCCGGGCTGGTTCCAGCCGATCGCCGCGTACCAGCCCTTCACCCCGGCCATCGAGACCCTGCGCGGACTGCTGCTCGGCAGCGAGATCGGCCACAACGGCTGGCTGGCCGTCGCCTGGTGCCTGGGCCTCGCCGTCCTCGGCTACTTCTGGTCGGCCGCGAAGTTCAACAGCGACCCGAAGTAGCGGTCATGACAGCGCGGGCCGCCTCCCGCACCCTGTTCCGCCCGAGGGCGGCGTACTCCGACACCGCGTCGGCGCACGCCGCCCTCCTCGCGTCCTGACCGCCGGACCGGGTGGGCGACATCACCTGGTTGGCGTCCCCGGCACAGGCGGACGTGGCCGTGCCGGCACTCGCTCGCGCGCCCCGCACCACCGCTCCGGCCCGCGGGAGGGCGGCGGGCTCGGGGGGACCGGCAGACCGTCCGGAAGGCCGGAGTAAGATCCGCGGGCGTCGACGGCCCGATGGGGCCGGCGCGGCCTGGGGGGTCTTTCGATGACGTTGCGCCTGCGTGCTCTTCACTCGCTCGTTCTGTTGGCCGGCTTCTGGCTGATGGGCGTGCTGCTGCTCGTCGTGATGGCGATGGCCGACTGGCTGCTGGTGACACGGCTGTTCACCGGGGAGAACGCCTGGGGCGGAGCCGTGGCCGTCACGATGACCTGGCTGGTCGCGGTGGCGATTCTGCGCGGCATGTACGCCTTCGTGCGAGCCGGGCGTCCGGGCTCGGTCTCCCACGCGGTGGCCGTCACCCCGGAGGACCAGCCCGAGCTGTGGGAGCAGGTGCGGGCCGCCGCCGAAGTCGCGGGGGAGCGGCCGCCGGAGGAGCTCTACCTGGTCGCCGACGTCAACGCGGGAGTTTCCGAACAGAGCCGTCTCCTGGGGCTGTTGGGCGGACGACGCCGCATGCTCCTCGGCGTTCCCCTGCTCGCGGGGCTGACGGTCCCGCGGCTGCGCGCGATCCTGGCTCACGAGTTCGGGCACTACGCCCACCTCGACACCCGGCGGCTCGGAGCGGTGACCATGCGCGGCCGGGCTGCGGTGCTGCACACGGTGGAGGCGTTCCATGACGGCAGCACCCGCCTGCATGTCGTGATCGGGTCGCTGTACGTCGGCTACGCCCGGATGTTCCTGCGTGCCTCGCAGTCCGTGGCCCGCCGACAGGAGTTCGCCGCCGACCAGGTCGCCGCCCGGCACGCGGGCCGCGACGCGACGGCTGCCGCGCTGCGCCATCTTCCGGTCCTCGGCGCCGCGTACGCCCACTACCTGGAGACCTACGCAGGGATGGGCGGGCCGTTGGCGGCGCTTCCGCCGGTGGGTCAGGTGCACGGCGGCTTCGCCCGGTTCCTCGCCGCCCGGACACAGGAGAGCCTGGCCGCGCTCGGCGCCGGGACACGTCCGCCACGGCCGCATCAGTACGACTCTCATCCGCCCACGGTCGAACGGGTCGCCCGGATCGAGAAGCTGCCCGCCGACGGCCGGCCCGACGGGTCCGCCGAGGAGCCCGCCGCGCTCACGCTGCTGCGCGACCGGGACCGGGTCTTCATCGAGCTGGAGGCACGCACACTGCCACCGGAGGCGGCGCAGCTGCGACGCCTGAGCTGGGACGACCTCGTCATGGCCCGCGCGCTCGCCGACGCCGAGGGCTGGGCCCGGCCCCTGCGGGTCGCCGTGGCGCGGGCGCTGCGCTCCGCGGGGCAGGGCGCGGACGGCGCGGCCCCCGGCCACCGGGACGCCGCTGCCGGGGGAGCGGCCGACGACGCGTTGCCCGGCCTGGAGGACGTGCTCGACGCGTTCGACCGCGGTCTGCTGTGGACGGCCACGGCCGACCGCATGCCGAAGCCCCATCAGGCGTCCCGGCTGGTCGGGGCGTCGGCGCGCAACTTCATCCGGCCCAGGATCTTTGACGGACTGGCAGGCATGGTGCACCTGCGCCTCGCCGAGTCCGGCCTCGCCACCCCGGACATCGCGTGGGCGGGGCGGCCCGGCCTCGCTCTGCCCGAGGCTTGGGAGGACGACATGGACGGCGCCCTCGACGCAGCCGTCGCCGACCGCCCCGACACCGCGCCGCTGCGCGACCTGCTCGCCGCGCACACGCCGGGCGGCGCGCGCCCGACCACCACCGTCCCCCGGACCCGGACCCGACCGGGGGAGTGAGATCGCGTCCCTGCTCCGACCGGCCCTGATCGTTGACCTGAACTATTGTGAAGGGTGATCAGCTGGTGAATGATCTCCTGTCGTGCCCATGATCCTCGCCGTCCTGATCGGCGTGCTTCTCGTCGTCCTCTGCGTCTTGCGCCTCACCCCGGTCCATGTCGACCGCTGGGTCAGAAGGCACTTCGTGGCATCCGCCTACGGCCTTCCGCCGCGAGAGGTACTCGACGACGGGCGTTCCGGCCCGCCTCCTCCGGCGCACCGGACACAGGAGAAGCAGGCAGTCGCCGACGCCGCGTGGCAGGGGGATTGGTCGGCGCTGTCCGCGCAGTCCCAGATCAGCGCCAGCCCCTCCCGGCCCGCCACGGGGTCGTCGATCCACTGACCGTTCCTCAGGCCGGGGTACTCGCCGGCGAGCGGGGCCGAGACGGCCGGACCGCATCCCGTCTCCCCGGTCCGGACCGTCCGGGCGGTGCCGGACGCGGCGCCGCGTGTCCCGTCCCACCAGGCGATGACGACGTGCATGGGGCCTCCCTGTGCAGAGTGTCTGTCCTGCGCGATGTCGCGATGTCGCGGTGTCCCCGTTGACACCCGTGCATGGCTCCGGATCCGGCCGGACGGGCCGGTCACCGGGTCAGAGCTGGGAACCGCCGGTGGCGTCGACGACCTGGCCGGTCACCCAGCGTCCGTCGTCGGAGGCGAGGAAGGCGACCACGTCGGCGACGTCCTCGGGACGTCCCACGCGGCCGAGGGCGGAGAGTGCGGCGGCCGACTGCTCGGCGGCCTCGTTGCCCCGCAGCCAGGAGGCGTTGATGTCGGTGTCGATGATGCCGGGGGCCACCGAGTTGACCGTGATGCCGCGACCGCCGAGCGACTTGGCGAGCGTCAGCGTGAAGGCCTCGATGGCCCCCTTGGTCATGGCGTAGGCGATGATGTCGGTGAGCGCGATCCGCGTCGCCCCGGAGGAGACGTTGATGATCCGGCCGCCGTTGCGCAGGCGCTTCAGCCCCTGCTGCGCGAGGAAGAACGGCGCCCGCATGTTGACCGCGACGGCCTCGTCGAACGCCTCGACGGTGGTCTCCTCGATCTCGCCGCGCGGTGTGATGCCCGCGTTGTTGACCAGGATGTCGAGGTCGGCGCCGTCGGAGTGTTCCAGGGCCTGCCGGTCGTAGGCCGCCCAGAGGGTCTCCACGTCCCCGGCGACACCCAGCTCGGCATGGACCGCGAACGCGGCGCCGCCCTGTGCGCGGATGCCGGCGACGACCTCGTCGGCGGCCGCCTGGTTGCGGCCGTAGTGGACGGCGACGGCGGCCCGGGACATGGCGCCCGCCGACCGCCGGGCGGCCTGGGGCGCCAGGATCACCCTCGGCATCGGTCTGTCCAGCGTCGTCGGCGTCCCCGCCGGCACGCTGATAGGCGACCTCCTCGGCTGGCGCGCGACCTTCTGGGCGCTGGCCGCGCTGAGCCTGGCCGCCACCCTCCTGCTCTTGCGGGGCACGGTGCCCGAGCCCCCGCCGTCGACGCCCGGCGCCCGGCCGACGGCTCCCGGAACCACCCGGCCGCGGTTCCGTCTCCCCGGCCCCCTGCTGCTCGTCGCCCTGGTCATCACGCTCGGCACCGCGGGGGTGTTCGCCCTCTACACCTACGCGTCGCCCTACCTCACGCAGGCGGCGGGGTTCGGCCCACAGGCCGTCACGGTGCTGTTGCTGGTCTACGGCGCGGGCGGCATCGTCGGGAACACGGTGGGCGGCCGGGCAGCCGACCGCTCCCCGTACGCGGCCGTGCTCGTCACCCTGGGCGCGGCCACGGCCGGCCTGCTGCTGCTCGCCCTGCTGCCGGGCAGCCGGTGGGCCGTGGCCGTCCTCTTCTGCCTCCTCGGAGCCGCCTACTTCGGCACGATCCCGGCGCTCAACACCCAGACCGTCACGACCGTCCGCCCGTCATCGCCGACGATGGCCCTGACCATCAACAACTCGGCCTTCTGCGTGGGTATCGCGCTCGGCAGCTGGCTGGGAGGCCTCCTGCTGGCCCACGACCGCTCGCTGCCTTCGGTGGCCGCGGCCGGGGCGACCCTGACCGCCGCGGCGCTGCTGCTCGCGGCGGCCTGCCCCGGCCGCCGGAACCGCCCCGCACCCACCACCACACCCGAACTCCGGTCCACCGACACGACGGTCACACCCGCAGCCCGGCCGACCGCCACACCTGCCGCACCCGGACTCCGGCGGACCGACACGACCGCCGCCCCCGGACTCCGCCCGATCGACACGACCGCCGCGGCCGCCACCGGTAGCGAGACGGCCGGTCGAGTGCGCGTACCGAAGGCCGACACCGCGCGGGCCGGTGAGCCGCCAGGGACCGGCTGACCGTCGACGCCGAGCACTCCGGCAGCCCGCTCGTCGAGCGCCCCGTGACGGACCTGCGGCGTCTGCCGGCCGCCGCGGGGCGCGACCTCGGCCTCGTCGGCCGGCCGCCGCCTGGGCCGCCCGGCGCCTGCCCGATCACGCCACTTCGGTCACCGCCCCTCGGCCGTGCTCCGGACCTGCCCGCACGGGGACACGGCGGTGCAGCGGGGCGGTGGTGTGGTGCCGGTCCGTCCGATCGCCGTCCTGGCAGGATGGCGGCATGGAACGTGTGCTTGGAATCGGTGGGTACTTCCTGCGGGCCGACGACCCGGCGGCCCTGAGCGCCTGGTATCGCGACGCCCTCGGCCTGGACGCCGATGAGAACGGCCTGTGGCGTCAGGGAGCCGGGCCGACGGTGTTCGCGACGTTCGAGTCCGGCACCGACTACTTCGGGTCCCGCACCCAGCGGACCATGCTGAACTTCCGGGTCCGCGACCTGGACGCGATGCTCGCGCAACTGCGCGCCGAGGGAGCGGAGATCGCCGAGGAAACCCAGGACATGGAGGGCGTCGGGCGTTTCGGCTGGGTCACCGACCCGGAGGGCAATCGGATCGAGCTGTGGCAGCCCGCCTGACCCGCCCTGCCGGGAGCGGATCACCCTTCGGTTCACGGCCCCGGCGGATTCCAGGAGGGGCTGCCGAGTCCGTGGCGGGTCATCGCGGACCCCCCTGGGGTTTCCACCCCCACACGGTGAGCATGCCGGCCGACAGTGCCGCGCACGCGGCGGAGTCCAGGTACCGCACCGCGTCGTCGATCGCCGAGTCGTCGACGAGACCGGTCGCGCGCATCGCCGCCCGGCTCCGCTCCCATGTGTCCGCCCAGAAGCGGCTGATCGGACTGCCCGGCAGCAGCGGCGGCACATGGATCTCGGCGGCGACGGAGTCGAGCCCCGCCGCACGCAGCAGTTGCGGATACGACGGCACCCAGGAGACGTCGGTGCCGATGGTGGCCCGCAGCCCCTGCCACATCGCCCGCATCACCGTGCTGTACGGCGTCCCGGGCGCCCGGTCGCTCGTCAGGTCGACCGCGTCGCTGAGCACCAGCACACCACCGGGCGCGACGAGTCCGGCCAACGCGGTGATCAGATCGTCGCGCTCGGGCAGGTGCATCAGCACGAAGCGGGCGTGGACGAGCGAGAACACGCCGGGTACGGCGCCCGGCGCGCTGATGTCGGCCTCCAGCACGTCCAGTCCGGGCACGGGCCGCGCTTCGAGGAACCGTACGTCGCGGTCCACGGCGAGCACACTGGCCACCCCGGCCTCCTCCAGGAGCCTGCGGGACACCGTGCCCGTGCCGGCGCCCACGTCGAGGCAGTGCCACCCCGGCCCGACCCCGAGAGCCCGCAGCCGCGCCATGGTGGTGTCGTCGTAGGCGAGGGCGCCGAAGTCGATGCGCTCGCCCTCGCCCGCCTGTTCGGGACGGAAGACGGCCTCGCCGTAACGGCCGCCGCCCGACGCGTCCCCGCGCGCGGCGCCGCTCATGTCGTGATCGTCGCGACGTCGAGGGTGCGGACCGGGACGCAGGCCCGTCCGCGAGCGGCACGGGACGGGAACAGAGGGTGGTCGAACGGCTTCATGTCGGACCTCTTCACACGGTGGGGCGGTGCGGGGCGGCGCGTGCGGGGCCGCCACCCCGTCGATCCTGCACGGACGGCCGCTCCCACGACCGAGGCGCGCCGTGCCTGGGCCGATCGGTGTCCTCGCGTTTCGTGGTCGTGCCGCCCGGCGTGCTCCGCGAAGCGTGCGCCGAGCCGGTGGTGCGCCCGGACTGTCACATCCCCGTGGGGGCCTTGTCACAGGGCTCCGCCGAAAGCGCACCCACGACACCGTCGTCCGTCCCGGCCGTGGCACCATGCCCTTTTTGGCATCACCGTCCAGGGGGGACCACCATGCGCACCAGCGCGACCATCGCCACCGCGGCCCTGCTCCTAGCCGCGCTCACCGCCTGCTCCTCGTCCGGCGATTCCCCGACCGCCAGCGACAGCGGGACTCCCGCCGCCGAGCCCACGGTCAGTGTGCCGGCCGAGCACGAGGGCGACGACCTCGAGGCAGCCGTCGCCGTCTACACCGCCGCGTACTTCGCCGCCGACACCGATACCGCGTACGCCATGCTCTCCGCGCGCTGCGCCAAGGAGATCACCAAGGACGCGTACGCCGGCGTGGTGCAGAAGGCCAAGGCGGACTACGGGCCCGACCACCCGGCGACGGACGTGCAGGCCGACGTGTCGGGCGAGCTCGGCCACGCCACCTACAAGGTGGAGGGCCTGCCCAAGTTCGACCGGACGAAGCAGCCTTGGGCGCTGGAGGGCGACGCCTGGAAGTACGACGCCTGCTGACGAGGGACGACAGGGATGTCCACCCGGCCACGCCCGGCCCGGCTCGGTCCGGCCGGCCGCTGGTCAGCCGAGACGGGTGCCGCTGCGGGCACGGATGTGGCCGGGCACCTCTGTGCCTTCCGGAAGCAGGGGGTCGGTCTCGGGTTCGCCCCAGGTCGAGAGCAGGGGAAGGACTCCCGCCCAGACCCCGAGGGCGGCGTCGGGGCCGTCACCGTCGTCCGGCCCGCCCGTGCGCATCTTGACGGACGCCTCCTCGAGCGGGAGGGCGAGCAGAACCGTCGCCGCCAGTTCCTTGCGGTTCGGTCGGCGGGCGTGGTCCCACTGCGCCGGTGCGGCCTGTTCGGTCAGGCGGCGCAGCCCTTCGAGCTTCTCCTCCGGGTCCGTGACCGGGCGCGGGACGCCGTAGATCATCGCGCTGCGGTAGTTCACGCCGTGTTCGAACACCGACCGCGCGAGGACAAGGCCGTCGATGTGCGTCACCGTGACGCACACCGCCGCCCGGGGCGAGGCGACCAGGCTTCGACTGGCCACCGATCCGTGGAAATAGAGGTTCCGTCCGTCGTGCCCGTAGACCGTGGGAACGACCATCGGGTACCCGTCGACGACCACCCCGAGGTGGCAGCTGAAGCCCGCGTCCAGGATCGCTTCGAGCGCGGCACGGTCCAGGCTTCCCTGCTCCCGCAGGCGCCGGTGACGGGTGCGGTCGGTGTCCGGCAGCGTGGGAGGCAGCGGGCTGTGGTTCACATCGGTCCTTTCGCTACATGTGCCGTCAGAAGCTACCGATATCGTCGCCGCGTGGCTAGGTTTCGACTGGATCAGTTACCGACGCGTGCAGGGGCGACTGAAAGCGCAAGAGCAGGGGCGGCGCGCTGCGGGACGTGGGTGCCGGGCACGTATCGGGCGCCTCGGCCGCTAACGGGTGCGGGTCACGGCCCGTGCGCGTCGCGCGGCCCGGTTGGCGGCCAGCAGGCAGACCCAGACGAGGACCAGGCCGGCCGCTACCAGGATGCGGCCCGCGCTGTCGCCGTCGACGACCCGCCAGCCGAACAGGACGACGCTCAGGCAGAGCATCGGCCAGTAGAACCACGGGCCCCACCGGTTGCCGGGCATGACCCATGACGGTGGCGCGTGAGAGTCGGAGCGTTGCGTCATGTGCGCCTCCCTTCCTCTGGTCGCTTTGCCCGCGAGGCGGGACGTATGTCGCCGAGGGGCACCGGATTTCGCCGGAGGGCGCCGGATTCGGGGGAGCGGCGGATGTCGCTCTCGGCGCCGTGGCAGTGGTCGTGCGGACCCGCCGCTCAGGCCTTCCGCCCCTTCCCGGGTGGGCGCCGCGCGCAGGGGCGTCGTGTCGTCCTAGGCGTTCCGGCAGCCGCATCCCGACGCGGTCTTGGCCTCGGTGACGGTCAGCGCGGCGTCGGCGGCGGACTCGGCCGGGGTGCAGCAGGCGTCGACGCCGCAGCAGGCGTCGGCCGACTCCGCCGCCCCGGCGGGGACTTCGGGCGCCACCGGCTTGGTGGCGCGGACGATGGCGGAGTGCATGCCGTCCGCGACGGTGTGGGTAGGGGTGATCCGCACATCGGTGAACCCGGCCGCCTCGAGTCCGGCGCGGTACTCGGCGAAGGAGAGCGCGCCCGCGATGCATCCGACGTGGTCGCCGCGTTCCGCCCGCTGGTCGGGGGTGAGGGTGTCGTCGGCGACGACGTCGGAGACGCCGAGCCGGCCGCCGGGCCTGAGTACGCGGAAGGTCTCGGCGAACACGGCCGGCTTGTCGACGGACAGGTTGATCACACAGTTCGAGATCACCACGTCGATGGTGTTCGCCGGCAGCGGGACGGCCTCGATGGTCCCCTTGAGGAACTCCACGTTCGTCGCACCCGCCTTCTCTGCGTTGGCCAGGGCCAGGGCGAGCATCTCCTCGGTCATGTCCAGTCCGTACGCCTTGCCGGCCGGTCCGACCCTGCGGGCGGAGAGCAGGACGTCGATACCGCCGCCGGAACCGAGGTCGAGGACGCGCTCGCCCTCGCGCAGCTCGGCGACGGCGGTGGGATTGCCGCAGCCGAGGGAGGCGGCGACCGCCTCGGCGGGCAGGATGTCGCGCTCCTCGGCGGCGTACAGGGTGGAGCCGAAGTTCTCGTCGACCTCGAACGGCTGGGGGCCGCAGCAGGTGGAGCCGCCCTCGGTGACGTCGCGGGCCGCGGCTGCGTAGCGCCGACGGACGGTCTCGCGCAGGTCGGTGGTCTGTTCGCTCATGACGCTCTCCTCGGGCAAGGGGCATGGCGACGCCCCGGACGGGCCTGTATTGATGTTCGTTGATACAACCTTGCGCCTTGGATCGAAAAACGTCAACATAGAGGAATGTCGAAACAAGGGCTCGAGGTGGTCGGCCGGGACGCCGCCTGCTGCCAGGGGCTCGCCGCCCCCCTTGGACGAGGAGCGCGCCGGGGAACTGGCCAACGCGTCCAAGGCGCTGGGGGATCCGGTGCGGCTGCGGCTGCTGTCGATGATCGCCTCGCGCGGTGAGCGCGGCGAGGTCTGCGTCTGCGACCTGACCCCGGCCTTCGAGCTGTCCCAGCCGACCGCCCCCTCGCTCGCCACCGTCTTCGGCCTGGGCGCGCTGATGCTCGGCGACCTCGCCGGCCAGGGCGTCGGGGCGGCCCGCCCGATCCGCGACGAGATCGAACGGCGGGTACGCGTCCTGCTCACCGAACTCGGCGTACCGGCGGAGGCCGCGCTGCCGTAGGTGATCGGTCGTGCGTGCCGTATCGGCAGCGAAAGCGGTCCGCGCCCGACCCCACCGCGCGCACGGGAGGCGCGCGGCAGAGCGGCCACCCGGCGACCGTCGACGCCGCCTAGGACAGCGCGCCGTACTTCTGCCAGCCGGAGCCGAGGGTGTAGGTGGCGCTGAACGTGCCGTCGCCCCAGCCCTTGTTCCGCAGAAGTCTGCCGTCGACGGTACGCGAGACCAGGTCGGGGAAACCGTCACCGGTGACGTCGCCGACCGCGACGATCGCGTCGCGGCCTGCGCCCCAGTCCCGGAACACCAGCGTCCGCGGCTCGAAGCCGCCCTTGCCGTCGCCGTCGTAGCGCCACAGTTCGCCACCGGAGTCCCGCGCGATGAGATCGCCGATGCCGTCGCCGGTCACGTCCGCCGCGCCGACGACGGCGTAGCCCCTCCACCCGGTGCCGACGCGCACGCCCGGGTCCAGAGCGCCATGGCCGTTGGACTTGTACAGGTAGAGAAAACCGGTCGTCCTCTGGCGGGCCAGCAGGTCGGGACGGTGGTCACCGGTCAAGTCGTCGGCGGCGACGACGGTGTCGAAGCCGTTCCAGCCCGAGCCGACCAGTGTGCGCTCCGCGTCGGGCAGGAAGACGCCGGTGCAGCCGCCGGAATACCGGTAGAGGCCGCCGTCGGTGGTCCGGGCGAGCATGTCGGAGCAACCGTCGCCGGTCATGTCGCCGACGGGGACGAAGCGGGTGCCGGGGTTCCAGCCGGACCAGCCGCGGGAGTCGGTCAGCCTGCCGCCGGCGAACCGATGGGCCTCGAACAGACCGTCGCCGGTCATCGTGTACAGCTCGCCGTACCCGTCGGTGTCGGTGTCGTGGAAGGCGGAGCGGCCACCGGAGAGCCAGAAGTCCCCGGGCGGCAGGGTGCGCACGGCGCCGCCGTCGCCCGGGTCCACGGTCATGGTCCATCGGTAGCGGCCGCTCACCGCCTTCGCGCCGTCGTCGTCCTTGCCGTCCCAGACGGCGCGGACGGCGGCTCCCTCGTGGGAACTCCCGGTGAGCGTACGGACGGTGGTGCCGTACGCGTCCTTGACGGTGAGTGTCCAGGACGCGGGCGGCCGGGTGAACCGCCAGATCCCTTCCCACAGACGGTCGCTCGCCTGCCGCAGGTCCACCGTGGCGTCGGTCGTCCAGTCGAACAGGCTGATCCGCGACCGAGGCACCGTCACCGGCCGGATGTGGATCATCTGCTCGCCGTCGACGTAGGCCACGTGGCCGCCGTACCGGTCGACGGTCAGCATGCCGACCCACGCCCCCTCGGGGGCCGTGACGAAGGGGGAGGTGGTGGCGGCGTGGCCCCCGCCGAGGTGGAAGTCGGTGAGCGTCACCGTCCGCGTGTCCCCGGACTGCTGGACCAGATAGCCGTCGCCCACCTCGGCGGGCAGCGCGCCGGGGACGGGGATGTTCTTGCCCATGCTGTGGTCCCACACCCCGGCCTTGCCGGACGCTGAGCAGCGCCAGTACAGCCAGCGGCCGACCGCCTGCAGGTCGTCGGGCACGCAGCCGGAGCCGAGCGACACGTTCGCCGAACTCGCCTTCGAGACGAGGTCGTACGAGTTGACGGTGCCGACGGTGCTGCCGGGCTTCCAGATTTTCGTTCCCCAGACGGACACCGCGGTGACCGACCGGGTGTGGACCTGGCCGGGGTAGGGCACGCCCGGCGCGAAGGAGCCGATGCGCTGCACGCCCTCGTCGTCGACCGCGATGTACGAACCGCCGGCCGCCACCACGTGGTCCGGGGACTCCCAGGAGAACCTGCCGAGCCCGAGCCCGCTCCTGGGCGCCCCGCCGCCGAGTGCCTCCTGGCCCCCGAGCGGCGTCATGAAGCCGACCCGCCCGTCGCCGAGCGCCCACAGCGTGGAGTAGAACCCGCTGCACGTGTAGTCCGCGGGGTCGACGCCCTCGCACGGGTAGTCCGTCCAGACCTGCGACGCCGCGAGCTGCCGGGGCCCGGGCTGCGGAGCGCCGACGGCCGGGAGGTCGAACTCCCACAGCCCGCGCTTCGTCTCGGGGTCGGCCGTCCCCAGCGCGCTGAGCTTTCCCCCGCCCAGGGCGAGGGTCTCCACAGAGGCATTGAGGTCGCCCCTGGTGCCGAGCGGGAACACGATCTCGTCGTCGGCCGCCGACGGTGCGGCCGCCACCGGCGCCGGAGCGATACCGAGACCGCCGACCGCCAGCGCGACCGCGGTCCCGATCGTGAGCGAGGTGTGTCTGATCGCGCGAGTGGTCATGTCAGCCCCCTGGGTGACGAGGAGTCCCGCCGTCGTCTCGGAAGCTGAGACCCGCAGGACACCCCACGGGTTGTACGAAACTGAACGAGGGTCAGCCAGGCCCCGGTAAGCGGGCGACCTCAGCTCCGGACGGCCTCCGCGATCCGCGAGGCGGCCTGGGCAGGCGTGAGGTGGGTGGTGTCGACGACCTCGGCCTCGTCGTGCAGCCACGTGCGGGCCGCCTCGGCGTAGGGGGCGAGGTACGCGAGACGGAACGCGGACGGGCCGAGCACCGTGTCCCCTTCGATACGTCCACGGAGGGTGTCCTGGTCGGCGTGGAGGACGAAGTGCCGTACGGGGATGGCATGTCGGGAGAGGCCCGAGCTGATCTCGCGCCAGTACCGCTCGACCAGGACCGTCATGGGCATCACCAGGGTGCCGCCGGTGTAGTCGAGAACGCGGCGGGCGGTCTCGACGACGAGGGGCCGCCACGGCGGCCAGTGCTGGAAATTCTCCGCCCCGGGCCCGGGCAGCCCCGGAGTGATGTCCATGAGCGTCTCGCCGACCTTCTCGGCGTCGAACACCCGCGAATCCGGGATCAGTTGCTGCACGAGCGCACCGGTCGTCGTCTTCCCCGCGCCGTGGGTTCCGTTCAGCCATACGATCATGGCCCCCACGCTAGCGCCGCGGACCGCGGCAACGGGCACGGCGGAAAGCCGGCGGAGCGGTCGGCGCGACGGGCGCCCTCCGCAGCGGGCTCGGCCGCAGTCTGCACCGGTGGCTTCTGATTGAAGGGCCGACCCGGGCCTGCCAGCAGCCCGCCGAACCCGTCGGCTGAGGGGGAGGGGGGAGGACGTGTCCCGACGGCCATCGCGGGCCGCTCTCCCGGGGCCAGGGCGTGTCGGCGATCCCGGGCCGCCACGACCTCGGCGTCTGCCCGCAGCGCCCAGCCGTGCTCCGACGGCATCGGACGGACCGCGCCCGTCGGCCCCTCCGCCTGCCGTCGGACACGCGCCGGGACGTTCCCCGCGAGCGGCCCGCGACCACCTCCCGCCACGCCGTGCGACGCGGTGCTGCCGTCGCCGCAAGGACGTGCGCGGCCGTCATGGGCGCCACGGCGGACGTCCGGCCGCCGCCGAACCCGCCGTTTTGCCCGTATTCGGGCGACATCACGGACACTGGACAGCAGGAGAGGGGAGGCCGAACGTGCTGACCGTAGTCCGTGAACAACTGGGCCGGGCCCTGTTCCGCCGGGTCGCGGGACCCGACGGACCGGCGACGCGGGCCCGTATCCACGACACCCCCGGCCCCCGCTGGTTCGCACCGGACCGCCCGATCCGGATCGTCCACGGTGACGCCTCGATGTTCATCGGCGGGCTGAGTGCGCTGCTGTTGCAGTCCCTGCACCCGCTCGCCATGGCTGCGGTGGCCGGGCACTCCGGGTACCGCGGCGATCCATGGGGCCGTCTGCAGCGCACCAGCACCTTCCTGGCCGTGACGACCTACGGCACGGCCGAGGACGCCCAGCGGGCGGTCGACATCGTCCGCGCCATCCATGAGCGGATCCGCGGCACGACGGCCCGGGGTGTGCCCTACCACGCGTCCGATCCGCACCTGCTCGGCTGGGTGCACGCCGCCGAGACGGACAGCTTCCTGCGCGCCCACGAACGCTTCGGAGCCCACCCCCTGGACGCGGCCGGGTACGACGCCTACGTCGCCGACACCGCCCGGGTCGCCGAGGCGCTCGGGCTCAGCGACCCACCGCGCGACCGCCGCGAGCTGGCCGAGCGGCTGACCGCGTACCGGCAGGAACTCAAGGCCACGGCCGAGGCCCGCGCCGCCGCCCGCTTCCTGCTGTTCCGGCCGCCCCTGCCCCTCGCGGCACGGCCCTTCTACGGCGGGCTCGCCGCGAACGCCGTCGTGCTGCTCCCGCCCTGGGCCCGGGGCATGCTGTGGCTGCCACGGGTCCCGGTCGTCGAGAATCTCGCCGTACGCCCCACGGGCCAGGCCCTCACCCGGACCATCCGCTGGGTCCTGACCCCGCCGCCCGAGTCCCGCACGACGTGACCGCGGCACCCGGCCGGCGGGGCACGGGAGGGCGTCGCTGTCGCCGCGCCTGCGCGGCACGGTTGCCGTAGCCGCTCCTGCTGTGTGGGCCCGATGCCGGCACCGATGCCGACGCCGCTACCGTGAGTGACCCTCGTTCGCCCCGGTGCCGGTGCCGGTGTCGGTGTCGGTGGGGTGCGGGTGCTCGGTGGCGGCCCAGTTCGCGAGGAGCCGCAGAGCGTCATGGTCGGGGGTACCCGGGGCGGCACGGTAGGCGGTGAGGGTCAGGCCGGGCCGGGCGGGCAGTTCCATCGCGTCGAAATCGAGGGTGATCACGCCGACGGCAGGGTGGCGGAAGGACGTGCGGCCGGTGTGGTGCAGGCGCACATTGTGCTTGGCCCAGGCGGTGCGGAACTCCTCGCTGCGGGTGACGGGTTCGCCGACCAGCCCGGTCGGCTCGCCGTCATGCGGGGCACGCCCGGCCTCGGTGCGCAGCAGGGCGACGGTGGTGTTCACGGACCCGACCCAGTCGGGGAAGAAGTCGCGGCCGCGCGGGTCCAGGAACTGGAAGCGGGCGATGTTGACCTGCCGGGACGCGTCGTGGGTGAACAACGGCGAGTACAGGGCGCGGCCGAGATCGTTGACGGCGAGGATGTCCGGACGGCCGTTGCGGATGAAGGCCGGGGAGTCGGTCATGGAGTGCGGCACGCGCAGAACGCTGTCCGGGAGCGGCCCGCGGGCGCGCCTGGCCCGGCGGGCAGGACGCTTCGCGGCGGCGCGGGCCAGGTCGTAGAGATGCGCGCGCTCGGCGTCGTCCAGCTGGAGCGCGTTCGCCACGGCGTCGAGAACCTCCTCGGGCCCCGGCCGAGCGCTTCACCGGCGACGTCTACCTCAACATGATCTCGGCACCCGCCGAGCCGGCCCGGCTGGCGGCCGCCCTGGTGCGCTTCACCCCCGGAGCCCGCACCCACTGGCATGCGCATGCGCTGGGGCAGGTTCTCTACGTGACCGACGGTGTCGGCCTGGTGGGCACCCGCGACGGCGAGGTCGTCCGCGTCAGCGTCGGCGACACCGTGAGGTGCCCGGCCGGCGAGGAGCACTGGCACGGCGCCACCGGCACCACCCTCATGGCGCACCTCGCCCTGGTGGTCGGCGACGGCACCGGTGACGGCACCACCTGGCTGGAACCGGTCACCGACGAGCAGTACACGGCCGCCGGTGAGCACCCCGCACAGCCGTAGGCACGCACCGCGCGTCCCTTCTTCGTCGATCACGGGCCGCGTGCGCGATCAGCCCGCCCGACGCCTCCCGCACCTGCGTCGGACGGCATTCTGAAACGATCAGTTGGACGTCGTCTCATGCGACGCGTGTGCGACGATTCGACGGCCAGTAGAAAGCCATCAGCGGGGGTGCTTGCCGGTGCGGCATGTCAATCTCGACGCTCAGGTCGGCGACCTGTCAGGGGTCTTGGACCCGGCTCGCTACCTGAGCCACCTCTCCTCGGTCTCCGGTGATCTGCCGCCGGGCGCCCGGGCTTTCGCCACTGACACTGACCACTACGACTTTCGCAGCGAGCGATGCGTGAAGGACCTGACGCTTCGGGCCGTTCGGGGCGCCGGTGGTGAGGAGATGGAGGTCGAGTTCCGGCACAACTGCCGGAAGCACGAGCGAGACCTGCTGATCCGCTACGCAGGGGTGTCCCGCTTCATCGTCGATCCCGCCGACGAGGACCGAGGAACGGACATCTGGACGGTGATTCTCGACGAGATCCTGCCGCACAGGGACGGCTGCAGCCACGAGATCGCCTGCTGGGACGGCACTCTCACCATCGTCAGCAGGGACCTCCAGGCGACCTGGACGGAGACCACCTGCACAAGCACGACGTAGACGCGACAGCTCGTGGGGACTGTCGAGCGGCTGCTGCCGGAAGCGCCGTCGCGGCAACAGGGCGGTGGTCGGCGCCGACATGGCGACCGGGAGGCCCTGGCGGCGATCGGGTTCGTCGCCACATCGGGCTGCGCATGGCAGCACCTCTCGACCGTCTCCTTCGGGCTGTCAGGGGCAACGGCCGGTGGGCGGTTCAGTGAGTGGTCGAAGGCTCGGGTGTGACCCGAGCTCCACCGTCCGGTGCCTGCCGAGCTCGGTGCCGGCGGCGAGCTGGATGGATCCCTCTGCGCGATCGACTCGGTGCACAATGCGTGCCGTGAAGAGGGCTGCACCCTGGCTCACCGACTGCCGCCGTCGCCACCGGCGCTCCGTAGGGAGGACGTGCGTGCGGCCCGACTGCGATGCAGGGCGCCACGGGACGCTGGTTCACTCCGGCAGAGACTGATGAAGGCGGTCGAGGATCCGCAGCACCTCGCCGCGATGTCTGGCGAGCTTCATCCATCGCGGCAGAATCTCGACCATGGTGTACGCACTCGGCGCTGCCGTCCGCTCGCGCAGTCCGGCACCGACGTAGCCCGTGAGCACCGCGAGATGCTCGGCGTTGTACGCCCAGAGCGTCTCCCCGCGGCAGGCAGCCTGCAACCACAACGGCAGCCTGAAGAAGGGGTCGACCGGGCCAGCCGTTTCCTGACCCCGGGAATGGAGTTGGCGTGTACAGCCGCAGCCCTGACACACAAGTCTCGCGGCGCCGACGAATGGGTTCCCGTCGGCCATCTGACGGGTCACCGTCGCGCAACCCTCACATCGAGGGCATCGCACCAGGACCTGGCCGCCGTGACGCCACAGCCTGCCCCCAGGATCTCTGAAGCGTTCGAAACGCACATGCCGGGAACTCACGGCTTGCATGATGCCAGCCGAGCGACGCCCGAGCAGCCGAATACCGGCCCATCGTCTCGCCCCCGGAGGCGGGACCGAGAAATCCGATCCCGATCGGGTGGGTCGGCGGATCGCCGATCGCTTGACCGGTGTGCGGTACAGGCGTCTTGCCGTCCATCCGGCCCGCCAGCGGGCCGGCCCGGGCGCTCGGAGGAGTCAGGGCCTCCGGAGCCCTCGGGTGCGCGGCATGGGTATGCGGTCCACGGTTCCTGAGGGAGTCGAACGCACCGCAGCAGGCAGGCGTGCGGTGAGAAGGCATGCCTTAGCACATGCGAGACGGGGCACACATCAATGCTTTGCGCCGTGTTCCCGCTCGTGTGCAGCGGGGTCCGGTCGGCCCTCGATGGCTCTCTGTTCGGGGTGCGTCGGCCTCTGAAGCCGGGTCCCTGGGCGCGGCGTTGCCCAGTGGTACGGGTGAGGTGAGGGAGGCGATGCATCCCTGTTTGGGAACATGCACAAAGACGGCTTGCTTTGTGCGCTCTTCAGGTCAGCTGTTTCTCACTTGGTGATGCGACAATCGGCCGTACCGCAGATTGGGGGACGAATGACCACGCCGAACAGCAGAAGTCCCGCGATACAGCGGCTGCAATTGCGCACCAAGTTGCGGGAGTACAGGACTGCCGCCCGGATGACACAGCGCCAGGTGGCGGAGCGCATGGAATGGTCTCCCAGCAAGCTGCTGCGCATCGAGGCCGGCGAAGTGGGTATTTCCGTCAACGATCTACGCTCGTTGCTGGGGCTGTACGAGACTGTCGATCCGGCCACTGTGGAGGTGCTGTTGAACCTTGCTCGGGGCAGCCGGAAGATGCCGTTCACCGAGTACCGGGACATTTACGACAAGGACTTCCTCAGCTTTCTCGCCATGGAGTCGTCGGCGTTCGTCACCCGCGGTTTCCAGCCCCTGGTCATGCCCGGTCTGCTGCAGACCGAGGAGTACGCCATGGCGATCATTCGTGCCTACACGCCGACGGACTTCTCCGAACAGCAGCATCAGCGAATGCTCGAGGCGCGCATGCTGCGTCAGGAAGCACTCGAACGAGACCATGCGGAGAGCTACTTCATCCTGGACGAGTCGGTGATACGCCGACAGGTGGGCGGCCCCGGCGTCATGCGGGGGCAGTTGCGCCGGCTGGCCGAGCTGGCGGCTCATCCCCGCCGCAGCATCATGATCTTTCCCTTCAGTCGCGGCGCCCACGCCGCCTCGCAAGGACCGTTCACGCTCTTCGAGTTCGAGCAGGACATGCCGCCGTTCGTGTACCTGGAGAATCTGCGGGGCACGGCAACCGTGAGCACGGCCACGGACGACTTCGTTTCGTACCTCGAAATGTTCTGGGCTCTGGAGGAGCGGGCCATCAAAGGCGACCAGGTTCCGCGGATCCTGTTGCAGATCGCCGACCACCTGGAGACGGAGCCGCACGACTTCCACATCGAGCCTCTCGGCGACGGCTGACGTACCCCGCGGCTCTCCGGTCGCCCCGGAAAGTCTGCCGCAGAGGCGGAGGCACGGCAGCATCCGGGGGCGCACAGAAGCATTCGGCAGCGCACGGAGGCAATGGTCGTGACATGGCTGTGGCTCCGCACAGGCGAAGCCACAGTGGGGGCGAGCCCGCTGCAACGGGATGCGCCCCATGCTGATCGCCCGGGCCACCGGACACCAGCGTATGGGCCACGGTTGCGCATCCGGGCCGAGTCCGCAATCGCCGCTGGTAAAACGGCGCAGAACTGCCCGGAAGCAACCGCTCTTCTCAAGGTGTGCTCGCAACCGCAGCCGGATAAACCATCAATCTGCTAGCTAGCGTGTGGCCGGATCGCAATCCGAGCGCCGTCGAAAAGGTGCGTCGGGAGCACTCCCGGGCACGCCGGATGCCGTCTGATCGGCCCAGGGCCTCCCCATCCCTGATGAGTGATCAGGTAGGGGACAGGGAATTTGCCTTGCAGACAGCCGTCCGTCTGCAAGCGGAACGGCCGTAGGCACCCTCAAGTCCCGGGCCATCTGGAGAGCATCATGTCTGAAACCGATCCCTCGCCCACGCAGTCGCAACGCAGGGCGTCCCACATTCCCGCCCTGCCGCGTGCGAATGCCGTGGTCGCCGTCATCGTGGCGATCGCCTCGCTCGGCGCCGCCGTCACCATATTGACCCTGGTTCCTGACGACGCCGGCAAGGCAGCCGCCGGAGCCATCGCCACCGCGGGTCTGGCCCTGGCCGGCCGACTGGGCACGCCCGGTCGCTGAACCGCGTCTTGCGCCCTCACCTGGCACTTGTTCAGGTGAGGGCAGCCCCCCGCGCGTCTGTATCGCGCGTCAAATGCCGTTCACCTGAACGTGGAGACGGCCCCCGCCTCGTCGGCTGAGGCGATGAAGCGGCCCCACGAGTCGGAACTGAATGCCAGCCGGCCTCCGGCGCTGTCCTTGGAGTCACGCACCAGGACATCGTGTCCCGTCCATGCGACTTCCACGCACTGGTTCCCGGCGGCGTCGCTGAACGATGACCTGCGCCATGACCACGAGCCGTTCATCTACGCGCCTATCCCTCTAAATCGTCAACACGGGCACATGAGCCATAAATACATCAAAAGCATGATTTGTCTGCTTTTGATTCCCCCAGCTTACATGCGCCCCAACTGCCCCAGATACACGGTCCCCGACCACGCCGCACCGGCCGCGTCCGGCGTCTCTCCTGCCCCGCAGGCGCGACAGCGTAGCGGCCACACAGTCCCCTTCGCCCCCGACTTGCGCAGAAGCCACTTGAGCGGAATCAACGCCCGGTGGTCCGCGCGAGCGGCCTGCGTGCGACCGTCGATGCGACCGGCGGGCGTCCGGCCGGCACAGGACCCCGCTGCCGAGACAGATCGGTACGAAGAGTCGGCAGACAACGGTCCACGAGGCGCAACATCGCCCGGAGGCTTCAACCGTGCTGAGATCTGCAGGAGTTGCCGACCCGGATGTGCGACGCTCCCGGACAGAGGTGGCTCCACGGCCCTTCGCGTGGGACCGTGCAGCAGGGCCCGCAGGCTGACGCAGCCGTGATGTCATCGTCGGCCACTGTTCGACGATCTGCCTCAAGTGCGCCTCGAGACGCGGGTTTTCGTCTCCCTGAGCCTTGGGCGCTGGCTACAGTTCCCTGATATGACGTCTCGGGGTACGCAACGCTCAGAGCTCGCGTCGGCGGAGCTGCCGAGGCCGTGGACCGGTCAGCCGCCGACCACCCGGGACATCACGCACGACGCCGTGGTCGTGGTGCCGGGGATCATGGGAAGCGCGTTACGAGAGGCCACAGGGCGCCGGCGGCTGTTATGGGGGCTGCAGGATCTCGGCTGGCTGCTGTCGGCGTGGCAGGGGCGCGGAGAGCACTTGCGGCTGCTGCGTCTGGACGAGAGCGAGCGATCGGGACGCTACGGCCGTGTCGAGCCCGCCGGCCTGCTGAGGTTCCCCGCTTGGGCCCCCTTCCTGCATGGCTTGGAACCGTACGACCACCTGCTGAAGACAGTACGGGACGCCGTGGCCGACCCGGCGGCCGTGCTGGAGTTCGCCTACGACTGGCGGCTGCCGGTGGAGTTCAACGGTGCGCTGCTGGCCGAGGCCGCTCATCGCCACCTCGCCGTATGGCGCGGCAGCGAGGCCCACGGCAGGGCACGGCGACTGCATCCCGACGAACGCGAGGCGCGACTGGTCTTCGTCGCCCACTCCATGGGTGGGCTCGTCGTCCGCGCTGCGTTCGCCCATGCCGTTGACCGGGGAAGCGGTCTGGGCGCCGACACCCGCTGTGTGGTCACTCTCGGCACGCCGTTCCTCGGCTCGGTCAAGGCCGCTGTCATTCTGGCCGGCAACCGCTCCGACCCGCTGCCCGCCCTGCCCAGACGCAGAATGCAGGCCCTGGCCAGAACCCTGCCGGGTCTGCACGACCTGCTGCCGGACTACCGGTGCGTGGATGCGGGCGGGGACGTGCTCCGGCTCACCTCCTCCGATGTCGGTGAACTCGGCGGTGACAAGGAACTGGCCGCGGACGCCCAGCGCTTCCAACGGCGTATGCGCCACTCCGGCGCACCGGACCTCCCCGGGCATCGGGCGATCGTCGGTGTTGCCCAGCCCACGGCCCAGAGTCTGCGCCTCGACGGCGGGGTGGTGTACGAGCAGTACGTGTCCTTCGCGCGCGACGGCGAGGGCGAGTTGGCGCGGGACCCGGCAACGGGGTTGCCCGTCCGCCGGGACCGGGCCGGCGACGGCACCGTCTACCGCGACGCTGCCGCCTTGTCCGGCGGCGGAAGTGTGACGTCACTTCCGTTGCAGCACGGCGCGCTTGCCAAGGACGGCGTCGCTCTCGCCCACGTCCGGGCGATCCTCACCGAGCACGATCAGGGTCTCGGCCCCGCTCTCGGCGCCGGCGGCATCGGCCTGGACCTGCCCGACTGTGTCGAGGCCGGCCGGCCTTGGCTCGCGCGCCTGACGCCCGCACCCGGCGAGGAACTGGACAGCCATGCCGGCATCGCCTGTTCGGTGCACGATGCCGAAACCGACCGACGCATCGACACCGGTCGTCTGGGCTGGCACGACGGCGCCGTCGCCGCCTCCGTCGTCCTGCCCGCCCCCGGTCTGTACCGGATACGGGTCACCACCGAGGGCGCCCCGCCCCTCACTCAACTCGTCCTGGCCCTCGAACCCGCAGACCCGATCTGAGACCGCACATCTCATGGACCCACAGGACACACAGGACGACGACTGCCACGCCGGCAGTCCGCTGCAGTTCTTCCCCGTAGACATCGGTTACTACGACAACCACCCTCCGCTGCCCACGGAGCCGGAGGTCGACGCGGTCGCCGCTCTGCTGGCTCCCTTCGGCGCAGAAACCGACGCGTGGCACACTCCGCAGCAAGGCCGTGGTCCCGACGCCGTCCACGACCGCCTGGCCGCATGGTCCGCGAACCGCAGCGGCTGTGACTCCATCCTGTACTGGGTCGGTCACGGCGCCAGCGACGGGGTTTTCCACGCACTGCTCGCCCATGCGAAGAGCCCTCGGCCGCTCGACACGAACGGCATCTCTCATCTGGAGATTCTGCAGCACCTCAAGAAGAGGCAGACGCGACGGGACGCCGGCTGGGCCGCTGTCGTCGTCGACACCTGCAAGTCACGCCGCTTCATCGAGCTCATGAGCAGTCAGGCGACACTCGACCCGGACGTCAGCGACTTCATCCTCGTAGCCAGTTCACACGACGGCAGCGCGACCCTCGGCGCGTTCCGGGAGATCCTTGACCGCCTGCTCACGGTGACGTTCCGAACGCATGACACCATCAGCCTCTATGCCTTGGCCGAGCAGATCAACTGCGCCATGGGTGACACCGTCGCCTACGCCCGGACGCACAACCGGGCAGCCTTGCGGCGAACCCACCCGACCGTGGTGGGCCGGATGCAGGCCCCGCTCGACACCGAGGCCGACATCGAGCAGGCCCTTGCCGCGCTCACGGCCGACGAACGCCGGCACTTCGTCGACAAGGCCGCTGGTGGCGAACTGGGCGAACAGGCCTGGTACTTCGAGGGCCGGGAGACCGAACGCTACGACGTCCTGTCCTGGCTCGACACCACGCGGGAAGGGCTGCTCGTCGTCACCGGGCCGGCGGGCTCGGGCAAGTCGGCGCTGCTCGGGCACATCCTGATCCACACCCGCCCCGACCTGGCCGCTCCCCTCTCCCGCGCCGGGCATCTCTCCGACCTGCCCTCCGGAACACCGCGGCCCACCGACGCGTTCGACCTCGCCGTCCATCTCACCGGCGTGTCAGCCCAGGGGCTCCTCGACAGGATCGTCGAAGCCGTGAGCCGCAAGATCGGAGCCGAAGGTTTCAAGCCACTGTCCCCTGACCAGCCCTTCGACTCCCAGATGGCACGACTCACCGGACGGCTCGCTGACCTGCGGCTCGGAGGATCAGCGGGCGAAGGCGGGAACCTGACGTTCACCCTGCTCGCGGACGCCCTCGACGAGGCCCATCTGCCCTTGGTCATCGCGGAGGAGGTGCTGCGGCCGATGGCCCGCACGCCGGGGGTTCGGGTCGTCGTGGGAACCCGGCGCTCCACCCGGGAGGGCCCGGATCTTCCCGCCCCCGTCGACGAGGATCTCCTCGAAGCACTCGGATCCGCGGAAGGCTACGACCATCCCGGCGGCAAGGTACTCGTGGTGCGGCGTGACCGAGAGGCGACGATCCGCTACATCCGCCGACGCCTGAGAGCCGCACACGAACGCGGCGCGCTCCAGGCCGGTCAGAGAGACATCGAGCGCACGGTTCACGCCCTCGGACGCCTGGACCACGAGTTCCTCTTCGCCCGCTTGGCCGTCCACGAGATCCTCCACGATCCGCGCCTTGCACACGATCCGGCTCCGCTTCTGGAGACCGACCACAGGGGACTCTTCGCCCGCGCCGTGCAGCGCCTCACCGCCGTCAACCCGATACACCGGCTTCTGCTCGAGGCTCTGGCGCTCTCACAGGGGCTCGGACTGCCCGATCGGGACGACATCTGGTCCACCGCGGCCACCGCCCTCATGCCTCCTGACCGCGTGATGCCGATCACGAGCGAGGACATCGTCCGGCTCATCGAGGGCGGAGCTCCCTACCTCATGGCCGCAATCGAGTCCGACCAGACGGTATACCGCCTCGCTCACCGCGCCTTCATCGAACACTTCGAACGATTCGCGGAACCGCCGGACAACGACGACCGCCATCGGCGCATCGCCATCCGGCTCGCCCGCCAAGCCGACGGCCGGGTGCCGGACGAGACGCCCAACCCCTACGTCCGCCACCACCTGACCGATCATGCGGCTCTCGGCGGCCCCACGGCATGGGAGGCCCTCGCCGCCCGCCCCCGCCTGCTGGACCGGCTGGACGCCACAGCCGTGCGTGCCAGCGCCAAACTCACCGGCTTCGGACGCTTCGCCCTGCCGCCGGCCGTAGCGGGCGTGGTCGCGGCGTACGACCGGATCGCCGAAGCACCGGCCGGGGACCGGCGCGGCCTGCGGGAGCTGGCCACGGCGCGCTGTACCGACCAGAGCAGCCCTCCTCGCCAGCTGCCCGACCCGCAGGCGGCGTGGTGCCTGGTCTGGGCCCGGCTGCAGCGGCGCCCCCTCCATCTTCCGCTGCAGGGCCACCGGAGCGAGGTCGTGGCGGTGACGGCCTTCACGTCACCGAGCGGGGACACGCTGCTGGCCTCCGCCAGCGACGACGGGACACTGTGTCTGTGGGACTTGGCCACGGCCGAGCAGACGCATTCCCCGCTCGACGGCGGGACCGGTCCCGTGCGCGTGGTGAAGGCTTTCACCGGTCCGAGCGGACGCCCGTTCCTTGCCACCGGCACGGACGGAGGGAAGGTGCACATCTGGAATCCGGTCACGGCCGACCAGACCGTCGTCTCGCCCCTGGTGGGCCACGAGGGCCCGGTGCAGGCCATCGCCGTTTTCACCGGATCCGACGGCCGCACGCTCCTCGCCACCGGTGGCGACGACCGCACCGTCCGGATCTGGGATCCCGCCACAGGTCAGGAAACCGCACATCCCATGACCGGGCACACCGGCGCCATCCAGGCCATCACGGCCTTCACCACGCCTGACGGGCGCGCGCTTCTCGCCAGCGGCGGTGACGACGACACCCTCCGCGTCTGGGACCCGGCCACCGGGCGCCAGACGATCGCGCCCCTGGCGGGACACACCGGCGCGGTGCAGACGGTGGTGGCGTTCACCACGCGCGACGGACGCAACCTGCTCGCCAGCGGCAGCGACGACTGCACCATTCGCATCTGGGACCCCGGAACCGGCCTCCAGACGCTGCCGCCCCTCGAGGGCCACACCGACTGGATCGGCGAGCTGACCGCGTTCCGCGGGGCCGACGGAGGCCCGCTGTTGGCGAGTTGCAGCGACGACGAGACCATCCGGCTCTGGGACCCGGACACCGGACGGGAGACCTCACCCCCTCTCTACGGCCACGGCCACCGCAAGTTGATCGGTGCCATCACCGCGTTCCGCGGGCCCGACGGACGCACGCTCCTCGCCACCGGCAGCAACGACCGCACCGTCCGCGTCTGGGATCCGACGACGAGTCGGCAGGCCTCGCCGACCCTGCGCAGTCATGCTCAAGAAGTGGGCGCCGTGGTGGCGTTCAGCGGTCTCGGCGGACGCACGCTCCTCGCCACCGGCGGCAGCGACGACACGACCCGGATCTGGGACGCGGCCACGGGCCGGGCGATGGGCGCCCCGCTGCGCGGACAAGGGCACAGAGTCGAGGCGCTCGCGCCTTTCACGGGGTCGGACGGGCAGCGGCTGCTGGCCGTCTGCAGCGCCGACGGGTTCGTCGAGGTCTGGGACCTGGACGCCCCGGACGACGGGGTGCTGTCCCTCATAGGCAACACGGGTGCCGTACGAGCGGTGGCGGCGTTTCCCGTGCCGGGCCGACGAACGCACCTGGCGATCGGCGACGACCGCACGATTCGCGTGTGGGACCCCGAGACGGGACAACAGACCACGGCACCGCTCCTGGGGCACGCCGGCGCCGTGCGCGCCATCAGCACGTTCACCGCGCCGGACGGTCGTACCCTCCTCGCCAGCTGTGGCAATGACGGGACTGTGCGCATCTGGGATCCCGTGACCGGACAGGAGACGCGAGCGCCCCTGCGAGGCCATGCCGGCGCCGTACGCACCATGCTGGTGCTCACATCGCCGGAGGGGTACACATTGCTTGTCACGGGCGGCGAGGACCGTACCGTGCGTGTCTGGGACCCCGCTGCCGGAAAAGAGCTCGCACCGCCTCTGACCGGTCACTTCGCCGCAGTCCAGGCGGTCACGGCGTTCACCGCGTCGGACGGACGCACGCTCCTCGCCACCGGCAGCAACGACCGCACCGTCCGCATCTGGGACCCTGAGGCCTGGACCGAACGTCTCGTCCTCTCCGTGGACCTGGCGGTTCACGGGCTCGCCGCGGTCGGCCCGAACCTGGCCCTGGCCACCGACCAGGGCGTCGCCATGATCCGAACCGACCCTGACGCACCATCGGTCGAGCACCCGTCGGGCGATGCCTGTGGCCGGTCCGAATCGCGAACCCCTGCCGACTGAACCGCTGCCGACCAGCCCCTTCCGGCCGGTCATGTCACTGTCGCTCGGGCGGACGGCTGTCCGCGTACCGGCTCCACCAGGTTCATCCCGCCCGGGGTCCCGCAGGGCGGGCGCCAGGGGATCGAGTCGGTGGAGGAGTGAGGCGAGGGAGTCCTGTGGGGCTTGGCCGGCGGTGTCGACGATGACGTGCTCGCGGTCCCAGCCTTCGTAGGTGCGTTCGGTGCCCTGCTGCCAGTCGGGCAGCGGCAGGTCGGGGATGTCGACGGAGCGTCAGGTGACGCGGTGCCGGTGCTCGGCCGGATCCGAGCAGATCACCTCGACCTCGACGACGCCGACGCCCGCCGTGGCGCCCGCGTCCCGCCAGGAGTCGCGGGTCACGGGCAGGGGGTTCACCGATGCCGCGACGACGGTGAGGCCCTGCCGGAGGTGGTCCTCGGCCAGGGCGTATCCGACGGCGTAGCCCACCGGTCCCAGGGGGTGTCGGGCCAGTCCGCTGCGGACGAGGGCCATGAGCATGGGCTTCATGCTGCCGCACTCGGCGAGTGACCGCGTGGAACACCGCCGTGACGGCAGTGCGCCCGGCCCCCTGTGCGGGAGACCGGGCGCGGTGCCGGTGAGCGGTCAGCGTCGGTCGGACGGCTCGCGGCCGACCCGGTACAGCTCCTGGGAGGTCACGATGAGTTCCCGGCGTTCCTTCTTCGATCCCACCATCGGCTGGGAGCCGTTGAGGGACACCTGGGCGCTCTCGGGCAGGAAGCGGACCGTGAACAGCCCGATGGCGCCGGCGGCCATGAGGTAGAACGCGGGCATCATGTCGTTTCCGGTGATGCTGACCAGCGCCTCCGTGACCAGTGGCGTGGTGCCGCCGAACGCGGCCACCGCGAAGTTGAAGCCGATGCCCATGGCCGCGTAGCGGACGGCCGTCGGGAACAGGGCGGGAAGCGTCGCGGCGCTGGGTGCGGCGAAGCACGCCAGCAGGGTGGACAGGATCAGCACCCCGAGGAGCGGCGGCCACGTGCCGTCCGTCTTGATCAGCAGGAAGGAGGGAATCGCGAGCAGGATCATGCCCGCTGCCGCGTAGCCGTAGAGGGGACGTCGGCCGACGTGGTCGCTGAGTCTGCCGAGGAAGGTGATCAGCAGCACGATCCACACCATGCCCACGAGCACGAGGACGTCCGCCGAACTGCTGGAGCGGCCCAGGGTCTCCGTCTGATAGGTGGGCAGGAATCCCGTGACCATGTAGTTGGTGACGTTGTAGAGCAGCACCAGGCCCATGCAGATGAGCAGGGCACGCCAGTGATCCTTGACGATGGTCCGGAACTCGGTGCCCGCCGATTCCTTGGCGAGGCTCTCCTCGTGCTGGTCGAGCTGCTGCTGGAACGCGGGAGACTCCTCGAGCTTGAGGCGCATGTAGAGGCCGATCGCCCCGAGCGGGCCCGCGATGAGGAACGGGATCCGCCAGCCCCAGGAGAGCATCTGCGCGTCGCTGAGGGCGAGGTTGAGCGTGGTGACCATTGCGGAGCCGAGCGCGTAGCCGACGAAGGTGCCGAAGTCGAGCCAGCTGGAGAGGAAACCGCGACGACGGTCGGGCGAGTACTCGGCGACGAAGGTGGTGGCGCCGCCGTACTCGCCGCCGGTGGAGAAGCCCTGCACCATGCGGGCGAGCAACAGCAGGATCGGGGCGGCGATGCCGATCGTGGCGTAACCGGGGATGATGCCGATGGCGAACGTGCCGACCGCCATCATGATCATGGTGGTGGCGAGCACTTTCTGCCGGCCGAGGCGGTCTCCGAGCGGCCCGAAGACGAGTCCGCCGAGCGGGCGTACGACGAACGCGGCCGCGAAGGTGGCGAAGGACGAGATCACCTGGGCGGCGGGTGACGCTCCGGGGAAGAACACCTTGCCGATGGTGGCGGCGAGATAGCTGTAGACGCCGAAGTCGAACCATTCCATGCAGTTGCCGAGCGCCGAGGCGCTGACCGCACGTCGCAGCAGGGGCCGTTCGACGACCTGGACGTCCTCGTCGCGGAAGGGGCGCTTGTTCCGTCTCAGTCTGCGCGTCAGGTCCTCGCGGACCTGTGCGGGCATTCCGCCGATGCCGGTCGGCCCGGACCGCGCTGGGTCGGGCTGCCCGTCGGTCAGTAGGTCAGCCACTGAAGTTCCTTACTCGTCTTGCGTGAGGTGACCTGGGCGCTTGGTGGGACGCCAGATCTTCGGTGTGCCAATAGTGGCTTCTGCCCTCATTCGCACAGCTCACGCAGGGGTGAAGGACACTCCGATCTCCCACGTTCGGCAGGGGGAGCGGGAGAGGCAAGGGGGAGGGGGCGGCGCAGACCTCCCCAGGCAGAGCCGCCCCCGGCATCACATCTGCCACACCCCGCCTGCCCGCGAAACGTTCCTGCACACCTGTGTCGTGGAAGACGTGGAACGAAGGGTGGGGGAGCCGCGCTCACGGGGCGCATCGGAGCGCGTTCACGGGCGGCCCACGGCCGGCCCCGAGCCGGTGAGCCGCACCCGGATGCCGTCCTTCTCCACGCGGACGTACCGCAGCCGCATGTCCCCCTCCTCCGGTTCCGGCAGTTCGAAGGCCAGCGAGAGGCGGTCGGCGAGGGCCGGACGGGTGAGCCGGGACAGGGAGTCGAGGAGCTCGGGGTCGAGGCCCAGGGCACCGCTCAGGGCCGCGCGTACGGTCCCCTCGGGCACCCCGAGCCGCCGCACGATCGCCGGGACCGACAGCAGTGCCTTCGCCTTGCGGGTCTCCCGGGCGAGGTGGGCGAGGTCGGCGGACGCCTTCGGGGTGAGGTGCAGGCCGTCCGTGGCGCGCGTGCCGAGGTGGTAGGTGGCCAGGTCCCCGATGTCCAGGCGTATGCCGCCGATCTGAGCGCCGATGCCCCGCTCGCCCTGCCGCCGGATCGTGGCCTCGGCGCGCAGCCGCAGGTCGTGCCCGGCGACCGGCAGGACGCCGTGGGCCCGGATCCGGTCGCCGCCCTCACCGGTGAACGTCACCTGGGACGCGCCGAGTTCGCGGTTGAGGTCGTCGAAGGACAGCAGGACGTCGCCGTCGAGCCGGGGGATGCGGGCGCCGCGCAGCGAGGTCAGCCCGTCGGCGTCGAGCCGGATGCCGTGGGCCGTGGCCGACACCTGCGCCAGTGACGCCGGGTCGGCGGAGACGTCGTCGCCCCCCCGTGAGCCCTGGGTCGGGTCGAGCGGATCGAAACACCGAGGCGGGACGAGGTCGGCGGCGCGCATTGCTCGGGACAAGCGTGGAAGAAGGGCCCCATGACTTCACTTACGGAACAGCAGAACGTCGCCGACTTCTACGACTTCGAGGCCGCGCTCACGGAGGAGGAGCGGAAGGTGCTGCTCAGGACGCGGGCGTTCATGCGGGAGGAGGTCCAGCCTCTGGTGGCCGAGCACTGGGCCGACGGCACCTTCCCCCGGGAGCTGATCGGTCGTTTCCGGGAGAGCGGCCTGGTCGGACTGTCGTACGAGGGCTACGGCGACCACGGCCCCGCCGCCGGCCATCTGCTGACCGGGATGATGGCGATGGAGATGAGCCGGGTCGACGCTTCGGTCGCCACCTTCTTCGGGGTCCACAACGGACTCGCCATGTACGCGATCCAGGCCTGTGGCGACCGGGCCCAGCGCGATCGCTGGCTGCCGGGCATGGCGCGGATGGACAACATCGGGGCGTTCGCCCTCACGGAGCCGCTCGACGGCTCCGACATCGCGGCCGGCATGCGGACCACCGCCCGGCGGGACGGCGACACGTGGGTCCTCAACGGCGAGAAGCGCTGGATCGGCAACGCCACCTTCGCCGACCTCATCGTCGTCTGGGCCCGCGATGTCGACGACGACCAGGTCAAGGGATTCGTCGTCGGCAAGGACACGCCCGGATTCAAGGCGGAGAAGATCGCCCACAAGACGTCGCTGCGCATCGTCGAGAACGCGGACGTCACCCTCACCGACGTGCGGGTGCCGGAGAGCGATCGGCTGCAGAACGCGTCCTCGTTCCGTGACGTCGCGGAAGTCCTGCGCGCCACGCGCAGCGGAGTCGCCTGGCAGGCCCTCGGCGTCATGATCGGCGCCTACGAGCTGGCCCTGCGCTACGCCACCGAGCGGCAGCAGTTCGGCCGTCCGCTCGCGGGCTTCCAGCTCGTGCAGGACCTCCTGGTGAAGAGCCTGGGCAACATCACCTCGAGCTGGGGCATGCTGCGTCGGCTCGCCGAGCTGCAGGACGCCGGGGTGTTCCGGGACGAGCACTCCTCGCTGGCCAAGGCCCACGTGACCGCCCGCATGCGCGAGGTCGTGGCCTGGTCCCGGGAGATCTTCGGCGGCAATGGCATCGTCCTGGAGTACGACGTCGCGCGCTTCTTCGCGGACGCGGAGGCCATCTACTCCTTCGAAGGCACCCGGGAGATGAACACGCTGATCGTCGGAAAGGCGATCACCGGACAGAGCGCCTTCGTCTGATCGGCCCCCTCCTCGGTTCCGCAAGAGTGAGCCGCCCCGGCCGGACCGATGAAGACCGCGGACCGGGGTACACGGTTCTGCCCCAGGTTCCCCGTACGAAAGTGAAGCCCGTTCCCATGGCCGACATGCCTGACACGACCGACACGCGAGACGTCGTCGCCCTCATCCTCCAGGACCACCGCAGAATGGAGGACCTCTTCCGTCTGATGCGCAGCGTCGAAGCCGACAGGGCAGCCGCCCTGAAGGAGTTCGCCGACCTGCTGATCGCGCACGCGCTGGCGGAGGAGGCGAAGGTGTACCCCGCCCTCAAGCGCTTCAAGAAGATCGAGGACGAAGAGGTCGAGCACGGCGAGGAGGAGCACGAGGAGGGCAACAAGGCGCTCCTCGAACTCCTGGAGGTCGACGAGGTCGGCTCCGAGGAGTGGGACGAGAAGCTGGAGGAGCTGGTGGAGGCCGTCGCCCACCACACCGACGAGGAGGAGCGGACCATCCTCAACGGCGCCCGCGAGAACGTCGCCATGGAGCGACGGGAGGAGCTGGGCGAGGCGTTCCTGGAGGAGAGGGGACGGCAGCTGAAGTCCGGCAGCGGCTCCGTGGACAACGTACGCCGTATCGTCCACTCCTGACCGCGGCTGGCGGCGCGGCCTCGGACTCCCCGCCGACGAGGCGCACGGGATCCGAGGCGCCGCGGCGCGCCGCCGACGGCCCGGACCCGACAGCACCGCACAACCGCGGTCCGCCCGCTGTTGTGCGGCGCTGTCGGCACGCGCCGCGCCTCACGCCGGATCGTCGGCCAGGCCTCGCAGCGCCTGGTGCACGGACCACACCACGGCCACCAGCGGCACGGCGACGACGGCGCCGATCACCCCTGCCGCGACCGCCCCGCCGACGACCGCCAGGGCGACCACCACCGGGTGCAGTCGGACGGCCCAGCTCATCACGATGGGGTGCAGGAGATGGCCCTCGATCTGTCCGATGACCACGATCAGGGCCACGACCACCAGGGCGATGACCGCTCCTTTCGAAGCGAGCGCCACGACGGCCGCGATCGCCAGGGCGATCGGCGAGCCGATCAGGGGAATGAACGCGGCCACGAACTCCAGCAGCGCCAATGGCACCGCCAGGGGCACCCCCAGAGCGAGCAGGGCGATGCCCACGAGGACGGCGTTGGTCGCGGCCACCAGCAGGATGCCGTGGGTGTAGCCGGTGAACGTCCGCCAGGCGGCCCGGCCCGCGACCGTGACCCGCCTACGTGCCCCGGGCTGGAACTGGTCGCACACCCACTTCCACTGCCGGTCGCCCGAGTACGTGAAGAAGACCGCGCAGAACACGGCCAGCGCGAGCACTGTCAGCACCTCGAGCAGCCGGCTCGCGCCGCTGAGCGCCGTGCTGACGAGGGTGGAACGGTGGCTCGACAGGAGCTTGCCGATCCGGGACTGGAGATCGTCGAACGCGTGCGGGGGAAGGCGGAAGGGGGGCTCCTCCAGCTGACGTTCGATCCGGTCGATCCCCGAGACGAACTCCCTCTCCAGCCCGCTTCGCTGATCCGCCGCGGTCTCACCCACCAGGGCCAGCGCGCCGAGGACGAGGACGATTCCGGCGACGAGCGCGGTGGCGACCGCGAGCGGCCGGGGGAGGAGGCGCGCCAGGAGGTCGGCCACGGGGCGGAGTACGGCGGTGATGACGAGTCCCAGGAAGACGGCGACGGCGATCCGGTGGAACTGCCCGAGCACGGAGAAGGTGACGTGGACGACGAAGCCGACGGCGATGATCCGCCATGCGTACGCGGCCGCGGTCCGCAGCAGACCCGGTACGTGCGGCTCCTCGCGGCTTCGGCGTGCGAGCGGCGAGGCAGGCTGATCGGGCGGAGGGGGCATCTCATGCCCGTACCACTCGCCGACCGCGGGAGAGCGGCGCGGACCCGAAGTTCCCCCGAAGGCCGGTAGCTGGTGTGGCGTCACCCGGCTCGCTCACGATGCCGGACGGAGCCCTGAGCCGGAGCCTGGAGTCCGGAGCCGCGAAAACGCCGACGGCTCCCACCCTGTACAGGGTCGGAGCCGTCCGGATGCCGTGCCGTCTGGGGCGTCGGCGGTTCACGCGTGGCGGTGCGACCGCCGGTTGCCCGTGACGAGGCGGTAGAGAGCGAGCAGGATGAAGGAGCCCACGATCGCGGCGATCCAGGTGGAGAGGTCGAAGAAGCCGTCGATCGAGTCGACGCCGAAGATGACCTTGCCGAGCCAGCCGCCGAGCAGACCGCCGGCGATACCGATGAGCATGGTGATGATGATGCCGCCCGGGTCCTTGCCCGGCATCAAGGCCTTGGCGATGGCGCCGGCGAGCAGGCCGATCAGGATCCACGCGATAATGCCCATGATGTCTCTCCGCTTCGTCGTGTAAAGACAGTGTTAGCTTCTCGTGTGCACCGTTCGCCTTCGAACAAACGTCTCCGGCGAATACTTGATGCAAAGAGGAGAGACGCCCTTGCCCCGATCGGGGGCGGGCGGGCTGGAGGGAGCGGCGCAACCCAGGTGCGCGGGGTGATCCATGGTCCGCGCGGCCGGCTCCCCGCTCGCCGCCGGCGGACTGTCACGGAGCCGTCGGCCGCACGGGAGTGGCGGCCGACGGCTCCGGACGTCCTCGGTCCTGGGTCCTACCGGGAGGGCGCCGAGCCCGGCAGCGGGCGCCCCGCCGACTCGGCCATGAACCACACCGCCACACCGCCGATCACGGCCGCGGCCATCATGTAGTACGCGGGCATCATCATGTTTCCGGTTGCCCCGATCAGAGCCGTCACGACCAGCGGGGTGGTGCCGCCGAACAGCGAGACGGAGACGTTGAAGCCGATCGAGAGCGATCCGTAGCGGACCTTCGTCGGGAACAGCGCCGGCAGGGCGGCGGGCATCGCCGCCGTGAAGCAGACCAGCAGCAGGCCCAGCGCGCCCATGCCGAGCCCGACGGCCAGCAGGCTGCCCTGGCGGATCAGCAGCAGGGCGGGGACGGACAGCAACAGGAAGCCGGCGCAGCCCGCGGCGATCACCGGCCGGCGCCCCACCCGGTCGGTCAGGGCGCCCGCGAAGGGCTGGACGATCATCATCAGGGCCATCACGCCGAGCACGACGAGCAGGCCGTGCGTCTCGTCGTACTTGAGCTCACTGGTCAGATAGCTCGGCATGTACGACAGCAGCATGTAGTCGGTGACGTTGAAGACCAGCACCAGTCCGACGCAGAGCAGCAGCGCCCGCCACTGGCCCACGATCATCCGGCGCAGCGGCACCTTCGGGCGGTTCGACTCGGCCTTCTCGATCTCGGCCGCGAACGCCGGGGTCTCCTCCAGTCGCATCCGCAGATAGAGGCCGATGATGCCCATCGGGCCCGCGATCAGGAACGGGATCCGCCAGCCCCAGCTCAGCAGGTCCTCCGTCGACAGCAGCGCGGTCATCGCCGTGACCAGGCCGGCGCCGCCGATGTACCCGGCGAGCGTGCCGAACTCCAGCCAGCTCCCGAGGAAGCCGCGCCGCTTGTCGGGCGCGTACTCGGCGATGAAGGTGGAGGCGCCCGCGTACTCGCCGCCGGTGGAGAAGCCCTGCACCAGCCGGGCGGCCAGCAGGAGCAGCGGGGCTCCGACGCCGATCGACGCGTACGACGGGATGAGGCCGATGGCGAAGGTGCCCGCGGCCATCATGATCATGGTGACGGCCAGCACCTTCTGGCGGCCGACGCGGTCGCCGAGCGGCCCGAAGACCATGCCGCCGATCGGTCGGACCAGGAAGGCCGCGGCGAAGGCGCCGAAGGTGGAGAGCAGCTGGGTGGTCGGGTTCCCGGACGGGAAGAAGACCTTGCCCAGGGTGACCGCGATGTAGCTGTAGACGCCGAAGTCGAACCATTCCATCGCGTTGCCCAGCGCGGCGGCCCGTACGGCGCGTTTGACGAGTGCGGGGTCCGTGGCGGTGGTGTTCTTCGGGGCGGTCGGGAGGGATGTCGGGGGAGAGGCGACTGTGGCAGTCGACAAAGCTTCGCTCGCCTACTTTCGTCGGGGGCAGGGACGGGTCTGCTCGACGGCGCCGGCGGCAGGCCAGAGGGCGACGATAGGCGGACATGTCCCGTTCACGGGCTGTACGCACTTCGCTGCATACTGCATCTAAATGCGGCGTGGGCAGGCCCGCAGCCCCGCCTCGGAGGGCCCTTCGCGGGATCATGGTGTGACCCATCTCGCGTCCCGCCCGCGGAACCGGAACGCGAGTCCGACCTGCGGGAGTCCGGGGCCGGCGCCTGTTCCGGGACGCCGTGGGCGGCCCGTTCCGTACCCTGGCGGCATGCGCATGCGCCCCACTCTGAGCTGGACCCCCGCCGAGGACCTGCCGCCGGGCACGACCGATGTCGCACAGGTCGTCGAGGCACTGAGCGCCGGCCGGGTGCTGGTCCTCAGCGGGGCCGGGATCTCCACGGAATCGGGCATCCCCGACTACCGCGGCGAGGGCGGGAGCCTGAGCAGGCACACCCCGATGACCTATCAGGACTTCACCGCCGACGCCCGGGCGCGCCGCCGGTACTGGGCGCGCAGCCACCTCGGCTGGCGCACCTTCGGGCGCGCCCGTCCCAACGCCGGGCACCGGGCCGTGGCGGCGTTCGCGCGGCACGGCCTGCTCTCGGGCATGATCACCCAGAACGTCGACGGCCTGCACCAGGCCGCCGGCAGCGAGGACGTCGTGGAACTCCACGGAAGCCTGGCCCGGGTGGTCTGCCTGTCCTGCGGCGACTTCAGCCCGCGCCGCGAGCTCGCCCGACGGCTGGAGGAGGCCAACGCGGGCTTCGCGCCCACGGCGGCAGCGATCAACCCGGACGGTGACGCCGACCTCACCGACGAACAGGTCGGGGACTTCCGCGTGGTGCCGTGCGTGGTCTGCGGCGGCATCCTCAAGCCGGACGTGGTGTTCTTCGGCGAGACCGTCCCGCCGTCGCGTGTCGAGCACTGCCGCACGCTGGTCCGCGAGGCGGCTTCGCTCCTGGTCCTGGGCTCCTCCCTGACGGTGATGTCCGGGCTCCGGTTCGTCCGCCAGGCGGGTCAGGCCGGGAAGCCCGTGCTGATCGTCAACCGGGACCCCACCCGCGGCGACCAGCACGCCCTCACCCGGGTAGCGCTTCCCTTGGGGGCTGCCCTCAGCACGGTGGCCGGCCGGCTGGGCATCCTGCCCGAGGACGAGTCGACGTCGACGCCCGTGTGACACTCGTCGGCGTGACGGGCGTGACGGGCGTGACGGGCGTGACGGGAGTGACCGGTGTTACGGACCTGACGGCGGGCCCGGCCTGACCGCCGAGCCTCCGAGCTGCTCGGCCCGCTCCCCGTCGCACCCGTCTCCGCGCCCTCGCCCTTCGCTCCTCACCCCTCGCCCCCGGTCCTCGGCGGGTGCTACCTGCCGAGGTCGCGCAGCACCTCGCGGGCGGCGCGCGCGCCCGAGGCCATCGCCCCCTGGACCGAGCCCGTGGCCCGGTGGTCGCCGCACACATATCGGCCCGGGGCCACCCGCGTCGTGCGGCTGAGGTGCTGAGGGGGCGCCATCGCGGGCAGGGCGTCCGGCACGGTGCGGACGGTCAGCAGGTCCCAGCGGTCGGCGTCGGTGCCGTAGACCTCGCTCAGCGCCGGGCGCAGCGCGCGTTCCCGGCCTTCGGTGTCCGTGCCGAGCACCGAGGTGGCCACGAGTGCCCTGCCGCTGGGCGCGTAGGAGGCGGCCACCTCGCTCAGCACGCACGTGTTGAGGAAGCGGCGCCGGGTGTCCACCACAAGCGTGGGCTCGTTCAGCGGCGGGGCCGACATGGTGTGGTAGTACGTCGTCACCACGCGGTACGCGGGCACGGTGACCTCGGGCAGCAGGGTTCCGGCCGGTCCGGGGCCCGTGGCCACCACCACGGCACGCGCCGGGAGGAGTTCGCGGGCGGCGGTCTCCACGCCGTCGTCCGTCAGGCGTGCGACCGGGGTCTCCAGCCGCACGGTGCCCGTCGGGAGGGACGCCGCCAACGCGCGCGGTACGGCGCCGATGCCCGCGGCGGGCAGGCTCAGGGTGCCGCGCAGCATGCTGCGCCACACGAGATGGAAGACCCGGGCGGAGGTCTCCAGCCGGTCTTCCAGGAACACCCCGGACAGGAAGGGCAGGAAGAAGCGCTCGACGAACGCGTCGGTGAAGCCCGCGCCTGCGAGCGCCTCGCGTGTGCTGCGGTCCGGCCGTCGCTTCAGCCGGCGCGGCGGCATCACCGCGTCCGAGGCCGACAGGGCGCCCAGCGCCGCGAGGTCGCGCGGCCCCGCCAGGCGCCCCGACAGACGCTCGACGAGCGTGGACGGGTGGGTGCGGGGGTCGGTCAGGCGGCGCCTGCCCGTGTCGGTGTGGACGATGACGCCCTGGTCGAAGGGACGGAGGTCCAGCTCGTCCCTTGTCAGGCGGCGCCGCAGCTGGGGGTAGGACGGGTTGAATACCTGGAAGCCGCGGTCGATCACGAACCCGTGCACGCGGTCGGAGCGCATCCGGCCACCGACCCCGTCGGAGGCTTCCAGGATCCGCACGCCGACGCCGGCGGCCAGCAGGTCCTGGGCGCAGGCGAGACCGGCGACGCCTGCTCCGATCACCACGACGTCCGATGATCGTTCGGTTGCGGTCACGTTGGTTCCCTCCATCACCGGGTGCCCACCCGCACGGAGCGCCCGTGCCGGCATGCGGCTGCCCACCGCTCTCTCCACTTCGCTCGCGACCGGGGGAGCGGATGCGATTCCTCCGGGATCGCCTCCGTTTCCGGGCGGTACGCCCGTTCGGTACGCCCGGACACCACCCGGGGAGCCCGGCCTTCCCCTTCGTCGCGTTCCCCCGGCGAAGGGCGCGGTTCTCTTTCGAACGCGACGGACGAGTCGGCGTACGGGGCTCGGTGTATCGGCCAATGGTGATGGCATGCGTGTTCGGTTCGGTCGGGATCCGACCAGGTCGCAGGCCGAACGCATATGCGCGGTGCAATGAAATGCAGAACGCCGGGATGCCCGGGCTTCGCGCGCCCCGATGTGCGCGTTGAATGCGCTCTGTCAACCGAAGACCGGCGTGCCCTACCTTCACATCGCAGGACGAAAAACGTTCAACCTATCACTCCGCAAGGGAGTTGACGGGGAGCACCGTGCGTACTGCATCCGTCCGGGAATGGCTTGTCACTGTGATGGGGGGAGCGTTATGGATATGCGCTACGAGGCGTTTTCGTACGCCGACAAAGTGTTCTACGACTCGCCGGTCCGCTGGGCATCCATGGAGGAGTTCGCGGCGGTCGGCGAACCCTTACCCGCCGGCTGGCTGGCCTCCGCGAGAGAGGTGTGGGTGGGCCGTCGGCCCGCCGACGTCGAACTGCCCGACCAGGGCTGGAAGATCCATGTGTCCGCGTGCCTGGACAACGCGGAGCGCATTCTCTCCATCGTCGGCTCGTACTGCGTCGAACAGCGCGTGGCCTACAAGTTCCTGCGCAGCCCGGCCCTCGTGCAGACCCAGAACGCGAAGTACGCCTCGCGCGGATCCAGCGGCAAGTTCATGACGCTGTACCCGGTCGACGAACCCGAGCTGGAGCGGTGTCTCACCGACCTCGACGCCGCCCTCGCCGGCTTGCGCGGACCGTACATCCTCAGCGACCTGCGCTGGCGCAACGGCCCGCTGTACCTGCGCTACGGCGGCTTCACCGAGCAGTTCTGCAGATCCGAGACCGGTGAGCTCGTCCTGGCCCTGCGCGAACCCTCGGGCAGACTCCGCCCGGACGTGCGACGCGCCGTGTTCGAGGTGCCCGACTGGGCTCCCGTGCCGGCCGTCCTGGCCCAGGCGCTGACCGACCGGGCCGCGACGAGCACGGCCGACTTCCCGTACACGGTGGAACGGGCCCTGCACTTCTCCAACGGCGGTGGCATCTACCTCGCGCGCCCCGCCGCCGGCGGCGACCAGGTGGTCCTCAAGGAGGCCCGGCCGGACGCCGGACTCGACCAGCGCGGCGACGACGCCGTACTGCGGCTCGGCAGAGAGCACGACATCCTGCGGCGCCTCGCAGGCGTACCCGTCGTGCCGGCCGCGCTGGACTACCTGACGGCCTGGGAACACCATTTCCTGGTGCAGGAGTACGTGCCCGGCGAACCCCTCAACAGATGGTTCGGACGGCGCTACCCCCTGGTGCATCCCGATCCCGACCGGGAGACGATCGACCGCTACCGGGAGGAGGCGCTGACCGTCCTCACCGGCATCGAGGAGGGGCTGCGCGCCATCCACGCCCGCGGTGTCGTCTTCGGAGACCTCCATCCGCGCAACCTGATCGTCCGCCCGGACGGACGGGTGTGCTTCGTGGACTTCGAACTCGCCTCGCCCGCCGACGAGTTCGTCAGACCCGCGCTGGGCGCCGCCGGCTTCGCCGCCCCTGCCGACCTCGAGGGCTACGCGATCGACAGGTACGCGCTCGACGCCCTCCGGTTGTGGATCTTCATGCCGCTCCTCCAGCTGACCTCGCTGGACCCGCGGAAACGGGACGAACTGACGGACGCCGCCGCGAGACGGTTCGGACTGCCCACCCGGGCGGCGGGCGACCCGCCCTCGGCACCACCGTCCGCCCCGCCCCCCACCTCACCCCTGGCGCCACCCCCCGCACCACCGTCCGCCGCCTCCCTCGTCCCACCGTCCGGCGCATCCGAACGCGCCGCACCGGCCGCCCTGTTCAGCGGTGAGCGTGCGGACTGGCCCGCGCTGCGGGACTCGCTGGTCGCGGCGATCAACGCCAGCGCCACTCCCGAGCGCGCCGACCGCCTCTTCCCGGGTGACCCCAGCCAGTTCACCCACGACGGACTCGGCCTCGCCTACGGCGCGGCGGGCGTGCTCTGGGCCCTGCACACCGTGGGCGCGCCCGTCGACCCCGGCCACGTCGAATGGCTCGTGGAGGCCGTCGCACGCGAACCCTGCCGTCCCGGCCTCTACACCGGCGCGCACGGAGTGGCCTTCGCCCTGGACCGTCTCGGTCACAGCCGGCAGGCCCACAACCTCCTCGACCGGCTCCTCAAGGACCCGCTCGACGCCCAGGGGAGCGATCTCGCCGGTGGTCTGCCCGGCATCGGTCTGACGCTGCTGCACTTCGCCGGCACCACCGCCGACGCCTCCCTGCACGCCGTCGCCCTCGATGTCGCCGAACGGCTCGCCGCTCGCCTGACACCGGACTCCGGCACCGCCGGCGCCGCATCCGCACGGCGCCCGGGGCTGCTGCACGGCGCCTCAGGAGCGGCACTGTTCTTCCTGAGCCTCCACGACAGGACCGGTGACGCCGGGCTTCTGGACCTCGCGGAACACGCCCTCGACCTCGACCTGGCCCGATGCGTCCTGGGCGACGACGGCACCCTCCAGGTCGACGACGGCAGCCGGGTCCTGCCGTACCTCGAATCGGGCAGCGCCGGCATCGCGGCGCCCCTCCACGCCCTGCTACGGCATCGCCCCGACCCCCAGCGCCGACGCAGCCTCGAGCAGATGCGCGGCGCCGCCGAGCCCGAGTTCATCGTCCAGTCCGGCCTGTTCAACGGGCGGGCGGGCTTGATCCTGCTGCTGCACCTGCTCCAGGACGGCACCACGCTCCACGATCAGGTCATCCGACGCCACATCCGGCGCCTGGTCTGGCATCTCGTCCCCTACCAGGGGCACGCGGCCTTCCCCGGCGAGCAGTTGCTGCGCCTGTCGATGGACCTCGCCACCGGTTCGGCAGGCGTCCTCCTCGCGCTCGGCGCGGCCCTCGCCGACACCCCGGCGCTGCCCTTCTGGAACGGCCGAGGGACCGCGGATCCCGCGTCCCTGCCCCTCCCCAAGGCGTCCCGACCGCCCTCCGGCGGAAGCAGCGCCCCTGCGACCCGCGGTCGCAGCCCAGAGTTTCCGGCGATCGCCGGAAAGCCCCAACCGAAGTGACAGGAGAACACCATGTCCATCCTCAGCCTGCAGGCCCTGGAGACCCCCGAGGAGACCACCGAGTACCTGTCGGTGCTCAGCTCCCTCAGCGCCGTCAACTGCACCAACAGCACCGTCAGCACGCTGCTGTGCCTGTAGTCGCACCGCCCGGGCCGTCCGACCGCCCCACCCTCGGATGACCTGGTGAACAGAGCCGGCCCGGGCTGAGGGACAGCCCGGGCCGGCGTTCTCGTGCCGCCCCGCAGACCGCCCGTCCATCTCCCGCAGGAGCCCCCGTATGGGACAGGACCACCGACAGCAGCCACAGCGGAGCGGGGCTCCCGATCGTACGGCCGCACCCACCCTCGCACACGAGGCCCGATCGCCGCGCAACGGCCTGCCGAGGGCCTCGGCCCGGTGGTGGTGGCCCACCGTCCTCGCCCTGTCGGTGGCGGCGAGTTCGGTCGCCGCGCTGATGCTGCCCGCCGTCCTCGCCACGGGCGTCGACCGTGCGCTGACCGGCGACGCGGCCGCGGGCGTCACGCCGCTCGCCGCGGTCCTCGGCCTGCTCACGGCGGCCGAGACCCTCGCGCAGTACGCGGGCCCGCGCGCCACCGCCGAGGCGACGGCACGGCTGCGCGCCGCCCTGATACGGCACATCATGGCGGTCGGCCCGTATCCCGCCCGGCGGACGGCCACCGGAGACCTGGTCGCCAGGCTCACCGCGAGCGCCGCCGAGGCCGGACTGAGCGTCCAGGCGGCCGTGTACGCCGTCGCCCAACTCGCCATGGCGGCCGGCTCCGTGCTCGCCCTCGGGCTGCTCGCCCCGGAACTGGCCGCCGCCTTCGGGATCACGGCCCCCCTGGGCTGGCTGCTGCTGCGCCGCCATCTGCGGCGGACGGTGCAGCGGGGCGCGGGCTACCAGGGCGCACAGGCCGCCGTGGCCGCCCGGCTGCTGGACGCCCTGGCCGGGCACCGCACCATCGCGGCCGCCGGAACGGTCGAGCGCGAGATCGAGCGCGTCCTGGCACCGGTACCCGAACTCTCCCGGCACGGCCGCGCCCTGTGGGACAGCCAGCGCCGAGTCGCCTGGTCCACCGGACTGCTCGCGCCCGCGACGCAGATCACCGTGATCGCCGTCGCCGGGTACGAACTGTCCACCGGGGCACTGGGCGCCGGCGGCCTGGTCGCCGCGCTCGGCTACGCCACGCTGGGACTCGGCGGGTTCGGCACCGCGCAGAGCCTGCTGGACCACGCGCGGGCCCGAGCCGGACGCCTGCGGGTCCTCGAGGTCCTCGCCGTGCCCCGGCAACCGCCGGGCCTGCGCGGCCTGCCACCGGGCCCCGGCCACGTCGAACTGCACGCGGTCACCGTACGCAGGCCGGGCGGCACCGTACTCGACGGGCTGGACCTCACCCTCCCCGCCGGGCGCTGCGTCGCCCTCGTGGGCCGCTCCGGCGCGGGCACCTCCCTGCTGGCCGCGGTGGCCGGCGGGCTCCTGTCCCCGGAACGCGGCACCGTGCTGCTCGACGGCGTGCCCATGGACGAGATCCGCCCCGCCGACCTGCGCGCCGCCGTCGCCTACGCCTTCAGCGACCCGCAGTTGACCGGCGCCACGGTCCTCGACGCGCTGCGCGTCGCGGCGGATCCCGTTCCGGAGGCCAGGGTCCGCGCGGCCGCGCGAGCCGCACAGGCCGACGTCTTCGTCCGCCGACTGCCCGCCGGCTATCTCACCCCCGTCGGTGACGCGCCCCTCTCCGGAGGACAGCGCCAGCGCCTGGGACTCGCACGCGCCCTGGCCCGCGACGCCCGGCTCCTCGTCCTCGACGACGCGACGTCCAGCCTGGACTCCGCCACCGAGGCCGCGGTCCTGCGCGCCATGGACGAGACCCACGCCGACCGCACCCGGCTGGTCGTGACGCGCCGGACGGCCACGGCCGCCCGAGCCGACCTCGTGGCCTGGCTGCACGAGGGGCGGGTCAGGGCCCTCGCCCCGCACCACGAACTGTGGCGCGTACCCGCCTACCGCAGCATGTTCCGCGGCGCCGAGGACGCGGAGGGCTGAAGACGAAAGGACGACACCCATGGGACACCCCGCGGCGGAGCACACCGCCCGTGCGCCCCGCCCCACCCCGCACCCGGCCGCCCGCTCCCTCGGCGCGGCCAACGGCACCGCCCTGCGCCTGATCCGCCGCGGCCTCGCGGACCACCGCGCCGCCGCCCTCCGGCTGACCTGGTGGACGCTGCTCTCCGCCGCGCCCGCCTTAATCTCCGGCAAGGCCCTCGCCCTCGCCGTCGACCAGGGCTTCCTGCTGGACCGGCCCCGCACGGCGGCGCTCGGACTGGGCCTGTTCGCCCTCTGCACCCTCGGCGGCGCCTGGGCGAGCCGGCAGGCCTACCCCTGGCTCGCCGAGATCGTCGAGCCGCTGCGTGACCGGCTGCTCCGCGACGTCGTCACGGGCACCCTGCACCGCGCGGTCACACCGGGCGCCGGCCGCGACGACTGCGCCGCGGTCGCCGTGGCCCGGCTCACCCGGCAGGTCGAGGCCGTCCGGGACGCGCTCGCCGGCCAGCTCATGCTGCTGTGGCAGTTCGTCCTGACGGTCGCCGCCGTCGTCATCGGCACCGCCGTCCTCGCCCCGGCCGCCGTCCCCCTGGTCGCCGGCCCGCTCCTGGTGGCCCTCGCACTCTTCGCCGTCCTGGCGCCCGCGACCGTCCGCAGACAACGTGCGGCGTTCGAGGCCGAGGAGACGCTGGCCGGCGTCGCGGTCGGGACCGTCGAGGCACTGCGGGACATCGTCGCCTGCGGGGCCCATGAGCACGCGCGGGGTGAGGCCCTCGACGCGGTGCACCGGCACTTGCGCGCGTCGAGGGCGCTCGCCTCCGTGTCCGCGCTGCGCCGCCTGATCGTGGCCCTGGGCGCGCACAGCCCCCTCCTGCTCGTCGTCCTCGCCGCGCCGCGCCTGCTCTCCCACGGCATGACCGCCGGCGAGATCGTGGGCGTGCTCGCCTACGTCCTGGCCACCCTCGAACCGGCGATCCGGCTGCTGGTCCAGGGGCTCGGCGCCTCCTGGCTGCGCCTGGCCGTGGCGGCCGAGCGTCTCGCCGACGCGGCGCGCCGTCCGGAGCCCCGCCCGGACCCCCGGCCCGCCCTGCGGCCCGCGGACGGCTCGGCTGCCCTGTCCGGGATCGTCTTCGCCTACGGCCCGGAGGCCGAACCCGTGCTGGACGGACTCGACCTGACCCTTTCCGACGGCGACCACCTCGTCGTCGTCGGCCCCTCCGGCATCGGCAAGTCCACACTGGCGGACCTGCTGACCGGCATGCTGGTGCCGCGCCGCGGGCAGATCCTCCTCGGCGGCGTCCCCCTCGACCGGATCGCCCGGCACGACCTGGCACACGCCCGGGTCCTGCTGCCGCAGACCCCCTACGTCTTCGCGGGCACCCTGCGCGAGAACCTCTGCTACCTCGCTCCCGGCACCCCCGACGGCGTCCTCGCCGAGGCGGTGGCGGAACTGGGGATGAGCGCCCTGGTGGAGCGGCTGGGCGGACCCGACGGCCGCGTCGATCCGGCGGGACTCTCCTCCGGTGAACGTGAACTCGTGGCGCTGGCCAGGGCCTACCTCTCCACCGCCCGGCTGGTCGTCCTCGACGAGGCCACCGGGCACCTCGACGCGGCCGCCGAACGGCAGGTGGACGAGGCGTTCCGCCATCGCCCCGGCACCGTGGTCACCATCGCCCACCGCATGACCTCGGCCCGCCGCGCGGACCAGGTGCTGCTCCTGGACGGAGTCCGGCCGCGCCTCGGCACGCACCGGTCCCTGCTGGCCCAAGTCCCGCTCTACGCCGACCTGATGGGCCACTGGCGCACCGGCGCGCCCGAAGACGACGGACCGGGGGAGGCCCAAGCCCGGAACCACCACCCCGGCATCCCTCACTCCACGGACAACTGCTCCGGGGAGAGCCGCCCCGCAGACAGCCACGCCCCGGCCGGCCGCGCGCAGGCCGGAGTCAACGACCCGGGCGCAGCGTCAGATCGCTCATCGTCGCGTCCCGTGGCAGATCCAGCGCCGTGACGACGGCGGCCGCCACGGACGCCGGGCTCATGTGGGCCTCCGGCGCGTAAGGGAGACCGAACTGCTCGTGCAACCGGACCTGCATCGGCGTGTCCGTCTCGCCGGGATACACGGTGGTGACCCGTACGCCGTGCGCGTACTCCTCCGCCCGCAAGGACTCGGCGAGCGCCTTCAGCCCGAACTTGGACGCCGCGTAGGCGCTCAGCCGGGGTGGCGCGTGCATCCCCGCGCCCGAGTTGACGAAGACCACGTGGCCACGGCCCTCACGCAGCGCGGGCAGCAGCAACCCCGTCAGCTCAGCCGGGGCGACCAGATTCACGGCGAGCGTCTCCTGCCAGATCTCCGCGCTCAACTCGCCCACCCGGCCCGACTCCGCCACCCCGGCCACGTGCAGCAGCGAGTCCAGCCGACCGGGCAGCGCCTGCCCTTCCAACCGGGCCCGTAATGCTCCGGGTTCGGCCAGGTCGGCCACCAGGGTCCGGCTGCGGGGGAACCGGGCGCGCAGCTCTCTCGCCCGCGCCTCGTCCCGTGCCAGCAGCCACAACTCCTGTCCTCGCGCCGTGAACAGCGCCGCCACCGCCGCGCCGATACCCGAACCCGCACCAGTGATGAGGTGAGCTCCCATAACCTGATACATACCCAATATCAGGACCTCACTCTTACCGGCGGCGGGAGTGAGGAACATCCGGTGGCGGGACGGTGGAAGCCGGCCGGGCTGCGACGCCCGGTCTCGGGCCGACGCGGCACGAGTCGTCCCTGCGAGGGGCCGTACCGGCCTTTTGAGGACACCGGGGCTTCGACTTGACGATGATGGCGCAATGCAGCAGCTCGAGGCGCAGGAAGTGTCCCTGCACAAGGTGTTCAGCAGCGACTTCGACTTTCGGATCCCCGACTATCAACGCCCCTACGCGTGGGAGACGGAGCAGGCCACCCAACTCCTCATCGACCTGCAGGAGTCGCTGGAGCGGGGAACGGACGAGCCGTACTTTCTCGGCTCGATCGTGCTCGTCAAGTCCAAGGGGCACACTCACGCCGATGTCATCGACGGACAGCAGCGGCTGACCACGCTGACCATTCTGCTGGCTCTGCTGCGCGATCTGACCGACGACGCGGACCTGCGCAGCGACCTGAACAGACTCATCACCGAGCCGGGAAACAAGGTGCGCCGCCTGGCTCCGCGGCCCAGGCTGACCCTGCGGCAGCGCGACGCCGGCTTCTTCCAGCAGTACGTGCAGACGAGCGGCGGTACCGAAGCGCTGCGAGAGCTGAACGAGGCGACGCTGCCGACGGACGCCCGCAAGGCGGTGCTGCGCAACGCCACGGCTCTGCACGCGATCCTCGGCGGGTGGTCCGAGGAACGACGGCTGGACCTCGTCCAGATGCTGGGCGAGCGGACCTTCCTCGTCGTGGTCTCCACCCCCGACCTCGAGAGCGCGCACCGCATCTTCAGCGTGATGAACTCCCGCGGACTGGACCTGGCGCCCACCGACATCTTCAAGTCGCACATCATCGGCGCGCTCGGCGACAAGGCCGCCGAGGAGGAGTGCGCCCGCAAGTGGGAGAACGCCGAAGAGGCCCTCGGCCGCGAAGGCTTCGCCGATCTCTTCCTGCACCTGCGCATGGTCTTCGCGATGAGGCGAGCGGAGCGGGAGCTGCTCAAGGAATTCCCCGAACAGGTCCTGAGCCGGTATCTGCCGGGCAAGGCCGAGCTGTTCGTCGACGACGTCGTAGTCCCCTACGCGGACGCCTACGTGCAGATCAGGGACGCCCGCTACACGGCGCCGGCCGGAGCGGAGCAGGTCAACGCCTGGTTCAAGAGGCTGAAGCAGATCGACAACAACGACTGGCAGCCGGCGGCCCTGTGGGCGCTGCGCAACCACGGCGACGACCCTGTCCTCCTCGACGACTTCTTCCGTGCCCTGGAACGTCTGGCGGCCAGCATGTTCGTCCGCCGCGTCTACACCACGCCTCGCGTGACGCGCTACGCGGACGTGCTGCGCGAACTCGACGCCGGACAGGGGCTGAACGCACCGTCCCTCGCGCTGACCGAGGCGGAGAAGGAGGAGACGCTCGCCCGTCTGGACGGCGACGTCTATCAGGTCACGAGGACCCGGAAGTACGTCCTGCTGCGCCTGGACGAGACGCTGGCCGCCAAGCCCGGTGTCACCTATGACCACCCGCTGATCACCGTCGAGCACGTGCTGCCGCAGACCCCGAGGGCAGGATCCGACTGGCTCACGCACTTCACCGACGAGCAGCGCGGGCAATGGACGCACCGCCTGGCCAATCTGGTCCTGCTCAACCGGACGAAGAACTCCTCCGCGCAGAACTACGACTTCGAGGAGAAGAAGGCCAAGTACTTCACCGGCAGGCACGGTGTCTCCACCTTCGCCCTCACCAGCCAGGTGCTGCATCGCGAGAGCTGGACTCCGCAGGCCCTGCAGAAGCGCCAACAGCGGCTCGTGGGCCTGCTGGCCGACGAGTGGGACCTCTGACAGAGGAGGGGCCGATCGCGGTGGACCGGGGGCGGGACCGACTCCGGTCGCGCAAGGTGCCCGGCGTCAGTGTCCCGCCGGCCACCGCCCCTTCCGGTCGGATCAGCCACGGCCCGCGCAGTCAGCTCAGCCACCGGCCGTCGCGCATCAGTTCGCGGTCGGACAGTTCGTTCTCCTCGCGCCAGGCCTGGACGCGGCGCGGGACGATCCGGAACCAGCGGTACGACGTGGCCGACGCGCGGGGATCGAAGCCCGTGCGGTCGGCGAAACGGTCGCCGCGTTCCCGTGGCAGCGCGTCGAGTTCGAGGACGCCGACCTCGCCGTCGATCATGGTCACGTCGCGCGTGCCGCCGAGCGCCAGCCGGGCGGTGCGGGTGGCGGCCAGGTTTCTGCCGGTGGGGCTGTTCGTCGGGGTGGCCGCCCACAGGGCCTCGCCGTCCCAGTCGAAGGACAGCGGTACCAGGTAGGGCGTGCCGTCCGCCGACGCACTGGCGACCCACACGTCCACGTCGTGGGTGAGCCGGTGTTCGGTGTCGTGACGACGCTGGGCCCGGGAGCGGGGTGCGGCGGTCATCGGTCCTCCAGGAGTCCTCGGGGCCACGAACGGCGGGAGTCCGGTCGTGGGTCGCGACCGCCCCGGGAAACCCGCCGGGCCGATCGCCGTGGTCACAGACTCTCCCGGGACGGGTGCGGGCCGCCTCCGTGCCGACCACGGAAACCGCCACGGACGAACGGATAATGAGGCGGTGATCAGTCCAGAGATATCCGCCCGGGAAGCCCAGGTGCTCGCACTGCTGGGGGAACACCTCAGCAACGCGGAGCTCGCCGCGCGTTTGGTCATCTCCGTACGCACGGTCGAGTCGCACGTCTCCTCGCTGCTGCGCAAGCTCCGACTGCCGGACCGGCGGGCACTCGCCCGGCACGCGGCCGAACTCGCGCGCACCGAGCCGTCGCTCCCGGCGGCCGCCCTGCCGGCCCCGCTGACGGCGTTCGTCGGGCGGGTGGCGGAGCGCGGGCAGCTGGCCGAGGCCGTGAAGGCGCACCCGCTGGTGAGCGTGGTCGGCCCGGGCGGAGTGGGCAAGACCCGCCTCGCGCTGGCGGTGGCGGCGGACGTGGCCGGTGACTTCGCCGACGGGGTGTGCTTCGTCGACCTGGTCCCGGTCACCGAGCCGGGCCGGGTGGGCGCGGCCGTCGCGGCGGCCATGGGAGTGGGCGAGCAACCGGGGCGCGGCATCGACGACGCGGTGGTGGCCGCGCTGGCGGATCGCCGGACGCTGCTGGTGCTGGACAACTGCGAGCGGGTGGGTGAGGCGGTGGCGCCGTTCCTGGAGCGGCTGCTGGCGGCCGGCCCGGGGTTGAGGGTGCTCGTGACCAGCCGGGCCAGGCTGATGGTGCCCTTCGAGCGGGTCTTCCAGGTGCCGCCGCTGTCACGGGCCGGCGGTGACGAGTCGGAAGCGGTGGCCCTGTTCATGGACCGGGCGGCGGCGGTCGGTCAGCCGCCCGGCCCGGCGGCGAACGAGGAGGTCGTCGCCATCTGCGAACGGCTCGGCGGCATGGCGCTGGCGATCGAGCTGGCGGCGGCGCGCTGGTCCACCCTCGGACTCGACGGCCTCACGGCAGGCCTCTCCGACCAGCTGCGGATCCTCACCGGCGGACCCCGCGCCGACGACCGGCACCGGTCGGTGCGGGCGGTGCTGGACTGGAGCCATGACCTGCTGGAGCCGCAGAGCCGGGCCCTGCTGCGGCGGGTGTCGGTGTTCGTCGCGCCGTTCACCGTCGAGGCGGCCGCCGAGGTCGCCGGGTTCGCTCCGCTGGATCCGGCCGCCGTCGTCGACGGGCTCGGCAGGCTCGCCGAGCAGAGCCTCCTGGCCGTGACCTCGTCGGCCACCGGCACCCGGTTCCACGCGCTGGAGACCATCCGGCAGTACGGCACGGAGCGGCTCGCCGACGCCGACGAGCTGGTCCGGGTCCGAGACCGCCACCTGGACTGGTGCTCGACCGCCGCGCAGGCCCTCGTGGACGCCTCGGGCGCCGACTGGCGCGCCCGGTTCGAGGCCGTGGCCGACGACCTCCGGGCCGCCCTCACCTGGGCCGCCGACCGGCCGGAGCGGCGCACGGACGCGCGCCGTCTCGCGCTGTCGCTGGCCGAGCTGGCCTTCCTCCGCAACCTGCTGGGCGAGTCCCAGCAGCGGTACGAGCAGGCGGCCGGGCTCTCCGACGACGCCGACCGGGCCGCGGCACTGCGGCAGGCGGCGGCGGTGGCCGGGTGCCGCAGGCTCGGTGACGACATGTTCCGGCTGCACCGGGCCGCGGCGGACGCGGCGCGCCGGGCCGGGGACACCGCCGGCGCGGGCGGCGACCTGGCGGCCGCCGCCACCAACGCCTACCGCTTCTCCAGCACGTTCGCACAGGTGCCCTCCCGGGACGAGGTGACCGCCCTGCTCACGGCGGCGCAAGAGCCGGCCTGCGACGCCCCGGCCGCGCGGGCCGCTGTCGCGCTGGCCGAGGCGGCGGTGCTCGCGGACGCGTTCGGCGCCGTCCAGGGCGACCTGGTCAACACCGCCGAGGAGACGGTCGTCTGCGCCGAACGCGCCGTCGACCTCGCGCGGCGCACGGGCGACCCGGTGGCGGAGTCGGCCGCCCTCGACGCGCTGTCCGGGGCCCGGAGCTGGACCGGTGAGGCCTTCGCCGCCGCGGCCGCCGCCCGGCGCCGGATCGAGGTCCTGGACGCGGCGCCGCGCACCCCGGCCGGCGCGCACGAACTCATGGACGCCCTCGCCATGGCCGCCGGAACCGCCGTCGGCGTGGGCCGGCTGCCGGAAGCCCGCCGATGGGGGCGACAGCTCGCCGACCACCCGCTGCTCGCCGAGGTGGGGCACCACGCCACGTCCTGGCTGCTGGTCGCGGACGCGTTCGCGGGCCGGGGCGACCAGGTGCTCACCGGCAGTGCGCGGTTCCTCGACGCGTGGGAGCGGAGCGGACGTCAGCGATCGTTCTCGCTCGGCCCGGCCGCCGCCGCGGTCGCCATGGTGCACGGCCTGCGCGGCGACCACGACGGCCGGGACACCTGGGGCGCGATCGTCGACCGGGCGGGCAACGCGCCGGAACACCGCCACGGTTACGGCGCGGTCTTCGACGCCCTGGTGCTGCTGCACGAGGGAGACGCGGACGCGGCGTCGCGGCGGGTCGCGCCGGAGCCGGATCAGGTCTGGAAGTGGGTGTCCTGGGTCTGGCTGCACTGGTACGTGGCGCTCCGGGCGGAGACCGCGGTGCTCGCCGGGCACCCGGACGCCCGGGCCCGCATCGGCGAGGCCCGGACCGTGGTCGCCGGCAATCCGGTCGCCACCGCCCAGGTGGACCGTGCGCAGGCACTCCTCGACGGCGACGTGGCGCGTCAACTCGCCGCCGCCGCGGCGTTCGACGCGGCCGGCTGCCCCTACCAGTCGGCGCGCACGCTGCTGCTCGCCGGGGGCGACCACGCCGCCGTCGGCACGGCCGCGCTCGCCGACCTCGGTCTCGCCCCCGTGGCCGTCCGGTAGCGACGCCACCCGGGCCGCGGCAAGCGGGCGGCGTGGCCGGGCCGGCGGAGGCCGATCCGCTCCGTCGGCCCGCCCGTTCACCGGTCGGCGCGCCGTCAGCTCACGGCCTGCTTCACCAGTGCGGCGATCCGCGCCTCCGCCTCGGCCGTCACCTCGGTCAGGGCGAAAGCGGTCGCCCACATCGTGCCCTCGTCGAGGCGGGCCGGGTCGTTGAACCCCAGCGTCGCGTAGCGCGACTTGAACTTGGCCGCGCTCTGGAAGAAGCAGACCACCTTGCCGTCGAGCGCGTAGGCGGGCATCCCGTACCAGAGCTTCGGGGCGAGGGCCGGGGCGGTGGCCGTGACGACGGCGTGGACCCGCTCGGCCATCGCCCGGTCGGAGTCCGGCATCGCGGCGATCTTGTCGAGGACGTCCCGCTCGGCCTCCGCCGCCTTGTCCGCACGCGAGCCGCGGCGCGCCGCCTTCTTCTGCCCCTCGGCGTGTTCCTTCATCGCGGCCCGCTCCTCGGGCGTGAATCCCTCGTACGTGCTGCCGTCGGTGCTGGTCATGGTTGCTCCCGTGGTCAAGGCGTGGACCGCGATCGGTTCGGTGCCCTGTCGGGCCCGATCGCTGTGGGTCCCAGCCTCTCCCGTGCGGACGCGGACCGCCTCCGTGCCGACCACGGAATCCACCACGGAATCCCCGACGGAATCCGCCAGGGAGAGGCAGGGAGAGGCAGGGGGAGGTCATCGGCCGTGCCCGTCGACAGGCCGCGGCGCGGGGAGCCGGAGCCTCATCCGGTGGCGGCGAGAGCGTCCGTGCGGCCGCCCGGCGCGGCGGAGAACCGGTCCGTGACCTGTTCCAGCGCTGTCGCGGCGGCGGGCGCGAGGAGCGCTGCGCCGGCCTGCCCGGCGATGTCCCGGTCGAGCGTGAACCAGCCGGGCACGACGTGCGCCGCGCCCAGGGGACTGAGGACCGGGCGCAGGGCCCGGTCGATGGCCAGGACGTGCGCCGTGCTGCCGCTCAGCGCCTCCTGGCGGTGCTGGAGGTCGTTGAGGACGTCGTGATGGGCGCGCACGCGGCAGGCGTCCGCGGCGAGCCGCCTGCCGAAGCGGGCGTAGGTCGCACGGGTCTCGCCCCGGCCGGGAGCGACGGTGCCGCGGATACGCAGGCACTCGGGGCCGTGACGGTCGCTGTACTGGGTCATGTCACACTCCTGCGGATGCGGACGAGCCGCCCGCCACCTCCGGCGAGGGATTCCACCCTCATCTCGGTGACAGTGCGGCCACCCGGCGACGTCCCTGCGGGCCCGGCTGCACCACATCCGCGCCGACGAGCCCGACGGCGACACCGCCTGGACCGGAGGCATGCGCCGCTTCGCCGCCGTCAGCGGCGCGACGGTGGGCTCCGAGAAGCCGTATATGGGTCAGACGCACGCCACCCCTTCGACCGCGTCCTCGGATCATTACGGCGAGTCCGAGACCGCCGTCCATGTGGTGAGCGGACACCCGGAGTTCGCCTTCCTCGACGACTCGGGCGGCACGCCGGGAGAGGTACGGCTGCGCACCTCTCCCGGCGAGCGTCGTCCACCTGCCGCACTTGTACGCACGGGGGAGCGAGCAGGACCGACCCGGCTCAGTACGGGCTGGTCTCGCCCTCGGTCGTCACGCCGAAGGTGTTCAGGAAGGTGCTGACGAGCTGGTAGAAGCCGACCGTGATGACAAGGTCCGAGAGCTGCCCCACCGTCAGGAACTGCAGGACCTCCGCGCGTTCGGCGTCGCTCAGGGTGTGCCGGGCGAGCAGGCGGTCCGTGCAGCGCAGGACCGCCGCCTCCTGCGGGGACAGCCCCTCCGCGGATCCGGTGGCGGCCGCGGCGATCGCGGCCCGGCCCAGGCCGACCAGACGGCCGATGTGCTCGTGGTGGTGGACCTCGTACGCCGCGCCGTACACGCGGCCGACGCGCACGACGGCGAGCTCGCGCAGCCCGTCGGGGAGTGAGTTGCGCTGCAGGATCGCGTCGGCCGTCTCCAGCAGGCCCGGGGCCAGACGGGGCGAGTGCATGATCATGCGGAAGACGTTGAGCGAACCGCGCGCGGTGACGGCTTCCCGCAGCTCCGCAGTCAGGGCCGACAGGTCGGGGTACTCCATGGGGGACTCCTTCGGCGGGGGCGGCCCGGCCGGACTTCCGGACCGGGTCGTGCCGTCCCACTGTGCCGCCGGGCCCCGGAGCGCCGCGAGGACCTCGCTCCGGGGCGGGCACGGCCGTGGATCCGCGGCCGTCTGCCGGGCCGTCAGGACGCGTCGGTGTCCCCCTGGCTGCGCACGACCTCCTTCACCTTGGCCACCGCGAACCCCCACCCCTGGGAGACGGTCGGCTTGGCCGGGACGGCGATCTCGTCCGGGTTGGTCAGCACGTCCAGCAGCACCGGTCCGGGGGTGCTGAAGGCCCGGCGTACGGACTTCTCCAGGTCGGCCGGGTCGGTCACCCGGATGCCGGTGATGCCCATGGCCGTGGCGACGGCCGCGAAGTCGGGATTGTCCAGCACCGTGCCGAACTCCGGGAGCCCGGCCTGTTCCTGTTCGAGCTTGACCATGCCCAGCCGCCGGTTGTCGAAGACCACGAGTTTGACGGGGAGCCGGTTCGTCCTGAGCGTCATGAGGTCGCCGAGGAGCATGCTCAGGCCGCCGTCCCCGCAGAAGGCGACGACCTGCCGGTTCCGGTCCAGGCACTGGGCGCCGAGGGCCTGGGGCATGGCGTTGGCCATGGAGCCGAGGTTGTAGGAGCCGATCAGCTGCCGTCGGTCGCGCATCTCGACGAACCGCGAGAGCCACACGGTGGCCATGCCCGTGTCGGAGGTGAAGACCGTGTCGTCGTCCGCGAGGCGGTCCACCACGGCGGCCAGCGCCTCCGGGCGGATGTCGCCGGACCGGTTGTCCAGCGCGGACCGCAGACGGCCCACCAGACCCTTGTCGTGGGCCGGGTCGGCCAGCCGCGCCTGACCCTCGCGCCACCGCTCGAAGCGGGAGCGGGCCTCCTCCAGATGCGAGCGGTCGCGGGCGCCCTCGCTCCCCGCGGGCGGGGCGTCGAGCTGGGACAGGAGATCCCGGACGGTGGCCCCCGTGTCACCGACGAGCCCCACCTCCACGGGCACCCGGCGGCCGATGTGCGCGGCCTCGGTGTCCACCTGGATGACGGTCCGGCCCTCCGGATACCAGTCCCGGTAGGGGAAGTCGGTGCCCAGCAGCAGGAGCGTGTCCGCGTCCTGGAGCGCCGACGCCGCCGCCGGATTGCCGATCAGCCCGGTCTGGCCGACCTGGAACGGATTGGCGTCGCCCTCGAAGCCCTCCTTCGCCTTCAGCGTGAGCACCATCGGCGCGGCAAGCCGGTCGGCCAGGGCCAGCACGTCCTCGCGCGCGGCACGGGCTCCCCGCCCGACGAGCAGCGTGACCCGCCGCGCCCGGTCGAGCAGTTCGGCGGCGCGCCGGACGGCGGACTCGTCCGGTCGGCTCAGCGGGGCGTTCAGCGAGAACCGGGCCGGCCGGTCCGCTGTCAGCTCCCGTTCCCCCAGGTCACCGGGGACGGTCAGCACGGCGACGCCCTTGCGGCCCAGCGCGGTGCGCACCGCCGTCTCCAGCATCTGCGGCAGCTGGTCGCCCGAGGTGATCGTGGCCCGGAAGACGGCCACGTCGCTGAAGAGCGCGTCGTTGTCGACCTCCTGGAAGTAGTCGCTGCCGAGTTCGGCGAGCGGGACCTGCCCGGCGATCGCCAGCACCGGGGTATGGCTCTTGGCCGCGTCGTAGAGCCCGTTGAGCAGGTGCACCGAGCCGGGGCCGACGGTGCCCATGCACACGCCCAGGGTGCCGCTGAGCTGGGACTGGGCGCTCGCGGCGAAGGCCGCCGCCTCCTCGTGCCGACACCCCACCCACTCCAGGTCGTCGGTGGTGCGGATGGCGTCGGTCAGCGGATTGAGGGCGTCACCCACGACGCCGAAGACCTGGCGCACGCCAAGTTCGCTCAGCGCGTCCACGATGACGCGTGCGACGGTTCGGGCCACGAAATCCTCCGGATCAGACGGTGAAGTGGTCGGGGTCGGCGGCGTTCCAGTCGGCCGCCCAGGAGACGGGCGGCTCCGCGAGCAACTGCCCGGGCGCCAGCCATTCGTAGAGCTCCTCGAAGGAGCGTTCGGTGCGGGGGTCGATGCGCCGGCGGAGCATGTGGGGGCGCAGCTGCGCGGGATCGGTGACGCCCATGGACGCCATGATCTGCAACGCGCTCGCCACCGTCGCCTCCTGCAGGCGTCGGACACGCAGTGTCTTGTCGCCGACGTGGAGCGCGCGGGCCCGGCGGGGGTCCTGCGTGGTGACACCGGTGGGGCAGGTGTTCGTGTGGCACCGCTGCGCCTGGATGCAGCCGACGGCGAACATCATCGCCCGTGCCGCGTTGCCGTAGTCGGCGCCCTGCACCATGCGCTTGACCAGGTCCGTGCCGGTCGCGATCTTGCCGCTCGCCCCGATCCTGACCCGATCGCGCAGACCCGCGCCGACGAGGGCGTTGTGCACGGTCAGCAGCCCCTCGGTGAGCGGGGTGCCGACGTGGTCGGCGAACTCCAGGGGCGCCGCCCCGGTCCCGCCCTCCGCCCCGTCCACCACGATGAAGTCCGGTGCCGTGCCCTCGGCCAGCATCGCCTTGCACACGGCGAGGAACTGCCGGCGCGACCCGACGCAGAGCTTGAAACCGGTCGGTTTGCCACCCGACAGCTCCCGCATCCCGGCGACGAAGCGCACGAGCTCGCGCGGCGTGGAGAACACCCGGTGGTAGGGCGGCGAGATCACCGTCCGGCCCTCGGGCACGTCCCGGACCCGCGCGATCTCGGCGTTGACCTTCGCTCCGGGCAGGACCCCGCCGATGCCCGGCTTCGCGCCTTGCGAGAGCTTGAGCGACACGCACTTCACGTGCTCGTGCGCGGCCTTGTCGGCGAACTCCGCCGGGTCGAAGTCGCCGTCGTCCGTCCGGCAGCCGAAGTAGCCGGTGCCTATCTCCCAGACGAGGTCGCCGCCCGGCCGCAGGTGGTACTCCGACAGGCCGCCCTCACCGGTGTCGTGGGCGAAACCCCCGGCCGCGGCACCCCCGTTCAGCGTGAGGATCGCGTTCGCGGAGAGCGAGCCGAAACTCATCGCCGACACGTTCAGCAGCGCCATGTCGTACGGACGGTCGCAGTCGGGTCCGCCGATCCGCACCCGCGGCGCGGTCTCCGGCACCGGGCACGGCGCCATCGACGGCACCAGGAACTCGTAGCCGGGGCGGTAGACGTCGCGCTCGGTCCCGTACGGCTGCTCGGCGTCGGTTCCCTTGGCCCGCTCGTAGACGATGGTGCGGGTGTCCCGGTCGAAGGGGCGGCCGTCGAAGTTCCGCTCGACGAAGTACTGCTGCAGTTCCGGGCGGATCTTCTCCAGGAGGAACCGGGCGTGCCCGAGCACGGGATAGTTGCGCAGCACCGAGTGCCGCCGCTGCGTCAGGTCCCATGCCCCCAACAGACCCAGCGCGAGGAGGGGCGCGGCGGCCGACCACCACCACGGCGAAGTCGCCGTCGCGGCAGCGCCCGCGGCGAGCGCGACGAGCAGAGTCAGGAACACCAGTCCGATACGTGTCACTTCCCCCGCGTTGCCGGGCAGCCGGCGATCATGTCCCGCCTTCCCTCTAGAGATCGTCAAGGAATGGCGGCACGCCCCTGCGGCATCCGTGCTCCGCCCCACCGGGTGACCCAGGTCGCCCGGACGAAAGGCGCGGGAAGCCGCGAAGGGTGCGAGAAGGGTGTGCCGCGCCGGGCTCCGGCACATTCCTTGCCGCGTTCGGCAGATAAGTCGGATAACCGGGCCGTCGACGGGGTAGGACGAACGCCGGGTGCCTTCCGGTCGTGGACGGCCCCGCACACAGACCAGCCGGGACCTCTCGGCAAGAATCGAAGGACGACCAGCATGGCCAGCGGCACCGTGAAGTGGTTCAACTCCGAAAAGGGCTTCGGCTTCATCGCCCAGGACGGCGGCGGACCGGACGTTTTCGCCCACTACTCCAACATCTCCGGCAACGGCTACCGGGAACTGGTGGAGGGAGAGCCGGTCACCTTCGACGTGACCCAGGGGCAGAAGGGCCCGCAGGCCGAGAACATCGTCCGCGGCTGAGACGGCCGCACCGCACCGCCCCGCGGACCACGTGTAGAGTGGCATCACCGACGCGGGGTGGAGCAGCTCGGTAGCTCGCTGGGCTCATAACCCAGAGGTCGCAGGTTCAAATCCTGTCCCCGCTACGAGAAGAAGGGGCCCGGCATCGCCGGGCCCCTTCGCTGTGCGGTCGTCCAGGGCGTCTACGCCGGTCCGCCGTGCGACGGCCGACCGGACGGTTCCCGCACGTCGGTCCGGCGTCCGTCCCGGCCAGGGGTGCGAGGTCGACGTCGTCCACCCGGCTGTCGGACCGGACCGTTCCCCGGTAGCTGCACCTGATGATCAGCCACTCCCGCACTTCAGCCGCGTGCGGCGAGAGCCTCGCGCCATGCCGGGCTGTCGACGTAGTGGTTGTCGAACCGCTCCGAGGAGTCCTTGATCTCCTGCGGGTCGGCCTCGCCGCGCATCACCCGGCCGAGGAGCCGCAGGTAGTCGAAGCGGTCGGCGCCCGGGGTGAAGACGAACAGCACGTCCGCCGTCCTGCCGGGCGCCGCGGCGAAGGCGTGCGGGGTGTGCGGTGGCACCACGAGGAAGTCGCCCGCCTCGAGGACGACGATCTCCTCACCCACCAGGACCTGGAGTGCTCCGTCGATCACGAAGAACGCCTCGGACGCCTTGGTGTGCAGGTGGGCGGGCGCCCCGACCGCGCCTTCGGCGAACGACGACCGGTAGCTGGTGAGCCGCCCTCCGGTGTGACCGGAGTCGGCGAGCAGTGTCATGACACTGCTGGGATCGCGGGTCGTCTCGGCTTCGGCGCCGCGCGTGAGGACCGGGGCGAAGTCCGTGGTCTGAGCGGTCTGAGCGGTCTGCGTGGTCTCGTTCGTCTTCGTCATGACTACGACTCTAGAGAGCCGATAGACCGGTGACAGGGTGCATTTGGTGGTCGGGATCGTGGGTCAATTCGCCTGTCCGCCCGTCCTCGGCCGGTCGCCCGCGCACGCGCTCGCGGTGCTTTGCGCACGGTCGTCCTGCCGGGGGAGGGCTCGTGCGGCACGGCGGTGTGGAGGGGCCGGTGGCCGGACCAGGGAGCGTCAGCGGGCGTATCAGGCGATGAGGGGGTGTCCGCCTCGGCGAGGTCCGCGTCGGGCACCGGGACGAGGGCCGCGATCGGACGAACGGCCTTTGGCGGGACGTAGGTTGTGCCGATGGCCGAACTCCTGCCGCCCGGCGGCGTGGTGCTCGATGCGCGCCCTCGACCACCGAGGCCGTCGCGGACGGTCCCGGGACGTGACCCGAGGCAGTCCGCGGGTACGGCGAGCCGAGCGACCGGGCGCGCCGGAACGCGCGCCGCGGTCGGTCAGCCGCCCGAGGAGGTCGCCTGCGTGACGGCGGTTTCCGGACGGGGATCGACGCCTCGTGTCCGGTCGGCGCCGGGTCGGGTGAACTCGGGCTGGTCGAGCACGCGCAGCCAGGTGCCGTCGGGCTGGCGCCGGACGACCTGCGCCCGGGCGCCGGCCCCGTCCCTCGGCGGAGTGGCGGTCAGGGCGATGTCGCCGCTGATCAGCGTGGGCAGCGGTGGTTCCGGTGCGAAGTGGGGGCGGCCGGCCAGCACCTTCTCCCACAGCGCCCGGATGGCATCCCGCCCCACCGTCAGCTGCCCGGGCGGATAGGCCATCACCGCGTCCTCCGTGTACAGGGCGGCGACCCCGGCGGCGTCGCCCGCGTTGGACCGCTCGACGAACAAACGGGTGATGTCCTCGGGCCGCACGGCCTTCTCGTAGTCCTGCACAGCGTCCTCTCGTGCGGATCGCTCTGGCCTGGATTCGTTCTGCACGGGCCCTCCTGATGTCCGGCTTCGGTGCTCTCCAGCCTTGTCGCCCGCCGATCAGAAGTCCAACAGATGGTTCTGCTGAGAGCTAGAATCTGTGGTCATGGATCTGAGGCAGCTGGAGTACTTCGTCGCGGTCGCCGAAGAGCGGAACTTCACGCGGGCGGCCGCTCGGGTCCACATCAGCCAGTCCGGCGTCAGCGCCCAGATCCGCCAGTTGGAGCGGGAACTGGGCGCCGAGCTGTTCGACCGGTCGGGGCGTGCCGTCACCCTGACTGTCGCGGGAAGCGCCGCGCTTGAGCACGCCCGCGCCGCACTCGCCGCGGCCGAGGCGGTCGGCCAGGTGGTGGGCCAGGTGACCGGTCTGATCCGCGGCCGGGTCACGGTCGGCATGGTCACCGGCTGCACGCTCACCCCGCTGTTCGACGCCCTCGCCGCGTTCCACGAGGTCCACCCGGGCGTGGAGATCTCACTGCTGGAGGACAACTCCGACAGGCTCGTCGAGGGAGTACGGGCCGACGCCGTCGATCTGGCGCTCATCGGTACCGCGGATGCCGCCCCGGACGGGCTGGACTCGCTGACGGTCATCAGCGAGCGGCTTGTCGCGGCAGTGCCCGAGGGGCATCCCTTGGCGCGGCGGCGGCGGATCGGGCTGCGCGACGTGGTGGCCCATCCGGTCGTCTGTATGCCACCCGGGACCGGCCTGCGCACGGTGTTCGACCGGGCCTGTGCCGCACAGGGCCTGCAACCCGTCATCGCGCTGCAGGCCAGTGCCGCGGACGCGATCGCCGACCTGGCCGCGCGTGGTCTGGGCGTCGCGGTTCTCAGCGAGTCGATGGCAGCGGGCTACCGTGACCGGCTCACCGCCCGCCTCGTCGACGACGTCGAGACGCCGGCGGTGCTCGCCCTGGTCTGGAAGAGCACGCACAACCCGGCTGTGCGCGAGTTGATCGTGCACGGCCGGCAGGCTTTCACCGAGCCCGGCTCCGCGCCGGGGCGGTCCCAGTCGTCTCCGCCGTTCCAGGGGTCCTCCGTCCCGTGACGGACGTCAGGTCGTGCGCGCGAACAGCTCCTGGAGCGGTTGAGCCGAGTCGGTGCCGGAGTGGCCGAAGGGAGCGTCGAAGCTCCAGACCATGAAGAGCAGGAAGACCACCAGGGCGCTGAACGCGGTGGCCAGCATCAACTCCCGCGCGGACCGGCGGATCTGAAGGGCGTAGAGCAGGCCCAGCGTGACGATCCCGCCGGCGATCAGGCCGAACCAGACCACCCCCGGCAGGGTGCTGCCGGCGCTGTCGAGGCGCTGGTGGCGCGCGTCGTCGGCGGCGGCCACCTGGTCGAGGAGCGGCTGGTAGGCCTGGGCCTGGAGTTCGTCGGTGGGCGTGTGGTGTGCGATGTCGCTGCGGATGCGGGTCAGCAGCCGGCCCCCGGTGGCGTCGATCGGAGCGTCGTCCTCCATGGCCGGCCACTCGGCGGTCACGGCGTGCCGGGCGTAGGCGTCGATGTGCTGCTGGACCCGGGTGTGGAAGGCGGCGGGGTAGACGTCCAGACGCTGGTCGATCTCGTACAGCGCCTGGGCCTCGCGCTGCACGGTGTCCTCGGCGGCGCCGCGAGCCTCCCAGACGCCGGCGATCGCCAGGCCCAGGACGATGGCGTAGACGACGCCGACCATCATCACCATGTACTCGAGCACGTCGGGTGTCTGCGAGGTGTCCTCGTCCGCCACGCGACGATGGCGCATCACGGTGGCGGCGACCACGAAGGCGCAGACCAGCGCGCAGGCCAGGGTGTAGATCAGCCATTCCGGCACAGCAGGACTCCAGGATGAGCAGAGAGCAGAGAGCAGATGAGCAGATGAGCGGGGGAGAGACGGGGGGACGAGCGAGCTGCGGAGGCCGGGGGCGGTGGCCCGTGGGTGGGTCAGCCGCCGTTGCGGCGTCGGGAGCCCGGACGGAGCGCGGCGGCGGCCAGGATGGCCGGCGTGGTGATCACGACGGTGGTCATCGTCGTGGACAGACCCGCGGGCGCCGGACGTGCCGACCCGCCGCCGTAGGGGAAGCGGGGCACCCAGCGGAAGGGCGCGGCACGGGTCGCCGGAGCGGGTGCCGGGGCCGGGTCGGGCGGGCCGGCGACGACGGCTTCGGGCTCTGCCCGCGGCTCCGGCGGCACCACGGGTGCGGGGACCCGGTGTTCGGCGTGCCCGGGGACCGGGGTCGGTGACCGGGGAGCCGCTGGGGCGTCGGCGGGGCGAGGTGATGGCGCCACCTCCTGTCCAGGTGCCGAAGGGACCGGCGTGCGCGGTGGCCGTGCTGTCGGCCGAGGCGCCGAGGGAGTTGCGGGGCGCTGTCGGGAGGGTGCGTCGATCTCGACCCAGCCGTCGGCCGAACACACCACCACGTGCGTGGTGGTGGGGGTGGTGTCGACGACGACCGCGGGTCCACCGGCGCCCGGCAGGGGGCAGAGCGCGGCGGCGGTGCCGAGACCGACGGTGATCCAGCCGCTCACCATTGCTGTTCCTCTCCGCTGACGTGTGCGCCCCGGACGGAGGCACCCATGCGTGGACGCCGACGGGCTCACCCGGTGGTGGCCGTTCGGCAACGGGAGTAACGATCATGCTCGGCCCGGGGACACGGCTGCGCCCGGCCTTCGGCCCGCCGCGCCCCGCGCGTGCCGGCTCCCGGCCGCGTGGCATGTAGAGGCCGGCGGCCCGGCCCCGGCCGGTTCAGGGGGCTCGTGGCTCGGCGGTCCGGTCAGCGGGCTCTGGGGCTCGGCGGTCCGGCGAGGAGGACGGCTTCCATGGCGGCGTAGCGCTCCCGTTCCCGTGCCGTCGCCCTTCTGCCGGACAGGACGGTGCCGAGCAGGCCGCACAGGAAGCCCGCCGGTACCGAGACGAGAGCCGTGGTGGTGAAGGGGAACCAGTTGAAGTCGACTTCCGGGAACGCCGATCCGGGAGAGCCGGAGACGAGGTTGGTGCCGGTCATCAGGACCAGCACGCTGACCGACCCGCCGATGAGCGTGCACAGCAGCCCGGCCCGTGTGAAGCGCCGCCAGAAGAGGCTGAAGACGAGGGCGGGGGCGATGGCCGACGCGCCGAGGCAGAAGGACAGGGTGGCGAGCGGCTGGAGGCTGCGGTGCTGGGCGATGACGGCGAGCAGGATGACGGGCAGGCCCACGGCCAGCGCGGCCAGGCGCGCCAGGGCCATCTCGCGCAGCGGCGGGACGTTCGGACGGGCGGCGGCGATGTCGTGGGCCAGGGAGTTGGCGCAGGCCAGCGTCATGCTGGCCACGGAGGCCAGCAGGGTCAGGAAGATCGCCGTGGTGACGGTGGCGAACAGCAGGCTCTCCGGGCGGGAGAGGTGCATCCCGAACGCGGCGCGCGAACCCAGCAGATAGGCGGTGTTGCCGCGCGGGTCGGCGCCGGCGACGCCCGCGCGTCCGATGAGGGCCGTGGCCCCCACGCCGATGACGGTGATCACGGCGATGAAAAGGGTGACCGTCGAGATCGCCCAGGACATCGCCCGGCGAACCTGGGGAGCGCTGCCCGCGGTGTACATGCGCATGGTGACGTGCGGCAGACACGCGCCGCCCAGCACGATGGCGCACTGGGTGCTCACCATATCGAGGCCGCGATGCGGCCCGTTGGCGAACTGGAGGCCGTAGCGCAGGAAGTTCTGCTCGGCGCCGCTGCCGTGGGCGGCGGCCTGGAACAGCGTCCGGGGGCTCCAGCCGAAGGTGTGCAGGATGAGTCCGGCGACGACCAGGCCGGACCCGAGCAGGATCACCGTCTTGAGAATCTGGATCAGTGCGGTGCCCCGCATGCCCCCGATGGCCGCGTAGCTGATCATCAGGGTCCCCGCCCCGACGATGCAGCCGGTCCGCATGGCGCTGTCGGAGAAGCCGAGGACGTACGCCAGCAACTGGCCCACTCCGGCCAGTTGGACGACCATCATCGGCACCAGCGAGGCGAGGGTGACCAGACACGCGGTGACGCGCACCGCGCGGCCGGGCAGCCGTCTGCCGAGCGCGTCGGCCATGGTGAACCGGCCGGTGTGATGCAGGGGTTCGGCCAGCAGGACCATCAGGAGCAGCAGGGACAGCAGGGTGCTCAGGGCCAGTACGACACCGTCGTAGCCGCACAGCGCGATGACGCCGCCGATGGTGAGCACGGTGGCGGCGGAGATGTAGTCGCCGGCGATGGCGAGGCCGTTGCGCAGGGGCGACAGGAAGCGGTAGCCGGTGTAGAACTCGGCGAGGTCGTCGCGGTCGGGACCGGTGAGCACGCACAGCATGAGCGTCAGGGCGACGACGCTGGAGAACGCCACCAGGGACCAGGACTGCGCGGAGCCGTCGAAGTCCGTCACGGCCGTGGCTCCTCGGGTGGGACCAGGGAGGGTCCGCGGTGCACACGCCGGGCCAGCGGGTCGACGTACCGGCGCGCGGTGTACTCGTAGAGGAGCACGGCCAGCCAGGTGACGGGCAGTTGGACCAGGGCGAGCAGGAGCCCGGTGGGCAGGCCGCCCGGTGCGGGGCGGGTCATGACGGCGGGGGCTTCGACGGTGAGGGTGAGGAAGACGGCGAAGTAGCCGAGTGCGGCGAACGTGGCGACGCGCCGCTGCCAGCGGCAGGCCCGGCGCAGCCGGCGGAGGTCGCGGTGCCTGGCGGGCCACGGCCGCGCACGGTCCGGCAGGCGCGTCCCGTCCGGCGGGGCGGCCCACTGCGGGGTCACGGCGGGGGAGGAGTGCAGTCCGGGTCGGTGGCGCGCCGGGTATAAGCCGGAGCTGTCGGAGGACATCCCAAAATCTCCTGTTGGGTCGTGGGCCCCAAGAGGTGCGGACCGCGCGGACATGGGGAAGCGGTTCGTGTGTTCGGGTCACCGCACGCTATGCGGGTGTCGGACCGCGCGCAGAGACTTCCGTGAACTCCCTGGTGAGGGCCGCTGCGGGGCTCTGACCTCGGATGTTGTGGAAGTGGCGGGTGTGGCGAGGGGGCACGGCGGTGCTCTGCCGGGCAGCGCGGGTCGAATCGGTCGAACGGATGCCGGGAGGGTCCCGAGGGGGTGCGGCGACTTTCGGTGCCGAGTCGTCAGGGGGCCGGGTCCCCGTGGGCCGGCTCGTTCGTCCGCGGGGCGGTGACCGTGCGGTGGACGACGTGCGCGGCGGCCACGTCCAGGGCGGCGTGGCCGGTGGACTTGAAGACGGTGAGCTGGTCCGGCGAGGTCCGGCCCGGGGCCTCTCCGCACAGGACGGAGCCGAGGAGGACGACGTCGCGGTCCCCGGGCAGCCCCTGCAACTCGTGGGCGCCGGAGGGCGGGGGAGTGGCGGCGGCGCCGGGCCACTCCGTGAAGAGCGCGGCGTCCCGGACGGTGTCGTCGTCGAGTTCGGGTCCGTGGGAGCCGCCGACCGAGCTCACGTGGGTGCCCGGGGCGAGCCACGGGCGGCGCAGCACGGGGCGGGTCGCGCCGGTGCAGCAGTAGACGGTGGACGCCTCGCGTACGGCGGTCTCGATGCCGTCCGCGGCACGGCCCGCCGGGTGGAGGGCGGCCAGCGCGCGGGCCGCGGCGGGATCGCGGCCCGCGACGGTCACGGGGTCGGCGGGGCGGAGCGCGGCGAGGAGACAGACCTGGGCCCGGGCCTGGGCGCCGGTGCCGACGACCACGACGGGTCCCGGCCGGGCCAGGGTCCAGGCGCTGTGCGTGGCCGCTGCCGCGGTGCGCCAGGCCGTCACGGGTTCGGCGTCCATGAAGGCCAGGGGACGGCCGTCCTCGGGGTCGAAGAGGGCCACGATGCCCCGGTGGGTGCTGCGTCCCGGGTGGGCGGGGTCGGCGAACACCGACACGAGCTTCGCCGCGAGGCCGAGCCCCGGCACGTGTCCGGGCATGGCGCCCAGCAGACCGCCGGGCGCGAAGGCCGCGGTCCGGGGCGGCGCGGACACCGTGTCCCGGGCGACGGCGACGAGCGCGTCGGACACGGCGGCCATCAGGCGGCGCGGGTCGAGGGCCGCCGCGGTGGCCGCCCGGTCCAGGACGAGGACGTCGTTCACGCGCCGCCCGCCTGGCCCGGGCCGGACAGCAGGCCGCACAGGGTGTCCACCGCCGCGGCGAGTTCCTCCCGCAGTCTGCGCATCCGGGGTGCGTCGATCTCGGCGTCCGGGCCGACCACGGTGACCGCGCACACGGGCGCTCCGGGAACCGGGACGACGGCGCGGCTCAGGGAGGCGACGAACTGCTCGTTGCGGCCGTGTTCGACGGCGAATCCCTCGGCCTCGGTCCGCTCGAGGGCGGCGAGCAGACCCGCGTCGCCCTCCAGGGGGTGCCCGGCCCCGCGGGCCGCTTCCAGGTAGGGGCCGCGTGCTTGCGGAGGCAGGGCGGCCACCAGGGCGAGGGGCCCGGCGAACCGGTGCACGGGCAGTGCCTCGTCCCGGAGCGTGCTGATCATCGCCAGCCGGTCCGGGCGGATCACGTCCACCACCCGGGAGCCGTCGTTCTCGAGGACCTGGAGGTTGACCATCATGCCGGTGCGCGCGGAGAGATCCTCCAGCACCGGGCGGGCCAGCGAGGTCAGCGAGTCGTGCGCCGCCCGGGCCGACAGGCGCAGGACGGCCGTGCCCGGGAGGTAGCGGTCGTCGACGCGCAGGACCCAGCCGCGGCGGACCAGGTCCACGAGGACGCGGTAGGCGGTGGCCCGGTGCAGCCCGACCTCGTCGGCGAGGTCGGTGAGCCGCGGCGGCCTGGGGGCCCGGGCGACGGCCTCCACCAGGTCCAGCGCCTTGTCCACGGCCGTTCGCGGGGCGTGCGTCGCCTGCGGCATCGAAATCCCTTCCCGGTGACGGACTGGCTGTCCCGGCGGTCGTGTCCGGCGCCGGGATTCGGGGGTAGGGTACCGCTTGTTTCGAGCAGCGAGAGTGTTGTTACGTAGAGCGTAACAGATCGAGAGTGGTGACCTTGACGAACGAGAGTTCCGGGGCGGCGACCCCCTTCGCGCCGCCCGAGGCCGGCGAACTGGTGGTCTACCGCGGCCTCACGCTGTTCGACGGGACCGGCAGCGCGCCCCGCCCCGCCGTGTCGCTCGTCGTGGACGGCTCCGTGATCCGGTCCGTCGCGGACACGGCGGACGTGACGGCCGCCCTCGCCGACGGCGCCGAGGTCGTCGACCTCACCGGTCACTTCGTCACCCCAGGCCTCGTCGACGCACACCAGCACCTCGCCACTCCGCCCGATCGTCCGGCCGCCGAGGCGGTTCTGCGCCGCCTCGTCCACAGCGGGGTCACGGCCGTGCGGGACATGGCGGACGACCTGCGGCAGGTCGGGGACCTCGCGCGGGCCGCGCTGGTGGGCGAGATCCCCGCCCCGGACATCCACTACGCGGCCCTCATGGCCGGCCCGGGCTTCTTCGACGACCCCCGCACCCACCAGGTGACCCGGGGCGCCGTGCCCGGCCACGTGCCCTGGATGCAGGCCGTCACCGACACCACGGACCTCCCGCTGGCGGTGGCCCTGGCCCGGGGGACCTACGCCTCGGCCATCAAGGTCTACGCCGATCTCGACGCGGACCTCGTCGCCGCCGTCACCGCGGAGGCGCACCGGCAGGGCATCCCGGTCTGGGCGCACGCGGCCGTGTTCCCCGCCACGCCCGGCGAGGTCGTCGCGGCCGGCGTGGACACCGTCTCGCATGTGACCCTGCTGGCCCACGAGGCCGCCAGGGAGCCGCTGACCACCTACAAGGACAAGCCGGCCGTCGATCACGACAGCCTGGTCACCGGCCGGGACCCGCGCCTCGACGCGCTCTTCGCCCGGATGCGCGAGCAGGACGTCGTCCTGGACGCGACCGCCGGCATGTGGACGAGCGACGAGCTCGCGGGCGACGACCCGGAGAGCGCCGAACGCGCCCGGCGGCAGACCGAGTTGGCGATCGCCCTCACGGCGCAGGCGCACCGGGCCGGCGTGGCGCTGGCCACCGGCACCGACTACGAGACCGCCCCCGGCGAGCCGTTCCCCGCCCTGTACGAGGAACTCGCCTTCCTGGTGAAGCGGTGCGGCATCCCGGCCCCGGAGGTGCTCCGTTCCGCGACGCTCGTCGGCGCCCGCAGCGCGGGCGCCGCGCACCTGACGGGCAGCGTCGAGCCGGGCAAGCTGGCCGACTTCGCGGTCTTCGCGCGGGACCCGCTGGCCGACATCGACCACCTGCGCACCATCACCCTCACCGTCAAGCGGGGCCGCCGCTTCCCGCGCGCCGCCTACGCCACCACCCTGACCCGGGAGTCCCGTTGACCGGCACGCCCCTGATCGTCAACGCGCTGGGACAGCTCGACAACCCCAACGCCCCGCAGTCGCTGGAAGCGGCCGGAGACCTCAACCCGACGAGCGAGCAGTACACCGTCGACGCCCGGACACTGGCCGACGCGCGAGCCTCCGGCCTGACCGCCGTCAACATCACCCTGGGCTATGTCATGGGCGACCTGCCGCCCTACGAGCACACCCTGCACGAGATCGACGTCTGGGACGGCATCATCGACCGTCACCCGGACGACCTGCTGAAGGTCACCTGCGCCGCGGACATCCGCACGGCGGCCCGGGACGGACGCGTGGGCGTGATCTACGGCTTCCAGAACGCGGTGGCCGTCGGCAACGACCCTGACAGGATCGCCACCTTCGCGGAACGCGGCGTGCGGGTGGTCCAGTTGACCTACAACCAGGCCAACCTTCTCGGCGGCGGCTCGTCGGCGCCGTCCGGCACGGGACTGACCGCGTTCGGACGCGAGGTGGTCGACGCCCTCAACGACCACCACCTCATGGTCGACCTCTCGCACAGCGGTGAGCGGACCTGCCTGGACGCCGCCACGCACTCCCGCGTCCCCGTGTCGATCAACCACACCGGGTGCCGCGCGCTGACCGACCTGCCCCGCAACAAGACCGACGAGGAGCTGCGCCTGGTGGCCTCCCGCGGCGGCTTCGTCGGCATCTACTTCATGCCGTTCCTCAGCCCCACCGGGCACGCGCGCGCCGCCGACGTGGTCGAACACATCGTGCACGCCGTCAACGTCTGCGGCGAGGACCACGTCGGCATCGGCACCGACGGCCCCGTCACCGCGATCGACGACCTCGACGCCTACCGGGCCCGGCTGGCCGAGCACGTGGCGCAGCGCCAGGAGGCCGGGGTCTCCGCGGCCGGCGAACGGGCGGACACCTATCCGTTCGTCGTCGACCTGCGGGGCGTGGACCAGTTCCGCGAGCTGATCCGGCTCCTCGAACGGCGCGGCTGCTCCTCCGGCCGGATCGAGAAGATCATGGGCCGCAACTTCCTCGATTACGCCGAACGGGTGTGGACCGCGTGACCCCGTGACATGGGCCTCGATGATTCCCGCACGTCTGTCCCGCGGCTGAGCGGGCACCAGCAAGAGCAGGACGACAGGGAGGACATCGTGAGCCAACACCCCGCACACCACGTGCCGACCGCCGGCCACACCCCGGACGACGACCTGACCGGATACCAGGTCGACGCCACGGACGGTCACGTCGGCAAGGTCAGCAAGTACTCCAGGGACCTCGGCCCGCGGTTCCTGGTGGTGCACACCGGCCTGTGGGTACTCGGCAAGGACGTGGTGATCCCGTCGGGCGACGTCCTGGGCATCGACCACGACGCCCGCATCGTGCAGCTGACCCGGACGAAGGAGCAGGCCAAGTCGGCCCCCGTGTTCGACCCGGACACGTTCCTGGGCGATCCGCGCCACCGCGACCAACTGGGCGGCCGGCACGGATCCGGCCACTGACACCGGCGGCCCGCACCCCCGAAGGGTGCGGGCCGCGCCCTGTTACGGCCGAGGCAGCGCACCCGTGCCGTGTGCGGGCGGCGGCAGGCGGCCTACGACGCGGTCGCGTGCTGGGTCAGGTGGTCGCTCACGCCGGTGACTTCGAGCAGGCGGGTGAAGTAGTCGGGCTGGTGGTGCAGATGCAGGGTGATGCCCGCTGGGTGGGTGCGGCGGCGCAGGCCGAGCAGGGCGGACAGTCCGCTGGAGTCGAAGGCGGTGAGATCCGTCCAGTCCAGATGCAGGTGGCGCAGCGCGGGCCCGTGCTGCCCGGCGTGCGCGTCCAGCAGCCTGTCCACCGTGGGGGTGAACTCGTCGCTCGTGTCGTAGTCGAGGTATCCGTGGATCGCCAGGCGCAGCGTCCGTGCGTCGGCGGCCTGGACGGTCAGGGCGAAATCGGCTGACGGGTAGGGGGTCATGCGGTGGTTCCAGGGCCCGGGGCAGAGCCGGTGCCGGAGCCGGTGGGCAGCGCGGGGAGGGTGTCGGCGGCGGCCTTGAGGAAGCCGAGGGCGCGGGGGAAGTCGTGCAGCTGGTCGGCCAGGACGTCCAGTCCCAGGCGCAGACCGGCGGCGGGCACACGGCGGGCGGTGAGGATGTCCGCGGTCCAGGTGGTGAACGTGGTGAACAGGGCCACGTCGTCGACGTAGAGGGCGGTGGCCAGGAAGTCCACGATGTGGGCGAGGTCCTCCGCGGTCCGCTCGCGCTGGGCCGTGGTGTACGACCGCATGGCCGGCCAGCGGTCCTCCATGCCGGCCAGCGACTGCCGGACCAGGACCGCGCGGCTCTGCCTGATGAAGGTGTACTCCTGGTCGGCGAGATGGGGCAGGTCGTCGATCTGCTGCCGTTGCTGCGCCCGGTGCCCGGTCAGGCCCCGCGCCAGGAGGTCCGCGGCGGCGCGGGCGTCGGGGGCCCAGGCGTCGGCCTGGATGAGGCGGGCGTAGCGGCCGTCGGCCGCGAAGGCCGCGCCGCCGACCATCACGGGGATGCCCAGGGACTGCACGGCGGTGACCGCCTGGTGCGCCGTGGGCAGATGGGTGGGGATCGACGCCGACAGCAGCACGGCGACGGGGTTGGTCCGATGCAGGTGCGCGATCAGTTGCGGCGTGGGGGTGCGGGCGCCGAGGAAGTCCACCCGCCAGCCGCGCAGGGTGAGGAGTTCGGCCAGGAACCGGGCGGGAAGGGCATGCCATTCGCCGTCCACGCAGGCCACGGTGACCCGCCCTCGTCCGGGCGGGGCGGGCGCCGGCGCCGGGTGGTGGGCGAGGGCGCCGATGACCCGGTCGGTGATCGCGCTGGCCGCGTGCTCCTCGGCCACGCTGATGCGGTTGGCGGCCCACTCCGTGCCGACGCGCTGTTGCACGCCGGCGACGACGTCCAGCAGCAGCGCCTCGCTGTCGGCTCCGGCGTCGGCCGCGTCGGCCACCAGTCGCAGCGCGGCCGGTTCGTCCCGGCCGATCACCGCGGTCCACAGCCGGTCCGACAGCCCCCGCAGGGTCGTGTCGACTCCGCCGCCCGCCATCACAGCTCCTCCCGGTGCGGCGGGCGGCTCTCCAGCCCGTTCCCGGTCCGCGTCGTGTCGTGGCCGCCGACGGGATTGGTGATCGCCAGCGTGGCCATGTCGTCGTGGCGGTCGCTCTCCAGCCATTGCGCGGCCAGCATCTGCACACGCTCGACGACCGCCTCCGCCGGCATCCGCGCGCACTCGCGCAGGGCTTCGCGCAGCCTCGCCTCGCCGTAGAGCTGATCGCCCAGCGGGCCGCCGCGGGCCTCGGTGATCCCGTCCGTGTACAGCAGGCAGGTCTCCCCGGGCGCCAGCACCACGTCGACGCCGCGCAGCTGGATGTCGGGCAGCGCCCCCACGAGCGTGCCGCTGGTGGCGGCCTCCTCCACCCGGCCGTCGCCGCGGACGATCAGCGGTGGCAGATGTCCGGCGCTGGTGAGCCGCAGCCGCACCTCCTCCGAGTGCCGTCGCACGGAGGCCAGCACCAGGGTCGCGAACCGGGTGTGGTGGGAGTTGAGCAGCGCGCCGTTGAGGAGGCCGAGCACCTGCTGGTGGTCACCGGACAGGGGCAGCAGCGCGTGCAGCACGCTGCGGATCTTCCCGGTCAGGACGGCGGCTTCCAGCCCCTTGCCCGCCACGTCGCCCAGGATGACGAACGTCTCGTCGGCGGGGCGCGCACCGGGATGGACGTCGTAGAAGTCCCCTCCGACCCGCTCGTGGTCCTGTGACGCCCGGTAGGCCCCGGCGTACTCGACGCCGTGCACCCGCTCCAGCCGCGGCGGGAGCAGCTCCCGCAGCAGCGTGGCCGTGATCGACGCCTGCTCGGCGTAGAGGCGCGCCGCGGACAGCGCGGCTCCTGCCCGCGCGGCGAACAGCCGGGCGAAGACCTCCTCGCCGTCGGTGAACGCCCGGTGCGTGCTGGACCGCAGCAGGATCAGCACCCCGGCCGGCATCCCGTGCCCGGGCAGCGGAGTGACGATCACCGACCCGATCGGACGGTCGAAACCCGGGGGGACCACCCAGCCCGGGAGGTCGTCCGGGTCGATCCATCGCGTGGGGACCGGCGGGAAACCCCGGAGCGCCTCCGCGAGTCCCGGCACCGACCCGGCGTCTATAGGCACCATGACCTGCGTGACGTCACCGCCCACCTGCGCGTAGGTCAGCGCGTGGCGGCGCCCTCGGGAGGGCGCGACGATGACCGCCGCGTCAGCGAGATGATCAGCGGCCATCCGTGCCGTCACCTCCGTGCACCGGTCCACGTTCAGCGAAGACAGCAACGCACCGGAGATCTCGGACAGCAGCGCGGCTCGCTCACGCTCACTGTGCAGCGCCTGCTCCGCCAGGCGCAGATCGGTGTTCTCCACCAGCCACCACACCACGTCCCCGCCTTCGGTGGGCGAGGGGTGCGCCGCGAACGTCCGGCCGGCCACGGCGCCGGAGACGGCGTCCGACGGCGTTCCGGTCGTCGTCAGACGGTGATGGGCCTCGGCGAGCCAGTGCGGCAGGCCCGCGGCCGCCACACCTTCCTCGGTCGGATCGAGGAGCAGGCTGCGCGCGGCCTCGTTCGTCTCGACGACGTCCCCGCCGCGGTCGGCGACGAGCACAGGGTAGGGGGCGTCGCTCCACGCGGTGCCGACGCCCATACGTGAACTGCCAGAGGTACCTGGAGTAGATGTCACAAGCCGGGGGAACGCATCGCGCGCGCCCCACCACCTCTCTGTCGATTGTGAAGATTGCCTTCCGGCAACCATCTCGCATCCGCCACACCTACGCAACGCCCGGCCGGATGCCTCACCACGTCACCACCCACCTGCATATCACCCACGCACCCAGGCCCGGTGACGCGGCCCCGGCGCGGGCGGGGGAGGCCCACCGCACAGGCGTCCGACCGGACCGCGGTCCGCTCGGCGCCGGGTCGGCTGCTCGGGCCGGGAGCCCGGGTCCGTGCCGCAACCGATCACCACCCCCTACTCTTCGGCTGTTCGAACACACACCTGATTCACCGACAGAGCATCACCACGGGGGACGGCACCATGACATATCGGCGCGCGGTGATACCGGCGTTGACCGGCGGTCTGCTGATCACACTACTGCTGTGGTGGGCGGGGGCGACCGAGCAGGCACTCGAGCTGCGCGGCAGCTCCGAAGTGTTCGGCATCGAGTCCGTGAACGAACTCCGGCGCTGGCTCTCACCCTGGTCGTACGACCCTCCGGCCGGTCGGGCGGCGGACGGGACCGCGAGCGGCGACCCGGCCTCGGCCGGAAGCACCCGGTACGCCGATCTGTACAGCACCGCCCTGCAGATCAGGTTCGTCGCGGTCTTCGTGTTCTTCCTGGCCGGGGCGTTGCTGCTGGTGCACCGGATCCCGCCGGCGCAGCGCCGTACGCCGGCCGCGCTGCTCGCGCTGTGGGCCTGGGGCCCGGTCGCCGCGACCCTGGCCGTGACGGTCTCCGCGCCCTGGCTGATCGCGTCCCGGGGCCGCGGCAGCTACCGGTTCCTGCCCCAGCTGGCGGGCGTGATCGCGTCGAGCGGGCCGGTCACGGTCCTCGTGGGGCTGCTGACCGCCCTGCTCACCGTGCTCGTCGCGCGTCTCACCCTCAAGGGCGCGGAGCCGCCGCCCCTGCGGAGTGTGCCGCCGCGCGCCGCCCGTCTGGCCGCGAGTGCCGGGACCGCGGTGGTCGCGCTGTCGCTGGTGGTCCTCTCGTACCAGTCGGTGGCGGCCCGGATCCAGACCTCGTTCGGCGGCGGCGGCCTGCTGTCCGAGCCCGGCGACCTGCTGCGGCAGTGGCTGCTGCTCGGCGCGTGGACGGGCCCGGCGGCCGGACAGCTCGGCGACTGGCTGGTGTACCGGGCCGCCGACGCGCTCGTGCTGGTCGTCGTGTGGTGGGCACTGCGGCTGCTGCCGGGCCTGCTGACCCGTACGACGGCGCCCGCGATGGTGGTGGGCGCGATCTGCGCGACGGTGTGGGGACTGCTGGCGAGCCAGGTGCTGCACATGGCCGTCGACGACACCGTCGACGTGTGGGGTCCCGTGCACCTGTTCTCGAACCTCGGCAGCGGTATCCCGGCCGCTCTCACCTTCGGCGGCCTCGCGGGGGCGGTGGCCGCGGTGACACTGCGGCCGGCCGGTGGCCGTGACGCCGACGGGTCCCCGGGGGCGGCGGACCCGGCCGGGGCCGCGCCGCCGCTGCCGGACGGCGGCGCGTAGCGAGGCGCGCGGTCCCCGCCGCTGCCGCCGCGCGCGACGACCAGGGCACGCGGGCCGGGCCCGGCCCGGGGCGGGGAGCGATCCGACGCCGGGCAGGGACGGGGTGGTGGATCCCCGGGGCCGTGGCGACCGTGTCGGGAACGGCGGGCGGCGGGACGGGCGTGGCGTCCGCGTCCTCCGCGCGCACCAGGTCGGGGACGTGCCCGCCCCGACGGCCCTGCTTGCGCAGCCAGAAGCCGGATCGTTCCAGCCACCGGGTCAGCAGGGCGGTGTCGCCGTGCACCTCGACGGACGGGTCGGCCGGGGTGCGGCGGCCGTAGAGGAGCAGCACGAGGTCGGTGAGCGGGGCGCGCACCGCCACGGCGGCCTTCTCGTGGGCGTGGCTCCAGGCGATCGGCTCGGCCGTGAGGTCCACCAGCCACTCGGCTTGACCGGTGTCGGTCGCGTGCAGGTGCAGGGTGCGGCCCGGGCCGGTGAGCGGCGGGGCGTCCGGCCCGGCGGCTTCCAGGACCCGGGGCAGCGACCCGAAGCCCATCCACTCGTCCAGGGCGTCCCGGGCCAGATCCTCGCGCACGGCGAACGGGCTGCCCGTGACGAAGGCGGCATCGGCGGCGTGCAGCGTCGTCTCGTGGGTCATCCGCCGGGCCCAGAAGCGTGCGGTGCCACCGGGGGCCACCGTCCACACCGGGGCGTCGGGGCCGGCGTCGAGGAGAGCGCCGGTCAGTTCGGCGGCGCCCTCGGCCAGCCAGGCGTCCAGAGGGGCGGGAGTGTCGGGGCCCGGCGAGAACACGTCGTCCACCAGGTCGTGGGGCACCGGGCCGGGGGCCCGCGTCCGGCGGTCCGTGTCCGCCGGTCAGGGTCTGGCGACCCGTACGGTGAGCGGATTGTTGAAGTAGCCGGAGGCGGACTGCTGTTCGTGGAAGCTCTCGCCCGGACCGCCGCCGTAGACGCGGAAGAACCAGGCCCGGCCGGTGTGGTCCTCGAAGTCCTCCTGGAGCCTGCGCCGCGGCAGGCCCTGGACGGCCTTGATCTCGGGGTCCGTGCACAGCCTGCGCATCACTTCGTCGAACTTGTTCTTGAACGCCTGCTGGTCGTCGGTCTCCTGCAGCGCGCTGATGGCGCTGAACCAGCCGCCGGACTTCTTCGCCCGCTGGTAGAGCCTGTCGTACAGCTCCTCGCGCGCGACCCTGTCGAAGTCGTTGCGCGCGTAGTTCTCCAGGGTCACCCGGCAGCTGCCGTCCAGGGAGGAGGCGACGACGGCCGCGAAGTGGTAGCCCCAGACGTTGTCGCCGCGGGCCGCGGGCGGCTGCACGGAGTGGTCGCGCTGGTCCTCGGCGGCCATGCTGAAGATCGCGTACCCCTCGCCGACGCGGGGCGACGCGTGCTGGTTGACGCCCAGCCGAGCCGCGGTCGCGTCCCGTCCGCCGTCCCTGACGGCCTCGCCGTACACCTTCCCGTTGTCCGGCGCCGCCCGGTCCCTGGCCCCGGCCGCCTCCACCGCCCCGGGCACGTCCAGGCCGCCGTCGGGCGAGGAGGCGATCTGACCGGCGAGGCTGCTGATGCGCGGATCGCTCTCGGAGCCGGGGGTGATGTCGAAGCCCGCGGCCCCGCCCCCGAGCACCACCCGGCTCGTCTTGTCCCGGCTGGAGCCCATCAGTTTGCAGGCCACCGTGATGCAGGTGCTGCGCACCAGTGAGACGAACTCCTCGCTCGCCGACTGCTGCGTCGCCTGCGCGAGCACCGGCTGCACCCGGGAGAGCTGCCGTCCGCCGACGGTGATGCTCCTGCCCTGGAGGGCGAGGCGCACGATGCTGCCCGCGGTGTCCAGGGAGGCGTTGGCGTCGTCGACGACCTGCTGGACGGCGTAGAACTCCTTCGGCTCGTCCTTGTCGAGCACGGCGAGCGTGCCGTCGTCGGCGACCCGCAGCCCCGCTTCGGCCGGCTTGACCTCACGAGCGGGGTAGCGGATGCGCTCGGGGACGCCGGGCGGGCCCAGCACCGCACCGCTGCCCGCCACCACCCGGGCCTCCTGCTCCTGCTCCATGAAGTGCGGGCCCCGGTCGCCCTCCTCGCGGTGGGTCGGGTAGCTGCCGCCGGGCACGGTGCTGATCCGCTGGACCACAGGGCGTGCGGAGCCGGCCGGGCCACTGCTCCGTCCGTCGGCCGCTGAGCCCACCGTCCGGTTCAACGCCGCGTTGCCCGCGGTCCGTTGCAGCACGGCGATGGTGTCCGCGTCGGCTCGGGTGGCGAGACCCCGGTCGGACAGCTCGGCCCACACACGGGCCGCCACGCCGGGTGCCGCGGGCACGGTCGGCCGCCGGGCGGACTGCTGCCCCGCGTACGCGGACATCGGGTCCTGTTCTGCTCTGCGCACCATGTCCGTCTGTCCGTGTGCTTCCTCTTCAGGCGCCGGTCACGTGACATCGTCCGGGTTCCGGAGGTGTCTCGTCGGCTTCGTTCCCACCAGCGTGGATCGGCCGGGCGGCACGTCTCAAGCCCTTCGGGGCAGTCCGCGGGGAAGACTTCGGTGGCTTTTCGTGCAGCTGCGGCCGTTCCGGTGGGCGGGCGCGAGGGAGACGGGGGAGGGGAGGATTTCGGCCCGCAGTGATGGCGGCGGACGTGTGCCGTGTAAGCGGACGGCCGACGGGAACCAGGATCTCGGCCGGCGCGAGGCCGGATCCCGGACGGCTGTCGGAGGGGCATGAGCATGACGGACATGGACGCGTTCATCGACCGGCTGAACCCCGACATGTGCGTCGTGACGGCCGCGGCGGACGGCGAGCGGGCGGGCTGTCTCGTGGGTTTCGCCTCCCAGTGCTCGATGCGGCCGGTGCGGTTCGCGGTGTGGCTGTCGAAGGTGAACCGGACCTATCAGGTGGCCCGCTCCGCCGAGTTCCTCGCCGTGCATCTGCTGACGCCCGAACAGTTCGCACTGGCCGCGCTGTTCGGGGGCGAGACCGGCGACCGGGTGGACAAGTTCGCGCGGACACGCTGGACGGAGGGGTGCGAAGGCGCCGTCGTCCTCCAGGACGCGGACGCGTGGTTCGTCGGCAGGATCGATCAGCGGATGGACGCGGGGGACCACGTCGGCTTCGTCCTGGAGCCGCTGCGGTCGGGTGCGCGGGGCGGGGCCGGGGAGCGGGGCGGGGACCAGGGGCGGGACGGGGCCGGGGGCCGTCCGCTGCTGAGGCTCGCGGACTCCCTGGCCATCGAACCGGGGCATCCGGTGGACTGATCGGCGTCCCGGTGCGGCCGCACCGGATGTCCGATGCCGCACATGACCCCAGAATTGGCGTTATGTGTAGTTCATGCCGGATCGGAGGCGTTCATGAAGGACCTCAAGTTTGAGCAGAAGCGCTCGCTGTCACGTATGGAGGCGGCCGACCAGCTCTCTGCGCTCGCGGACGCGCTGAGGGAGGGCGGAGACGTGGAGCTGGAGTTCGGTCCTGGAACGCTGAGCCTGCGCATCCCCGACGACCTGCGCACCGAGATCGAGGTCGAGGTCGGCGACGGGGAGGTCGAGCTGGAACTCGAGTTCACATGGCCGACCGCTCGGGCGCGGGCCGCCGCACCGCGCGCGGACGCGCCGGCGAAGCAGTCGGAGAGCCGGAAGAAGGTGGCCGCCAAGCCCGGTCGGAGCGGTACCGGCGCAGGCCGGAGCGGAGGGGCGAAACCGGCGGCGGCGAAGGCGTCCTGAGGCACGCCGAAGGCCGCGGTGACGCTGGTGCGTCACCGCGTACGCGTGCGCCGAGTGCGCCCGATCCGTTCGACGCGTGGCCGGCCAGCGTCGAGCGGAACGGCACTGCCGTCACCGCGCTCCGTGGCGCGCGAGGACCCGGCCGGCGTACCTCTGCCGGAACGGCGCATCACCCGACCGGACGAGCGGCCGCGATCGGACAGCCTCGATGTACCGTGCCCTCCGGCAGGTCGGCCAGCGGGCGCTCGCCCGTCGAGTACCGCCGTCGGTGTGTCAGGAAGGTGCGGACGAGAACCGTGTGGGCGTACGCCGCGGGGTTGTCGATCCGGACCATGCGCGACCACATGGTGTACATCCGGCTGAGCGTCTCCTGCACCAGATCCTCGGCGAGGTGAGTGTCACCGCTGGTGAGCAGGCACGCCGAGCGGTGCAGATGCCCGGCCCGCTCGTCGGCGAACTCCATGAAGTCGTCTGTCCGGGACGATGTCCGGGACCTTCTCATTCCCACCCCTCGCGCCTTTCCGTCGGCCTGCACGTCACAGACGCGATGGGCCGGGAGAAATGTTTCAGATGAGTTCGCAGAGGGTGCCGGCAGGTGCGCGTGAGGGAGGGGCGAGCGGGTTTCGAGCGGGGCCCCGGTCGGTTTTGAGCGCGGTGGTGGAGGGTTGGGGACAGAAGGAGCGCCGACGGCTGCGGGCAGGTGGGGACATGGGGAGCGAGACCGTTCGGGACGCGGTGGTGCGGCCCTCGCCGCCCGCCCGGCGGTAGGCACGGTCGCCGGCATGCCCGGCCGACGGCCGGTGGTCGGCGCCCGGTGACCGGGGTCGGGTGGTCGGTCGTGGTCGTGGGTGCCGGGGTGTCAGACCCGGCGTCGGCAGCCCCTGCCATGTGAACCGCGTGGGCGGTTCGCCGTGGTGGGGGTTTCGGGGGTGCCGGGTTCGCTACGAGGGAGGGCAATGCCGTGAGCGGTGCAGAGAGGTTTTCCGACGTTCCTGGTAGTCGCGTAGCGGTGGCGGAGTTGCGGCAGGTGCGGGCGGAAGCGGTGGCGGGTCCGACCGGCGGGGCGGGCAGCGGCAGGAAGCTCTCGGCACGTGACCGGATCGGTCTGCTGCTCGACGAGGGGTCCTTCGTCGAGGTGGGGTTGCTGCGACGGCATCGGGCGAGTGGATTCGGGCTGGAGGCGCGGCGCCCCTACACGGACGGCGTGGTGACGGGATGGGGCACGGTGGAGGGCCGGCAGGTCTTCGTGTACGCGCATGATTTCCGCGTGTTCGGAGGCGCCCTGGGCGAGGCGCACGCGGAGAAGATCCACAAGGTGATGGACATGGCGCTGGCGGCGGGCGCGCCGCTGGTGTCGCTGAACGACGGCGCGGGCGCGCGGATCCAGGAGGGCGTGGTGGCGCTGGCGGGTTACGGCGGGATCTTCCGCCGCAACGTGCGGGCGTCGGGGGTCATTCCGCAGATATCGGTGGTGCTGGGCCCGTGCGCGGGCGGCGCTGCCTACAGTCCGGCGCTGACCGACTTCGTGTTCATGGTGCGCGGGACCTCGCAGATGTTCCTGACGGGCCCGGACGTGGTGCGGACGGTGACCGGTGAGGAGGTGACGCGCGACGGCCTGGGCGGGGCGGATGTGCACGCGGAGGCCTCGGGGGTGTGCCACTTCGCCTACGACGACGAGGAGACGTGCATCGCGGAGGTGCGGTACCTGCTGTCGCTGCTGCCGCAGAACAACCGGGAGTGCGCGCCGAGGGGGCCGGTGACCGATCCGCCCGGCCGTCGGTCGGAGGAGCTGGTGGATCTGGTGCCGGCGGACGGCAGCCAGCCCTACGACATGACCGAGGTGATCGGTCACCTCGTGGACGACGGGGAGTTCCTGGAGATCCACGAGAGCTGGGCCCGCAATCTGGTGTGCGCGCTGGCGCGACTGGACGGCGAGGTCGTGGGGATCGTGGCCAGTCAGCCCCGCGCCCTCGCCGGCGTCCTCGACATCGAGGCCAGCGAGAAGGGCGCCAGGTTCGTCCAGATGTGTGACGCCTTCAACATCCCGCTGGTGACGCTGGTGGACGTACCCGGGTTCCTGCCGGGCGTGGACCAGGAGCACGGCGGAGTCATCCGGCACGGGGCGAAGCTGCTGTACGCGTACTGCAACGCGACGGTGCCGCGCATCTCGTTGATCCTGCGCAAGGCGTACGGCGGCGCCTACATCGTCATGGACTCGCAGTCCATCGGCGCGGACGTGACCTACGCCTGGCCGACGAACGAGATCGCCGTGATGGGCGCCGAGGGCGCCGCGAACGTCATCTTCCGGCGGCAGATCGCGGAGGCGGACGAGCCCGAGGCGATGCGCGAGCGGATGGTCAAGGAGTACCGCGCGGAGCTGATGCACCCGTACTACGCGGCCGAACGCGGCCTGGTGGACGACGTGATCGACCCGGCGGGCACGCGCGAGACGCTGATCCGCGCACTGGCGATGCTGCGCACGAAACACGCCGACCTGCCCGCGCGCAAGCACGGCAACCCCCCGCAGTGACGGCCGCGGGGGCGAGCGCGGCGGCGGGCGCGGTCACGGTGACGGGCTCCGGGCGGGAACGGCGACGCGTGCCGTCCGCCGACGCCGTCAGCGCCGCCGGCGGATCCTGATCGGACCACGGGTCGTCGTGGGGTCGACCCGCTCGCCGCCCTGAGTGATCTCCACCCGACCCGCGTCCGACAGCCGTCGGGCCGCCGCGCGGGTGGGCTCCATCAGCTGCCGCCACCCGTCGCCCGTACCGTCGTGCACGGCCCGGGCTACCTCGGACGGGCAGACGGACGCGTCGGGCCGCCGCTGTTCCAGAAGGTCGAGGATCGCGCGTTCGAGCCGTTCCTCCTCGTCGGACGTCATAAGCTGAGCCTCCTCCCGGTGACCAGGCCTGTCCCCCCGAACCGATCGGTCATCCCGAACCGATCACCCCGTCCCGATCGCTCCGCGCGCGGCGGACTCGGGTGCTTGGAAGCAGGCGGTGACGCTCTTGCCGCGCGGGCAGCGATACGCCTCCCACTTGTCGGCGACGGCGTCGACCAGCAGCAGACCGCGCCCGCCCGGGGCACTGGTGCCCGGGTCACGCGGCTCGGGCAGCAGCGGCGAGGCGTCGTGCACGGTGACGTGCAGGCACTCCTCGTCCCAGGTGAGGATCAGCTGCGCCGCACTGTGCGCGTGCACGTGCGCGTTGGTGACCAGCTCGGACACCGTCAGCAGGATGGAGTCCACCAGATCCGGTGCCGTCCGCGCCCAGCCGAGCGCGGCCACATGCTCACGCGTCCACTCCCGGGCGACCTTCACCCCGCTGCTCACCGGCAGCGAGCGCGCCCATCCGACAGCTTTCAACGGTGAGTCCTTCGCCATGCTCTCTCCTTGGGCCGACCAGCCGGGTCCGTGTCCCGTGTGCCCAGGAACCCCAGGTCCACGCTGGACACGAGGAGCGGGCACGGGCGGGCACGGGCGGAACCGGTCGTGCCCGGGGACTCACAGGTCGGCTGCGTAGCGCAGGCCGTGGCCGAAGGGGTAGAGCGGGTCGGTGCTCTCCTGGGGCACGTCGGGCCGTCCGGCCTCGACCTCGGCCATGGAGCGGGGGAGCTGGAACGGCAGCGAGCCCTCCGGCGCCGACCGGCCGAACAGGAGGTCGAGCAGGGCGCGGTCGCCGGTGCCGTACACGGCGAGCAGCGCGGCCGAGCGGTCGGCGATCTCGGGGATGACGGCAGGACGTTCCAGGTGGATCGCCACGACGGTGGGCACGGTGTCCAGCAGGCCGAGGATCTCCTTGAGGCGGTCCTCGGGGAAGTCGAGGCGGCCGGCGTGGAAGAAGGACTCGAACAGTCCGGGCCGGGGTTCGTACGGCGTGGTCAGGCGCAGCAGCCCCAGGTCCGCTTCGGCGGGGTCGGCGACGAGGTCGGCGTACTCGGCGGCCGTCGCCGGATCGACGCCCTCGACGTACAGACGGGGCCTGCCGGACAGCGGCAGCGGGCCGCTCTTGAGCAGGGTGGCCGAGCGGCGCTGGGCGACCTCGCCGGCGGCGTGGAAGTCGGCGCGGCCGACGATCTCCTCGGCGGCGCCGGGATCGACGTAGCGTCGCTCGTCGAACAGGCCCAGGCGGAACTTCTCGCGGAGCAGCCTGGCCACGGAGGCGTCGAGCCGCGACTCCTCGAGCTGCCCCGTGCGCACCAGGTCCACGATCAGTTCGGGGCAGGACTCGCCGCCGACCTGGTCGGCGCCCGCGTGCAGGATCTTCAGCAGCCGCTCGGCGGGGGAGAGGTCCTCCACGCCCCACGCCCGCGCCCGGTGCGGCTCGCCCATGACCAACTGGTCGGTGACCAGGCCCCAGTCGGTGCAGACGATGCCGTCGAAACCCAGCCTTTCGCGCAGCAGACCGGTGATGATGCCGCGGTTGAAGCCGAAGCCGACCTCCTCGTGCTCGGTGCCGACGGGCATGCCGTAGTACGGCATGACCTGGGTGGCGCCCGCGGCGATGGCCGCCTCGAAGGGCTTGAGGTGGTAGTCGAAGAAGCCGCCGGGGTAGACCTGCTCCCTGCCGTAGGGGAAGTGCGGGTCCTCGCCGTCCTTCTGCGCGCCGCCGCCGGGGAAGTGCTTGACCATCGCGGCGACGCTGTCGGCGCCGAGGCCGTCACCCGGTCCGCTCAGCCCCTCGACGTAGGCGGCGACGAGTCGTGACGTCAGGTCGGCGTCCTCGCCGAACGTGCCCGAGCCGCGCGCCCAGCGGGGCTCGGTGTTCAGGTCGATCTGCGGGTGCAGGGCGACGCGCAGGCCGACGGCCAGGTACTCGCGGCGCACGGTGTCCGCGTACCGCCGTACGAGTTCGGCGTCACCGGTGGCGGCGAGGCCCAGCGACTCCGGCCACCGGGAGAACGGACCGGCCGGCATCGCGGTGCCCGGGTTGTCGGTGAACGCGTGGCGGGGGTCGGAGGAGAGGGTGACCGGAATGCCGAGCCGGGTGTCGGCGGCCAGCCGCTGGACATGGTTGTGCAGGTCGGCCATCTGGCGCGGACTGCCGGCTCCGAGCAGGTTGAAGTGGGACATCAGGCTCTCGGACATCATCTGCTCCACGGTGCGCCCGGCGGGTGCCGGGTGGTCGCCGATGCCGATGACGTGGTGGAAGAGCAGCCCGGCCTTCTCCTGGACGGTCATGCGGGCCAGCAGGTCGGCCACGCGCTCGCTGATGCCGCGTCGGGAGTCCTGGTACGGGTGGGTCACTGCTTGCTCCAGGTGTGGGGGCTCACGGGTGGGGGAGTTCGCGCCGGTGGAGTGCCGGTGGAGTGCCGGGGGCGGCGGCCGCCGGAGCGGGGGGCGTCGGCCGCGCGCGGGCCGCCCCCCGCGCCGCCGCGGCCGCGCGTCACTTCCGGGGCTGTGGCTGTCGCCGCGGAATCGGGGTGTGGAAGGTGTGCCGGCCGGGTCCCGCGGTCACCGGGTCGGCGCCCGGCAGGTCGACGAGGGCGGCGGTGCCCGGCGGCACGAGCAGGTCCACCAGCAGCAGGTCGCCCTCGAGGCGCCAGCCGGTCTCGGCCCGGCCGTACGGCGTCTCGTGCGCGGCACGGGCCCAGGTGATACCCCCGCCCGTGCGGGGACGGACCAGGAGCCGGCGGTAGCCGGGCTCGGCGGGCGCGAGCCCGGCGACGGTGCGGTGCATCCAGTCGGCGACGGCTCCGAGCGCGTAGTGGTTGAAGGAGGTCATCTCGCCGGGGTTGACGGTGCCGTCGGGCAGCATGCTGTCCCAGCGCTCCCATACGGTCGTGGCGCCCATGTCCACCTGGTAGAGCCACGAGGGGCAGGAACGCTGCGTCAGCAGCCCGAAGGCGGTGTCCACGTGTCCGGTGTCGGTCAGCGCGTCGCAGACCAGCGGGGTGCCGAGGAACCCGGTGCCGATGCGGTGGCCGCCCGAGGCGACGAGGTCCGCCAGCCGGCGTCCGGCCTCGGCGCGCTCGTCGTCCTCCAGCAGCCGGAAGCACAGGGCGAGGGCGTACGCGGTCTGCGTCTCCTCCGTCAGCCGTCCGCCCCCGGTGTGGAAACGGTCCCGGAAGGCGTCGCGCACCGAGTCCGCCAGCGCGCCGTAGTGCTCGGCGTCGTCCTTCTCCTCGAGGACGCGGGCGGTGCGGGCCAGCAGCCGGGCGGAGTGCGCGAAGTAGGCGGTGGCGACCAGGCTGGAGGGGGTCGTGGACCGTCCGGGATCGTCGGCGGGTGCGGCCGGGTCCAGCCAGTCGCCGAACTGGAAGCCCTCTCCCCAGATCCGGCCGTCTCCGGCGATGCGCTCGACGGCGTCGACCCAGCCGCGCATCGAGGCGTACTGGCCGCGCAGCACCTCGGTGTCGCCGTAGCGCTCGTACAGCACCCACGGGACGATCACCGCCGCGTCGCACCAGCCGGCCATCGGGGGATTGCCCGGCGGGATCTCGACGGGGGTGATCACCGGGATGGCGGGGCTGAACACCGGCGGGACGCCCCGCTCGTCGTCGCCCTGGTCGGCGGCCAGGTCGCGCAGCCAGGAGCGCAGGAAGTCGCGGACGTCGTACAGGAAGGCCGCGGTGGGGGCGAAGACCTGCACGTCACCGGTCCAGCCGAGCCGCTCGTCGCGCTGCGGGCAGTCGGTGGGCACGTCGAGGAAGTTGCCGCGCATCCCCCGGACCACGTTCTCGTGCAGCCGGTTCAGCGAGGCGTCGGAGCAGGAGAACCAGCCGGTCGGGCGCAGGTCGCTGTGCAGGACCAGGGCGGTGACGTCGGCCGGGTCCAGCTCGCCGGGCCAGCCGGCGATCTCGGCGTAGCGGAAGCCGTGGAAGGTGAAGCGGGGTTCCCACACCTCGCCGTCCGCGTCGCCGCGCAGGGTGTAGCGGTCGGTGGCGGTGGCGTGCCGCAGGGGACGGGTGCTCAGCTCGCCGTCCTCCAGGACCTCCGCGTGCCGCAGCGTGACGGTGCGGCCCGCCTCGCCGCGGACGCGGATCCGCAGCCGTCCGACCAGGTTCTGGCCGAAGTCGACGAGCGTGCGGCCGCCGGGGGAGGTGGTGACGGCGACGGGGGCGACGGACTCGATACGGCGCACCGGCGGGCTGTCGGCCTCGAAGAGCACGGAGGTGTCGAACGGCAGCGGCCGCACGGGCTCCCAGGCCGAGTCGTCGAAGCCGGGCTCGCTCCAGCCCGCCTGCTCGCGCCGCGCGTCGTGTTCCTCGCCCTCGTACAGGCCGGCCGCGGTGACCGGCCCGGGGCTCCAGCGCCAGTCCGCGCCCGTGGTGACGGTGTGGGTGGCGCCGTCGGTGTACTCGATCCGCAGCTCCGCGAGCAGGCCCGTGTCCTCGCCGTAGATGTCCCGGGTGCCGCCGTTGAAGCCGAGGCGCCCCCGGTACCAGCCGTCCGCCAGGTGTGCCCCCCAGGCGTTGGCCCCCTCACGGACCAGGTCCGTCACATCGAAGACCTGGTAGCGGTGGCGGTGCCGGTAGCTCGTCCAGCCGGGGGCGAGGACGTGATCGCCCACCACGGCGCCGTTGAGTTCCAGCTGGTACACGCCGAGCGCGGTGACGGAGAGCCGGGCCGCTCTGACCGCCGCTGGCACGGTGAACTCGCCGCGCAGCAGAGCGGCCGGCCGGACGCCCGTGGCGGACGGCTGCGCCGGTCGGGAGGGGGAGATGACGCGGGCGGTCCAGGGGTGGGGCATGTCGAGTCCTCGGCGCCGTCGGCGGTGGTGTCGGGTGGATGGGATGCGTGGAGACGGAGATGAACAGGTTCGATCATGCGCGCCAATACCTAGTAGACGCTAGGTGTTGACCTGTATGACGGTCATCACATGGTTCATTCCTTCATGGGCATGCCATGTCTCAGGTGTGGACCGCCGGTGGAAGCGCTTGCCATGCGCCGGTGGCGGGGTGTGCGGGGAGGTGCGCGAGGGCGTGCGCGAAGGTCGATGCGCGCGGGCGCCCTGCGTGCGGACGCCGCGTGTGGGGTGTCGTGCGCGAGGGCGCCCCGGGGGCCTACAGCCCCTGCCCGTCGGCCGAGATGGACCGCATCAGGCGGTCCAGATGGGCGTGCATCACCGGGATGAGATCGAAGGAGCGGCCGGAGGCGAGCCACTGCTGCCGCAGTCCGGCGTCGACGGCCACGCACTCGCGCGCGATGCAGTCGTGGTCCAGATCGGGCAGGAGTTCGCCGTTGCGGCTCCCGGCGCGCAGTCGCTCCGCGAGTTCCTTCACGCCCTTCTCCTGCCAGTGGGCGAAGAAGTCGTGGGCCGGGTGGTCCGGCGCGGTCGCCTCGGCGGAGACCACGACGGCCAGTTCCACCATGCCCGGCATGGTGAGGGTCTCCGCGGTGTCCTCCACATGGCAGCGGAACGCGTCCCGCACCGACTCCGACACCCGCTGCCACTGGGTGTCCATGCGGTCGTGCCAGTGCTCGACCACGGCCAGCAGGAGCTGCTGCTTGTCGCGGAAGTGGTGCAGCAGTCCGGCGTCGGTGATCTCGGCGTCCCGGGCGATACGGGCCAGGGAGGTCTTGCGGTAGCCGTCCTGCCCGAAACGCAGCAGGGCCGCCTCGAGGATCTGGGTGCGCCGTGCCCGGCCTGCCGTGTAGCCGCCGCGCGGTCCCCTGGGTGTCGCCATGCGAGAACGGTACCGGGGTGCGGTGAGGAGTCCGTGGCGGGCGGGGCGCCCGGGACGCCTGTGACATGGGTCACCCTTCGAACACCTAGTAAGCACTAGGTGTTCGGGTAATCATCGACGTCACGCGACGACGGACTGCCGCGCTCGCACCTCATGGCGAGCGACGTGTCACCACGGGTTCGATCCTCCGCGCAACCCCCACAGCTCTTCTCGGTCCCCTCAGGCACCTCCGTGAAAGGAGGGCTGGCATGACACCGACGTCGCCAAGCCCCGCACTCGACACCGCGCCGTCCGCCCAGGCGGACGGAGCCTGGAACCTCCGCCTGGTCGCGGTACTGATCGCGCTCGCGTGGCCCACCCAGTTGCTTGCCGCGGGCGGGATCCTCGGTGCCAACGCCACCGCGAGCGTCGCGCAGAGCTTCCACACCACCCAGGTGGCGTGGTTCGGCCTCACCCTCACCCTCGTGACCACCCTGCTGACGCCCTTCGCCATCAAGCTGGGCGACCTGTACGGCAGGAAGCGCGTCATGCTCGCCATGATGGCGCTGGGCGCCGGCGGCGAGGCGCTCGCCGCCCTGGCCGGAGACTTCTGGCTGGTGCTGGTCGGCCGGGCGATCGCCGGGTTCTACGGGCCGTTCGGGGCCCTCTCCTTCGCCGCGGTGCGCGACATCTTCCCGCGTCGGCTGGTCAAGTCGGCCAGCGGCATGATCGGCAGCAGTGTCGGACTGGTCGCCCTCGGCACCCCGTTCCTCGCGGGCGCGCTCGTCGACCACTGGGGCTACCGCGGCGCGCTGTGGTTCCTCGCCGCCGCCACCGCCGTCGCCTTCCTGCTCGTCGCCGTGCTGGTGCCGGAGACGCCGCGGCACGCCTTCGACCCGCGCTTCGACTGGCTGGGTGGAGTGGTTCTCGGCGGCGGTCTCACCGCGGTGATCTACGCCGTCGGCCAGGGCCAGAGCTGGGGCTGGACGGACATCCGCACACTGGGCTGGCTCGCCGCCGGCACCGCCGCCCTGATCGCGTTCCTGTTCGTCGAGCGGTCCAGCGCCCACCCCATCCTCGACCTGAAGGTGCTGCGCCGGCGCCCCGTGGCCCTGGCGCTCACCGCGGGCGGCCTCGCCCAGACCGTCGCGTTCACCATGCCCGGCCTCGCCATCCTGCTCGCCCTCTTCCCGCACATCCCCGGCGTCTCGGCCGGGCTGGGATGGACCGCGCAGCACAACGCCGTGGTCAGCGTGAGCTGGAACCTGGTGATGTTCGGGACCGGCATCCTCGTCAGCCGCTTCCTGCGCAACTGGGACCCCCGCAAGGTCTGGATCGCCGGACTTGCGGTGATGGCCTTCGGCTACCTGCTCGTCGGCTTCTTCCACGGCGACGAACTGGAACTGTCCCTGACGTCCTGCGTCGCCAACGTCGGCGCCGGTGTCGTGGTGGCGGGAGCGCCGGTGCTCGTGGTCGGCGTGGTCTCCCGCGACGAACAGGGACTGGGCAGCGGCATGCTCAACATGCTGATCAGCCTGTTCGGCGCCATCGTCACGGCCGGCGCGTACGCCCTCCTGAGCGCCCACAGCACCGTGGTCGACGGCACCGCCTTCTACCAGGACGCCGGATACGCCTGGATCTTCTGGCTCGGCGCCCTCGTCACACTCCTGGCCCTGGTGCTCTCCTTGTTCATCCCGCCGCTCCGCGATCCGGAGAGCGACGACGCGGTGGCCGTCTGAGCGGGCCGCGAGCCCACCCGGCCCGCCGCCCTCGCCCGTCCCGAGCACACACCAGGAAGTCACGCCGTGCAGCTGCCCGTCCGTCCGGTCGTCCCCGGATTCCATCCCGACCCCAGCGTCTGCCGGGTGGGAGACGTGTACTACCTCGCCAACTCCAGCTTCGAATACGCGCCGGGCGTGCCGATCCACCGGTCGACCGACCTGCGCACCTGGGAGCACGTCGGCCACGCGCTGGAGCGGCCCTCGCAGCTGCCGCTGGAGGGGGTGTGGGCCTCGGGCGGCGTCCTGGCGCCGACCCTTCGTCATCACGACGGCCGGTTCTGGATGATCAGCACCCTTCTGACGGCCGAGCCGAGGGTGTTCCTGGTCACCGCCGAGGACGCGGCCGGCCCCTGGTCGGACCCGGTGTGGATCCCCGACGCGCGGGGCATCGACCCGGACATCGCCTGGGACGAGGACGGCACCTGCCTGCTGACCTGGACCCGCTTCGGCGAGGGGATCGTGCAGGCCGAGCTGGAACCGCGCACCGGCGCCCTGCTCACCGAGCGGCGGCGGCTGTGGCAGGGGACGGGCGGCAAGTTCCCCGAGGGCCCCCACCTCTACCGCGTCGGCGAGCACTGGTACCTGCTCATCGCCGAGGGCGGCACCGAACGCGGCCACGCCGTCACCCTCGCCCGGGGGCCCTCACCGTCCGGCCCCTTCGAGGCCTGCCCCGGCAATCCGGTCCTCACCGCGCGCGGCAGCGACGACCCCGTCCAGAGCACCGGTCACGCGGACCTCGTACAGCGCCCCGACGGCACGTGGGCGATGGTCTACCTGGGCGTGCGGCCGCGCGGCGGCAGCCCCGAGTGGCACGTGCTCGGCCGGGAGACCTTCGCCTGCGAGGTGCGCTGGAGCGAGGGCTGGCCCGGCACGGCAGGACCGATCCAGCCGGAGGCCGTGCCCGAGCTCACCGAGCACCTGACGGCAGCGGACCGGGCCCTGCCGTCGTCCTGGGTGGCGCCCGGCGCGTTCCCCGACGACGTGCTCACGGTGACGGACCGCGGCCGCCGACTGACCGCGAAGGCCGGCCCGGTCTTCGCGGGCCGCCGCCAGGAACACCTCTACCTGCGGGCGAGCGCCGCGGTGGTCGCGCCCGAGGAGACCGGCGGGCCCGGCGGATCCGGGGGCCTGGAGCTGCGCATCGACGCCCGACACGCCGTGCGCGTCGAGGTGGCGGACGGCCGCGTGCGCGCCGTCGCCCGGATCGGCCCGGCGCACGCGGTCCTGGGCGAGGCCGCCGTCACCGGGGAGACGACCCTCGAACTGCGCGTCGTGCCGCACCGCGCCGCCACGCCCTTCGGCACCGACCTGGGGCCCGACGAGGTCGTGGCCGGTCTCCACGGCGCGGACGGCTTCCGTGAACTCGGCCGCATCGACGGCCGCTACTTCTCGACCGAGGTCGCCGCGGGCATGACCGGCCGGATGATCGGCCTGACCTGCACCGAGGGCGAGGTGCTGTTCCGGTCCTTCACCTACCGCGGCGCCGACGACCCGGAGGTCCTGGACGGGCGGTGAGAGCATCCGCGCGTCCGGGGAACGCGGGGAGGAGCGGAGCGTCCGAGGGAGAAACATGAGCGAGCTCAGCACCGTCGACTCCGTACGCGCCACCCCGGAAGGCCTTCTCTGGGAGCCCAGCCCGCGCTGGGTCCGGGGCCGCAAGGGCGAGTGCACGGTCGTGGACAGCCGGCATCCCGTTCTCGTCTGGGAACCCGGGGTGCCGGTGCCGCTGTACGCCTTCCCGCGGGAGGAGGTCCGCGAGGACCTGCTGCGACCGGCCGAGGACCCGCCGGTCGGCACGCACACGGGCTCGCGGCTCTTCTACGACCTCGACGTGGAGGGCGAATCGCTCCCGAACGCGGCCTGGACCTTCCCCGCGCGGGACCTGGCCGGGCACATCGCCTTCGAGTGGTTCCGGCGCACGGGCAGGGGGCTCGACCACTGGTACGAGGAAGAGGAGGAGATCTTCGTCCACCCCCGTGACCCGCACAAGCGGGTCGACGCCCTGCCGAGCAGCCGGCACGTCCGGATCGAGATCGACGGAACGGTCGTCGCCGATACTCGCCGCCCGGTGCTCCTCTTCGAGACCGGGCTGCCCACCCGCTACTACCTCCCCCGCGAGGACGTCCGCCTCGACCTGTTCACCCCCACCGACCACCGCACCGGCTGCCCCTACAAGGGCACCGCCGGGTACTGGTCCTGGACCGGCGGGGCCGACGTCCCGCCCGACATCGTGTGGAGCTACCCCGCGCCGGTGCCCTCCGTGGCCGTCATCAGGGACATGCTCGCCTTCTACAACGAGGCGGTCGACATCACCGTGGACGGCGAACGCCTCGAACGCCCCGTCACCCCCTTCACGCATACGCTGTTGTCCCGCCCGGCGCCCTGACGGCGTCGTGGAGACGGCAGAGGAGATGGTGGAGATAACGACGAAGGGGGGCGTCGCCGCGCAGTCCCGCCCGCCGCTGAGCAGGGGGCGGGTTCTGAGCGCCGCCGTCGCGCTGGCCGACGAGGGCGGAGTCGACGCACTGAGCATGCGCAACCTGGCCCAGACGCTCGGCGTGGTGCCGATGGCGCTGTACAAGCACGTGGCCAACAAGAACGAGCTGCTGGACGGCGTGATCGACGTCCTCATGGCCGAGATCGATCCGCCGGCCGAGGACGCCGACTGGAAGACCACCGTGCGCCGGCGCGTGCTGTCGGCCCGCGCCATGCTGCTGCGCCACCCCTGGGCGCCCGCGGTCATCGAGGCGCGGACGAAGGCGCGGACCACGCCGACCCCCGCGGTGATGGCGTACCTGGACTCGATGATCGGGATCTTCCGGGCCGGCGGGTTCTCGATCCACCTGGTCCATCACGCGATGCACGTCATGGGCAGCCGGCTGCTGGGCTTCTCCCAGGAACTGTTCGAGGACGGCGCCGACGGAGGTGAGCCGGACCCGGACGCGATGGCGCCCGAGGAGATGGCCGCGCGCTACCCGCACCTCGCCGAACTGGCCATGGCGGCCGCCCACGACCCCGAGTCCGTCGTCGGCTCGGGCTGCGACGACCAGTTCGAGTTCGAGTTCGCCCTCGACCTGACGCTGGACGGCCTCGAACGGCTCCTCGGTACGACCTGACCGCCCTTACCGCTCGGCCGCGCCCGCGGGCCTTTCCCCTTGACGGGTGTACGCCGTACACCTACCGTGCCCGAACAGAGGTGTACGCCGTACACCCGCCGTGCCGGAAGGCATCCGTCCCGGGCTCCTCGGCCGCGGATGCCGCACAAGAGGGGGCGACCGATGAAGGCGATCGTGCAGGAGCGGTTCGGGCCGCCGGACGTTCTGGAACTGGTGGACACCGACCGGCCGGAGATCTCGGCCGGCCAGGTGTCGGTGCGGGTGCGCGCCGCCGCGCTCAACCCCTACGACTGGCACATGCTGCGCGGCGATCCCTACGTGGCGCGGCTGATGGGAGGCGTGGGGCTGATGCGGCCGAGGCGCCGGGTGGCCGGTATCGACGTCGCCGGGCAGGTCGAGTCGGTCGGCGCCGGCGTACGAGGGCTCCGGCCGGGCGACGAGGTCATGGGCTTCTGCCACGGCTCCTTCGCCGAGTACGCGCGCACCACCGCGGATCTGCTGGTGCCCAGACCCGCGGGCCTGACCTTCGAGCAGGCCGCGGCGGTGCCGATGGCCGCGGTGACCGCCCTGCGGGGCATCCGCACCGCGGGCCGGGTGCGGGCCGGGCAGCGGGTGCTCGTCAACGGGGCCGCGGGCGGCGTGGGCACGTTCGCGGTGCAGATCGCCGCGGGCCTGGGCGCGGAGGTCACCGGGGTGTGCGGCACGTCCAACGTCGACCTGGTGCGCTCCCTCGGCGCCGCGCACGTCGTCGACCACACCCGGGAGGACTTCACGCGGGGACGTGAAGGCTACGACGTGATCTTGGACAACGTGGGCAACCGCCCGCTGGGTCTGCTGCGCCGCAGCCTCACCCCGACGGGCACCCTCGTGGCCAACGGAGGCGGCTCACCGGGCCAGGTGTTCGGGGCGGTGGGCTCCATGCTCCGCGTGATCGCGGTCAACGGGTTCGTCCGGCAGCGGCTCCGCACGATCCTCCCGGCCACCCCGGCCACCCCGGCCACCCCGGCCACCCCGGCCGGACCGGCCAGGGAAGACCTGCTCGCCGTCGCCGCGCTCATCGAAGAGGGCGGCCTCACCCCGGTGATCGACCGGACGTACGCCCTGGCCGACGCGGCCGAGGGCGTGCGGTACGTGGAGCGGGGGCATGCGCGCGGCAAGGCCGTGATCACGGTGGCGTGAACGGGATTCAGGACGGGCGCACCGCACCCGTCCAGAATCCCGTTCACGACGGGTGCGGTGCGCCCGCCTGCGAGCCGCCCACCGTGCCGAGGCAGAGAAGGACGTGCCGCTCGGCGACCTCGGCCGCGCTGAGCGGGCCGTCGGCCCGGTACCAGTTGGTCACCCCCTGACACATGATCAGGACGCCCCGTACCGCGTCGGCCGGGATGGGCGTGGTGAACACGCCCCGGGCGATGCCCGCGCGCACGGTGTCCAGCAGCATGTGCTCCAGATAGTCCCGCAGGGCCACGTAGCGGGCGCGGTTCGCCGGTTCCAGACTGCGGATCTCGGTGTCCAGGAAGGCCAGGCCCTTGCGGTTGGCCATGTAGAGCACGATGGACTCGACCATGGCCCGGAAGCGGGGGAGCGGCTCGTCGCCCGCCTCCGCCGCGGCGGCCCGGCAGCGGTCGAGCACGTCCTTGATCGACGTCTCCAGCAGAGTCGCCAGCAGCGCCTGCTTGTTCGCGTAGTGGTAGTAGAGCGCGGGCACGGTGACCCCGACCCGGCCGGCGATGTCCCGTACCGAAGTGCCGTGGTAGCCATGCTCGTTGAAGGCCTCCATGGCGTGCACCAGGATCGGGTGGAGGTCCAGCGGCGCATAGCTGCGCCAGTGGGGCGCGGCAGCGGTCTCCTGGCGGGGCTGCGTGCTCAAGGATGCTCCTCCGATGCGGTGCCGACGAGCGCCATCGTACGTCCCCGAGCGCGAAAATGTGCCCCTCGTGCTGCTTAACGTCCGCTCAGTAACTCCGAGGTGCGGCGCGGATTTCCTCGACGAGGATCCCCTGACGTATGCGGGACGTCCAGGGAAATGACAGGAATTCAGTCGCTCAACTGCCGCCGTAACAGCTCGTGTTGCGGCCATTGACCGACCGTCCGCACCTCTCTACCTTCTTAGCGAGCGCTAAGTAGACCGGAGTTCGGAGGGCCGATGGGCGCCATGAGGGACACCACGACGCAACCGGACGAGAGGACCGTGCGGCAGGCGGCGCCGGAGAGCCGCCGGGCAGGGCCGCTGGCCGGTGTGCGGGTGGTGGAGCTGGCCGGGATCGGGCCCGCGCCGTTCGCCGCGATGCTGCTCGGCGATCTGGGCGCCGACGTCGTCCGCGTCGACCGGCCGGGGACACCGGTCCTCGGCGTCGACGCGGCCTTCGACGTCACCAACCGCAACAAGCGATCGGTCCTGGTCGACCTGAAGGCGGACGACGGGCCCGGCGCCGTACGGGCGTTGGCGGCCCGCGCCGACATCCTCATCGAGGGCTGCCGCCCGGGCGTGACGGAACGGCTGGGCGTGGGCCCGCGGGAGTGTCTGGCCGTCAACCCGGCCCTGGTGTACGGCCGGATGACCGGCTGGGGCCAGGACGGTCCGCTGGCGCCCCGGGCCGGGCACGACATCGGGTACATCGCCACGGTGGGCGCACTCGGCATGATCGGCGCCCCCGACGGCCCGCCGGTGATCCCCGGCAACCTGCTCGGTGACTATGCGGGCGGCTCGCTCTACCTCGTCGCCGGAGTGCTCGCCGCCCTGCTGACCGCCCGGACCACGGGGGAGGGGCAGGTCGTGGACGCGGCGATCGTCGACGGCACGGCCCACCTCACGGCCCTCGTCCAGGGCATGCTCGCCTCGGGCGCCTGGCAGGACGCCCGGGGCCGCAACCTGCTGGACGGCGGGTGCCCCTACTACGCCGTCTACGAAACGGCCGACGGTGGCTGGATGGCGGTCGGCGCGCTGGAGCCCGCGTTCTACGCCGAGTTCGTCCGCCTTCTCGGCCTCGACGCAGACGACCTGCCGGACCGTGCCGACCCGCGCCGCTGGCCCGAGCTGCGGGCCGCTTTCGCGGCACGCTTCGGATCCGCGGGGCGTGCTGCCTGGACCGCCGTCTTCGACGGCACGGACGCCTGCGTCGCCCCGGTGCTCTCCCTGCGGGAGGCCGCCCGCCACCCGCACCTCATGGCCCGCGGCACCTTCACCGAGGAACACGGCATCACCCAGCCCGGCCCGGCGCCCCGCTTCTCCGCCACCCCCGGCGCGCTGCGGCTGCCCCCGGCCCTTCCGGGCGCACACCACGACGAGGTGGCCGAGGAGTGGCGCGTCCCGGAACTGACCGGAGGCCCGCGGCCCGCCACCCACCCCGAGGACGGACGCTGATGGAACTCTCCACCCCCTTGCAGTACGCCGGCGACCCGCGTGCCGCCGCCGACGAGGCGGCCGCGCTGGAGGCGGCCGGACTCGACGCGATCTGGGTCGCCGAGGCGTACGGCTTCGACTCCCCGACGATCATGGGATACCTGGCGGCCCGCACCGAGCGCCTGCGCATCGGCTCCGCCGTGCTCAACGTGTACTCCCGCACCCCCGCGCTGATCGCGCAGACCGCGGCCGGACTCGACGCCCTGACGGGCGGTCGCGCCCTGCTCGGCATCGGCGCCTCCGGCCCCCAGGTGGTGGAGGGCTGGCACGGCCGCCGTTACGACCGGCCCCTCGGACGCACCCGCGAGACGATCGGGCTCGCCCGCCGCATCTGGCGGCGCGAGGTGATCGAGCACCACGGCATCACCGACCTGCCCCTGCCGCCCGAGAAGGGCGGCACGCACGGCAAGCCGCTGAAGCTGCTGACCCGCCCGGTGCGCGACTCCATCCCGGTGTACGTGGCCGCGCTGGGACCCGCGAACGTCCGGATGACCGCCGAACTCGCCGACGGATGGCTGCCGTTCCTGTACGTGCCCGAACACGCGGCGAAGGTCTGGGGCGGTCCGCTCGCCGAGGGAGCGGCGCTGCGCGCCCCGGAACTGGGCCCGTTGTCCGTCGTCGCGGGCGGGCTGCTGGCGGTCGGGGACGACGCCGAGGAGGTCCGCGACCTGATGCGGCCCGTCATCGCCCTGTACGTCGGAGGCATGGGCGCCCCGGGCCGCAACTTCTACTTCGACCTGGTCTGTTCCTACGGCTACGAGGCCGAGGCCGCCGCCGTCCAGGAGCACTACCTCGCGGGCCGCAGACGCGAGGCGGAGGCCGCGGTCCCCGCCGAACTGTGCGAACTGGTCTGCCTGGCGGGCCCCGAGGGCTATGTGCGCGAACGGGTCGAGGCGTTCCGGGAGGCGGGCGTCACGATGCTCAACGTCACCCCCGTCGGCCGCGATCCGGCCCGTCTCGTCGAACTCGTGAAGAACTGGCTCTGAACCACGATTCCCCGACCCGGAGGCGACCATGGAACGAGACCTGTACACGGCGGAGCACGAGGCGTTCCGCGAGACCGTCCGCACCTTCCTCGCCAAGGAGGTGTCGCCCCACCACGACCGGTGGGAGCGCGACGGCGTCGTCAGCCGTGACGTCTGGCGCGCGGCGGGCCGCCAGGGACTGCTGGGCCTCGCGGTGCCGCAGGAGTACGGCGGCGGGGGAACCGACGACTTCCGCTACAGCGCCGTCCTGATCGAGGAGTTCGCGCGGGCCGGAGCGTCCGGTGTGGCGCTCAGCCTGCACAACGACATCGTCGGCCCTTATCTCACCCGGCTCGCCACCGACGAGCAGAAGCGGCGCTGGCTGCCCGGATTCACCTCCGGCGAGACCGTCACGGCCATCGCCATGACCGAACCCGGAGCGGGCTCCGACCTCCAGGGCATCCGGACCACCGCGACCGACCGGGGCGACCACTACCTCCTCAACGGCGCCAAGACGTTCATCTCCAACGGCATCCTGGCCGACCTGGTCGTCGTCGTGGCCCGCACCACTCCCGAGGGCGGCAGCTCCGGGCAGAGCCTGCTCGTCGTCGAACGCGGCATGAAGGGCTTCGAGCGGGGCCGCAACCTCGACAAGATCGGCCAGAAGGCCCAGGACACCGCCGAGTTGTTCTTCGACGACGTCCGGGTGCCCAAGGAGAACCTGCTGGGCGGGGAGAACCAGGCCTTCGCCGCCCTCATGGCCAACCTGGCCCAGGAACGCCTCGCCATCGCCGTGGGCGCGGCGGCCGCCGCCGAACACGTCCTGGAACTCACCCGCGTGTACGTGAAGGAGCGCGAGGCGTTCGGCCGTCCCCTGGCCCGGCTCCAGCACGTCCGCTTCGAGATCGCCGAGATGGCCACCGAGTGCGCCGTCACCCGGGCCTTCGTCGACCGGTGCGTCACCGAGCACGGCGCGGGCCGGCTCGACGCCGTGCACGCCTCGATGGCCAAGTGGTGGGCGACCGAACTGCAGAAGCGCGTCGTCGACCGCTGCCTCCAACTGCACGGTGGCTACGGCTACATGACGGAGTACCAGGTGGCCAGGGCGTTCCTCGACAGCCGCGTCCAGACGATCTACGGCGGGACCACCGAGATCATGAAGGAGATCATCGGCCGCGCACTGCTGGCCTGACCGTCCCCCTTCGCATCCGGCGCTCCCAGCGCCCCCGTCGCCTCCCCTCCACCCGACCGGAAGGTTCGACCCGCGCACGCGAACTCGCCGAGGCGCACGGAGACCGCTTCGCCCCGCCCGCACTGCTGCTCCGCAAGGCCGAGCGCGGCGAGGCCTTCACCGACCGCTGACCCGTGGCCCCGCACCCGATCCCGTACGCGCGCCCGCCCCCGGTGCCGCGTCCCGTACGCGCTCCCCCCCCGCGATCCCTCACCCGACCGACCCGATCCGTCCAGCACGCCAGGAGGCCGTCATGACATCTGCCCCGCGCACCGACGGGGACCCACAAGGACCACCGGCGGCGCCGTCCACGCTGCCCCTGCTCCTGGAACGCAACGCCCGCCTCCACCCGGACCTGCCCGCCCTGTCCTGGCGGGCCCCGGCCATCGGCGGGTGGACCACGCTCACCTGGGCCGAGGTCCGCGAGCGCACGACGGTTCTCGCCGCCGGCTTCGCCGCGCTCGGCGTGGGGCGCGGCGACCACGTCCTGCTGATGATGGCCAACCGTCCCGAGCACTGGCTGTCCGACCTCGCGCTGGCGCGCCTCGGTGCCGTTCCCGTCAGTGTCTACGGCACCGCCGCGCCCGAGCAGATCACCCACATCGCGCGCAACTGCCGGGCGGCGCTCGCGGTCGTGGAGGGCGCCGCTCAGGCCGCCGTGTGGGCGCCGCTGCTCGACGACGACGCCACGCCGCTCGGCCGGCTCGTGGTGGTCGAGGACGGCGAGGCGGGCCACCACCTGCCCTACGCGGCGCTGACCCGTGAACCGGTCCCGGAGAGCCTCGGCAAGGCCCTGGACACGGCCCGCCCCGAGGACACGCTGACCGTCGTCTACACCTCCGGCACCACCGGTGAGCCCAAGGGCGTGGTCCTCACCCATCGGCAGGTGCTCGCCAACGCCGTGGCGCTGGACGAGGTGGTGGAACTGCCGCCGCACGTCGAGCACATCTGCTACCTGCCGTTCGCCCACATCGCGGAACGGATGCTCGGCATCTACCTGCCCTGCCACCGCGCCTCGCACGTCCATCTGTGCGCCGATCCGGCCGCGGTGGCCGAGGCGGTGCGCGAGGTGCGGCCCCGGCAGTTCTTCGGCGTGCCGAGGGTCTGGGAGAAGCTGGCCGCGACGGTCCGCGCCGGACTGAGCCGGCTGCCCGAGGAGCGGCGCAAGGCCGTCGAGGAAGCCGGGGACGTGGCCCGCGAGCACGTCGGGTACAGGGAGCGGGGCGAGGAGCCGCCCGCCGCGCTCGCGGACGCGTACGCGCGCTGTCGCGAGACGGTGCTGCTGCCCCTGCTGGCCGCGGGCGGCCTCGACCGGGTCGCCTGGGCCGCCAGCGCCTCCGCGCCGATGCCGCTGGACGTGGTGCGGTTCTGGGCCGGCTTCGGCATCGTCGTCATGGACGCGTGGGGCCTGACCGAGACGTCGGGGGTGGCCACGGCCAACAGTCCCCGCACCGGGTTCCGGCTGGGCTCGGTGGGCCGTCCGGTGTCGAGCGTGCGGGTGCGCACCGCCGCGGACGGCGAGCTCCGGGTGCGCGGCTCCTCCGTCTTCGCCGGGTATCTGCGGCCGGACGGCTCGGTCGGCTCCGCACTCGACGAGGAGGGGTGGCTGCACACGGGGGACATCGGCCGGGTCGACGAGGACGGCTACGTCTGGATCACCGACCGGAAGAAGGAGATGATCATCACCTCGACGGGCAAGAACGTCTCCCCGGCCCTGGTGGAGAACGCCCTGAAGGAACACCCGTTGATCGGTCAGGCGATGGTGCACGGCGATCACCGCTCCTACCTCGTCGCGTTGCTGGTCCTCGACCCCGAGGCGGCGCCCGCCTGGGCGGCCGCGCACGGCCTGGACAACGGCGCGGACCTCGCGGCGCTGGCCGCGCACCCTGCCGTCCTGGAGGAGGTCGACCGGGCGGTGGCCGCCGCCAACAGCCGTCTCAACCGCACCGAACAGGTCAAGCGCTACCGGCTGTTGGCGCAGGAGTGGGGTCCGGCGACCGGCGAACTGACCCCGTCGCTGAAGCTGCGCCGCCGGGTCGTCCGCGACAAGTACGCCGCCGAACTCACCGGGCTCTACGGCGACCGACCGTTCCGGAGGCCGACCTCGGGGCCGACGTCCTGGACCCCTGACCGCCGCTGACCACCAGCGGGCGGGGGTCCCGAGGGGGTCCCGATGCGGGGGACGTCGGCCGGCGGTGCCGTCATCCCGGAGGCGACGGACGACCGACGCACGCAGGGCCGGCCACCCCGCGAGTCCGCGGCGAGGCGGCGCCCCCGGGCCCCCGCGCCAGGTCGGTGCGGACCGGACGGACGCAGGACGGGATCCGGCCGGACCGCGTCTGTCGCCGCGGACGCCGCCTCCCGCACGATGGGGGCACTGCCCGGTACGAGACGACCGACTCCCCTGGAGGGGCCGTGAGACGTCCGCACACCCGCCTGACGATGTTCACCACGGTGGTGACAGCGGTGGTCGCCCTGCTGTTCGGCACCGGCACGGGCGCCACGGCCCTCCAGGTGCCCACGATCCGCGGGGGCACCCTGCTGTACGCGGCCACCGGCGCCCGGTGTGTCGTCGGCTTCAACGCGGCGAGCGGGACCAACCGCTACGCCGTCATGACCGGCCACTGTTCCGGCGCCTCCGCCACCACCTGGTACGCGGACGCGGCCCGCACCCTGCCGGTCGGCGTCACCGCGGGCGCCTCCTACCCGATCGACGACTACGGCGTGGTCCGTTACACCACGAGCGCGCTGATCCTGCCCGGTGACATCGCGCTGGGCGGGGGCGTCTACCAGGACGTGACCGGGGCCGCCGCCCCGGCCATCGGGCAGTCGGTCTGCCACGTCGGACGGACCAGCGGCGTCCACTGCGGGACGGTGACCGCGGTCAACGCCACGGTGAACTTCGCCGAAGGCGCGGTCCACGGTCTGTTCCGCTCCACCGCGTGTTCGGAACCGGGCGACACGGGGGCGCCGGCCTACTCCGGGTCGATCGCCCTCGGGTTCGCGGTGGGCTCCTCGGGCAACTGCGCCTCCGGCGGCGTCACCTACTACCAACCCGTCGCGGAGGTCCTGTCGGCCTTCGGCCTGACTCTGTACTGAGATACTGACCACCCACCCCGGCCGTTCCGTCCGGGACGGCGAGTCGCCGGTTCCCTTCACACTTCGACCTGCTCCGGTGAGCCGGCGCGCCCCTTTCCTGCCGCGGCCGTGCCATGACGGGGACCGGCGGATCCTGGGTTCGTTGCGCGCGCCCGTCGGCCGTGCTTGGCTCGCCCGATGAATCTTCTGATGACGGCGAGCGGCCTGCGCAACGAGACGCTGCGGGACGCGCTGCGGGACATGCTGGGCAAGCCCTTCGGATCGGCGAACGTCGTGTTCGTTCCCACGGCGTCGGTCGCCGAGCCCGGGGACCACGGATGGGTCGTCGAGGACATGAACCGGCTGCACGGCCTCGGCTGGCGGGAGTTCGACGTCCTGGAGCTGAACGGCCTGCCCCGGCGGATGGTGCTCGACCGGCTGCTGCACGCCGACGTCGTCTACGTCGAGGGCGGCAGCCACTACCACCTCGCGCGCAGCATCACCGGCAACGGTCTGGCCGACGGCTTCCTGGAGGCGCTGGAGAGCCGGGTCTACGTGGGGGTCAGCGCCGGATCGATGATCTTCAGCCGGCATCTCACCGAACACTCCGCCGAGGTCATCGGGGACACCGCGGACCTCCACGTGCTCGGCGCGACGACCGTGGAGCCGCCGTTCGGCCTCTTCGACTGGTATCTCAAGCCCCACCTGTACTCGCCGGACTTCCCCGAGCGGGACGACGCCTGGGCCGACCGCATCGCCGAGCGGGCCGACTTCCCGATCTACTTCATCGACGACGAGACGGCCGTGCGGGTCAGGGACGGCAAGGTGGACGTCGTCTCCGAGGGCCGGTGGCGGTTCCACCCGTGACCCCGTACGGCCTCGCGGGTGAGAGCGGCCGCCCGTGCGGGCGCCGGGCGACAGCCGCCCGCACGGCGCTCATCCGGTACTCCGGCCCGGGACGCTTCGGTGCGGACACGCCCCGGCCCTGGGAGGGCCGAGGGCGGCCGCCGGCCCCGGGGCGTCCGGGGCCGGGCGGAGTCAGAGGCCGTAGCTCTTGCCGATGATGTCCCGCTGGATCTCGCTGGTGCCCCCGTAGACGGTGGAGACGACGGCGGCGCGCAGATGGCGCTCCATGCCGTACTCGGTGGCGTAGCCGTAACCGCCCATCATCTGCATGCACTCCAGCGCGACGCGCTTGGCCGTCTCGGTGGCCTTGAGCTTCGCCATCGACGCCTCACGCGGGAAGAGCCGGTCGGGGCGGGCGTCGCAGTCCGACGCCACCTCCCGCACCAGCAGCCGGGCACACTCGATCTCCGTGGCGAGGTCGGCCACGCGGTGCCGCAGTGCCTGGAAGGAACCGACGGGCCGGCCGAACTGCTCGCGCTCGCGTACGTAGGCGACCGCGTCGTCGAAGGCGCGACGGGCCAGGCCCAGCATGTTGGCCGCCAGGAACAGCCGCTCATGGTTCAGGCCGGCCGTCAACTGGCGCCAGCCGGAGCCGACTTCACCGACGACGGCGTCCGCGGGCAGCCGGACGCCGGTGAGGAACACGTCGTTGACCTCGCGACCGCCCATGGTCTCGATGCCCCGGACCTCCACTCCCGGTGTGTCCATGGGGACGTGGAACATGGTGATCCCCTCGTGCCGGGCCCCGTCCGTCCGCGCCACCAGCAGCATGCTCTCGGCGATATGGGCGTTCGAGATCCAGGTCTTCTGGCCCTCGACGAGCCACCTCCCGTCCGGCTGCCGCTCGGCGCGGCAGCGCAGGGCGGCCACGTCGGATCCGGCGCCGGGCTCCGACATGGCGACGGCCAGCACCCGGCCCCGCGCGGCACCCCCGAGCACGGCGCGGCGTTGCTCCTCGGTGCCGAAACGCTCGTACACCCTGGCGGTGATCACGGTGGTGATGAAGCCACCGGCCGGCACCAGCCCGTAGGAGGTCTCCTCCAGGAAGACACAGGCGTCGGCGAGTCCGCCGCCCGCGCCGCCGTACTCCTCGGGCAGGCAGACGCCGAGCCAGCCCAGGTCGGCGAGCATGGCGTAGATCTTGGGGTTGTGCGGTTCCCGGCCGCCCTCGGTGAGGGCGTCGCGCTGCACGGGACTTCCGCACTCGCGCTGGGCGAATTCACGGACGGCGGCGGCGAAATCGGACTGCTGCGGGGTGATGCGACTGCCCATGGGTCCTCCGAACACAAGGGAATGGCGGGGGTGGGACGCACGTTGAGATACACATGCATGCATGATGTTTCACTGTCTCTGCGGAGAGGTGTGCGGGTACCGTGAAAGGCACCATGAAGACACCTGCGAACGACTCCCTGCTGGCCCGGGCCATCGCCCGGCCGGAGACAGAGGAAAAGCTGGCGCGGCAGATCCTCGACGCCGCCCTGGAGCAGTTCACGACCTTCGGCCTGCGCCGCTCCTCCGTGGAGGACGTCGCCAAACGGGCCGGCGTCTCCCGCGTCACGGTGTACCGCCGCTTCCAGAGCAAGGACGGACTGGTCGAGGCGTGCCTGCTGCGCGAGGGAAGCCGCTTCTTCCAGGAGCTGGACTCCGCCGTCGCCTCGCTGCCGACGATGGAGGACCGGGTCGTGGAGGGCTTCGTCGTCGCCCTGCGGCACACCAGGGCCCATCCGCTGTTCGGCGGCCTGCTGAAGCTCGAACCCGAAGTGGTGCTGCCCTACTTCACCGTGCAGGGCGGCGCCTCCCTCGCGGCCACCACCGACTACCTGACCGCCCATCTGCGGCGCGCCCAGCACACCGAGGGCCGCCCGGAGACCGACCCCCGGCCGGTGGCGGAGCTGATGGTGCGCGTCGCGGTCTCCTTCCTCCTCAACCCGTCCGGCTGCATCGAACTGGACGACGAGGAACAGGCCCGAGCCTTCGCCCGCAGATACCTCGCGCCGCTGCTCGACGCCTGACCGCGCACGCGCGGTCAGCGCCGGGAGTGCAGCCACCGCATGAGCGCCACGGCCCTGGCCTTGGTCGCGGCCGGGGTCGAGAACGACGTCAGATCGATCGGCGGAGCGAAGCGCCGGACGGTCACCGACTGCGGGGCGGTGAAGGCCCGCAGTCCGTCCGCGCCGTGGATCCGGCCGAAGCCGGAGTCGCCGGACCCGCCGAACGGCAGGGACGGGACGGCGGCGAAGCCCAGCACGGAGTTGACGGACACCGCGCCGGCCCGCAGCCGCGAGGCGAGCGCGGCGCCCGCGCGGCCGCTCCCGCCGAACACCGCGGCGCCCAGCGCGTAGCGCGACGCGTTCGCCCGCCGGACCGCCTCCTCCTCGTCCGCCACGGCGTTCACCACGACCGTCGGCCCGAAGGTCTCCTCGGTCATCGCGGACGCGTCCTCCGGCACGTCGACCAGGACCACCGGCTCCACGAAGGCCCCGGACGCCGTCGCCGGGTCCGCGCCGCCGAGCGCCGCACCCGCCCCCGCCGCCAGCGCCTCGCGCACATGCCGCCGCACCACCGCCGACTGGCCCGGCATCGTCATCGGACCGTAGGCCGCGTCCGGACCGGCCCCCGGTCGCAGGGCCCCGGCCCGCTGCACCACCTTCTCGCACAGCGCCGCGTGCACCTGCCGTACGGCGTAGACGCGTTCGACGCCCGCGCAGGTCTGACCGGCGTTGCCCATCGCGCCCCACACGATCGCGTCGGCCGCGGCCTCCAGGTCCGCGTCCGCCGTCACGATGACCGCGTCCTTCCCACCGCACTCCGCCAGGAACGGGGTGAGCGACTCGGCGCACACCGCCATCACCTTGCGCGCGGTGCCCGGCGACCCGGTGAAGGCGACTTTGTCGACGGCGGAGCGGGCCAGCGCCTCGCCGGTCGCCGCCGCCCCGGTGACGACCGTCAGCAGCCCGGCGTACTCGGGCACGGCCGCGTCGAACAGCTCGGCCAGCAACAGCCCTGTGCCCGGGGTGTACTCGGAGGGCTTGAACACCACGGCGTTGCCGGCCGCCAGGGCGTAGCCGATCGATCCCATCGGCGTGTACACGGGGTAGTTCCAGGGCCCGATCACCCCGACGACCCCGAGCGGACGGCGCACCACGGTCGCCGCCTGGTGCATCGCCGCCGCCCCGGAGCGCACCCGGCGCCGGCTCAGCACGCGCCCGGCGTTGCGGGCCGCCCAGGACAGGTGCTCCAGGGTGAGCACCACTTCCAGTTCGGCGTCCTGCCGCGGCTTGCCCGTCTCCGCCGCGACGAGCCCGGCCACGGCGTCCAGGGACGACGCCAGCTCCCGCTTCCAGCGCAGCAGATGCCCGCGCCGCTCGCCCGCGGCGAGGGCCGCCCACCGGGCTCCGGCCGTCCGCGCCCGCAGCACGGCGCGGCCGACCTCCGACGGCCCGTGGACCGGGTACGCGGCGAGGGTCTCCCCGGTGGCGGGGGAGCGCGAGGTGAAGGTGTCCGGCGGGGGAGTGCGCTGCTCGCCGGGGCCCGTCGGCCCGACGTCCGCGGGCGAACCGGGTTCCGTGGGTCCTGCGGTGTCCGGCGCTGGATCCGTACGGCGGGCGGGGTGGGAGGAGGCCGCTCCCGCGGGTCGGGCGGAGTGGTCGGCGCTGTCGGTGGTGTGGGTCATCGATGCTCCATCGGGGGGTTCTCGTCGGCGAGCGGGGCCGGCGGCCTCTGGTGGGCCCAGTGCGGGCCGAGGTCGTCGAGGGTCCAGCCGAAGGGATCGCTGCGGGGTTTGGGCCGGCTCGGCCGCCAGCCGTACCGGTCGATCCAGCGCTTGGGTCCGACCACGGTGGTCGCCAGGACGTACAGGTAGTCCTCGTTGGCTATGCGGTAGCGGCCGTGGATGCGGTTGAGGTGGCGGGCGGTGGCCCGCCCGTGCGGGGAGTCCATGCCGTGGCGGACCATCTCGTAGGCGATCAGCACCGTGTCGTCGTACCGCTTCTGTCCCGCGCGCTCGAACTCCTGGGTGCGGTCGAGGAGCCGGGAGATGCGGGGCACGCCGTAGTCGCGCAGGAAGGCGACGGACACGCCCTGCATGTAGTCCCAGGGGAACTCGTACCGGGTGATCCACTGAAAGATCTGTTCGTGGTCGTGCCGGGGATCCATCCGGCGGATCCGTTCGAGCCGGCTGTAGCGGCCCATGGGTGACGCCTCCTATCGGTCGTGGCTGTGCGCGCTCAGGCCGGAGAAGCCGACCGTCTCCGCGTCGACCAGCACCTGTCCGGCCTCCACGGCGGTGACCGACAGTTCGGGCAGCTGCACGGCGATCGGCAGGTTGGCCGGTACGACGTCGGCGCCGATGCAGATGCGCGGTGTGGAGACGTCGATGACCGGGATGCTGAGGGAGCCGGAGAGCTGGGTGACGTAGATGTCGACCTGGGGGATGGCCAGGTCCACGTCGATCGTCTGCACCTGGCCGGGCGTCTCCAGCCGGAAGGTGTAGTCGTCCGCGACGAGCAGGTCCGCGTGCACCCACAGCACCTTGAGCCGTCCGCCGCCGACCGTCTCGAGGTAGGTGGCGCCGTGGACGATGGCCCCGTAGGCGGTCAGGCTGTGCGCGCCGACCTCGGGATGGACGGTGTTGACGGGACAGGTCGCCCGGGGGCGGCCCGGCTGGTCCCCGACGACGACGGGCGGGCGCAGCGCGGTGAGGTCGTCGGGGTGCCGTCCTTCACGGCCGCCAGCAGGACCGGCTCGGCGTCGTCGGCCGAGCCGCCGATGGAGGAGGGGAAGGACGACACGCCCTGCGCGGTGACCTCCGAGGCGGACACCTTGAACGCCGTGCCCGACACGGCGAACGAGGCGGCGATCGCTCCTTCCGCGAGCGCGATCCCGAGCGCGCCCACCGCCAGGGCGCAGGGGACGAACATCAGGGCGCTGCGCCGCCAGTGCGTCCGCCCGCCGTCCGTGTCTCCACCGTCCCTTTCTCCTGTATGTGCCTCTCTGTACCTCATCGTGTTTTCCTTACCTTTAGGGGTGAATGCCGGAATCCTGCATCGGAGGTGCCGTCGAGAGAGTCGAAGATACAAAAACTATTGACTTGTTTCACGGGGCGCGTCAATACTCCGGACACGACGGAGGGACGGAGGCGTCATGACCGGCGTACCGCACACGTCAGGCCAGCCAACTCAGCTCAAATCAGCCGAAGTTGAGATACCCGCGCAGATCCGCGCGCCGCGCAGGGGAGGAGTCGTCTGGCGCTGCTTCGGGGACGTCCGCGCCACCCTGATGGCACCCCAGCTGCTGCTTCTCCAGGTCTCGCACCCTGTGGTCGGGGCGGGCGTCGCCGACCACAGCAACTTCCGCGCCGAGCCGTGGCCCCGCCTGATCCGCACCCTGCTCTCGCTGACCACGGTGGTCTACGGCGGTCAGCAGGCGGCCACCGCCGAGGCGCGCCGCCTTCTCCACGTGCACGCCGGGGTGAAGGGCACCGACCCGCGGGGCCGCCGCTACCACGCCCTCGACCCCGAGGCGTATCACTGGGTGCACGCCACCTTGTTCAAGGGGCCCGTGGACGCGCAGAGCCTGTTCGGCAAGGGCATGTCGGCCGGCGAACTGGACGAGTACTACCGCGGGATGCGGGGCGTGCGCCGGGTCTGGGGTCTGAAGGAGTGTCACCTTCCGCCGGACTGGCCGTCGTTCCTCGTCTACTACGACGAGATGGTCACGCACCGACTGGAGTTCAACCGGTCCGTCCAGGACGTCCTCGACGAACTCGCCCGCCCCGCCCAGCCGTTCCGCCGCCTGCCCGGCCCGCTGTGGACGCCCTTCGCCCGTCTCGCCGCCCACTACGCCCTGCTGGTCACCGTAAGAGCCCTGCCCCCCGTCCCGCGCGAGCGGCTGCACCTGACCTGGAGTCCCCGCCAGGAACGCGCCCTGCGCCGCTTCGCCCGCGTCGTGCGCCTCCTGATGGCCCTCGTCCTCCCGCCGTTGCGGATCGCCGTCTCCCTCGCCATCGCCTACCGGGCCACCCATCGGCCCGGCACCGACCCCGCCACGCGGCGGCCCTTGGGAGCGTGGTGACATGGACGCCCGTCCCGACCATCCCACGACCGCCGCCACCGGCCCCGGCCACCCCACGGGCCCCGACCGCCCGACGGGCGCTGAACACCCCACGGGCCCCGGCCACCCCACGACGGCCGCCCGTCCTGGACGAGTGGATCCCGGCCCCCACCCGGGACCGGAGCCGTTCGGCCCCGGAACGATCCTGTGGGACATCGCCGGTGACGTGAGGCTGCTGCTCTCTCTGCCGGCCGCGCTGGTGCTGCAGGTCGCCCATCCGGCCGTCGGAGCCGGCGTGGACGAGCACTCCGTGTTCCGCACCGACCCCTGGGGCCGGGCGCGCCGCTCACTGGAATCGCTCCAGCTGTGGATCTACGGAGGCGAGCGGGCGATCGAGGAGGGCCGCCGACTGCGCACGCTGCACAAGGGCATCAGCGGCACCGACACCCGCGGCCGCTCGTACCACGCGCTCACGCCCGCGTACTACGCCTGGGTGCACGCCACCGCCTACCCGGCCTTCCTGTCCTCGGCCCGGTATCTGTCCCGTCCGCTCGACGAGGCGGAGGAACGCCGGCTCTACGACGAACTGCTGCGGCTCGGCGACATCCTGGGCATCCGACGGCGGGACATGCCGGCCACGCCCGAGGAGTACTGGCCCTACTTCGAGCGGATGGTCCGCGAGGAGCTGGAGAACACGGTGGTCGTCCGTGACCTGCTCGACCCGCGGCGGCCGGTGCCCCCGCCCGAGGGCTCGGGCGCGGTGCTGCGCAGGCTCTGGCCCCTGTTCCGCCCGCCCCTGGCCCGGCTCCACGTGTTCGTCACGACCGGCCTGCTGCCGCCCGTCGTCCGCGACCGTCTGGACCTGACCTGGACGGCGCGGGACGAGCGCAGGCTGCGGGGCCTGGGCGCCGTCGTCCGCACCGTCGTCCCGCTCCTGCCCGAGCGCCTGCGCTACCTGCCCGTGGCCCGCGCGGCCCGGCGCGCCGCGCGCGGCTGAGCCCGGCCCCGCCGTCGCGCCGTCCGGGCGGGGCCCGGCCGGGTCGGCGGGTCAGGAAGAGGACTCCGCTTCGAGCTCCCGCTTCAGGTTGCGCAGCGTTCTGGCGATGTTGTCCGTCTGGAAGTCGGCGAACGTCCGGCCGCCGGTCGCGATGCGGTCGAAGGCGTTGGCGACGGGGGACGGCCAGGCCCGCCGGTCGTCCGTCCAGGTCTCCGTGACGCGGGTGGCGCCGCCCTCGGGCTCGAAGCGGTACTCCCAGGTGGCGATCGGACCGCGCAGCCGCGGCCGGTTCAGCCCGATCGCGTGCACCCGGAAGGCGAAGCGGCGTCCGGAGTCCGCCGCCGTCACCGTGCACCGCGTGACCCAGCGGAACGCCCCTCGCTTGTTCCGGCCCTCGAACGTCGTCCCCAGCGGGGCCGACGTGTCCGGTGCCGGCACGGTGGCCCCGAGGTTCTCCGGACTCCACCGTCCCATCTGCGCGGGCCGGCTGACCGCCTCGTAGGCCGCCTCCGGGGGGACCTCTATCACGATGCTGTCGGACACGGTGAACCTGCGGGCCACGACGACTCCATTCTCCGGGAACGCGCATCTTACTCGCGAGTAGCAAGTGTGCGGAACGCACCGCTGCCGGACCCGGGCGGCACCCGTCGGGGCATGAGTGAGCTCTTCACCGAGCAGCAGCCTCCGACGCTGTCCGGACGGTGCGCGGCCATCCACGTCGTTCGAGTCGGCGAAGGGGGGCGTCCTGCGGGGGCGGGCGCTCCGGAAAGCGGAGCAGCACGGCGCCCTCAGCGCGCGGCGGCGCGACCCGGCCGGCGTGCGAGGGCGCCGTCGACCGCGCTGTGCCGGCGTCCCCGTGCCCGAGAGGACGGCGCGCGGTCGTTCAGGGCACAGGCGCTCGGACTGCTTGCTCTAGCGTGGCGTTCATGACCGATCACCTCTCGCACGGCGAGCAGCTCGTGGAGATCCACGACGTCGGGCTGTGCCTCGAGACCTTCGGAGATCCCGCGGACCCGGCGATCCTGCTCATCGACGGTGCGGCCGCCTCGATGCTGTGGTGGGAGACCGAGCTGTGCGAACAGATCGCGCGTGGCGACCGGTTCGTGATCCGCTACGACAACCGGGACACCGGCCGGTCCACCAGCTACCCGCCGGGGCGGCCGGGCTACACGTTCACCGACCTGGCCGGGGACGCACTCGGCATCCTGGACGCCCTGCACATCGACCGCGCACACGTCGTCTGCCGGTCCATGTCCGGCGGAATCGGGCTCATCATCGGGGTGGATCACCCCGACCGGGTGCGGTCACTGACCTTCGTCTCCACCTCGACGGGCGAGGACGGACTACCGCCCCCGTCGGACGACCTCACCGACGGCATTCCCGCCGACCCGGACCCCGCCGACACCGACGCGGTGGTGGACCACGTCGTCGCATCGGCCAAGGCGTACGCGGGCGGCTCCCCCTACTTCGACGAGACGGCCACACGCGCGCTCGTCGAACGGGACGTGGCCCGCACCCGCGACATCGCGTCCACCCTCGTCAACCACTACGCCATGAGCTTCGACGGGTCGTCCCGCGACTTCGCCGCCATCCGGGCGCCGAGCCTCGTGGTGCACGGCGACCGCGACCCGATGTGCCCGCTCCCGCACGGCCGCGCGCTGCGCGACGCGATTCCCGGCGCCACGCTGCTGATCCTGGAAGGCGCCGGGCACGACCTGCCGAGGCCGCTGTGGGACGTGTTCGTCCCGGCCCTGCTCCGGCACACGAAAGGCGGCCGACCACGGTAGCGTCGAACCGCCGAGCCCGCGCCGTGAACGGTGCCGCCGGACCAGGTGCGAGGCGGACCGCGACGGCCCGGGCCGACATCAGTGGCGAGAGGATCCGGTGACGGTGATGTCCGAGCTGTTCGACTTCGACACGGAACTGCGCCTGCACAACGAAGTCTTCCGCGCCGCCGCCCACGTCCGCCCCCGCGACCATGTGCTCGACATCGGCTGCGGCACCGGCCGGTCCACGCGGGAGGCCGCCCGCGCCGCCGTCGACGGAAGCGCGCTGGGCGTCGACATCTGCGCACCCATGCTCGAACAGGCCCGCCGGCTCAGCGACGACCAGGGACTGGCCAACGTCACCTTCCAGGAGGCGGACGCGCAGGTCCACCCTTTTCCACCGGAGCGTTTCGACCTCTGCATCAGCAGGTTCGGGACGATGTTCTTCGCCGACCCGGTGGCCGCCTTCACCAACATCGGGCGGGCTCTGCGCCCCGCGGCGCGCCTGGTGCTGCTCGTCTGGCAGGAGCGCGACCGCAACGAATGGGCCACCGCGATCCGCCAGAGCCTCACCGCCACAACAGCCGCGTCAGCCGCCTCAACCACCTCCGCCGCATCCCACGGCCCGGACCCGTTCTCCCTCGCCGACCCGACCGTCACGACAGTCATCCTGACGGCGTCCGGCTTCGCGGACGTCGACTTCACCGACGTGCACGAACCCGTCTACTACGGCCCGGACAGCGCCACGGCCTTCGACGCCGTGCTCCGCCTGTGGGAAGTCAAAGAACTGCTGGCCGACCTCGACGACGCGGCGGCCGACCAGGCACGCACGCGGCTGCGCACCACCCTCGACACCCACCGCACCGACGGCGGCGTGTACTTCGACTCACGTGCCTGGATCATCACAGCCCGCCGCCACGGACGAGCGGCAGACCACGGCCGGTGACTGTGAGACCGGTCGAGAGGCGACTGACTCCATCGGCGGGACGGGGGCGAGTCGGGGCCTCGCGTCGAAGCCGCTCACGAGGGCGCCACGGTCGCGCAGCGCGGCGCACAGGGGCCCGCAACCGCAGCCGGCGTCGAGGATCCGACGGCCGGCCACGTCTCCGGCGAGGGCCAGCATCGCGGGCCGCTCGTAGTGGGCATTGATGAGGTTGGTTTCGTTCTCGGCCGAGTACGCCTCGGCGAAGCTGCTGTAGTCGTTGACCTTCGGCGTATCCGCAGACACCCCGGTCACCCCGGTCATCGCCGTCTGCGCGGACGGCGGGGTGAGTCCCGTGGAACGCGCCTGCTGTCCGTGGGCGTCAGAAATCATGGTGCGGGAGACGTCAGCCAGATCCGTTCGGTTCCTGGCCGCTCCCGACCGCGATGCCGTCGGTCGGGAGGCTCAGGTCGTGGCGCTTCGGGCCGTCAGCCGACCGGTGGTGGCACCGGCTCGCCGTCCTTCTCCGTTTCGATGACGTGGACGCACCGGTCGAGGGCGGCGGCCATGTAGCGGCGCCAGAGCGGGGCGAAGGGGCCGGCGAGAATCCAGCGTCGTCCGGGCAGCGGCTTGAACTCGTAGGTCCAGCGGATGAGCGCGCCGTCGCCGTCGGGGTTGACGTTGAACTCGCCCCGAACTCCGGCCGCGAGGCGGGAGAGGACGTTGGTGAAGTTCGTCAGCTGGTAGGCGAAGCCGGAGCCGGGCGTGTATTCGGTGAGTTCTTCGTCGGCCTGGGAGCCGTCGTCGAACTGCGGGTTCCTTCGGGAGCCCGCGTGGTCCCAGGTCTCGGTCTGGTTCCTCACCTCGCTGATCCCGGGAAACGGGAAGACCGGGCGGAACACGGTGGGAAGGTCGATGGGGACCAGGATGCGGAAGGCCTCCTGGGGTGCCCTGAGGGTCCGCTGCTGGACGGTGATGGTGACGCTCTTGTCGTCGGGCCTGATGAGAAGAGTGGTCATGGTTCAGCTCGCAGCGGTGAGGGAGAGGGCCGGGTAGTCGGTGTAGCCGCGGTGGTCGCCGCCGTAGAAGGTGGCCGGGTCGGGCTCGTTGAGGGGCGCACCCGTGCGGAGGCGGTGCGGCAGGTCGGGGTTGGCCAGTGCTGCGGCGCCGACCGTGACGACGTCGGCCAGACCGGAGTCGAGATCGGCGAAGCGGGTGTCGAGCGGGGTGCCGGCACGGTTGACGATCAGCGCGGTGGACCACTGCCGGCGCATCCGCTGGAGGAGTTCCGCGTCAGGCCCTTGGATGACGTGCAGGTAGGCGAGGCCGAGCGGGTCGACGGCGTCGAGCAGTGCCGGGTAGACGTCGTGGGTGTCGTGCTCGGTGATGTCGTTGTAGGGGTTGCCGGGGGAGATGCGCAGGCCCGTCCGGTCGGCGCCGATCTCGGCGGCGACCGCAGCTGCCACCTCGGCGGTGAAGCGGATGCGGCGGGTGACGGAGCCGCCGTACCGGTCGGTGCGGTCGTTGGCATTGGCTGAGAGGAACTGGTGCAGGAGATAGCCGTTGGCGCCGTGAATCTCGACGCCGTCGAACCCGGCGGCGACGGCCGCCGCGGCCGCGCGGCGGAACTCGTCGACGACACCGGTGATCTCGTCGGCGGTGAGGGCCCGCGGGACGGGCATCTCCTGGGGGCCGTCGAGGGTGAACATGACGCCCTGGGGCTGTATGGCCGAAGGGGCGACGGGCGTGCGGTGGTGCGGGGTGTTGTCCGGGTGGGAGATACGGCCGGTGTGCATGAGCTGGACGACGATGCGGCCGCCCTCGGCGTGCACGGCGTCGGTGACCTTGCGCCAGCCGGCGATGTGGGCGTCGGTGTAGAGGCCCGGGGTCAGCAGGTAGCCCTGGCCGTCGTCGGAGGGCTGGGTGCCTTCGGTGATGATCAGGGCCATCGAGGCCCGCTGCCGGTAGTACTCGGCGTTGAGCTCGCTCGGTGTGCCGTCCGCCAGGGAGCGGTCGCGGGTCATGGGTGCCATGGCCAGCCGGTGCGGCAGTTCCATGGCGCCGACGGTGAAGGGGGTCCAAAGAGTCACGGGACGTCGCTTTCTGCTGTTCAGAGGTGCCGGATGGGCGGACAAGGGTCAGAGGGAGGCGAGGACGCGGACGCGGTCGGCAAGGGCGCGGCGAGCGACGCCGGTGGTGAAGGCGATGGAGTCGAATTCGTGCGGGACACCGGGGTGCAGGTGGAACTCCACGGGGACGCCGGCCCGGCTGAGCTTGGTCGCGTAGGCGAGGTTCTCGTCGCGGAAGGCATCGAGTTGGCCGACCTCGATGTAGGCCGGGGGCAGCCCGGTGGCGTCCACCAGTCGGGCGGGGGCTGCCGTGGCGGGCACGTCCGGACTGCCCGCCGCGTCGCCGAGCAGCGCCGGCCACGCGGTGCGGCTGTCGTCGTAGGACCACAACAGGTACGGCTCGATGTGCGGGTCGGGCGTGGTGGTGCGGTCGTCGAGCATCGGCATGAGCAGGATCTGCCGGGCGATCGCCGGACCGCCGCGCTCCCGGGTGAGGATCGACAGGGCCGCCGCCAGTCCGCCCCCGGCGCTGTCGCCCATCACGGCGATCCGGCCCCGGTCGACGCCCAGTTCGCCGGCGTGTTCGTGCAGCCAGCGCAGGGCGGCGTAGGCGTCCTCCACCGGTGTCGGGTACGGATGCTCGGGGGCCCGGCGGTATTCCACCGACAGCATGGGCACCCCGCCGGCGGAGACGTAGCGCGAGACCGGTCCGTCGAACAGGTCGATGTGGCCGAAGATGTAGCCGCCGCCGTGGAAGAACAGCACCGCCGGCCCCGCTGCGGCACCGGACTTGGCGTACCAGCGCATGGCGATCCGGGTGCCGTCGTCGGCGGTTGCGTGGTGTTCGGCGGTCGTGACGTCGGTCGGCACCGGCTGGGCGGCCGAGGCGGCCCGGATGATCGGCTCCCACAGGGCGCGCCGTGCGGGCACGTCGCCGACCGCCGGGGGTGCGGCGTGCCCCATGGCCTCGGCCATGGGGGCGAAGACCTGGGCGAACTCGGGGTCGAAACCGAGTGACATGGCTGTCCTGTCCTTCTGACTCATGGGTCTGAACTGGTGTGATGGAGAGGAGTGGGTGCGCGGGGGAGCCCCGCGAGATTCGGCTGTGGTCGGCAGGAGTCGCCGGGGCTGCGGCCTGCGAGGTCCGGCAGACGGACCGCAGCCCCGGCGATGGCTCGACCGCTTGCAGCGAGACGCGGGACGCGGGGGGACGCGACGCGATCGCCGTGCTCGGCCGCGGAGCAGGTCGCCTACATGAGAGAGGCGGCGGAGGGAAGGACGAGGACCTTGCCGGAGAGCGCGCCTTCCGCGGCCTCCGCGTGCAGGGCCGGCAGTTCGGCCAGCGGCACCCGCCGAGCGATGTCGACGTGCAGGGCTCCGGAGTCGACCAGCGTCACCAGCCTCGCCAGCTGCGCGGCGTCGCTCCTGACGAAGAGGTCGACGCCGCGCACGCCGCGTTCCTCGTCGGAAGGCGCGGGCATCCAGACCGTCGTGTTCACCACGATGCCGCCGTCGTGGACCACGGAGGTCAGCGCGGCCAGTTCCATCGGATCGACCGGCGCGAGGTTGAGCACGACGTCGACCAGCGCGGACAGCTCGGGGACCCCGTGGCCGAACACCTCGTCCGCCCCCGCCGCCCTGACGCGTTCACTGCTGCGCGGCCCCGCCGTGGCGATCACGTGTGCGCCGGCGTGCTTGGCCAGCTGGACGGCGTAGCCGCCGACCGCACCGCCCGCACCGTTGATCAGCACCCGCTGTCCGGCAGTGAGCTCGGCGTGGTCGAAGAGGGCCTGCCACGCGGTGAGCCCGACCAGCGGCAGCCCGCCCGCGTCGGCCAGCGGGATGCTCGCAGGCGCCGCCGTCAGCAGGTCGGCCGGTGCGAGTACGTACTCCGCCGCCGCGCCGGCGCCGGTCATCGGCAGGAAGCCGACGACCTGGTCACCCGCCCGGACCCGGTCCGCGCCCTCGCCCAGCGCGTCGACCGTGCCCGCGACGTCGATGCCGGGGGTGTGCGGCAAGGACACCGGGACGGGGCCCCGCATGAAGCCCGCGCGGATGTTGCCGTCGACCGGGTTGAACGACGTCGCGGCCACCCGGATCCGTACCTCGCCGGCCGCGGGGACCGGCTGTTCCACGTCCTCGTGACGCAAGACGGCCGGACTGCCGTACTCATGGAAACGCACTGCTTTCATGGCGAATGCCACCCTTCGCAAGGGAAGATATGCTTCAAATTTGAAGCATGGTGAGGCCTGGGCATGCCTCGGTGCCGAGACAGTGCCTTCAGGTGTGTGACGTAGGAGAGCCGCTAGGGAGCGGTCAGGAGCTGCAGCTTGCCGTGGCTCGGGGAACCGGGCACGGCGGTGAACACCAGCAGCGTGTGACACTGCTCCGGATCCAGCAGCATCTCGGCGTACAGCTCCAGCTCCCCCAACTCGGGGTGCAGGTACCGCTTGAGGTCGTGATGGTGGGTCACACCCACCTCGTGCAACCGCCAGATGTTCGCGAACTCGGAACTGACCTTCAGCAGCGCCGCGACGATCTCACCGGCCTTTCCCGTGGGGTCCGCCGTGTACGCGTCCCGGATCTCCGCGGCGAAGACCCTGCCCCGTATCGGATGGTCCTCGACGGGGTACAGGCCACGGACCCGCGGATCGCCGGTGAACCAGCGGTAGACCAGGTAACGGGACATGCCCGAGTACCGGGTGTAGTCACCGAGCAGCGCGACCGCCGGTGGCGTCTGCAGCAACGCCTCGCCGAGCCGTGACAGCACGATGGCGGGCACGTCCGACAGACCGGCGACGATCCGCATCATCGTGGGACCGATGTAGTCGTCCCGCAGGACCCGCCGCGGCGCCGGGATCCCGCCCAGGACGAAGAGGTGGTCACGCTCGCTCTGGTTGAAACGCAGTGCCCGGGCGAGCGCGACGAGCATCCGCTCCGACGGCGCCGGACCTCGCTGCTGCTCGATCCGGCTGTAGTAGTCGGCCGACATCCCGGCCAGCGCCGCCACCTCCTCGCGCCGCAGCCCGCCCGTGCGGCGCCGCTGCCCGCGGGGAAGCCCGACATCCTCCGGCTGCAGCGCCTCACGACGCGCTCGGAGAAAATCCGCCAGCAACGCCCGGTCCATCGTCCGACCTCCTCTGTTCGACAGGGCAATCTTGACGCGAACCGGTAACCGGATGAAGGGCAGTTCCAACCGGGGACAAGTTGTCCCTGGCTGACGTACCGACCTGACCACGCGGACCGACCTGACCACGCGACAGCTCGCGCCCCTGCTCGGTGCCTCGGTGTCGGCGGCCGACAGCGTCACCGATGACCTGGGACCACGTCCGGCCCTGCATGAAAGGCAACGCTTCACCAGGGAAGGACCCCGCCGTGCGCGGCACGTTCATGCCGGCCCGCGACCACACCGGTGCCCCAGGGCACCCCGTCGTGGGCGGGGCGGACCGAGGGCGAGAGGGCCGTCACCGTGACGAGGCCGGCGAACGAGGCCGGCATCAGGGCCGACGACGCCGCGAGCACCGGGCCCCCACCACCCCTACGCGGCGGGACACCCCGTGTTCGATCAGGTACGCCGCCCCGGCGTGCGCGCGACCCCTCGGATACCCGACTCTGACGTGCACGCGTCCCCCGATTCGACAACCACCCGGTACACGTCATGCCCGGCGCCGCAGGCCTCGAAGACTCACGGCGCCCCGGCTTCTCCCGCGGGCTACGCCACCGCGCTCATCGTGTCCGCGAGCCGGCGCCGGGAGGCGCGGGTCGCCGGCAGCGCGGCGACCGCCAGCGCGCCCAGCAACACCGTCGCGCCGAACGCGGTCAGTGCCACGGCGGACGGAGCCTGCGCGATCCCGGCTCCGATGCCGCTCGACCGGCCCTGGGCGTCGATCAACCAGTGGGCCAGCGGCAGGCCCAGCGCCAGGGAGACGGCGACCGCGGCCCCCACGGTGCACCCCGTGGCGGTGACCGTGATCGCGGTGATCTGCCGTGGCGACAGGCCGATCGCCTTGAAGGCGAGCAGATCCCGTTCGCTCTCCCGCAGCGCACCGCCGATGCCGGTCAGCAGATCGACCAGCCCGATGAGCGCGAGGACGCCGAGCAGGCCGATGACGACACTGCGCAGCGGCGACAGACCGTCGGCGGGATTCGTGACGGTGTGCACGTCCAACTGGCCATGCCCGGCCGCGGCGTTCAGCTCGGCGGCGACGCGCTGCGGATCCGCGCCGTCCCGCAGCCGGACCTGGTACAGCGTCGGCCGGAGTCCGGCGTCGTTCTCCCGGAGCGTGTCGAGCGACGTGGAGATGACCCGGCCGGCGTTCTCCGGTTCGATGCTGCGGCCCACGATGTGCAGGATCTGCGGCCGGCCGCTCACGGTCATGCGCACCCAGTCGCCGACCCGGACGTCCAGCAGGTCCAGCAGCCCCTGCCCGGCCACCGCCTCGTCGGAACCGCGCGCGGGACGGCCCTCCGCCAGCGTGTAGGGGTACGGATCCGTACGGGTGCCGAGACCGCGCAGGGCGATCGTCGCCGTCTGGCCCGGCACCAGGGCCGCCACCTCGACACCCGGATACGCGGCGGCGACCTCGGGACGCCGGGCCAGAAGCGCCCGGGCCGCGGCATCGCTCAGACCGTCGTCGGCGCGGACGGTGAGCGCGGCCGCCAGCCCCATCTCCTCCGGCGTGCGGTGGAAGCGGTCGATGGTCGTCCACGCGCTCATCGCCACCACGATCAGCGTCAGCGGCAGCGCGAGCCGGGCGATCGTGCCCAGTGAGCGCGGACGGCGGGCGAACGCCTTGTGCCAGCCGAGCACCAGCGCGGGCGGCAGCCGCAGACCGAGCGCGCGGCGCGCCAGGCCGGACAGACGCCCCCCGGCGGGGGCCGCGGTCCGCGGCACCGGAACCGGCGGGACCCGCCCCGCCCGCCAGGCCGCGAGCCCGGTGGTCGCGCCGATGAACAGCACCACCCCCACCGGCACCACGACCAGGGTCGCCGCGTGACCGGGCAGCCCCTGCCACACCCCGACCGCGTCTCCCAGCCGCCCCGGCAGCCCGCTGCCCAGCGCCTGGATGAGCCCGGCCGCGGCCATGGCGCCCAGCAGCGCGTAGGCGAGATGCTGGAGCAGGAAGACCCGCATGACCTGGCCCGGAGTGAAACCGATCGCCTTCAGGATCGAGATGTCCCGCAGATGCCCCCGGATCCGGGTGCCGATGGCCCCGTGCACCGCGAGACCGGCGGCGACGAGCGCCCCGAGACCGAACAGGCCCAGTATCTGGCCGAGCAGCCGGTCGTCGCCCTGTGCCTCGGCGCGCGCCTGCTGCCAGGTGGCGACCTCGCGCACGGCGCCGGCGCCGAGCACGGTGACGGCGCGCTGGACGGCGTAGTCGGTGTCCCCGGGATCCGTCAGGCGCAGCCCGATCACCTGGCCGCCGTCGGAGCCGGTGCGCGGCACGGCGGACGGCAGCGCCCAGGCCAGTCCCGGCTGCTCGCCCTGCCGGTAGCGCGGCTCGGGGCTGTCGGCGACGCCGAGGACGGTGAGCGCCGAGGCGCCACCGGGCAGCGTGAGCACATCTCCCGGCTCGGCCAGCAGCGCCCGGGCGAGACTGCTCTCCAGCACCACGCCGTCGGGCCTGCCCGGGTCGAGCCAGCGGCCGGAGACGAGCAGGGGGCGTCCGACGTCCGGCCGCTCGGTGGTGCCGCGCAGCTCGACCGAGGCGCGGGCGCCGCGGGAGGCGACCGAGGTGGAGGCGGTGGGGTAGGGGCCGGCGACGGACTCGACGCCGGTCAGCCCGGCGAGCCTGGCCGCGTCGTCCGACGGGCCGGTGTGGATCGACACGTGCGCGCCCCGGGACTGGGTGAAGACCCGCTCCCAGGGGTTCGTCGCGTAGCCGAAGAGCGCGGCCGCCAGCAGCAGGGAGGTGACGACGCCGACGGTGGCGAGCACCAGGAACAGCGCCTCGCCGCGATGCGTCCGCAGGTCCGAGTGCGCCCAGCGCAACGTGGCTCGCACAGGTCAGTCCTTCAGTTCGAGCACGGCGGATATCCCCTTGCGGGGCGAGGGCGCGCCGTCGAGCGCCGCGTCGTCCGCGATCCGCCCGTCGAAGAAGCTGATCACCCGGTCCGCCGTGCTCGCCATGCGCGCGTCATGGGTGACCAGGAGGATGGTCTGCCCGCGCTGGTGGAACCGGGACAGCAGCCGGGTCACCTCACGGGTGCCCTTGCTGTCCAGGCTGCCCGCGGGCTCGTCCGCCAGCAGCAGGGGCGGGTGGTTCACCAGCGCCCGGGCCAGCGCCACCCGCTGCTGCTCACCGCCGGACAGCTCGCCCGGCATGCTCCGCTCCTTGCCGGTCAGGCCGAGTTCGGCCAGCAGTTCCTCGCGCTCGGCGCGCGCCCGCTTGGGGGAGACCCCGGCCAGCAGCGCGGGCAGCTCGACGTTGTCGGCGACGGACAGGTTGGAGACCAGGTTGAAGAACTGGAAGACGACGCCGATCCGGCGCCTGCGCGCCACGGCCCACTGCGCCTCGCTGTAGCCGTCCGTGCACACGCCGTCCAGCCAGATGCTGCCGCCGTCCGGCCGCTGGAGACCGCCGAGCAGATGCAGCAGCGTCGACTTCCCGGCGCCGGACGGACCGGTGACGGCCACGAACTCGCCCTGCCGTACGCACAGGTCCACCCCGCGCACGGCACGGGCGGGGGCGCCCTCGCCGTGATGGGTCTTGACGAGACCCTCGGCCCGCAGGGCAGGAGTGGGGGTGTCGTTCACTCCGGCTCCTCCAGTTCTTCCTGGCAGCGTTCCAACCAGTCGAGGTCGGCCTGCAGGTGCAGCATGGCGCCCTCGATGAGCAGCCGGGCCGTCCGGTTGTCGCGGTTCTCGCCCGTGACGAGTTTCGACAGGGTGCGCATGGTGTTCAGGTAGTGGCGTCGTTGCTTGTTGATCAGGGCGATCTGGTCGGCGAGACCGGTCTGCGGGGCGAGCGCGAGCTTCATGAAGAACTCGTCCCGCAATCGCGGTTCGTCCGCCGTCTCCTCGTACCAGACGCGCAGCGCTTCCTGTCCGGCGTCGGTGAGGTGGTAGATCTTCTTGTTGGGCCGACTCGACTGCTCGACCTCCTCGCCCTCGATCAGCCCGGTCTTCTCGAGGCGGCTCAGCGTCACGTAGATCTGGCCGATGTTCGGCTGAGGGTACGCGGCGCCCAGGAGTCGCTCAAGGTCCTGCTTGAGCTCGTAGCCGTGGGCCGGGCCGCGCGCCAGCAGGGCCAGGAGGGGCAGGCGCACTCGTGCTGTCCTCCTCGCAGCCTCGTATTGTGGTCCAGGCCCTAGTATCGCCCATACCTAACGGGTATACATAGCCTCTGACTCCGGGCGAGGGTGCCCGGCGCCGGTGTACTGGGAGGAACCTATGCGGTGGATACGTGCCGCCGGTAGGGGCCTCCTCGTTCTCGCCGTCGTCCTGGCCGGTTACGGCGCGTCCGGCGCCCGGGCGGCCGGCGGGCTGGAGGGCCGCGGACCGCTGACCCTCGCCACCGCCGGTGACCTCACGGGCTACCTGGGCCCGCTGCTGCAGGGCTGGAACCGGGCCCACCCCGGTGAGAAGGTCACCCTCGTCGAACTGCCGGACTCGGCGGACGAGTCGCGCGCCCAGATGATCACCGATCTGCGCGGCGGCGACCGCAGCCGGTTCGACATCCTGAACATCGACGTCGCCTGGACCTCGGAGTTCGCCGCCGCCGGCTGGATCCGCCCGCTGCCGCGAGACCGCTTCCCGCTCGGCAGCTTCCTCCGGCCGGTCGTGGACACGGCGACGTACGACGGGCGGCTGTACGCCGTCCCGTACGTCACCAACGCCGGGCTGCTCCTCTACCGCAAGGACGTCCTGGCCGAGGAGGGCGTGCCACCGCCCCGCACCTGGGCCGAGCTGGAGCGGGCGGCGAAGACCATCGCGCCCCGGCACGGACTCGACGGCTACGCGGGCCAGTTCCTGCCCTACGAGGGCCTCACCGTCAACGCGGCCGAGGCCGTCTACTCGGCGGGCGGCACGATCCTCGGTGACGAGGGCGACCGCGTCACCGTCGACTCGGCGGCCCGCGAGGGCATCGGGTTCCTCGCGCGCGGCGTGCGTGACGGTTGGGTGCCGAAGGAGGCCCTGACCTATACGGAGGAGGAGTCCCGGCAGGCCTTCCAGGACGGGCACCTGCTCTTCCTGCGCAATTGGCCCTACGCGTACGTCAGCGCCTCCGCCGCGGGCTCCCCGCTCGCCGGGAAGGTCGGCGCGGTGCCGCTACCGGGGCGCGACGGGCCGGGGACGAGTGTGCTCGGCGGCTCCAATCTGGCCGTCAACGCGCACGCCGAGCACCCCGACACCGCCGCGCGTCTGATCGGGTACCTCACCAGCGAGGGCGTCCAGCGGCAGGTGCTCACCCGGGGCGCGCTGCCGCCCGTGCGCGCGGATCTGTACGAGGACCCGGAGCTGGTGCGCCGGTTCCCTTACCTGCCGACGCTGCGCACGAGCGTCCTGACGGCCGCACCGCGTCCCAAGAGCCCGCGCTACGACCAGGTGAGCATGGTGGTGCAGGCGGTCGTGCACGACGCGATGTCCGGGCACTCGACGCCCGAGGCGGCGGTGCGGCGGTTGGCCCGGGAACTGGCGGACATCTCCCGCCGGGGCTGACGTCCCTCCGCCGAGACCGGCTCCCCTTCCTAGTTACATGTTAGGTAACGCCGACGTATCAACCAGGTGCGATTTGCCCCGGTAAGTCGGTATGTGTCACCCCTGCGTTTCAGATGGCTGCTGCCTGTTCGTTGACATCTCCGTGAAACGCCTACATAACATGCATGCATAACAGTCAGCCCGCACAGACAGGCCAACGGGTGAGCTCCCAGCACATCGACACGCGCAGCGACACGCGCCTCGGCACACACCACTGGTGGCGTGAGGCAGTGATCTACCAGGTGTACGTCCGCAGCTTCCTGGACAGCACCGGCGACGGCGTCGGCGATCTCGCCGGAGTCCGCGCCGGACTGCCGTACCTGAAGAAGCTGGGCGTGGACGGCATCTGGCTGAGCCCCTTCTACCCCTCCCCGCAGCACGACCACGGCTACGACGTCGCCGACTACTGCGACGTCGACCCGCTCTTCGGCGACCTCGCCGAGTTCGACCGTCTGGTGGCCGCCGCCCGGCGGCTGGGCGTCAAGGTGCTGCTCGACATCGTCCCCAACCACTGCTCCAGCGAGCACCCCTGGTTCCGCGAGGCGCTGGCCTCGGCGCCGGACGGTCCCGCCCGGGCCCGGTTCCACTTCGCCGACGGGCGGGGAGCGGACGGCGCCGAGCCGCCCAACAACTGGCACGCCATGTTCGGCGGCCCGGCCTGGAGCCGGGTGACCGAGGCGGACGGCCGCCCGGGCCAGTGGTACCTGCACATGTTCACGCCCGAACAGCCCGACTGGAACTGGCGTGACCCCGAGGTCGGCGCGTACTTCGACCGGGCCCTGCGGTTCTGGCTGGACCGGGGCGTCGACGGCTTCCGCATCGATGTCGCCGCCGGCCTCTTCAAGCACCCCGAGCTGCCCGACTCGCCGGACCCCGAGGCCGACGCCCGCACCCGCGACTCCGTCAACCCGCTCGCCTGGAACCAGCCCGAGGTGCACGACGTGTGGCGCCGCTGGCGGGCGGTGTGCGAGGAGTACACGGCACGCGACGGCCGCGAACGGCTCCTGGTCGGCGAGGTCTCGGTCCCGACGGCCCGCGAACACGCGCTGTACGTGCGCCCCGACGAACTGCACCAGGCCTTCTTCTTCGACCTGCTGAGCGCCTCCTGGGACGCGGACGCCTTCCGCAAGGTCATCACCGAGGCCATGCAGGACATCGCGGGAACGGGGTCGACCGTCACCTGGGTCCTCAACAACCACGACCAGGTCCGCACCGTCACCCGCTACGGCGAGCCGGCCATGGAGAGCAGCGGACTCGGCGCCTCCCGCGCCCGCGCCGCCGCCCTGCTGCTGCTGGCGCTGCCCGGCGCCGCGTACATCTACCAGGGCGAGGAGCTGGGCCTGCCCGAGGTCGTCGACCTGCCCGACGACGTGCTCACCGACCCGATCTTCCGCCGCACCGGCAGCCGCGCCCGCATCCGGGACGGCTGCCGGGTACCGCTGCCGTGGTCCGGGCAGGCCTCGCCGTTCGGCTTCACCTCGGGCGTCGACGGGACCAAGCCCTGGCTGCCGCAGCCCGAGTACTTCGCGGAGTACGCCACCGACCGCGCCCTCGCCGACACCCGGTCCTTCTGGCACCTGTACCGCGACGGCCTCCAGCTGCGCGCCGGCCTGCCGCAGCTGGGCGAGGGCACGCTGCGCTGGCTCGACACCCAGCCCGGCGTCCTCGCCTTCACCCGCGGCGACGGCCTGGTGTGCGCCGTCAACTTCGGCACGGCACCCGCGCCGGCGCCCGTGTCCGGCATTCCCCTGTTGTCCAGCGGCCCCTGCCGGGCCGGGGTGCTCCCCGGCTCCACGGCCGCCTGGTGGATCGGTGACGACACCGACTCCTGACGCTCGACCCCCTTCCCGTCCTACCGCCAACCCCTCTTCCACGAACGGACATCGACGATGATGCGACGACGTACCACTCTGCTCAGCGGCTGCACCGCCCTCGTCCTGGCGCTCGGCGCCACCGCCTGCGGAGGCGGCGACCCCGTCTCCGCGGGCGGCGGCGACAAGGTGCTGGGCGGCCAGACGGTCACGGTGGCCGGCGTCTGGTCCGGCGCCGAGCAGAAGAACTTCCAGAAGGTGCTGGACGCCTTCACCGAGAAGACCGGCGCCAAGACCCAGTTCGTCTCCACCGGCGACAACGTCTCCACCGTCGTCGGCAGCAAGATCGAGGGCGGCAACGCCCCCGACGTCGTGATGGTTCCGCAGGTCGGCGTGCTCCAGCAGTTCGCCGGGAACGGCTGGCTCAAGCCGCTGTCGGCGGCCACCCAGAAGTCCGTCGCCGCCAACTACGCCCCGGTCTGGAAGGACTACGGCAGCGTCGAGGGCACCCTCTACGGCCTCTACTTCAAGGCCGCCCACAAGTCGACCGTCTGGTACAGCCCCGCCGCCCTCGACCAGGCCGGAGTGGAGCCGCCGAAGACCTACGACGAGATGCTGAAGGCCGGGCGGACCGTCTCCGACTCGGGCCTGTCCGCCTTCTCCGTCGCGGGTCAGGACGGCTGGACGCTCACCGACTGGTTCGAGAACGTCTACCTCTCCCAGGCAGGCCCCGAGAAGTACGACGCCCTCGCCGCCCATGAACTGAAGTGGACCGACCAGAGCGTGGTCGACGCCCTCACCACGCTCGGCAAGCTCTTCCAGGACAAGCAGCTCCTCGCCGGCGGTCAGAAGGGCGCCCTCAACACCGACTTCCCGGGCTCCGTGGAGAAGGTCTTCGGGCCCGAGCCCGAGGCGGGCATGGTCTACGAGGGCGACTTCGTCGCGGGCGTGGCCAAGGACCAGTTCGGCCGGAAGATCGGCGAGGACGCGAACTTCTTCGCCTTCCCGCCCGTCGGCGCGGGCGCGGCCCCCGTGGTCAGCGGCGGTGACGCGGCCGTCGTCCTCAAGGACGGCAAGAACACCAAGGCGGGCATGGCCCTCCTGGAGTACCTCGCCACCCCGGAGGCCGCCGCCGTGTGGGCCGAGACGGGCGGCTTCCTCTCCCCGAACAAGAAGCTCGACCTCGCCTCCTACGGCGACGACGTCACCCGCACCACCGCCAAGTCGCTCATCGCCGCCGGGGACTCCGTCCGCTTCGACATGTCCGACCAGGCCCCCGCGGCGTTCGGCGGGACGAAGGGCGCCGGCGAGTGGAAGATCCTCCAGGACTTCCTGCGTGACCCGTCCGACCCGAAGGCCACCGCGGCGCAGCTGGAAACCGCCGCCGCCAAGGCCTACAAGGGCTGACCGGCGATGACCGCCACGCTCACGAAGGCGGCCGCGCCACCCGCCGCCGCGACCGTCGCCCGCAAGCGGCGTGCCCGGCGGCGGGGCAGGGCCGTCGCCCTCCTCTTCGTCCTCCCCGCGCTGCTCCTGCTCGGCGCCCTCGTCGTCTACCCCGTGCTGTTCTCGGTGGGCCGCAGCTTCTTCGACGCCTCCGGGACCCGGTTCGTGGGCGGCGACAACTACACCGAGATGTTCCGCGACCCGGCCACCCTCAAGGCCGTGCGCAACACGGCGATCTGGGTCGTCGTGGCGCCGACCCTGCTGACCGGCCTGGGCCTGATCCTCGCCGTGCTCGTCGAGAAGGTCCGCTGGGCCACGGCCTTCAAGCTGCTGCTGTTCATGCCCATGGCCGTCTCCTTCCTGGCCGCCGGCATCATCTTCCGGCTCGCCTACGACGAGGACCCCGACAAGGGCGTCCTGAACGCGGCGGCCGTCGGCGTCCACGACGCCTTCCAGGACACCTCCTCCTATCCGACCGCCCGCGCCCGAGACGGCGCGGGCCTGACCCGGGGCGCCGGCGGCTCGTACCGCACCGGCACGGCCGTGTCACCGGGCGACACGGTCGCCCTCGGCCTGGTCGGCGTCGCGCCCAAGGAACTGCCGGCGGGCGCGGAACCGGCCTCCACGGCGGCCGCGCGCACAGCGGGCCCCGACGAACTGCGCGGCGTCGTCTACCTCGACTTCACCCCCGGCGGGGGAGGGAAGCAAGGGGTGGTGGACCGCCGGGAGAGCGGGCTGCCGGAGATGAGGGTCGAGGCGGTGCGCGACGGGAAGACCGTCGCGAGCACCACCACCGCGGCCGACGGTTCCTTCCGTTTCCCCGGTCTGGAGGCGGGCTCGTACACCGTCGCCCTGCCCGGTTCGAACTTCGCCCAGCCCTACGACGGCGTCTCCTGGCTCGGCCCGGCGCTGGTCACCCCGGCGATCATCGGCGCCTACCTGTGGATCTGGACCGGCTTCGCGATGGTGCTGATCGGCGCGGGGCTGTCCACCCTGCCGCGTGACTCGCTGGAGGCGGCGCGGATGGACGGCGCCAACGAGTGGCAGGTGTTCCGCCGGATCACCGTGCCGCTGCTGGCGCCCGTGCTCACGGTGGTCTTCGTGACCCTCGTCATCAACGTGATGAAGGTGTTCGACCTCGTCTACATCATCGCGCCCGGCCCGGTGCAGGAGGACGCCACCGTGCTCGCCACCCAGATGTGGCTGGTGTCCTTCGGCGGCGGCAACGACCAGGGACTGGGCAGCGCCCTCGGCGTCCTGCTCCTGCTGCTGGTGATCCCCGCCATGGTCTTCAACGTCCGTCGTTTCCGAGGGAGTCAGCGATGAACCTCAGTGCGCTTCGGCGCGGTCTCGGCAGCAGCCTGGTGCAGGCCGTCCTCGTGGTCGTCGGACTGCTCTGGCTCACGCCGCTCGCCGGCCTTCTCGTGTCGTCCCTGCGGTCGGCGCAGGACACGGCCAAGGGCGGCTGGTGGACGGCGATCACCAGCCCGGGCCGGCTGTCCTTCGACAACTACACGTCGTTGCTGGGCAACGCCGGGATGACGCGGGCGTTCTGGAACACGGTGCTGATCTCGGTGCCGACGACGTTGCTGGTGGTGGCGATCGCCGCACTGGCGGGGTACGCCTTCGCCTGGCTGGACTTCCCCGGCCGTGACGCCCTGTTCCTGCTCGTGGTCGCGCTCCTGGTGGTCCCGGTGCAGATCGGCCTGCTGCCCGTGGCCAAACTCTTCGGCCAACTGGGGCTGTTCGGCACGATTCCGGGCGTCATCCTCTTCCACGTCTCCTACGGCCTGCCGTTCGCGATCTTCCTGCTGCGGAACTACTTCGCCGAGATACCGCGGGAGATGCTGGAGGCGGCCCGCATGGACGGGGGCAACGAGTGGCGCATCTTCACCCGGCTGGTGCTGCCGGTGGGACGGCCCGCGCTGGCGAGCCTGGCCATCTTCCAGTTCCTGTGGGTGTGGAACGACATGCTGGTGGCGCTGCTGTTCGCCGACAGTTCGTCCCAGCCCCTGACCGTGGAACTCCAGTCGCAGATACGGCAGTTCGGCAGCAACATCGACGTCCTCGCGCCGGGCGCCTTCCTGTCTCTGATCGTGCCGGTGGCCGTGTTCTTCGCCTTCCAGCGGCACTTCGTGCAGGGGGTCATGGCGGGGTCGGTGAAGTAGCGGCGGCGCCGGCGCCTTGTGCCTCCCATGATCCGCGACCGCCCACCGGCACACTCGAGCCGTGACACGTGACGCGCGACCGGAGCGCACCCCCGACGGACGCTACATCGTCGTGGGCGGACGGCGGTGGCGGGCGACGGATCCGCTCATCCCCGACAACGACGCCTCGCGGCTCCGCTCCCACCTCATGGCGGCCCGGCGCGCGGTCGGGGCCGCCCGGCGGGCCCAGGACGAGGAGGCAGAGCGCGCCGCCCGCGCCCGCGTGCAGCTGGCGAAGGTCGCCCTGGGCGAGCGCGGCACCCCGTGGTGGGAGCAGAGCGAGGAGGAGCGCCGTGCCCGCTGGCGCAAGGGGCTCAGGGCGCTCGACTGAGCCCCGGGCGGCCGGCGGGCGGCCGTGAGGCGTTCACGGCGCGGTGACATGGGGGCCGTGATACGGGGCACACGCGAGAGAATGCAGGGAAATCAGACGTATGCCATCAGTGACGTGCACGGCGGATCCGGATCGCGGGACGGCGCCGCATCGCGGCGGGCCGAGGGACGGCACCGGCGCGCCGGACGACGAGGGGGACGGTGGCACCGCAGGCTGCTGGCCTACCGCGAGGTCGAGCTGTTGCCGTCCGCCTCCCCGGAGGGCGGCGCGGGTGAGGAGTGCCTGCTCCTGGTGCACATCCGCAAGGTGGTCGGCCGGGTCACCTATCGCGCGTGCGACGAGTGCGCCGAGGGCGTGATCACCGACGTCGTCGTGGACGAACCGTTCCTCGGCTGCGGGCTGGGCACCAGGGCGCTGTCGCACCTGCGTTCCCGGCACCCCGACGTCACCTGGCGCACCACGCTCGACACCCGCCTCACCCGCGATCTGCTGCGCCGGATGCGCATCCCCAGGGCGGCCGCGGGAACGAAGTGCTCCCACGGCCGCCCTGGTGTCATCGCCCCCGTCGCCATCTGAGCGGCCGTCAGGCCGGCCCCGGCGAAGAGTCGTACAGGCGTTTGTCCGCGGATTGTGCGGCAACCAGCACAGGTAATCCGCACAGGACGAGGGACAGCGCCGACACGACCACGCAGACACCAGGGCAAGGGGGTTGGCCGTCATGACCGTGGCGACACAGCAAGGCGGCGGAGGCGGTTCGAGCGGCCTCTACGACGTTCTCGAACTCATCCTCGACCGCGGGCTGGTGATCGACGCCTTCGTGCGCGTCTCCCTGGTCGGCATCGAGATCCTCAAGATCGACATACGGATCGTCGTCGCGAGCGTGGACACCTACCTGCGCTTCGCCGAGGCGTGCAACCGTCTCGACCTGGAGGCCGGACCGCGCAAGCCGGCCGGGATCACGGAACTCACGGAGAAGGTCACCGAGTCCGGGGCCCGGGGCGCGACCAAGGGGGCGCTGTCCGGCGCCGCACAGACGATCTTCAGCGCCTATCAGCAGGCCCGGGACGAGGGGCAGAGGCGCAAGAGCACCCGGCCCGCCGCGCGCAGACGGCAGATCGACTGACCCGGAGCACCGCGCGCCCCTCGGACCTCCCTCTTACGCGTTCACACCGGGTCGTAGGTGAGGTGCGTCGCGGTGGAGGTCGCGATCACGCGCCGCCGCGCCGCCGTGACGGTGACCGCAGCGCGCAGACCCGTGGTGACGAACGTCCAGTCGAGGTCTCGCCTCGGACCGGCAGCCACTTCACCACCGCGTCCCCGCACTCGGCCGTCTGCGCGTAGAACGCCTTCAGCTCCCGGTGCGCCGCGGCGAACGCCTGCCACGTCTCGGGCTCCGCGGCCACGCCGCCGTAGTGCGGCAGCAGTTCGGCGCGGGCGAAATCCCACAACGCGTCGAAGTCGGCCCTCGCAAGGAAGCTGGCCACCCGGCGGGCCTGAGCCGACGTCAGCACCAGGAACGGCGGCTTGTGCCGCTCGGTGCGGAACACCGGCCGACCACCGAGCACCACCTGGGCCTGGGGCCCGTCTTCGACAGGATGCGGGGGAGCGGCGGCGTAGATGCGCTGCTGGTCCAGATAGCGCTTGCCCAGCGACTCTTCAGTGTGCCGCCCGACCCGGTGCCGGACGGCCTCCGAGTCTTCCTCGAAGAGTCGTTCGAGCCAGGCCGTGCTGTTGCGCAGCGCGGGGGGCGGCACCGCTCGCAGACGGAGATACGTACTCATGCCACTGGGAGCGCACGGGGGCGCCGAATCATTACGTTGCCGACGCCCCCCCCCTTTGAGCAAGGGCACCTGGACCGTCGTGCGGGGGACACCGCGCCGCTTGTCCGGAGCTCCGCGCGTCCTCGTCGGCCGGGCGTCGGGCACCGGCGACGACGTGAGGGGATGCTCGGAGGGGTGTGACACTCCGGCAAGGACGCGCGCTGGTAGCCATGGGGCCGTCGATGCGACCGGAGCACGGCGGACGGCATGCACTCGCCATGAACCCGGTACGAACGAGGACGGTCTTGGGCCAGGTACGGCAACCCCGGCGTGTACACGAATGCAACGGGGAACTGGGCGCGGCGGTCGCGCGGGCCCAGGACGGCGACGAGGCCGCTTTCGCGGTCGCGTACCGGATCGTGCAGCCGGGCCTGCTGGGCTATCTGCGCGGCCTGGTCGGCGACGACGCGGAGGACGTGGCCTCCGACGCCTGGCTGGAGATCGCCCGTGACCTCGGCCGCTTCAAGGGGGACGGCTCCGGGTTCCGCGGCTGGACCTCGACCATAGCCCGGCACCGGGCGCTGGACCATCTGCGCCGACAGCGCGTGCGACCCCGGGCAGGAGGAAGCGAACAGGACGTACTGGACCTGCCCGGCCGGCACAGTACTCACGACGAAGCCCTGGAGTCCTTGTCCACCGAGCGGGCGCTGGAACTGGTCCGTCGCCTGCCGCGGGACCAGGCCGAGGCCGTGCTTCTGCGGGTCGTCGTCGGCCTGGACGGTCCCGCCGCTGCACGCGTCCTCGGCAAGCGTCCGGGAGCGGTACGAACGGCCGCGCACCGGGGCCTCAAACGCCTCGCTCGTCAGCTGGGCGTCGACGGTGAGGCGGACCAGGGTGTGACGAATGAGGCTTCCTCGACGCTGGGTGAGTCGAAATGAAGGACGTCGGCGACAGTTACCGACGAACAGGCATCAGACCCGGAACGCCGAACGGATCGAACCGGTCGAACAGGAACGGAAGCGGACATGGGTGAACGGCTGGGCGGTGACGGAGTTCCGGGCCGTCGACGTGCGCACCCTCGCAGCGTCGCGTCCGATCCGTGGGAGGAGCGTGACGCCGCCACGCTGGAAGAGGAGTGGGGCGGGGTTCTCCGCGACGGCCGTATCGACCCCGAGGCCGAGCAGCGGGCGCTGACCGCCTTCCGGGCTGCCCATGAAGAAGGCGCGCACCGAGCGCGTACCCGGCGCAGGGACGACTGGCGGTCGCCGGCGGAGCGGCGTACCAGGCGTCCTGTGAAGATGACGCTCGGCGTGGTGTTCGCCAGCCTCGCGCTGGGGGGAGTCGCGGTCGCGGCCATCGGTTCCGTCGGCTCGTCCACGGACGGCAACGGCGCCGCGCGGGGGACCGCGCGCCCGTCGGCCGCCGCCCCGGACGAACCGGCCGAGGAAGCCCCTTCGGCCTCCTCCGGCGTCCCCGCACCGACGGACGGCCCGGCCACCGCCCAGGACACCGAAGCCCATTGCCGCGCCTACGAGCAGGTCAAGGATCGCGGCAAGGCGCTCGGGGGGACGGCCTGGCAGCAACTCGTCACGGCCGCCGGCGGGACGGACAAGGTCGCCGCATACTGTTCCGAGCGGTCGGCGCGGGCGACCGCCACGCCCAGCAGGCCCACCGGATACGGGCAGGCGGGAAATGCCGGCGACTCCGGCAACGGCGTCGGCGGCGCGGGCAACGCGGCCCGCAACGGCCAGGCAGGCATCGCGCCGGGCAGCGGCAAGCAGAAGTAGCCCCCAGCCGTGCCCAATCCGTGCCCGTGGGACGCTGTGTCACCCCGTCGGGACCGCGCATCCTGGCCTGCGCTCACAGGACGCCGTGCCCCGGCCGGTATGCCGACACGCCCCCGCTTCCGCACGCTTCAGGCGCGGGGCCCCAGCCTGGGTGCCGGGGTGAACGTGACAGGCAGGCGGATGGGGCCCCGGGTGATGCCCGCAGGCAGCCACGCCACGGGCCGCTCCGGCTCGGCCCAGGCGAGATCAGGCAGGCGGGAGAGCAGAACCCGCAGCGCTATGTCTCCCTCCAGGCGGGCCAGCGGAGCTCCGATGCAGTAGTGGATGCCGTGCCCGAAAGCGGCGTGGCGGGGCTGCTTGCGCAGCACGTCCAGTTGGTCGGGGTCGGCTCCCTGCTCGACGGGCGCGTCCCGGCCGGCTGAGGTCAGGGCGATGGTCACGGTCTCGGCCGCCTTGATCTGCTTGCCGCCCAGCTCGAACTCCTCGGTCGCGAAGCGAGTGGGCGTGATCTCCAACGGCGGGTCGTAACGCAAGAACTCCTCGACGGCACCCGGGATGTGCTCGGGGTTCTCCCGGAGGACGCGTGCCTGCTCCGGGTGGTCGAGCAGCGCAACCATGGCGTTGCCGAGCAGATTGACAGTGGTTTCGTGGCCGGCGACCACCAGGATGACGGCTGTGCCGAGCAGTTCGGCTTCGGACAGTCTCCCGGAGTCTTCATCCCGGACCGCGATCAGCCGAGACAGCAGATCGTCCGCCGGATCGCGCCGCTTGGTCTTCAGCAGCCCGCTCAGGTAGCCGTTGAGGGCGAGCAGTCCGGCCCGCTGCTGCTCGGACGGGACGCCCATGGAATGGCGCGTCCAGGACAGCAGGTCCTCGCGGGCCTCCTCGGGAACTCCCAGGAGCTCGGAGATCACCGTGATCGGCAGGGGAGTGGTGTAGGAGGAGACGAGATCGGTGCTGCCCCGCTCGGCGAAGGCATCGATCAGTTCACGGGCCAGCGCCTCCATGCGCGGTGCCAATTTCTCCACCGCCTGCGTGGTGAAGACACCCGACACCAGTCGGCGCAGCCGGGTGTGCTCCGGAGGGTCGGCCATCAGCATGTTGCCGCCGAATCCACTGCCGGCCAGGAGAATGTGGCGCCCGGACGCGCGCAGCTGCTCGGCGAACGGCTCGGGGTCCTTGCTCAGCTTGGGATGGGCCAATGCCTCGCGGGCCAGTTCGTATCCGACCACGAGCCAGCCCAGGGTGCCATCGGCCATACGGACGCGATGAACGGGACCCTGCCGGCGCAGCTCGGCGTACCGCTGGTGGGCTTCAGCTTTGAACGCCGGGGTTCCGATGCGGGGCAGTTCCACATCATCGGCGGGAGTGTCGTGCGTGATCATGCTGTCACTGTCCGGCCGACTGCCCTTCATTGGCCAGGTCAACCTGCTCTCACTTCCAGCCCAATCGCCGCCCACCCTGTCCACCCATGGCGCCGGCCCCCGCCTGCTCCCGTGCGACACCCCGTGCCGGAGGGCCAACGCCGACCGGCCCGTGTCGAGCGCCATTCCGCCCCACGGAAGTGACCACCGTGGGGTTATCCCCCGCAGACATGTGCCGGGCACCCCCACCTCATCGCTCCTCCCGTTGTGCCACGCTTTAGGTAACTGTCACCGACGCTCGCCCGTGCACTGCTCGGGCAGAGTGGCACGCGGGCGCCTGCGCCGACGACGCGGCAGGCGACCCTCGCGCTTCCTTTCGGACAGCCCGCCGCCACCTGCGATCCCGCGGTCTTGAAACGGCGACACCACACCCACGCCCGCAGGCGGACGCCCCGGCCTGCGCACAGATTGCGAGACATGCATGGCCACATCGACCGGCCGCCGCCCAACGGCCGCGGCTTCCCTCAAGGAGGCCAGCCGCACCTACGGCAGTGGCTCGACCGCGGTGAATGCCCTGGACCGCGTGAGCGTCGACTTCGCCCCGGGCACGTGGACAGCCGTCATGGGCCCCTCCGGCTCCGGCAAATCGACCCTGCTGCACTGTGCCGCCGGACTGGAGCGCGTGGACGCCGGCAGTGTCCGGCTCCAGGACACCGACATCACCCACGCAAGTGAGCAAGAGCTGACCACCTTGCGTCGTAAGCGCATCGGTTTCATCTTCCAGAACTTCAATCTGATCAGCTCGCTGACCGCCGAGCAGAACGTGGCCCTTCCGCTGAAACTGGCACGCGCCGACTGGAGTATGGCCGACGTCCGCCAGGCCCTGGCCGCCGTGGGCCTGTCCGGCCGGCTCGGCCACCGGCCCCGTGAGCTGTCGGGCGGCCAGCAACAACGCGTGGCCATCGCGCGTGCCCTGGTCACCCGCCCAGATGTCCTGTTCGCCGACGAGCCGACCGGCGCTCTCGATTCCCGCTCAGCAGCTGAAGTCCTCACCCTGCTGCGGGATCTGGCCGACCGCGGACAGACCATCATCATGGTCACCCACGACCCGGCTGCGGCCGCCCGCGCGGATGCCACCGTCTTCCTGCGCGACGGCCGGATCGTCGATCAGCTGGTGGGCGCCGATGCCCGCACGCTCGCCGACCACCTCATCGCACTGGAGGCCTGACCATGTGGAGCATGAGCTGGTCAGGCGTGAAAGAACGCCCCACGCTGTTCACCGGCGCCGTCGTCTCCGTCTGCCTGGGCGTTGCCCTGGTGCAGTCCTCGCTGCTGTTGCTGCTGTCCGCCGCGACTCTCACGCCCGCTGCCGGAACGTCCCCGATCCAGCGCATGGACTTCGACGAGCAGAGTCTCACCGCGGTCACCGTCCTGTCGGTGACCCTGGGCTGCGCCGCCTTCCTCGCGGTCTTCGTCATCTCCTCCACCTTCGCCTTCACCGTCACCCAGCGCCGCCGCGACCTGGCCCTGATCCGCCTCAACGGAGCCTCACCCCGCCAGATCAAGCACCTGCTTCTGGGCCAAGCCGTCTTCCTCGGCACGCTCGGCGTCGCCGGCGGTGTGCCGCTGGGCCTGGCCACCATGCAGATCCAGACATGGCTGCTGCGCGAACTCGACTTCGTCCCAGCCGACTTCACGGGCCAGTTCCGCCTGTGGGCCGTGCCCGCCGCGGCCGCGGCCGGCATCGGCCTGTCCGTTCTCGGCGTGCTGACCGCCGCCCGCCGAGCCGCCCAGATCCGCCCGCTGGAGGCGTTGCGCGACACCGCCCCGGTGCAGCGCACCCTCGGCCGCAGCCGGTGGATCACCGGTGGAGTCTTCCTCGTGGGAGCCACGGCCCTGATCGCACTGGCGCCGCTCGGAGGCCCCGCCGGCGGCCAGGCCATGGCGATGTGTGTTTCCCTGGGCGCCGTCCTCGCCTTCACCTGCTTCGGACCGAGTCTGCTGCCGGCCATCGCCAGGCTGATACCGACGACGCGATCCTCCACCCTGGCCCACCTCGCCAAGGCAGAACTGCGCGACGACGCCTGGCGCAGCGCCTCCACGGCAGCCCCAGTCATCGTCCTGGTCGGTTTGCTGCTCGGCCAGTTCACCGCATTGACCTCCGCTACCGCCGCAGCCCAGCACGAACAGCGCACCACCACGCGCGCCGACCTGGTCCTCGAAGCACGAGGTGACGCAGCCGCACGCGTTGCCGGCATCCCCGGCGTGGCTGCTGTCTCCACGGAGATCGAGATGCCCGCCGCGGTCACCACCGGCCGCGGCGAGACGGCGTACACCGAGCTCGGCCGAGTCCTGGTCATATCGCCGCAGGACTACCGACGTGTCCACAGCGACAGTGGCCCCCTCGGCGCGCTGCAAGGCCGCGCCGTCGCGGCAGGCCCCGCCGCCCTGGGGATCTCCTCCGGCGATCGGGTTGGGCTGCGCATCGGGGACGTGGACCTGGGGCGCCTGCCCGTAACCGCGGCGGTCCCCGCCCGGATGGCCGGCGGTGCAACCTTGCTGCTGCCCGCAGGCCTCGTTCCGCAGTTTATGCTGTCCGACGCCGCCTCCCACAGCTTCATCACCTTGCAGTCCTCGGCTGAAGGCGACAGCGTGAAGGCGGCACTCTCCCGCCTGGGTGCTGTCTCCACCCTCTCCGAGTGGATCGACGACGACACAGCCGCCCGCACGTCCGCCGACACCAGCACCCTCACCATGGTGATGGGGCTGGGCGGCGTCTACGCACTCATCGGTGTCGTCAACACCCTCATCATCGCCGCCTACAGCCGGCGCACCCAGCTCGCGGCCACCCGCATCGCAGGCTTCAGCCGCACCCAGACACTTGCCGCAGCATGGCTGGAGACCTTCGCCGTGACCCTCATCGGGCTGCTGCTCGGGCTGCTCGCCGCAGGCGGAACGCTCATCGCCATGGCGATGACCGCAGCCTCGGTCACCGGCACCGCCACCGTAGCCGTCCCCTGGCAACTGACCGGTGCAGTCATCGTGACCGTCGTGACACTGGCTTCCGCGACCAGCCTGGCCGCTGCCTGGGCCGCCACCCGCCAACGTCCCGTGACGTTGCTGGCCGCGCGCGAGTAGACGAGCTCTTGGTCCGCCCACAGCGAGAGGGCCAGTGTGGCCACCCGCACCGCCGGCGCCTCGCGAACGGGCCCGGGCGGCCCCTGGCGCAGGGGCCGCCCGGGCCCGTTCAGACGCAGCGCAACCTCACGTCGTGCTCCACTGCTGGTTGTCGCGGCCGTTGCACTCCCACAGCACGACATCGGTGCCCGACGCTCCACCGAAGAGATCCAGGCACTTGCCGGATTCCCTCGCCAGAAGGCTGCCCGACGACAGTCCGAAACGCTGTTCCGGCAGGCCTGTGCAGGCCGACATGACCACCGGCGTCCGGTCGGCACTCCGGCCGTCAGGGACCATCGCGCACAGGTCACCGGAGCGCAGCAAGCCATCCTTCAGCACCCATTCCTGGGCGGGAGAGGAGACACAGGCGCTGACCACCAGGCCGCTTCGCCGGGCGGTCAGGCACCCGCCCGATGCCGCCACGCGCACAAGCGTGGCGCCCGAAGCAGCAGGTCCCCTCGCGGTCTGCGGTGCTGTCCCGGATGCCGACGCAGCGGCCGTCGTCACCTGCTGCGACGGCGAGGCGGCAGCGGAATCCACAAGGCTGCTCGGGGAGGCGCCATTCGTTGCGGCAGCAGGCCTCCGCGACGGCGCAAGGCCACCACTCGTGGCCGGCTGACCCCTATCCTGGTACGTGCCGGGCTGGCCCCCGTCCGTCTGTTCCGGCACGCTGCCGCTGCCGCCGACAGCTGTGCTGAGCACCAGAGCCGTCGCCAGCCCGATGCAGGTCAGACCGGCAGCCGTCAACACCGCGGGGCGGTCCAGAGCCCAGCGCAGCGCGCCGGCGAGCCGGCCTCGAGGCACCGCCGGCCGCGCGGGCCAGGGCGACGACAGGTCCGCTCGGTCCTGCTCCGCCGACGGGGTTGACCGGTGGGCTGCTGCGGCACGAGCCAGCGCGGCGCGCGCAATCGCTGCTTGAGCGGCGTCCAGCCGTTTCGATGCAGGCTCCTGGGCCGCTTGATCGCTCGATGAGGCTGACCGAGTAGGTTCACGCTTGTCCAACATGACGTGCAAGGTGCTTTCGTGTGGGTGACGCTCATACCGCCGATGACAGCGCTGCATGCGCACCAGGACTGCCGTCAGCCCAGGACCGGGCGACGCTGCCGCGCCCGCCGGCACATGAAGGTCGAAACCCACCCCACGCCCCGGACGGCCGCCACGCCACTGTGGCCCGAGCCGCCCGAACCGGGCATCGGCGAGCAGCGCCTATCTTCGCGGTGCTGGCCAAGGGGTGCCGTGGGCCTGCGGCGCAACAGGCGGTGCCCGTTCTCGCCGCCGCAGCGGCCAGAACGGGCACCGAGCAGATCCAGCGGTCAGGAGGCGCGGGCCATGATGTAGTCGCGGGAGGCCGCGACCTCACCGCGCAGGGCATCGACGTCGACGTCGACCAGCCGGCCGTTCCACTTGCGGACCTGTCCGGCGACGAACACCGTGTCGATGTTGCGCGTGTCCGAGCCGAGAACCACGGTGCCCACCGCGTTGTTCAGGGGCATGTTGTTGATGTCCTCGGCCCGGATGACCAGCAGGTCGGCCTGCTTACCCACACTGATCGAGCCCGTCACATCAGCCAGCCCGTTTGTCCGGGCACCCTGGAGGGTGGCGAAGTCCAGCACGTCCTGCACACCGATCCGGGACGGCTCCTGCTCGGTGCCGTAGACGGCGTTGACCGCACGCATGCGCTGGATGGCGTGCAGAGCCCGCATCTGCGTGAACATGTCGCTGGCGAGAGCCACCTCCACGTCGATGCTCAGGCCGGGGCGCACGCCGACGGCGAGAGCCTCGTCCACAGCCGGGATCGCGCTCTCCAGACCGATCTGCGCGTCGGAAGTGGGTGCCAGAGCGATCGTCGTGCCGGTAGCGCCGATCGCCTTCCACGCCTCACCGGTCAGACCGGTGGAGTGGATGAGCGTGACGTCCGGCCCCAGCAGGCCCGCCCGCTCCCAGCCGAGGACGGCCTGCGAGGAAGCCGTGCCGAAGACGGCGTCCACGCTCACCCCGACCCCCAGCTCCCGCGCGCTGCGCGCGAGGTCAGGCCCGTACGCCAGGACAGGCCCTGCGATCTCCTCGGTGGCCAGGCCGGCCAGCCTGAACGTCAGCAGCTTGCTCCGGTACTGCTCCTGCAGACGAGCTACATCGGCCGGCCACTGCTTGTCCCAGTCTCCGAAGTGCGGGGCCATGGCGGCGTGGACCCCGCGGATGCCGGTGTCCAGCAGGCCCTGTATCGCGGCATCGGAGTGCTCGGCGGTACGGGAGTTGTGAGAGAAGTCCAGCATCGTGGTGATGCCGCTGTCCAGCGCCGTCAGCGCCGCCAGCTTGGTGCCGATGTACATGTCGGCGGGCCGGTACACCGGCGCGATGCCCAGCAGCGTGCTGGTGACGTATCCGGCCAGGTCGTCGACGTCGGGCATGATCCGTCGCAGCTGCGCCTCCCAGGCGTGCCGGTGTGTGTCGACGAAACCCGGGGTGATGATGCAGCCGGCCGCGTCGATGACCACCGCGTCGGCGATGGAGCCCTGTGCTCTCAGGTCCGGCCCGACGGCGGCGATCACGTCGCCCTCGATGAGTACGTCGCCCTTGTCCAGGACACCGACGGCGGGGTCCATGGAGACCACCGTGGCACCGGTCAGCAGGACCCGGCGGCCGGGGGTGTCGGCGTTCTGACGCAGCTGAGCGAGCAGTGACTGACGAGTGGTGTCGTTGAGGTACATGAGCGCGTCCAATGCTGAAGAGCGTGGTGGCCGCCATCCGCGGGCCGGTGACGACTCCAGATTCCATCGCCGCCGACGTGCCGGCCAGGCCGCCGATTTCCTGGGTGTGCCGCACCCAGGAAATGGGCCCTGTGCCGTCTTGCTCACCCGCGCACCGCGGAGACTGTGCCGGTCGCCGCGGAACGCCGACAGGTGATCCTCGCCGAGGCGCGAGCCTGCCGCCCCCTGGCATCCTGCTGTTCGACGCTGCCCGACCTCCTCGGCTGTTTTCGCCGGGCCCCCGGACGGCGGCCCGACTCGGCAGAAGCCGAACGGTCGGCAGAAGGACACCATCTGTGACCCGCGGCCACTCGTCGGTACCCGCCGTGGGGACCGTGAGAGCTCAGGCTCTCAGGAGCTGTCCCTGGGCACGCCCGTGTGACCGGATGGGGCGGGCGAACCTCGCGTTTCCGCATTCCACAAGTAGGTTCTGATCTCCTGTACCCCGCGGGCCAGATGTCTGCGAAAGGTGCTCAGCGGCAGCCCCATCCGCTCGGCCGCGGCCTCGCGAGTGGGGGCCCCGCGCAGCAGCCCGGTCACCACAGCACGGTGATACCGCTGCAGTCGCGGGTCCCCGCCGAGTGTGTCGAGGGCCTCGGCGAGAACCTCCCGTAGGCTCTCCGCCGGATCGCTCGCGCCGCGCTCGTTGATCATGCGGCTGTGCGTCAGGGGGTTACGGGCCAGCAGATCCTTGCGGTGCCAGGCGGCCAGCGCGTCCGATACCGCGGTATCGAACTGCTCGCGTGTGAGGACCTCCAGAGGTCCGGCCCCGGTCTGCGGCCGCGCGGTGGGACGGGCATCGGGCCCCGTGAGCTCCGCGACGTGGCCGACCTCCATCCAGCGCTCCACCGTGACGGCCCGCCAGTCGTGCGCGTACAGGGTGAAGGACGTGCCGTCCACTGCCACCGGATCCGGCACGGGATACTGGTCGATGTAGCGCATCAGCGGGTCGAGGAAGGTCGGGGAGGCGAGACTGAGATAGCTCCAGGCAACCGAGTCCTGCACGATGAAGTGTGCCAGCACCCGGTGGAGCATCACGTCCAGCAAGGGTGAAGGCTCGGTATGCAGCGAGGCGGGCCCGTACAGCCGGCCCAGTGCCAGACGTTCGTGAGGCCGCAGTGGGCGTGTCCTTTGGGAGTGCTGCCAGGCGGCTGCCGCCAGCGGGTCCATGAGTACGTCCTGCTGTGAGGAATCGTCGAGGTGCAGCCAGGCGAGCGCTCCCACCGGCTGCTGCCGCTCGACGTCCCAGTACAGCCGGAACGCGCGCGGCTGGGTCACCAGCCAGTGCGTAGCCGTCTGTGCGGCCGAACTCCCGCCGGCGTCAGCGATGAACTGCAGCAGTGCCTCGCGCAGCTCCGGCCGGTAGGGCACTTCCACGATGCCGGGATGGGCCTGCCAGGTGACGAACCGGGAGACGAAGCCGTTGCTGCGGTGCAGATAGGTGAGGGCCAGGGTGGCGTGCACCGTCGCCTCGGCAGGGCCGTGGCGGATCTCCGCCAGTACGTGCCTGCGGATGCGCTGGTGGATGTCGCGATAGCCGGACGGATCGCGCCAGCGGACGTCGGCGTCCAGCAGGGCTCGCACCAGCGGGCAAGGGGACAGCCCGTGTCGTTCGGACGTGACGAAGGGCAGTCGGCGCAGCCAGTCGAAGATCCGCGCGGTGGGCTGGTCCTCACCCAGCACCGAGCGCAGCAGGTCTTCGGTCGTCCACCTGCTGTGCGCACTGACCTCGAGAGCGGCGCGATGGACGGGGTCCGGCACCGTTCCGATGATCCGGTCCAGGAGCTGCAGGACAAGTTGCTGTGGCGCCTCACCGTCGGCGAACCGGCCGGCACGAGCGGCAACCGCCCCCAGGGCGAGAGCCAGTGGGTGGCCCTGGCTGAACTCCGCCACTACGGGCCGCAGGTCGGCGGACAGTCCCAGGGCATCGAGTGCTTTGTCGGCCTCCTGCGGCTCCAGGGGATCCAAGGAGAGATCTTGGACCACGCGATGCCAGCCCGCCTCCCCGAGCCACAGCGGATCGGGAGCACGCTCAGCGGTGAACACGATGATCGCGTCTGCGGGCAAGATGTCCGCGATCATCTCGGCCAGTGCAGGCATGAGTTCGGGTTGGATGTCTACGTTGTCGACCAGGGCGACGGCGCCGGGCGACGCCTTGCTCTGCTCGGCCTGTGCGCGCAGTTCATCGACCGATGCGGTCTGCGCGGCATCGATACACAGCGTCGGACGCCCAGCCTCTTCAGCCAGGGCGGCGTAGCGGCCCAGCAGAGCTGTCTTGCCGATGCCCACGGGCCCGTGCACGTAGAGGATGCGGCCCGACCGACCGGCGTCCGAGCCTGGATGCAGCAGCGAACGCATGGCATCGAGCTGTTTACTCCGGCCGGTGAAAGTCGAAGCCTGCACGGAGGTCAGCCGCTCTGCCAGCCGCTCGGTGCGCGTGGTGGCAGCAGACTCTGGTTGCGGGTGGATCGGGGCGAGATGGGATGACACGGCGGCGGTCCCAGGGGTGCGGAAGACGGCGGCGAAATCTGTTCACTGTGGCAGGGGGCACGACTATGGTGCCCGGCCGCACCAGCTCGGGTATCGGTGATCGCCGCCTACCTTCCCTGCCGACGGGACCGGTCAAGTGGAGGCCGCGCCGTCCGCGAGGCGAGCGGCAACGCGTGCAGCGTCTGCTGCGTAGCCCAGACGGCGCAGGTCGTCCAGCGCTCGCTGCCAGTGCAAACGAGCCTGCTCCTTTCGGTTCGTTGCTGCCAGGACATCCCCCAACGCGGACAGCGCAAGGCTTGCGAGCTGATCGTGACGCGCTTTGCGGCTCAGCGCCAAGCCCTGCTCGGCGTGCTTCGATGCCAGGTCGGTTCGACCGACGTGCAGGTAGGCTTCGGACAGGCGTATGTGGGCGCCTGCTTGGACGAATTCCTGTTCGTCCTCGTCCAACAGAGCCAGCGTGCGCAGATGGGCGTCGATCGCCTCATGCGGCTTGCCCTGGGCCAGCAGAACCTGGCCATGGCGGTACAGGCCGAAGGCCTCCCCGTAGCGGTCGCCGTTCTCATGGTGCAGCTGCAACTGGCGCTGCGACGCCGTGGCCGTCTCGTCGTCGACGACACCCATCCGCAGCTTCGTCTGCACCATGTTGCTCAGGGCGAGTGCTTCGAGTGAGGTGTTGCCGTGTCGGCTTGCGATGGCGGCAGCCTGGAGGTGGTGGCTGATCGCACCGGCGGGATCGGCCAGTCCGATGATGATGCCGTGGACGTTGAGTGCCATTCCGTGGATGTCCGCGTCACCGACGAGTTCGGCCAAGTCGAGAGCACGTTGGATGTGCCCGCGGGCGTCGTCCATGCGGCCGACCTGTGTGAGTGCCCCGGCGAGCATGTAACGAGCCCGGCCCTCTGCGCGTACGTCCCCTTTGGTGGCGGCCGCTTCGGTGACCGCCGTGGCCACCGGCACCACCTCGTGCCACCGGTGGGCGTTCATCAAGACGGCATCGAGCATCAGAAGCAGGGTGGCTGCCCGGTCGGTGTGTGTGCGGGCGGTCTGCTGCAAGAGCCGCAGGATGTCGCTCAAAGTCGAGGACGCCCATGCCAGCACAGCCTGTTCGTTCTTGAACCGTGGGCCGCTTCGTGGGGAGGGCAGTGCGGTCCTGGGGACCGTGTGACCTGGACGGAAGATGTGATACGAACCCGATGCGGTGAACAGGTGCAGATCCAGCAGTCGGCCCAGTGCCGCATGGCGGTCCGCCGGTGCGTCGATGTCGGCAGCCAGGCGCTGCGCGAACAGCAGCACGAGGTCGTGATAGCGGTAGCGGTCCCAAGCCGGCGACTCCAGCAGGCCCGCATTCACAAGCCGCTCCAGCGTCGGCCGGACGGCTTCCTCCGGCTCGGTCAGGACGGCGGCCGCCGTGGAGGCGTCAAAGCCGCTCTGTGCGGGGACGGCGAGCAGTCTGAACGCCCGCCGTCCCAAGTCGTCGAGTTGGGCGTAGCCGAGGGCGAAACTCGACGCCACCGCGACGGCGTCGACGCTCAGTTCGGACAGCCGGTGCCGTTCGTCGGAGAGCCTCTCGGCGAGCTGCTCCATGCTCCAGTCGGGGCGGGCTGCCAGGCGGGATCCGATGATGCGGATGGCCAGAGGCAGCCCTCCGCACGCAGCCAGCACCTGCCGCGCGGTGTGCGGCTCGGCCGCGACGCGCCCGCCGCCGACCAGTCTGGTGAACAGCCGCAGCGCCTCCTCGGTGGGCAGGGCGCCGATGCTGAGCCGAAGACTGACCGGCAGGGTCGCCAGAGTGTTGCGGCTGGTGATGACGACGGCACAGGACGGAGAGCCGGGCAGGAGCGGAAGCACCTGGTTCATGTCGGCTGCGTTGTCGAGAATGATCAGAGCACGTCGCTGCGCCAGCAGCGTGCGCAACAGTGCGGAGCGTTCGTTCAGGTCCTGCGGGATGAAGGCATCGGCTTCGCCGAGCGCGCGCAGGAACGAGGAAAGCACGGTCCCCGGGTCGGCTGGAGTGCCGTCGGCGCCCCGTAGATCCGCGTACAGCTGCCCGTCCGGGTAGGACGGGAGCACCGGCTGCACGCTGTGCATGACCAAAGACGTCTTGCCGGCGCCGCCCATGCCGCTGACCAGCACGATGGGCATGGCCTCCGCCGTATGGCCCGTCAGCGTGTCCCGGATGCGCTCGATCTCTTGCACACGGCCGGTGAAGTCGGCGATGGCGTGCGGAATCTGGCGCGGTACCGGTGTTCTGCGCTGCACGATGCCCGCGTCGCCCGACGCTGGCCGGCGGGCCTGCAAAATCTCTGCCTGCAGGGCTTGGAGTCCGGGTCCGGGGCGCACGCCGAGTTCTTCGTCGAGGAGCCGGTGGGCCTTGCGGTAGACGGCCAAGGCCTCCGCCTGGCGGCCGCTGCGGTAGAGGGCCTGCATGAGCAGCTGGACCAGGCCCTCCCTCAGCGGGTGCTGCTCCGCCAGGGCAGCCGCATCGGTGGCCGCTTCCGCGAAGTGCCCTTCAGCGACGAGGGTCTCAAGGCGTGCTTCGAGGGCGTCGAGGCGCTGGCGCTGCATGACGGAGCGTTCGCTGGCCGCCAGGGGCCCCGGCACTCCGGTCAGCGGGTCTTCGTGCCACAGGCCGAGGCACTCGTCGTACAGCCGCCGTGCGGCTGCGGGGTCACCGCCCGCGTGTGCCGCCCGGGCTTGGCCGAGCCGCTGCTGGAAGATGCGCCAGTCCACGCGGTCGTCGTCGACGTGCAGGAGGTAGCCACCGGTTGCCGATTGCAGCATCTGCCAGGGCTGGGACCGGGTTTGGTCGGGCTCCAGCGTGTGCCGCAGACGCCAGACGTAGGTGCGGATCACGGAAGCGGGTGAACGCGGCGGGCGCTCCCAGATCGCATCGACGAGATCGCTCATGCTGACCGACCGGCCGTGAGCCAGCAGCAGTGCAGCCGCCACGGCCTGCTGCTGCGGGGCACCGAGATCGATCTGCTCAGTTCCGCGATACGCCCGAAGCCGTCCGAGCAGCGAGAACCGGATGCCCGGGATGCCCGCTTCCGCCATATGAGCCTCGCTGTGCGTGAACTGCGCTGAAGACGTCCCAGGTATGGGTTCGCGTGCCTCAGGATGTTGTCACGTCAACTATAAGGGATGCTGGATGATCACTCCAGGTCGTCTGGCTCCGGCCCGCTTCAGCGGCTCTCCCCGTGCGCCGACATCGGCTTGTGGCGCAGCTCTCGGCGGGAGGAGATGCCCAGCTTGCGGAAGATGCTGCGCAGGTGCGCATCCACGGTCCGCGGCGACAGGAACAGCGCCGAGGCAACCTCCTTCGACGTTTCGCCCTGCGCCACCCGGTCCGCGATGCGCTGTTCCTGCGCGGTCAGCGCCGAGGGCGCACTGATGACGCTGCGGGCCGGCCGTGCACCGGCGGCGGCGAGTTCCCCGGCGCACCGTGCGGCGAACGCACGGGCACCGGCGCGGTCGAAGATCTCGTACGCGGCGTGCAACGGCACACGGGCCTGCGCTGTCCGTCCGGCCCTGCGTAGCCACTCGCCCCACGTCAGATGGGTGCGTCCGGCCTGGAGCATTGCGCCGGCAGCGGTCAGCTTCCGCGCGGATCTGCGGAACAGGTCACCTGCCTCGGGGCCGTCTGAGAGCATTGCCTGCGCGCGCAGGTGAAGGCCCTGAGCCCAGCCCGTGCCCGTCAGCCGCGCACACTCCTCCAACCGTGCGGTGGCCGCGGCCGCCTCGTCCAGGTGCCGGGTGCGTACGGCAGCTTCCACCAGCTCCGGCAGCAGCCAGTTGCGAAAGGCCGGCTCGTCGCGCTGTGTCGCGCCGACGCAGGCGGCCAACGCCGCTTCGTATCGGCCCAAGGCGTTGAGGTGGACTGCTTGCGCACATTCGGCGGTGGTCAGCAGCCTGCCTTCCGCCCGTCTGTCCGCCTCCTTGCTGATGGAGGCGACGAGAACTCTCATGTGGCTCTCGTCGCCGCTCCAGGCCGCCAGGGCCAGGGCGGCATGACGGATCGGCGTGGCACCGATGGCCTGACTGATCTGGTCCGCTTCGGTGATGAGTTCCGCGGCCTCCTTGAGTCGGCCGCCGTGGATACGGGCCATCGCCTGCTGTGCCAGACCCGACGGCAGGGCGGCCGTGACACGCTGCCGCCGGGCGGCCGCCGTGCGACGGTCCGCCAGTTGCTGCCACGCGTGGCTGTCCCACACATCGACGGCGGCCTGGCAGGCCATCCAGCTGCCGCTCGCCTCCAGGTCCTCGCCCGCGGGTGCCGCCAGGTAGGCGTTGACGGCGCGGCGCAGGGGTGCCACTGCCGCTGCGTAACCCTTCACTGTCTGCGTGGCCACCGCTTCGAGCAGCAATTCCGGCGGACGCATGGCGGTGCCCGGCGCGCAGTAGGCGGCCCGGGCGGCGGCGGCGAGGTCTTCCGCGGGGCAGAACCTGCCGGCGTGGACGGCGGCCGCCATGACCTCCAGCAGGGGGCCGCGCGCGCGTTCAGGGCTGAGGGAGCGGGCGCGGACGGCAACCTCATGCAACGCATGCACGGCGGCCGCGTTGCGGTGCAGGCTGTACTGGGTCTGTGCCCGCAGCGCGTCGGCCCGGGCGCGGTCCTCGTCGCCGAGCGCTGATGTGTGCAGGCGGTCGAGCAGGTCCAGCGCCTGCTCCAGTCCTCCTGCCCGGCGCCGGGCCGCTGCGCCGGCGAGCAGCCGCGATGCGCGTCGCCTGCGGTCGGTGGTCAGCCCGGCCGACAATTCCCATAGCGCCGCAGCCGTCACCGAGTCCCGGCCGGTGGCCTTCTCGGCAGTCTCTTCCAGCTGGGCCGCGACCGCGTCGTCGAAGGACGGCGCCGCCTGCCCGCGATGCCATGCCCGCTGTTCGGCGAAACGTGGATCGCACGCATGTGCCAAAGCGTGATGGGCCGAGCGGCGTTCGGTGACCTCCGCTGTCGCGTAGGCGGCTGTGCGGACCAGTGGATGGGCGAACCTGACACGGGTTCCGAAGTCCACCAGGCCACTGGCCTGCACTTCGGCCAGGGAGCGCTGACCGAGCCCCAGATACTGCAGGGCCTCGAGCACGGTCACCACGTCGCCCAGGGGTTCCGCTGCGGCTACCAGCAGCGCCTGCTTCGCCGGTGCACTGAGCCCGTCCATCTGCCGCACACGCTCGTGCGGTACGGGCAGCCGCTTGGAGGTCGCCTCAGGCCGGACGCGAGTCATCTCGGTCGGGGAGAGGGCGCCCAGCACGGACAGCAATGCTTGCGGGCTGCCGTGGGAGTCAGCCACCAGGCGCTCGCAGATCCGGGCGTCGAGCGGGGCATGCAGATGGTCCGCCAGCAGCGCCTGCGCAGCCTGCTCGGCCAGCGGAGAAACAGACAGACGCGGTAGCGACGCGAGGGAAGTGCAGCCGTCTGCCTGGGGCAGGGCGAAGATGATCGCCACCCGCTCGTCGGTGCAGCGGCGCGCGGCGATCGCCACACTTTCCCGGGACGCCTCGTCCAGCCGGTGCGCCTCGTCGAACAGACACAGCAGCGGATGCCGACGCGCCGCTGCGGCCAGCAGGCCATGTACGGCAAGACCGACGTCCAGCGAGGAGGGCGGCGAAGTGGCGGACCGCGGCCCCAGGAGGGACACGAGAAGGTGACGCTGCGGGGCGGCCAGGGCGGCAATGTCTCCACGCAGCTGAGCACACAGCCGCTGAACTGCGGCGAAAGGCAGCTGCTCCTCGCTCGTGACTCCGTCCAGCCGGACCACCTGGACGCCCCGCGATACCGCCTGCACGTGATCGAGCAATGCGGTCTTGCCGATGCCCGCCTCCCCGTGCAGCACCAGTGTCCGGCTCCGGCCGCCTCGGCACTCCTCGACGAGCTGCTCGAGGGCAGAGATCTCCCTGGCCCGGCCGTGCATTCGGCCGACGGCGCCGACGCCCTCTCTGCGATGTGCAGCTGGAGCGGCAATGAGCATGTGTTCCCCCAGGTGGTGCAACGACGTCACGTGAGAAGCGGCCCGGGCCGCCCTCGGTGCCTGATCCTGGACCGCGTGCGCCTACGGCTGATCGACCCGGCGTCTACGGGCCGTCTATGCCGTCTTGTCGCTCTGCGGCGACCTGCGCAGACGCCGTCACAAGGCGCGGCGGAGCACAGTTCTTGGACTTGGCGAGCCCTTGGCTCTCGCGGTCCCTGGACGGCGGCACAGCTATGGCTGGTCAAGCGTCGCTCTCAGCAGGTGGAACCTCTTACTGAAGACGATCGCGCATCAAGAGGGCACTCTCGATTATTGAGCGTCTTATTTCTGCTCCGTACCGTCGAGGCATGCAGACTTTCACTCTCGGAGACTTCGACATCACCCGCGTCACCGAATGGCACGGCCGCTTCGCGCCGGTCGGCGTGCTGTTCCCGTCCATCCCCGACGAGGCCTGGCAAGAGCACCAGCAGTGGCTCGACCCGCACTTCTGGGACGCTGCGAGCGGTGACTACCAGGCCCACATGCAGACCTGGGTCCTGCGCGGGGGAGGCCGCACCATCCTCATCGACACCGGCATGGGCAACGACAAGCCGCGCACCGATGGCCTCATGGGCAACCGCGACGGCGACTTCCTCCACCAGCTTGCCGCCATCGGCGTGCAGCCCCAGGACGTCGACACGGTCGTCAACACTCACCTGCACACCGACCACGTCGGCTGGAACACCCGGCTGGAGAACGGCGAATGGGTGCCGACCTTCCCCAACGCCCGGTACCTGATCCACAAGGCGGACTTCGATTACTGGAACCCCGCCAACAACATCACCCGCAAGGCCGACTTCGGTGACCCGGCCGACAGCAGGGCAGCCTTCAACGACAGCGTGCTGCCCGTCCGCCACGCCGGCCAGGCCCTGGTCTGGGAAGGAACCGACCACACCATCGCCGCGGGGCTGACCCTCCAGCTCGCGCCCGGTCACACCCCCGGCTCGACAGTGCTCAGGCTGCACTCGGGCGCGGACCGTGCCTTCTTCGTCGGCGACCTGGTCCACACCCCGCTGCAGTTCCTCACCCCCGACCACGACACCTGCCTGAGCGAAGACCAGCGGCAGGCAGCCGTCAGCCGCCGCCGGATGATGGAGGAAGCCGCCGACACCAACGCCTTGATCATCCCGGCCCACCTCGGTGGCGCCGGAGCGGCCGAAGTCGTCCGCGAAGGAAGCGACTTCACCATCAAGCAATGGGCGCCGCTGGCCGCGCCGACAACGAAGCAGTAGCCCTTGCGCTGCCCGCCGGGGACACACCCGCACCCACGTCCCCGGCGCGCCGGCAAAACGAGGGTGCGCCGTCTCAGCGCCCTGCGCCCGACCCTTCTTGCCTGCCGTCTTTGGAAGTGAACGACATGCCCTTGGACCTCACCGGCGTCCCCACACCGGCCCTGCTGCTCGACCTCGACAAGCTGACGGCCAACCTCACCCGCATGCAGACGTGGTCGGACGAGCACGGCATCGCCCTGCGTCCGCACGCCAAGACGCACAAAAGCCCCTGGATCGCCGCGCAGCAGATCGCGTCGGGCGCACGCGGCATCTGCGTCACCAAGCTGGCGGAAGCCGAAGTGATGGCCCACGCGGGAATCCGCGACATCCTCCTCACCTGCCCCGTACCCGCGAGCAAGACCAGCCGCCTGCTCGACCTGGCCGGCCTGGCGGACCTGTGTGTCGTCGTCGACAGCGTTCAGTCAGTGCGCCACTTGAACGCCGCCTGCGGCCGGCGCGGGGTCGTCCTACCCGTTCTGGTCGACCTCGAGGTGGGCCAGGGGCGCACCGGCGTCCGCAGCGTCCGGGCCGCCGCCGAGCTCGCCCAGCTCTGCGCCGACAGCCCTCACCTGCATTTCCGCGGAATCCAGGGCTACGGCGGACACATCCAGCACATCCCCGACGTGGAGCAGCGGCGCGTGGAGGCGCATCGCATCTACGCGCGCGTGCGGGAGGCGGCGCAGGCCATAGCCGCCCTGGGCCTGCGCGTCGAGGAAGTCAGCACCGACGGCACCGGCAGCTGCGAGTTCGCCCCGGAGTCCGGCGTGGTGACCGAGGTGCAGCCCGGCTCGTACGCGGTCATGGACGCGCACTACGCCGGCATACAGAACATCCACTTCGAGAAGGCCCTGCACGTCCTGACGCAGGTGGTCAGCCAACCCGAGAAGGACCTGGCCGTCGTGGACACGGGATGGAAGGCCGTCAGCACCGAAGACGGCATGCCCGAGGTCGTCCACCCCCACGGTGCCACCTACACCGTCGCCGGCGACGAGCACGGCCTCGTCCGCAACTCCGGGGACCAGCAATGGATCCTGCTGCTGCCCAGCCACTGCGACACCACCATCAACCTCTACGGCGCCTATCACCTGATCAGCGGCGGCCGCTCCGTCGGAATCCTGCCGATCCCGGCCCGCGGGGCGGTGACCTGATGCTCGACACCGTCATCGAGCGGGCCCGGGTCATCGACCCGGAAACGGGCCTGGACGACGTCCTGAACATCGGCATTCACCGCGGCCGCATCACGCACCTCACAGCATCGCCACTCGACGCACTCACCCGGATCGACGCCACCGGGCTCGTGGCCTGCCCCGGCTTCATCGACCTGCACAGCCACGCCCAGGACCTCACCGGCCTGCGTCTGCAGGCCCTCGACGGCGTCACCACCGCCCTCGAACTCGAAGCCGGCGCCGGCCCCGTGAGCGCCCTCTACCGTCAGGCCGCGGACGAAGGCCGTCCCATCCACTACGGCTACTCCGCTTCCTGGGCCGCCGCCCGCATGGCCGTCCTCGCCGACACCCCCATGCCGGCCCACACCGTCCTCAAGGATCTCGGAAACCCCGCCTGGCAACGGCACGCCACCCGGGCGGAGACAGTCCGCATCACACAGATCGTCGAGACCCAGCTGGCAGAAGGCGCCATCGGTATCGGCATGCTCCTGGGCTATTGCGCCGGTGCGGGCACCGCGGAGTTCCACGGCATGGCCGAACTCGCCCGCGCCCACAGCATGACCACGTTCACCCACATCCGCGAACTGCGCGCCTTCAACCCCGCCGGTCCCGTCGACGGCGTCGAGGAACTGGTCCGCGTCGCGCTGGACTCCGGAGCCCACCTGCACTGCTGCCACGTCAATTCCACCGCCCGCAGCCACATCGACGCCGTAACCGAAGCCCTGGGCACAGCCCGGGACAAGGGCGCCGTACTGACCACGGAGGCCTACCCCTACGCGACAGCGATGACCCCCGTCGGGGCCCCCTTCCTCGCTCCGGACCTGCTCAAGGACGCCGGGCTCGATCATCACGCCGTCAAGGACCCCGTCACCGGCCGACCGCTGCCCGACACCGCCACCTTGCGTCGCCTGCGCCGCGACCGTCCCGAAACCCTCGTCCTGTTCGAACCTCTGCGCGAAACCGGCGCCGCCCAACGCGACCTGCTCGAGCGCGCCCTGTTCGGCGACCACACCGCCGTCGCCAGCGATGCCATGCCCACCAACGTCACCCCGTCCGCCTGGCCGCCGCCGGAGGCCGCCCCCACCCACCCCCGCGGGGCCGGCACCTTCAGCCGCACCCTGCGCCTGTTCGCAGGCACTGCCTCCCGGCGCACCCTGTCCGAGGTCATCGCCCGCATGACCCTCGTCCCGGCCGATATCGCCGCAGCGGGCGCGCCCTCCTTGCGAACGAAGGGCCGCATCCGGATCGGCTGTGACGCCGACATCACGATCTTCGACCAGCAGGCCGTCACCGAACGGGCTTCCTTCGCCACCCCGCTGCGCGCCTCCACAGGCATCACGCACGTCCTGGTCGCCGGCCGGCTCGTGGTGTGTGACGGGGAGCTGGACACGGCAGCACTGCCCGGCCGCGCGATCCGCAACATCTAGGGTGGCAGCCCATTAAAAGTCCAGAAGGCAAGACGATGAGTAAATCCCAAGCCTTCTTTATTAACTCATCCGATACCTTTGAGGGTATGGATGTGCTCAGTGATGTTGTCGCCTCGCTCCGCTCCGGCCGCCCGTTCGCCAACCGAGAGGACCGCGAAGGCGCCTGGCACACCCCCTTCGCGCCGTTCGCCGGAGCCGGCTTCCACATCGTGCTGAGCGGCTCGTGCCGACTGCTGACCGACAACAGCACGCCGCGCACCCTGAACGTCGGCGACGTCGTGCTCACCCCCCACGGCTCGGAGCACGCTCTGGCAGACCTGGGCCATGCGGAGGAGGACGGCCCCACCTCCCTGCTGTGCGGGGCCTACCAGCTCGACCGATCACAGTCCCACCCCTTGCTGGCCACCCTTCCGGAGGTCATCCATCTGCGATCGCAGTTCGGCCGTCACCCCGCTCTGCACTCCGCGGTGTCCCTGCTCGGCAGCGAACTGCAGCACCCGCAGCAAGGATCTGTCTCTGCCCTGTCCACGCTGCTGGACCTCTTGCTCATCTACATGCTGCGCGCCTGGCTCGAAGACGAGTCCGACCGTGGAGCTCCCGGCTGGTCCGCCGCGCTCGCCGACCCGGCTGTCAGCGCAGCGCTCAGCGCCATGCACGAGGATCCCGCACGTGCCTGGACGGTGGAGGACCTGGGCAGGAAGGGCAATCTGTCACGGGCCGCTTTCGCCCGCCGGTTCACCGGCCTGGTGGGGCAGGCGCCACTGGCCTATCTGACCTGGTGGAGGCTCAGCGTCGCTGCCCGCCTGCTCAAGAACGGCACCACCTCGCTCGAAGCCATCGCGCACCAGGTGGGCTACGGCTCGCAGTACGCGTTCGCCAACGCCTTCAAGCGCGCGCACGGCATCTCCCCCGGCCGCTACCGCCTGATGCACGCCTCCGACCAGCAGCCCACGCAATGGCACCCGGAGACCGGGATGACCGCCTAGCAGCACAAGAATCGGACGAGGGTCGCGCGACAAGCCCCCGCCGTCCTGCGGTTGCCGGGCCGACGCGGTAGGTGCCTTTCGCCGATGCGGCCTGCGTGCCCGCCCTGGAAGGCTGAAGGACGCCGCACGCCCAGCGCCGGACGTCTGTTCGCGCGCACCTGACCATGCGGCGGTGGGCCTGCGAACCAGTGTCCTCCGGGGCGCGGCAAGCATCTGACGGCTGCCCCGAGCAGCACACACCGCTGGAGGAACCATGTCGGCAAGGGTGAAGGATCACCGCGAGAAATCGCGATTCGAGATCTTCGAGCAGGACGAACTCGCCGGGTTCACCGAGTACCACCGCTTCCACGACGAGATCGCCTTCCTGCACACCGCCATCGACGAGCGGTTCGCCGGCCATGGCCTGGGCCAGGTGCTCGCCCGGGGCGCCCTGCTGGCGGCCCAGGAGCAGCACCTGAAGGTCCTTCCGTACTGCCCCTTCATTCGCGCCTACATCGCCAAGCACCCCGACGACTTCCTTGTCTTGGTGCCGGAAGCACACCGGACCCGCTTCGCGCTGTGACAACCCACCGAGCGGCAACGCCCCGCACCCGCAGGACGCAGACATGAGCAATCTGGACACGACCCCTCAGCCGGCTCTACGCGGAGGACGCCAGGCAGTCCCCGGTCAGCCGGTCCACGAATTGCTGGAGCCCCGCCTGGCCTCCCTGGGAGGCAGCACGCAGGTGCGCAGGCTGCTGCCCAATCTCGGCCGCCGCATGGTGGGCGCGTGGTGCTTCGTCGACCACTACGGGCCCGACGACATCGCCGACGAACCCGGCATGTGGGTCCCGCCCCACCCTCACACCAGCCTGCAGACTGTCAGCTGGCTGCATCAGGGCGAAGTCCTGCACCGCGACAGCCTCGGCAGCCTCCAGACGGTCCGCTCCCGCGAACTGGGGCTGATGACCGCCGGACACGGCATCTCGCACGCCGAGCAGTCACCCCGCGAACACGCACCGCTTCTGCACGGGGCACAGCTGTGGGTGGCGCTGCCCGGAGCCCACCTGGACACCGCCCCCGCCTTCGAGCACCACGCCGACCTGCCTACCCTCACCTCACGCAGCGGCCTGCACGCCACCGTCATCCTGGGCGAGATCGACGGCACCCGCTCACCCGGCACGACCTACTCGCCCCTGCTCGGCGTGGACATCGCACTCGCGGCAGACGCCGACATCACGCTGCCTCTGCAACGGGACTTCGAACACGCCGTGCTCACCATGTCCGGGACCGTCCGCATCGACGGCCGGTCTGTCGGCCCGGGCTCCATGCTCTACCTCGGATGCGGACGCGACGCGCTCGGACTCCATGCCGACTCCGACTGCGGCCTGCTGCTCCTGGGCGGCGAACCGTTCGAGGAAAAGATCGTCATGTGGTGGAACTTCATCGGCCGCAGCCAGGGCGACATCGAGCAAGCGCGCAGCGAGTGGACGGCCGCCGCCGAACGCTTCGGCCGCATCGACGGCTTCGACGGAGCGCCGCTGCCAGCTCCGGAACTTCCGCCCCTGCCTCTCAAGGTGCGAGGCCGGGTCCGCTGACGGACACGGGCTGCGGGTTCGCGGGAGCTCCCGCGCATGGCAAGGGCGTGACGTAGGTGGGGATCGCCGATGCTCCGGGCCGTCGCAACCGGAGAGGGTGGCATGCGGGCGCCGCGCCGCCGAGGAGCGGACGGGCCTGCCAGGAACGGAGAAGTGATGGTGCAGGACATGTCGCAGATCACCGTGCGCGAGGTCACCGACCACCAGCGTCTGGAGGCGTACGTGGACGGGCGGCTCGCGGGAATCGCCGAATACTTGCCCGCCAAGCGGCTGATCGCCTTCGTCCACACCGAGGTCGATCCCGAATTCGAAGGCCGAGGTGTCGGTTCCGCCCTCGCCCGGGCGGGACTGGACATGGTCAAGAGGACGGACACCCGATTCCTCGCCGTGTGCCCCTTCATCGCAGGGTGGAGCGCCCGGCATCCCGAGTACGAGCCGTGGCGCTACACGGCGGCCAGCCGCGTCAGCGACTGACCTCACCCGCCCGGCGGCTCCCGGGCGACCATCGACCACTTGTTGATGCATCAACATCGATGTAATGTTGATGCATCAACAAAACGAGGGTACGGCACACCTGATCGGCTCGCCGAACCCGCCCGGCCCCTCACCCTGAGAACCGGGACACGGAGGAGAACGATCATGAAGGCGCTGGTTGCCCGGTCCTACGGACCCCTGGAAGAACTGGAATTCACCGACCTGCCCACGCCCGTCCCCGGGCCCGGGCAACTCCTGGTCAGGATGGAAGCCGCCTCGATCAACGCGGTCGACAAGGTCCTTGTCACCGGCTCCATGCGCGAGGCCATCCCGGCCACGCACCCCTTCGTCCCCGGCGTCGACATCAGTGGCACCGTCGAAGCTGTCGGCGAAGGCAGCACGCGATTCGTCGTCGGCGACCCGGTCATCGCCTGGAACAGCATCCCCTCCGGGGCCCTGGCCGAGTACGCCCTCATCAGCGACGCGCCCTCGGCCGCCCGACGCCCCGCTGCGCTCACGCCCGCACAGGGCGCCGCCCTGCCGACCGGCGCACTCACCGCCGCCGCGCTGCTCGACATCACCCGCGTTCCTCTCCACGGCAGTGTCCTCATCGTCGGTGCAAGCGGAGGCGTCGGATCCTTCACCGTCCAGCTCGCCAAGCGAGCCGGCCTGACCGTCCTGGCCGGCGGCCGCGACAGCGACAGCGACTTCCTGCACCGCCTCGGAGCCGACCACACGCTCGACTACCGCGCAGGCGACCTGGCCCAGGCGGCACACCGTCTGGTACCCGGCGGCGTCGATGCGGTCATCGATCTCGCCCACGCCGGCCCCGCGCTCGCCACCACCGCAGCGGCGGCCAAGCCCGGCGGCCGGCTGGTGTCCCCACTGGGCGGCCCCGCAGCCTTCGACCGCGAGGTCAGCGCCGCCTACGGCGGGACCCGTGCACCCGAAGGCCGCCTGGAAGCTCTCGCCGCCCAAGCCGCACGCGGGACCCTGCGCATCGAGATCGACTCCGACTACAGCTTCGGCCAGGCCCGCCAGGCCCTCCTCGACTACGCCGCCAACCACATCCGCGGCAAGGTCACCGTCACCTTCTGACCCCCCGATCCGCCCCGGCCGGGTCCTGCCCACGCATACAGGACCCGGTCGGCGGCCCCACCCGCATGCAAACGCACCGCACCACTGGCCAGGAGATGGACGCTGTGACCGACAACCCCCTCGACTTCACAGGCAAGATCGTTCTCGTCACCGGAGGAGCCACCGGCATCGGCCGCGCGGCCTCCCTCGCCTTCGCCCGGCAGGGCGCAGTCGTTGTCATCGGAGACGTCGACGAACGCAGCAACGACACCGTCGAGCTCATCGAGAAGGAGGGCGGCCGAGGTCTCTTCGTCCCCACGGACGTCACCCTCGCCCGCGATGTCGACCGCCTGGTGTCCACCACCGTGGACACCTTTGGAGACCTGCACATCGCCTTCAACAACGCTGGCGTCTTCGTGCCGCCCGCCCCTCTCGCCCAGCAGTCCGAAGAGGACTGGGACAAGGCGATCGCCGTCGACCTCAAGGGCGTCTTCCTCTCCCTGAAGTACGAGATCGCCCACATGATCACCGCCGGTGGCGGCTCCATCATCAACACCGCCTCCATCGCAGGTCTCATCGGAGACCCCGACATGGCCCCTTACGTGGCCGCCAAGCACGGCGTCATCGGCCTCACCAAGGCCGCCGCCGTCGACTACGCCAAGGCCGGAATCCGCGTCAACGCCCTCGCCCCCGGCCTCACCCACACCGCCATGACCCAGCCCTGGCTCGACGACCCGGTCAAGCGGGACATCGTCATGGCCGGCCCCCAGATGGGGCGCGCAGCCGATCCGGAAGAGATCGTCGGCATGGTGCTGCACCTTGCTTCATCGGCCGCGTCTTTCACCACCGGAGGTGTGTTCGTCGTCGACGGAGGCCAGACCGCCCACTGAGCAAGCACCCGACAGGTGGCGTGCCGACCCCGGCACGCCACCTGGCCACTTCGACGACCCTGCACAGCGCACGCGAGGGGAGTCCGATACCCGCCCAGCCGGATCCTCCTGCACCAGCAGCCCCTGCCTTCCCACTCACCGCGGAGTTCGACATGCCCGAAGCCGGGCCGGAACAGGCGACACAGCCCCACCCGTCCGGCGAGGTTGCCGTGCTCATCGCCCGCCGAGTCGACCCCGGCTACGAGACGCAATTCGAGCAGTGGGCTCAAGGCATTCTGGATGCGGCCGCTGCCTTCCCCGGGCATCTGGGCTATGGGCTGTTCCGTCCTGCCGGCCTCGGCGAGCCGTGGTATCTCGTCCACCGCTTCCAAGACGCCGAGGCCTACACCCGCTGGCATGACTCAGTGGAACGCGCTGCCTGGTTCGCCCGCGCCGACGGCCACCACCAAGAAGTGGCCCGGCGCCGGCTCACCGGCCTGGAAGGCTGGTTCCCACCGGACGGATCCGCCCGGGTGCCGGCACGATGGAAGATGACGCTCACCGCAGTGCTCGGCATCTTCCCGCTCTCCCTGCTCACCAGCACCTTGCTGCAGCCTGTGCTGGCCCCCCTGCCGCTGCTCGCGCGGACAGCCCTCGTCGCATGCCTCTTCAGCACCCTGATGTCCTACGCCGTCATGCCTGCGCTTACCCGTGCCCTGCGGCACTGGCTGTCGGCGTAGCTCCTGATGCAGCCGTAGGACAACCGAACTGCGGGCCGCGGCGGCGAGATGCGCCGGTGCCTCGAGACGCACAGCGAAGACCAGGGGTTCGTTGTCCTGGAGGGCGCGGGTGTCGTTCCAGTAGCGCGCATCCCGGAGCGATGGTGCCGAAGTACACGCGCGACATGTGAGTCTCGTACTCGGCGACCTCGCCAAACGGCGCAGCGTACGCCTCACATTGGTGCTGCCGACGGATGGCGTCCACCGGGTCGCGGTGCGCCGCCCGCCCTGGTGCGCGGCCTGCGGTCCAGGCCGTCCAGCTGCGCTCATCGCTCCCGGCTCAGCTTTGCGACCCGACAGCGGCCTTGTCCAGAAACGCCCCCCAGCTTCACTGACTCCCCGTTGGCGATCCCGCTGTGTTTGTGCGTCGGCCGCAGACCGCCCTCGCGGGCGGGAACTGGAGTGCCGCTCACGAATTGCCCACGCACGCAGCCTCCCGGCCTGCACGCGCCTTCCCGTCTGATACGAGACGCCATACATCCGATGTCGGCCCGGGTGCATGGGCGGGCCGGCCGCGAGTGCGGCCGGCCCGTCGTGGTGCACCCCGAGTTCTACTGCGCGCTCGGCCGTGCTCCGAGCTGTTCCATGAGCGAGAAGAGGTTGGCCACGCCCCAATGCTCACTGATCTTGCCGTCGATGACACGCATCGCGTCGACGGTCTCGAACTGGATCGTCCGGCCGGTGGGGGCGATGCCGAAGAACTCGCCTTCCTGGGTGCCGTGGTAGGTCTTGTAGGTCGTGACGAGGTTGCCCTCGGTGGCCTGCCAGTGGATCACCGCGTGGAAGTCGGGGAATGCGGAGCGCAGCGTCTTGTACAGCTCCAGCGCGCCGGCCTTGTCCGGAGTGCGTCCGGGCTGCGGCGTGTGGTCGACGAAGTCGTCGGCGAACAATGCGTCGAAAAGAGCGTAGTCGCCGCCTCCCTGGACCTCTTCGGTGTTGCGCCGCACGACGGCCTTGGCGGCTTCACTTACGTTGCTCTCGGGCATCAGATGCTCCTGCTGTGCTGGGGTGCGCCGACAGGTCCGTCGGCTGCGAAAGTGATCGGCGTGGAGCCGGCGGGCTGAAAAGGCGTGAAGGCACCCTCGGACCGCAATGCGGCGGCGCTGAGGGTGCCCCACTCGGGTCGGACATAGGCTCCGGTTACGGGGCCTGCGCCGCGTGCCGCCGAACTGACGGTTGCGACATGACTGTTGTGCCAGGTGCGCCTGGTGCTAGGCAGCCTTGCGCAACTGCGCAAGGGCGCCGCTCCAGGCCACCACCTGCTCCAGGACTGCCTCGACGGCCCCCACCTGGTGCGCCGCCGGGGTGAACTCGGTGAAGTCGGTGAAGTCGGTGAACAGCGACAGGGCAGCCTGCGCGCGTACATCGGCTACCTGGAGTTCACCCATGACCAGACGCAGGTGCTCGACGGCCCGCGTGCCTCCGACACTGCCGTAACTGACGAATCCGGCCGCCTTGTTGTTCCACTCGCCGTACAGGAAGTCGATGGCGTTCTTCAGGGCCCCGGAGGTGGAGTGGTTGTACTCGGGGGTGACAAAAACGAAACCGTCGAAGGACGCGATCTTCTCGGCCCAGGCCTTCGTGTGAGGCTGGGTGTACTGCCCCAACGAGGGAGGCGCGGCCTCGTCGAGGTGAGGAAGCTTGTAGTCGGCGATGTCGACGAGTTCGTACTCTGCGTCGGTGCGCTGCTTGGCGATGTCGTAGACCCAGTTCGCCACGGCTTCGCCGTTACGGCCCGGGCGGGTGCTGCCGATGATGATCGCGATTCTGGTCATGATGGCTCCTATGTGCGTGCTTAAGGGTGATCGGGGGCGGCGGTCTAGAGCTCGCCGGGGACGGCGTAGCGGTAGAAGAAGGGGCCGATCTGTCCGGCGAGGGCGCGGGTGAGGCCCGAGCTGTCCTCGAGGAGCCGGGCTCCGGGGGCGAGGTCACCGACGTAGAGCGGGTCGAAGCCTGCGTCGCGGATGAGTCGTTCGGTGACGCTCTTCGCGGCCGCCTCCGCGGCGTAGAGGTTGCTCGGTGTCACCCGCTGAGTGGAGATCTGCTGATAGGCGGCGGCGAAGACGGTCGAGAAGGACTTCGCGGTGGGTCCGCCGATGATCGACTTCACCTGGTGAGCGAGGGAGGGGAAAGCTTCGCTGCGTGCGGTGTAGAGGTTGGTGGCGTCGATGGTCACCTGCCCGTCGAGGCCGCTGACCTTCTGTAGAGCGTCGGCGATGGTGTGGCCCGGGACGGCAACGACGATGACCTCGGCGTGTGAGGCGTCGCCGCCGTCACGGCCCAGGGTGGTGACCTGGTGGCCGGCCTCTTCCCACAGTCCGGCCAGGCCTCCTCCGACCCGTCCGCGTCCGATCACTGTGATGTTCAAGAGGTCTCCTCGATGTGTCGCCGGCGTGGGTGCGCGGCACGAGCGGCCACACCCCTCTTTGGTTGATGCATCAACAAAAATAGTGAGCCCGATGTTGTCGTGTCAACAATCAGGGTGAGTTCCGACGCCGGAGGATGTTGCGGAGCCACCTGCGCCGGTCGTCGCGGCGCCGGCTTCAACGTTCCAGCCGCTTGCGCAGCCAGGCGAGCCGCGCCGCACGCGCCTGCTGCGACAGCGCCGCCTGCGGCACAAGGGCGTCGAAGCCGTGGAAGCCGCCCGGCCATACATGCAGCTCTGCGTCGCCCCCTGCCTGCCAGAATCGCGCGGCATAGGCGACGACCTCGTCGCGGAACGTCTCGGCCGAGCCCACGTCGATGAAGAGGGGAGGCAGGCCCGAGAGGTCCTCCGCCCGTGCCGGGGCCGCGTAAGCGGGTACATCCTCACTGCCTCGCTGCGTGCCGAGCAGCGCAGTCCATCCGGTGTTGTTCGATGTGCGATCCCACGCCCCGAGCCCAGCCATCTGATGGCTGGAGGGCGTGTCGTTGCGATCGTCCAGCATCGGGCAGGCCAGGAGCTGGCCGACCAGCGGCGGTCCGCCACGGTCGCGGGCCAGAAGGGTCAGCGCGGCTGTGAGCCCGCCCCCCGCACTGGGGCCGCTGACCACCAGCCGGGCGGGGTCGATGCCCCATTGCTGCGCATGGCGCGCCGTCCACTGCAGGCCGGCGTATACATCCTCAAGTCCCGCCGGGTACGGGTGCTCCGGGGCCAGCCGGTACTCCACGGACACCAGGACCAGACCGAGCTCCTGTACCCAGTCCAGCATTTCGCCCAGGAGGCTGCGATTGTCTCCCAGCATCATGCCGCCGCCGTGAGTGAAGTAGACCGCCGGGAGCGGGCCGGTCGCAGCGTGCGGGCGGCAGATCAGCAGCGGTACCTCGGGCGCGCCGTCCGCTCCCGGTATCCGGAGCTGCTCCACGTCGATGGTTCCGCCTCTGGTGAGGTCCTCATCGGTGGGCGCGGTCCCGGCCATCACCTCCCGCAGGGCTGGGATCATGTCCGGCAGGATGGTCGACGGCACGGCCTGTGCGATCGACGGCAGGTAGCGGGCCAGTTCCGGATCGAACGGCGGTGGTGGCCCGACGCGTGGCACGTGAGTCATGCAGGGTCCTGGTCTCCGTCGAAGAGAGTCCGGCGCGATGGCGGATCCATGCCCCAGTGATGCCAGGAGCGCTCTGTCCTTCATCGTGGGGCGGCACGCCGCGCGCGCCGGACGGGAAAAAGCGGCCGCGCAGCTTGGCCGGGCGGTAACGCCGGGGCCGCGCGGCCTCTGCGGTACAGCCGCAGGGTCAGCCCTTGTTCTGGCCCAGGAGCTGCAGTTCCCAGGCGAGGCTGGTGCCGAAGCTGCCGCCGTGCTCGAGGAGGATCTCCGTCATGCCGGGCACGGTCTCCTCACGGGCCCAGTCCCGCTGCCACTCGGAGATGACGGTACCGGAGCAGGTCGGGATGACACCGGCCTGGATCATGCGTTCGATGCCGCGCTCGTGCGCCTCGTTGGTGGTGGCACCCGAGGCGTCGGTCACGGCGAACACGCGGTAGCCGTCCGCGATGGCATGGATGGCGGGCCAAGCCAGGCAGATGTCCGTCCACAGGCCGGCCATGATCAGGTCCTTACGGCCGGTGGCGGCGACCGCGTCCACGACGCGCTGGTCTTCCCAGGTGTTGATCGCCGTCCGGTCGATCGGCGTCTGGTCGGGGAAGACGTCCTGGAGCTGGCGGATGATGTGGCCACCCCGGTCCTCCACAACGGTGGTCAGGATGGTCGGCACGTCGAACAGCTTCGCGCCCTTGGCCAGGGCGGTCACGTTGTTGACCACCAGGTTGGCATCCATGCTGCGCATGCCGGCGAACTGGGCACCCTGGTGGTCGATCAGGAGCAGTACCGACTTCTCGGGGGTGAGGAGCGCGTCGAGCCCGGTGTAAGTGATGCCCTTGGGTGTCATGTTGTCTCCATGATCGCTTCGGTAGGCGGGCCTGTCTGCAACCGCCGGATCGAAGATGTCAGCGACCTGTGAAGGGATGCATCGGTGACCGCTACGTAGGAAGCCGACGACAGGTCGCAGACCCAACCGGAAGCAGAACGCCACCAAGGGGCTCATCAGGGGCGACGCAGCCTGTCCTGTGTTCTTGCCGCGACCGGCATGGAGGGGAGGCGTCCTGCGCCGACGACTGCCGCGACCGCGAGAGTGCGACACGTCGTCCTGGGAGAAACAGGGCCACCTTCGGAGCTCCTCGCAGGCCACCTGACTCCCGCAGGATGAAATCATGGAAAACCTCGTCACCCTCGGAGGCTTTCTCAGGGCCAGCCGGTCGCGTCTTGAGCCAGCCGATGTGGGCTTCCCGACCACGACGCGCCGCCGCGTGGCCGGATTGCGTCGCGAAGAACTCGCACAGCTGGCGGGTGTGAGCGTCGATTACTACACACGCTTTGAGCAAGGACGCAGCAAGACCGCATCGCGTGCCGTCCTGGACGCTCTCGCGGCGGCCCTCCACCTGGATGAGTCGAACGCGCCCACCTGTTCCGTCTCGCCGCTCAACCGGAGCGAGTACATCGCCGGCACCACCCGCAGCAGGTGACATCCGCCATGGAGCAACTTCTGCACCGCCTCGGCACCGCCTACTGCCCGGCATTTGTCCTGGGCCGCCGCACGGACGTCCTCGCCATCAATCGTCTGGCCTCCGCTCTGATCACCGATTTTGGCAACCTCACCGTGTCCCACCAGGCCATGGCGCTTGCCGGAGAAGACGACCAGACGCTGTTCGTCTGTACCACTCCTGCAGACACCGCCGATGAAACTGCGCTGCGTTTGTTGGCCGCTTTGTCCTTCTCCACGACCTCGCTCGCGGCGGGCCGTCGGCCGGCAGCCGGAGCCTGAGCACTCCACCCGTCCCTGAACCGATGCCGCCCTCAGGGGTTAGGCGATGTTCGCCGAGGCCTTTCGCCGCGTCCGCCGGTCAGGCTTCCCCCTGGGACGGGGGACGTCGGAGCAACGGGATCTGGCAGAACCGGGAGGGGGTGGGTTTCTACCCACCCCCGCCCCGAAGCGAGAGGGTTCCGCACAGTGGCACGCATCGCCGTGATCGGCGCAGGCATCACCGGTACGGCGACGGCGCTCTTCCTGGCCCGCGCCGGCCACGACGTCACGCTCCTCGAACAGGAGGCGCGTGCGGTCACCGGCCGCCTCGACGAGGACTTCTTCGACTGGCCTCGTCCCCGAGTGCCCCAGGCGATCCAGCCGCACGCGCTGCTCAGCCCGGCTCGTGCGGTGCTGAAGGCCGAGGTCCCCGATGTCTATGACCATCTGAAGCGATTGGGTGCTTGGGAGCAGCACGAACTCGACTGGTTCGACGCCCGCCCCGCCTACCGTGAGGGTGACGAACACCTGGTTCTCGTGCGGACGCGGCGCGTCCTGCTGGAGACGGCCCTGCGCTCAGCAGCGCAGTTCCAGAGCAACCTGCGCCTCCTTCAGGGCACACGGGTGCTCGGCCTGCAGACCCGACAGACCACCGGTCGGCCACCTCAGGTCACCGGGATCACTTTCGCAGGCGGTCAGTTGCATGCCGACCTGGTCGTGGACGCGGCAGGACAGCGTTCGCCTGTCGGAAGCTGGCTCGACGGCCTTGTCGCCCGCCCACTACGGAGTGAGCGCCACCGTGTCGGCGTGGCCTACGCCTGCCGCTGGTACCGCATGCCGTCCGGCACACGACCCGGACACCGCACCCCCTATACCTCTGCCTCCCCGCATGCGTTGAGCATCGCTTTCCCCTCGGACAACGATCTGCTGGGCGTGGCCCTGGTGTGCGCCACCAAGGACCCCACGCTGCCCGCCCTTACGGATCCGAACGTCTTTGACGCTCTTGCGGTCCTGTTCCCCTCCTCCGGCGCCTGGCTCGCCGAAGGCGCCGAGCCTGTCGGAGGCGTGCACATCATGGCCGGCCTCCACAACCGATGGAGGCCCACGGCAGACGAGCGAGGACCTCTTGTCACCGGTCTGGTGCGAGTCGGCGATGCTCTCGTCCACACCAACCCCACGCTCACTCAGGGCACGACCCTCGCCCTCCGGGCCGCTCAGCGGATTGCCGCCACTGCGGGTACGGCGGCCCACCACTACTTGTACGCCGACGCCTACGGGCGCTGGGCGGAACGCGTACTGAAGCCTTGGTACGACCTTCAGGTGATCGCAGACCGGGACAATGAAGCGAGGCTCTCCGGGGTCATCGCTCCACCGGTAGACGCCGAAGGCCGTCTGAAGGCGGCACGTTTCGCCTGTGCCCTTGAGGATCCGACGGTCATGCGCGCCTGGGCGCGTGCTCGCCACATGCTCACGATGCCCGACGAGGCATTCGGTACCGACGAGATACGAGAACGTCTGACGCGGTGGCTCGCAGCGCGGCCTGAATCCCGCCCTGGTCCGTCCGGACCCACAAGGCGGCAGTGGGAGCAAACCATCCTCGATGAGGCCGACGCTGCGCGCAGGCCGTCCTGTCGGCACTGAGCAGGCCGAGCCGGAGAACGGCAGAGCCTCCCGCGACCAGCGTGGCCGGCCCGCGTCGACCTCGTCAGGTCACAGAGTGCCCCGGGCTTCTGCCCATGCAGGGCGAAGCGCGATCGACGGGGACACCGCGGGTGCGGCGCGACGGAACGTCGCTGAGGCAGGGCCGATGAGCGTGTGGGGGCACGCGTTGGGGCGGGGGAGAACAGCGTCCGCTGTTCTCCCCCGCCCCAACGCGTGCCCTGGCTCAGACTGCTTGGGCGGTGGGAAGGATGGTGATCTCGGTGAGGTTCACGTGGCGGGGGACAGCGGCCATGAAAGCCACGGTCTCGGCCACGTCGGCGCCCTGGAGGACGTCGATGTCGTGGATCAGGTCGGCCATGAGCTTGGAGGCGTCAGGGTCGGTCACGTGGTCGGGCAGCTCGGTGTCGACCATTCCGGGCTCGATGGTGGCGACGCGAACCATCTTGCGGCCCAGCTCGACGCGGAGCAGCCGGGTGAGGTGGCTGATGTAGGCCTTGGTGCCCGAGTACACCGAAAACTTCTCCAGGATCCGGGTTGCCGCGATCGAGGAGGTGTTGATGAGGTCCGCGGGCTTGCCGGCGGCGGCTGCCTCGGTGAGGTGGGGCAGGAACGCGGCGATGACGTTCATCAGACCGGTGATGTTGAGGTCGATCTGGCGCTGCCACTCGTCGACCTTCAGTTCCTCGATGCCCGAGATCAGCTGAACGCCGGCGTTGTTGAACACCAGGTCGGCCTTGCCGAATCGGTCGGCGACCTGAGCCGCGGCCGCCTGGACGGCCTCACGGTCGGTGACGTCGACGGCGATGGCGAGGGCGGTGCCGCCGCCGGCCTCGATGTTCTTGACGACGCTGTCCAGGCGCTCCTGGCGCCGGGCGAGGACAACCACGGTCGCGCCGAGCTCCGCCAAGCGTTCGGCGGTGACGGCGCCCATGCCGCTGGAGGCGCCGGAGACGACGGCGACACGACCGGCCAGGGGGGTCCCGGTGAGCAGTGCAGACATGACGAAGACCTCATTCTTCGGTGGAAAGGGATGGGGGGACGTGGGTTGAGGACGGGTGCCCGGCCGGCCGGATCCGGTGGGGGAACCCGCCGGCCGGGCTGCTGTGGCGGCCATCGCCGTCTCTGAAGGGGCGGTGGCCGGCCTCAGGCAGATCAGGCGTCCTCGTGAGCGGTAGCGGCGGACTTCTCGCTCCACGGCTTGAGGTCGTCGCGGATCTGCTGGATCTTGACCTCGAGGCGCTCAAGCGTGTCGCGGCCCAGGTACAGGTGGGTGGGGAGCGTGTCGGTCGAAGCGACCTCGACGATCAGGGCAGCGCCCTTGACCGGGTCGCCGAGCTGGGCGTGGTTGGCCTTGTCGATCCAGTCGAGCGTCACGTGCGCGGGGGTGTCGTCGTAGTCGGCGATGCGGTTGGCAGCGACCGACAGGGAGCTGGAGTCGAGGAAGTCCGTGCGGAACACACCCGGTTCGACCACCATCGACTGGATGCCGAACGGGGCCATCTCTACCGACAGCGCTTCGCTGATGCCGGCGACGGCGAACTTCGAGGCCGAGTACAGGCTGACCCCGGGCTCACCTTCGAATCCGGAGCGGGAGCCGATGTGGACCAGCTTGCCCGAGCCTTGCTTGCGCATGACGGGCAGGACGGCGCGGGTGACGTTGATCAGACCGAAGACGTTCAGGTCGAACAGCGAACGGGCCTCGGCATCGGTGATCTCCTCCAGCGCGCCCAGCAGGCCGCGGCCGGCGTTGTTGACCAGGACGTCGATTCCGCCGAACTTGTCGACGGCCGCTTCGACGGCCTGCGGGATGCTGTCGTTGTCCGTGACGTCGAGAGCAACCGCGAAGACGTTGTCGGCCTTCTTCAGATCGTCCGGAATCCGCTCTGGGTTACGAACAGCGACGACCACATTGTTTCCGGCCGCCAGGGCGGAGCGAGCGATTTCCGCGCCGATCCCGCGGGAGGCGCCGGTGACGAACCACGTAGTCATGAGGGAGAACCTCTCTCGTTGCTTCCCCATTGCTGGGGATTTCTTGCTTACGGATTCGAGTGTGCCCCTCGCCCGGGGCGGTATGAAGGCCGCGCTATTCCTGGGTGTTTCATTCCTAGGAAGAGCCGGACCGCCTATTCGGTGACGTGTCAACAATCTGCTAGGATTGACTGCATGTCTGAACCGCGGTGGCTCACGTCCGGCGAGGCGGAAGTCTGGACGAGGTACCGGCTGTTGCGCCGTGAGCTGCAACAGGCCCAGGACCAGCAGCTTCAGCAGGACTCGGGTCTTTCGGCGGCGGACTACGCGCTCCTTGCGCCGCTGTCGGAGTCGAGTGACGGAGTGATGCGCGCGCGGGATCTCGGCAACGAGGTCGGGTGGGAGCGCAGTCGCCTGTCCCACCAGATCAGCCGGATGGAGAAGCGTGGCCTGGTGGTGCGTGAGGCGTGCGCCGACGACGCGCGTGGCTCCATGGTGCGACTGACCGAGCACGGCAGGTCCGTCATCAAGGCGGCTGCGCCAGGGCATGCGGAAACGGTGAAACGGCTTTTCTTCGACCCTCTCACACCCGCCGAAGCTGAACTCCTGGGGCACATCATCGAGAAAATTCTCGGTGCCATTCGGTCGGGCGCCGGAGAAGGATTCGGGCAATAGCCTGGCCGGAATCGCGGTACAGCCGATCAGTGAGCGGAATCAATGCTGCGGCACCGTGAGGAGCCTCTCTGCCCGTGCGGACGGTGCTGTCGCCAAGCCCGCGCCGGCGCTGAGCTGCCTGCCGGACGGTCCGGGTCTTCGTGAACACGAACCGAACCGGTTGCCTGCCGACTGCGCGGGGGCCGGCGGTGCCGCATCAGTCGTGACAGAACCTGCAAATACCCCTTCCCGTCGACGGACGGTCGGGGGGAAGGGGTATCCGGCGCTTGTCGTCGTGGGGGCCGTGCCACGCGCAGCGCGAGGCAGCCAGCCGGCAGGCTGCCTCGCTGTCTCCAGCGGTGAACCGCGGGTTGCGTCCTTCCAGCAAGACCCGTCAGGCAGTGGAACCCGGTGAACCCGGCGCACCCGGCCATGCCCGACGAGGTCGGCGGCCCTCGCCACCTGAGCGGCCAGGGCTGCGGACGTGTCTTTGCCGGCTGGGATCGTCAGTCGTCCGAAGCGGGTTCTTGCTGCTGCGGAACGCTCAACGCTGTGATGGATCCCAGCAGTGCCAAAGCGTCAGCTGACGGAGACTTCGGCTCGGCCTGCAAAATGATCAGTTGCTGACCCGGGGAGCTGCGGATGGTGAGGGCTTCGTGACGCAGCTCGAGATCCCCGACCGCGGAGTGATGCATCTGTTTGACCTCATACGGCGGCACCCGTGCGTACTCTCGGGCCCACAAAGTGCGGAACTCGCTGTTGCGTACGGACAGTTCCCCGACCAGCTCGAGGATGCGAGGGTCATCCGGCGTACTGGCGGCGGTCTGCTGCAGATCCGCGACGGCTCGGTGCTTGGCCATTTCAGGGCTGCGGTAGAAGGCTCTGGCTGCCGGATCCAGGAAGAGCATGCGCAGGACGTTGTCCTGCTGTGCGAAGTCGGAGTACAGGGCGTCGGCGAGGGGATTGGTCGCCAGGATGTCCTGGGCGTGGCCGATGATGAATGCCGGCGTCTTGGTCCACGTTTCGATGAGCTGCCGCAGGTGGGGCTGAACGCGCTCCACGCGGACGGGAGGTTTCGTCCGCCGGGTCGCGGGCTGCGCCAGCCGGTACAGCTGAAGGACGTCTTCGTCGCCCAACTGCAGTACTCGCGCCACAGCGTCCAGGACGCGCCGCGAGGGCGCGAGCTCGCGGCCCTGCTCGAGCCGCATGTAGTAGCTCGAACTGACGCCTGCGAGAGCGGCCACCTCGTCGCGTCGCAGGCCGGGCACCCGCCGTCGGCCGCTGCCGGGCAGTCCCGCATCCGTGGGGCTGAGACGTTCCCGGCGGGCGCGGAGGAACTGACCCAGCCCTTCAACTGTGTCAGGGTGCGTGTCGTTATCCATGCCTTCGAGGCTAGGGCGAAAAAGTCTCAGAAGGATCAGCGGACGGTGGGTGCATTACACCCAGGACCAAAGGCCCCCGTCGGCCCAGCCCCCTGACAGGTCCCGGCTGCATCCAGGGCCCAGCCACCTGGCAGGTCCCAGCCGCATCCAGTCGACGGGCGGGCCTCGCAGCGACGGAGCCGACGGCGGGCGGAGGGCTTTCAGGGGCCCGGGCCGAGGTAAAGCGCAGGAAAAATCCCAGCAATCAAGACGGGCACTCACATTCCGTAAGGGCTGGATCACTAAATGCCATATTACATGGTGGACACTTATAAAAGGCCGGAAACCGTCTAGTCTTACCCCATGAGCAATGGGACGCCGTTGGGCGAATTTCTCAGAGCCCGCCGAGAGGCCTTGAAGCCGCACGATGTCGGTCTTCCCGAGCACGGACGCCGTCGAGTCAGAGGACTGCGCAGGGAAGAAGTAGCACTGCTGGCCGGAGTCAGCTCCGACTACTACATCAGGCTCGAGCAGGGACGCGAGTGCAGTCCGTCCCCGCAGGTCGTCGAGGCCGTGGCGCAAGCGCTGAAACTCAACGGGGAGGCTGCTGACCACCTCAACCGCCTCTGCCTGGCGGCTTCACAACGTCCGCGCAGCTGGGGCGTCCAGGCGGAAGTGAGCCAGCAGTTGATGGAGTTGATGGACGGCTGGGAACATACGCCCGCCTTCGTCCTCGGCCCCGCACTCGACGTGCTGGCTGGTAACAGCCTGGCCACCGCGCTGCACGGTGGCTTCGCAGAGTTCGACAACCTCGCCTACATGGTGTTCGTGGATCCGGCCGGCCGAGAGTTCTATCAGGAGTGGGAACGCGCCGCGCACTCGTGCGTCGCCGAGCTTCGCGCCGCCTACGGCTACGACCCCGAATCGCAGCGGATTGCCGAGGTGGTCAAGGAACTGTCCGTTCTCAGCGAGGAGTTCGCCGACATCTGGGGGATGCACGAGGTCAAGAGCAAGTCTCAGGAGGGCAAGCACCTCAAGCATCCTCAAGTGGGCCACCTGCACATCAAGTTCGCGGCCTTTTCCGTGAACGGCGTCCCGCATCAGCAATTGGTCGTCTATCAGGCGGAACCGGCCAGTCCGACTGCCGCCGCCTTCGAGGCGCTGCGCGCCATGGCCACCGCTCCTAAGCAGGCTCCTGCGCCGGAAGCCGTCCGGGACCTCACAGCCAACGAACCCTAGCCGCGCTTGGTGGCCGGTCTCCGCCTTGCGCTGCCGAGACCGGCCGCCGGCTGTTCGTAAGCCTGGTCCTGCCGCATCCAGGAAAATTACGGCCTTCATCCCGGACCGTCCGCCCGCCAAGACTGGTCGGCAGTAGGCGTCGCGGTCGGCCATCTGTGCCGGCCCGCGCATCCCACGGCATCCCGGAGCAGACATGATCACTGTAAATGATCTTCAGGTGCACCCTATGGATCAGGTTCACCGGCTCATCGAGCCCGGCCCGGTCATCCTGATCACCACCCAGCATCGCGGCGTGCCCAATGTCATGACCAATGGCTTCAACATGATGGTGCGACACGCCCCGGCCTTGATCGCCGCCACCGTGGGCCCCTGGGACTACAGCTACCAGGCCCTTGTCGAAACCGGTGAATGCGTGGTCTCGGTGCCCACGGCCGACATGGCGGACGCAGTCGTCGACATCGGTAACTGCTCGGGAGCTGACGTCGACAAGTTCCACGAGTTCGGACTCACCGCCGTGGCCGGCGAGAAGGTGCAGGCCCCGCTGGTGGGGGAGTGCTGGGCCAACCTCGAATGCAGGGTGTCCGACACCAGCCTGGTGGGGGCCTACAACCTGTTCCTGCTGGAACCGGTCAGGGCCTGGACGGATCCCTCCCGACCCCGACCGCAGCTGTTGCACCACCGCGGAGACGGGACCTTCGCGGTGGACGGCGAGATCCTCGATCTGAAGGACCGGATGACCAAGTGGCAGTACCTCCTGTGAGGGCGCGGTGGCATCGTGGCCCGGCTCTGCGGTCGCGGCGGTGGTGCGATGCGCACGGAAGTGGAGTAGTTGTTGATGCGTCAACAATTGAGTAGGGTGAGATTTCCGGACACCCGCGCACCACGCGTTGACCAAGGAGTCGGCCATGCCCCGAGCAGTGCAGTTCTCGCGATACGGCGGCCCGGAAGTGCTGGAGATCGCACAGGTGCCCCGACCGGCACCTGGCCCGGGTGAGGTCGTCGTGCGCGTGGTGGTCGCCCCCGTCAACCCCGGCGAGGCTGGAATCCGGCAGGGTGTGTTCGCGGGTATCTGGCCGGCATCCTTCCCCGAGGGGCAGGGCAACGACTTCGCCGGCTGGGTCACGGCGCTGGGCGAGGGCGTCGACAGCTTCGCGATCGGCGACGAGGTCATCGGCTACCTTCCCCGTGCCGCGCAGGCCGACTACGTCGTCTCACCGGCACACCTGCTTGCCGCCAAGCCGGCCGAGATCAGCTGGGAATCGGCTGCCCCGCTGTCCGCCGTCGGCGTGACCGCGTGGGCCGCGGTCAACGCCGTCGACGTCGGCGCCGACGACACCGTCGTCGTCTCGGCCGCTGCCGGCGGAGTGGGTTCACTGGCGGCGCAGCTCGCCCGCCTGCGCGGCGCAACCGTGATAGGCACCGCCGGACCGCACAACGCCGACTTCCTGCGCTCACTCGGCGTCATCCCCGTCCAGCACGGCCCCGGCCTCACCGACCGGCTGCGAGTCGCCGCACCCAACGGAATCGACGCCTTCATCGATACCTTCGGTCAGGGCAACGTCGACGCTGCCATCGCCCTCGGCGTTCCCCCGCACCGCATCAACACCATCGCCGACGGTCGTGCAGTCGCCCTGCACGGCGTGCACAGCCAAGCCCAGGAGGATGCTTTCTCCCCCCGGCTTGTCGCCGAGCTGGCCTCGCTCGTAGCCCAGAAGCGCCTCACCGTCCCGATCAGCGCGATCTATTCCTTGGAACAGGTCCAGGACGCCTACCGGCAAGTCCAGCAGCGCCACACTCGAGGCAAGATCGTGCTCAGCCTCGTCCCGGAGAACGACCGCGCCGCCCTGGCCCGGCAGCTGCGCGCCGACGCCGCGACACGTGCCGCGCCCCAGCACAGCCCCTGACAAAACAGGCTACGCCCGGTCACCCGCCCCCCCCTTGGAGGACCCATGCCCGTACAACGCATCGGACTCGTCGTCCACCAGGGGCGCCCCGAAGCCCTCGACGCTGCCCGGGCCGTCCACCGCTGGAGCGACGGCCACGGCATCAGCTGCACCGACATCGACGTCTGGACCAAGGACCACCACCGAAAAACAGGTCGAGAGGAAGCCGCCGCCGCCGGCAACCCCGACCTCGTCGTCACCCTCGGGGGAGACGGTACCTTTCTGCGAGGCGCCCGCATCGCGCTCAAAAGCGGAGCCAGCGTCCTCGGCGTCGACCTCGGCAAGGTCGGCTTCCTCACCGAAGTCCCTGCCCACGACGTCACATCCGCCCTTGACGCCGTCCACGACGGACGCGCGGTCATAGAAGAGCGCATGACCTTGACCATGCGCGCCTCCCGGCCCCTGGACATCCCCCCGCAGATGGAGGCACTGCTGCGCTACGGGCGCGGCCCTGCCCTGCCCGCTCCGCAGGTCCGCCCCGAGACGACCGAAGGCGAAGGCTGGGGCATCGCCATGGACGTCATGGCCCTCAATGACGTCGTGCTGGAGAAGCTGGCACGCGACCGGCAAGTAGGCGTCGGCGTCTATCTTGCAGGCCGCCTTCTCGCCTCCTACTCGGCCGACGCACTGGCGGTCGCCACGCCCACCGGTTCCACCGCGTACAGCTTCGCCGCGGGCGGACCCGTACTCTCGCCGCACATGGACGCCGTCGTGTTCACCCCGATCGCCCCCCACATGACCTTCAACCGCACTGTGGTCGCAGCCCCCGACGAACCCGTCGCCCTCCGTGTCCTGCCCCACTCAGGACAGGCCGCCGTCAGTATCGACGGCCAGCTCAGAGGCGTCCTCGACCCCGGAGACTGGATCGGCGTCTTCCGGGCCCCCCACCGGGTACGCCTGATCCGCCTGCACCCCACCGACTTCTACGGACGGCTCCGGGATCGCTTCCGCCTCACCGACGCGCCCGCCACCGCCGACGACGGCACCTCCGAGCCCTTCTTCCGTCCCGACACCCCGATCCCTCCCGACCTCACCGGCATGCGCCTGCCGCCCCCCGCGGCCGCACGCTGACGGCACAGCCTCAAGAGGCGCCAGGGGAGCCGTACACAGCAAGGTGGGTGCAGAACTCCCAGGAAATCCGTGGCCTGGTTGTCCGCCGTGTCACAGGCGACTGTAGAGGCATGAACTCCAACACACCGCACCCCTTCGTCGGCATGTGGGTCACCGCCGACGGCCACATCCGCCAAGAGCTCCTGCCCAACGGCCGCTACGACGAGGCCCGAGGCAGCCGCCAGAGTGCCTACACCGGCAGCTACGCCGTCACCGGCAACCACATCGACTACGTCGATGACACCGGCTTCACTGCAACCGGTGACGTCCGCGACGGAGTGCTCTACCACGAGCACCTCGTCCTCTACCGAGAAGGTACCGCGGCCGACGGCCGGCAGAAGTGAGCCCGTGGTGCCTGGTGCGGCAGGCACCACGGCATCCGCCCCTGACACAGCGCCGGTCTTCTCTCATGCCGGCAAGGCGACGCCCAAGAACCTCCGCTGAAGACAGCTCGACGCTCTTGACGCCGCCTTGAGCGATCAGCCGACGGACCGAGGCCGCAGCACCCCCACCGGTGCCAACACCCCACTTCTTGCAGGCATGCAGGGGGACAGAACGCCTCCGCGGACGCTCCGGAGGCCCCGCACGCTCCACCCAAGACCCCCTCTCGGGGCCGGTCGGACGGAGCAGTCCGCAGACCCGCCTCACCCGCATTGAGTCGACGGTCCGGCCCGAACAGCACGGAAGGAACCCCGGACATGGAGAGCCTCGAACTGGTCGTCGTCATCGCCACCGCCATCCTCGCGATGGGATGGCTGGCCAGGCGCACCGGCATCAGTGAGCCCCTCCTGCTCCTCGCAGCAGGAGGCCTCATAGGACTTACTCCAGCCTTCGACTCCCTCTCCCTCGAACCCGAAGTCGTCCTGCTGCTCTTCCTGCCCGCCCTGCTGTACTGGGAGGCACTCACCTCATCGGTGAGAGAGATCCGCAGCAACCTGCGCAGCATCGCCCTCCAGTCCACCGGCTTGGTCATCGCCACCGCTGCCGCCGTTGCCCTCGCCGCGCACACCCTCGGCTACGGCTGGCCCATAGCCTTCGTCCTCGGCGCGGTCCTGGCCCCCACGGATGCGGCCGCAGTGGCCGCCGTAGCGACCGCCATGCCCCGGCGCATCCTCACCGTGCTGCGCACCGAGAGCCTCCTCAACGACGGCACCGCACTGGTCCTGCTGGCCGTCACCATCGAGGTCGCCACCGACGACCAACCCTTCGCCTGGGGCAGCACCCTTCTCGGCTTCACCGAAAGCTACGCCGGAGGCATCCTCGTGGGTGCCGCAGTAGCCGCCATCCTGCTTGCCGTCCGCCGGTACCTGCCCGACGCACTGCTGCACAGCGTCCTCAGTGTGGCCACACCCTTTGTCGCCTTCCTCCCCGCCGAGCTGCTGCACGTCTCCGGCGTCCTCGCCGTCGTCACCTGCGGTCTGGTCACCACGAGAATCGGACCGCGCGTCATCAGCCCACAGGCACGGATCCAGGCCGTGGCCTTCTGGCAGGTCGCAAGCCATCTGCTCAACAGCGCTCTGTTCGTCCTGGTCGGTCTGCAACTGCCCGCAGCATGCAGAGCGCTCAGCTCCGTCTCCCTGCTGCAGGCGGCAGCAGCCGCAGTCCTGATCAGCGTCGTGGTGTTCGGGACACGCGTGCTGTGGTTCTACACCATGCCCTACGTCATCCGGCTGCTGGACCGACGCCCAGGACAGCGCGCCCGACGCATCACCGCAGCCCAGCGACTGCCCCTTGCCTGGGCGGGGATGCGCGGAGCCATCTCCCTCGCAGCCGCGCTCACCATCCCTGTCGTCACTGCTGACGGCCGCGTCGTGCAGCAGCGGGATGCCGTCGTCTTCATCACCGTCGTGGTGATCGTTCTGTCCCTCACCGTCATGGGGCCCACGCTGCCGGCCATCGTGCGCCGAGCCCGCTACCCCGAGGACGAAGATCCAGCCAGAGAACTCGCCCTGGCACACCGCCACCTCGGTGCCAGCGCCCTGGCTGCGCTCCCCGGCCTGGCCGCACGACACCACGTAGATGAGAACACGGCCGACCGCATCGCCCAGCACATCAGCGAACGAGCCGGTTCGTCCGCAGACGCCGAAGCCGTGGGAAACCGTGAGTCCTTGGAACTGGACCTGCTCACCGTCAAGCGGCAAGCCCTGGGCGACCTGCGCGACCAAGGGCAGATCGACGACATCGTGCTGCGCCGCGTACAGCAGTACCTCGATGTCGAGGAACTGCGCTTGTCACGCAAGGCGACATCTCATGACCACACGGTCGAGGTGTGATCAGCGGCAGAGGAACTTCGACCTCCGCTCAGCCCAGACGTCCTCTTAGGCAGTGATCGCCGAGGCGCAGGAGACCCGGCATTTGCCACCGTGAGGGAAGTCATCACACAAGGAACGGCCGTTGCCGTCGGCGCAGCCCGGCCCCTTGCTGCGACGACGAGGTCAGGCAGCCGGCCGATTCCGGCTGCCTGCGCGGTGCTGGCTCCGCTTCCCCCGGCGGGGTCAGCACCCACCGCCACGCACGGCGGACCGAGGCGACTCCTGCCGAGGCGCCGACCGCCGTGACTACGGCAGCACCATCCGGTCATTTCACCTGGGAGTATCACGTGGCCTGCCCCGCGATCCGAAGCGTCTTCGCCGTCACAGCCTCCTCGACGGTGGCACGCGTGTACCTGCTGGTCGTCTTCGGCCTGCTCGTCTGGGCCGGAATCGATGCCTACGCCGTCGACCATGCAGACTCCTCGTTCGCGGCAGTCTTTCCGATGCTTGCCACGCTGCCGCTCAGCCTGCTCGCGATCATCGTCCCCGACTCCGCCGTCCTGTACCTCGTCGTCATCGTCATCGCGGCATTGGGCAACGCGGTGCTGCTGGCTCACTTCGGCAGACCCCGGAAAGGCCAGGCGAATGACCTTCGGAATCGACGCGTCGCGTCTTGACGCCATCAAGTCCATCGCCGGAGGCTGCCATGTACAGGCGTGCCGTGCTCGCCATGCTCTTCATCATCCCCGCTGTCTTGGGGGCAATAGAACTTACGGCCGCTCTCATAGCGACACAGGAGGTGATCTGCCCCGGTGAAAATTCCGGTGAAGATGGTGAAGAACGTCCAGGCCCGATGCGGCCAGGAGATGTGAACTGCAGCGTCCTGATCGGCAACCAGACCGTTGCCGAACGCACGTACGAGATGCAGCAGAACAACCAGCGCATCGAGAGGAAGCAGAACGCCGTGCGAGGCGGCCTCCTCATCGCGTACGGGACTCTTGGGCTGGCTTGCACCGTCACCGCTTCCACTCGCAACCCTTGGCTCAGACGTCCTGATCCCTGTCGCGGCAGCGTATGCGGGTCAGGGGGTCCCTGACCCACGCCCCGGTCACACCCTCTCGCGTTCCTGCGCGCGTGCCCCGGCCCGGAAGCGGGTCGCAGGCTGTGTATCCCCGCTGCGATCCATAGCGGTGGGATATGGGTTCCGATGAGCGGCACCAGGGCGATCCGGTGGTCGCAATCCCTGCGTTGAGCGGCGGTTTGAGAGGCGAACGGGACTTCTCCCAGAGTCGGCCGGAGCCAAGGTGACGTCGAAATGTTCGGCCGGTTCGCATACATAGTCCGCTGCCACAGCCGTCGGGTGGCTCGCGCTTCGGCTCTGTCCATGCCCAGTTGAGCCACCGCCTCGACATACGTCGGTACAACCACTGCACATCCGAGTGCGGGTCCGGAGTCGGAACGGTGCCCGGGTCCGGCCTCCGGGCCGGCGCTGACGTCCCCAGCCGGGGTGGCGCGTGATGGGACAGCCGCGGCGCGGCGAGCGGGCGTGTTGGCGGTCAGCCCGCCGCGGATGAGGGGGGAGCGCGGGGTTTGGCGGTCTGTTTCGTGCCGATGCCGAGCATCAGGTCAGGTCTGATCCGCGGCGCGCAGGGCCCGCGCCAGCCATTCCAGGTCCTCGGTCGCGTCGGGCGACGAATCCTGCCCGCGCACACGGGCGACGAGCCTGCGGTAGTGCTCCGCTCCTGCTTCGATCCCGGCCTCCAGGCTGCGCAGCACGGCGGCCCGATCGGCGTCACTGAACAGCTCGGACAGCACCTCAGCCGCTGCCGGCGCCTCCGGGGCGACGCCGCGCCTTCTGACCTCCGCGACGGTCTGCACGATCGCCCTGGCCCACCAAATGGATCCCCCCGGGGGACTGCCCTGCCCCGATACGGGCGTGTTGAGCTCCATCCATGTGCGCAACCGAGCGCGGAACTCGGGGTTTTGTGCCGATTCCGCCAACTCGATCCAGGCGTCGACCTGCTCAGGTGTGGGATCGTCGGGCAATTCGATGCTGTAGCTGCGTATGCGGTCGCGCAGGCCCGGATCGTCGACGCCGCCGCCGAACACCTCGTCCTTGAACTCGTCGATGATCTGCTTGCGCTCGGCGGCGGAAAGCCGCGCCAACCGGTTCATCAGTGTTGTCTCCTCGACGGTCGAACCCCGTTTTGCCACGGTGGACAGGACGGCCCGGCGCACCTTGAGTGAGCTGATATGCGCATCGAGCGCGGCCACATGCGCGTCGGCGATCTCGGCCACTGTGGCGCGACCGCTCAGGACGCGACACACGTCGTCGAGCCCGAGGCCCAGCTCCCGCAGGGTGCGGACCAGTTCGACGCGGGCCACGGACTCGGTGTCGTACAACCGGTAGCCACCCGCGGAGCGGGCAACGGGCGGTACCGCCCCTTCGTCCGACCAGAAGCGCAGGGTACGCACCGGAATTCCGGTGCGGTGTGCGAGCAGGCCAATGGTGAGCACATCGGGGCGTTCGTCGTCCATGGGTAAGATCCTGAACCCTCCGGCGGCTGGAGACTCAAGTGCCTCCATGCGACATTCTGTGAGTTCTCCGGAGCTCTGCCTCGGTGCTCCACAGCCGCACCCCGCCTCGCAGGCCTTGCTGTCCTCGCGACGTCGACGCCGCTGCCGTGCCGGGTGTCGTCGCAGCCGGTGCTGCCACTCAGGCCCAAGCACGGGGCGAGCGCACCGCAACCTCCAGCACCACGGTGTCCACCCAGGGGGAGCTGTTTCCCGAGCTGAACGGGCGCCGTAGCAGGCGCCCATCTCGAACGACGTCCATCTCGTCCGGGACGGACAGCGTCGTCTCATCACCAGCACCGTGACCTACAACGCGCCTTTTGCCGGCACCGATGGCATCCGGCTCGTCCTCGACGCTCTTGCCGTCACCCGCGAGATTCGTCAGGCCTCGCGAAGGACGCCGCTGCCGACCATCAGGACCCGGTCGGCGCGCTGGGCCTGGGCAGACGACCCGAAGATGTTGACACGTCACTAAAAAGAGCGTAGTTTAATTCTCAACAATCTAAGAGGGGGTATCCCATGACTGATCTCGTGATCGGCCTCGACACCTTCGGTGACGTCCCGGAGCGCAACGGCGCCCCGGTGTCCCATGCCGCTGCGATCAGGCAGGTCATCGACGAAGCCGTTCTTGCCGACGAACTCGGCGTGGACGTCATTGCCGTCGGCGAACACCACCGCCCGGAGTACTCCGTCTCCGCCCCCGAGACCGTCCTGGCCGCGATTGCGAGCCGCACCTCGCGGATCAAGCTCGCCTCGGGAGTGACCGTCCTCAGTTCCGACGACCCCGTGCGCGTCTTTCAGCGCTTCGCCACCGTGGACGCCGTCTCGAACGGCCGCGCTCAGGCCATCCTGGGGCGCGGCTCCTTCACCGAGTCCTTCCCCTTGTTCGGCTACGACTTGGCCGACTATGACGTGCTGTTCGAGGAGAAGCTCGATCTCTTCGTGAAGCTGCTCGATGAGAAGCCCGTTACTTGGAAGGGCACCACTCGAGCCGCGCTCCACAACGCCGACGTGTTCCCGAAGACGGACGGTGGACGACTGGACACGTGGGTAGGGGTAGGCGGATCCCCTCAGTCCGTCGTGCGCACCGCCCGGCACGGACTTCCGCTCATGCTCGCAATCATCGGTGGCAACCCGGCACGCTTCGCGCCGTACATCGACCTCTATCAGCGGGCGACTGAACAACTCGGCACGGCCGCACACCCCGTCGGTATGCACTCGCCGGGCTTCGTGGCGGACACCGACGAGGAAGCCAAGGAACTCTTCTTCCCGCCGTACAAGGTGATCCGGGACCGTATCGGCGCGTTGCGAGGGTGGCCGCCGTTGCGCCGCGCCGAATTCGACGCGGAGGTCGAGAACGGTTCGCTCTACATCGGCGCGCCCGAGACGGTGGCCCGCAAGATCGCCACTGCGGTCAAGACGCTGAGCGTCGGACGCTTCGACATGATCTACAGCTCTGGCGCACAGCCGGCCGAGGCCCGCATGCGCGCCGTCGAACTCTTCGGCGCCAAGGTGGTGCCCATGGTCCGCGACATCTTGGCAGGATGAGCCATGACGACCCTTGGCATTCTCGGTGCCGGCAAGGTCGGGACCGTGCTCGCGCGCCTTGCTGTCACCGCAGGTTATGAGGTCCTGATCGCAGGTTCCGGCGATCCGGCGAACATCGCTCTCATCGTGGAGGTCATCGCGCCCGGCGCGAAGGCGGTGACGGCGGTCGAGGCAGCCGAGCGAGCGGACGTGGTCGTCCTGGCCCTGCCCCTCGGCAAGTACCGTTCCCTGCCCGTCGAAGCCCTGCACGGCAAACTCGTGATCGATGCGATGAACTACTGGTGGGAGGTCGATGGAATCCGCGACGATCTCACCGATCCACGCACCTCCTCGAGCGAGATCGTGCAGAGCTCCCTGCCTTCCTCCCGCGTGGTGAAGGCGTTCAACCACATGGGATACCACGACCTGGAAGAAGGAGCACGGCCGGCGGGCGCTGCCGGACGCAGGGCGATTGCGATCGCGGGAGACGGTGAAGACGACCTCGCCGCCGTCTCGGAGATCGTCGAAGCTCTGGGCTTCGACCCGGTCCCGGCAGGCTCCCTGGCAGAGGGCGTGCGGATGCAGCCCGGCACCGAACTGTTCGGAGCCAACACCGATGCCACCGAGGTACGCGCGATGCTCGAACGATATCCAGCATCGAGGGCTGGGCAGGACCTTCTCCGAGCCCGCGCTGCATCACCACACCGACACTGCTGACGACGGCGTCTGCGGCACACTCCATCGATGAAGCAGGTGCAGGCCCTGATGGCCCAGCACTTTTCATCCCTGGAGGGAACGGCAGCAGGCTGAAGCGCAGGGGAGAACATGTCCTCCCCTGCGTCCTGGCAGACCACGGCCGCGGAACGTCCGACGCGCATCGAGCCCGACGATCACCAGGTCAGAGCGTCACAGCAACAGCGAGACCGGGGACTGGATGCCCGCGAGCAACCGCCCATAGTCCTCACGCGTCAGGAACGGATTGAACTGCACATGGCGGCTTCCCGTCTCCATGTCCCGCCAGAAGCGCTGCAGGGCGTTCGACTGGGCGAACCCGCCTGTGCCGTTCAGATCCAGCAGCTTGCTCATAGCGGATCGGGCGTTCTCGATCGCGGCGACCATCTCCATCCGCAAAGCGGAGCGCTCCTGCAGCGTCAGCGGGTCGCCTGCGAGGGCGGCGTCCGCCTCATCAGCGACAGCTACGACCTGACGGACCGCGCGACTGATGAGGCGATCCGCTTCTCCCAGCCAGATCCGTGCCGAGGGGGAATCGGTGGTGTCCCGGTACACCGACGCCATGATGCCCCGGCCGGACTCTAGGGTCTCGCGCACCGTGTCCAGGGCACCCACCGCGGCACCGATGACAGGAGCCAGCAGGTTGAGCGCGGCACCGATCTTCAACGCCGCCGGGAAGCCACCCGCGCCGGCCTTGGCCGCGACCGCTGCCGTGATGATGCGGTGCTCGGGCACCAGCACGCCCTCCGCCACCAGACTCTGGCTGCCCGTTCCCCTCAGCCCCGCCACGTGCCAGGTGTCCTTCACTCGCAGATCCCTCACCGGCACCAGCACGGTCGCGGCCGCGGGCGGATCACCTGCCGCACCTGGCAGGGCCACGCCCAGCAGCGCCCAGTCCGCGTCCTCACAGCCGGATGCGGCCGCCCAGGTCCCGGAAAGGCGCACGCCAGTATCCGTGCGGATCGCCTCGCCATGGACGCTGGCCACGGAGCAGACCAGGACGTCGGGCCCGACAGCGTAGAACTCGTCCAAGGCTGCTTCCGACAGCATCAGCGTCATCGGCTTGACACCGTTGTAGATGCCGGCGACCCACGCAGTCGAGGGGCACGCCCGCGCCAGGGCGATACCGACCTCGACCTGCGTGCGCACGGAGACCTCCCACCCAGCCCGGCTCCTCGGTGTGGTCAGCCGCAGCAGCCCCGCGGCCCGCAGCCCGTCGAGGTTCGCCGCTGACGGCCGCCGACCGGCCTCCGTGACGTGAGCGTTTCCATGAAGCGTGGGTGCCAGCCCGACAGCACGGGCCACGAGCTGATCGTCGGTGGGCACAGAGGTCGGTGCGTAGTGCGTGGCATCCAGCTGATGGGACGACATGGAGAGGGGCTCCTGAAGTGTGAAGGCAGGTCACATGCGCCGGCTGTGGCCGCACACCGCCAGGCTCCGAGCCCTCCGCGGCGAGAGGACGAGCGGAACGGCACGACCACCACGACCACCTGTGCACCGGCACCCTTGACGCTCGCACCGCAGTCAGCCGATCCGCGTCGGCAGCTTGTGCCTACTTGTGACAAGCCGACGTCGAGGGGCCGCTCGGCCTCCCGCGCCCCGGTGCCAGTGGCAGGAGGGCGACTGATGAGTCGCCCTCGACGCGTGTGCGTGGCCAGAGCCAGGATTCGCTGCTTCATCTCCGGCTGCAGCAACGACGCCGGGCCCTCCAGCAGATTCGCCAGCCTGACCAGTCGATAGGCCACCTCCTCGTCCCTGGCGGCGGCCGCGTACACCATGCCCGCGTACCGAAGTAGCTGCGTCACCAGAGCGCGCTGCTGTTCGTCGGCCGTCTCGGGTGCGTAGGACGATCGCCCGGACTCCCACAGCCTGCCCGGTACCCGCCCCGCATCGTTGTCGTGTGGCCCGCGCAGCGTCAGGCTTGCGGGCAGACAGTGCTGTTCCCTGTGTAGTGCCACGCCCCGGGTGCCGAAATGACCACGATCACAGACGTGACGTCCGGGGCTGCGAGGACCTGGGCCGCGGCCGCAGTGCAGACGAGTTGGTCCAGGCCGAGGCGAGGGAAGCGTTTGGCCACTGAGGGAAGCCGGATGGAGACGGTTGCCCCGTGGCTCTGAACCGATTCCGGCTTGATAGGGGACAGCGCGGTGGTCAGGCCGCGTTCCCGGACGGTCTGGTCGGGGCCGCGCAGCAAGATGCGGACCGCTTCATCAGGGGTTGTCGCGGTCTCCGAGGTCGGCACCGCCACCAGTTGGCCTTTGCTCAGGAAGTACAAAGGCGTCACCGGTGGCAGACCGGTGGCTGGGGCTCCCGCATCGACGACATCCGAAGCGGGAATCGCACAGGAAGCCAAAGCGGCCAGCCCTGTACAGGCAGACGCGACGCGGAGTACCTGCCGGCGGCTCACAGGTCGCTGCCTTCCGCCTGCCGGGTGATCACGGAAGGGCCGTCTGGCAGGGGGAGTATGACGGTGAACACGGCGCCACCCTGCGGGCGGTTGGCGACGAAGACGGTGCCCTGGTGCAACTGCACGTTCTCGCGGGTGATGGAAAGTCCCAGTCCGCTGCCGTCCGATGTGGCTCGCGCCGTGTCCGATCGGTAGAAGCGCTCGAAAACCAGAGGCAGCGCTTGCTGACTGATACCGGGTCCGGAGTCCGAGACCGTCAGCACTGCCTGACGAGTGCCGTCGGCGGTCGTCGAGGTGGTCAAAGACACTCGCGCGGGTGGCTTCCCGTGGGCGAGGGCGTTGGCCACGAGATTCGCGACGATCACGTCGAAGCGTCGCGGGTCGACGCGGCCGATGAGGTTGCCCGGAGCGGGAAGAGCCGTATCGACACGAGCGAGCCACTGGCGCGACGCCAGGCTCTGCTGAACAGACTCAGCAAGATCGATTTCGGACAGGTTCAGCTGGGCAGCGTGGGCGTCGAACCGCGAGATCTCAAGCAGGTCCTCGACCAGGCGGGCGAGATCGGACACTCCGTCGCTGACCAGGCGCACCGACGAAGCTGTGTCGGGATCCAGCTTCTCGGCATCCTCATCGAGAACGTCCGTGACCGCGACCATGGCTGCCAGCGGAGTCCGCAGTTCATGGGAGACGTTCGCGGCGAATCGGCGCGCCCGGGCCTCCATGTCCCGCAGTTCGGCGACCGTCTGCTCCAGTGCGGCGGCTGTCTCGTTGAAGCTGCGGGACAGCTCTGCCAGCTCGTCCGAGCCCTGAACTGCCAGCCGCGTGTCCAGGCGTCCGGCCGCCATGAGTCGGGTGGCCTGCCGAAGGGCGCGCACGGGCCGCAGGACGCTGCGTGCTGCCAGCAGGGCCAGCAGCACTGCGGGCAGCAACGCCCAGACGGTGGCTCGTTGTACGGACGCGATCAGCGTCCGCACGGTCGCTTGCTCGTCGCTTTGGGGCACGACGACGAACACCACCAGCCCGGAGGGGCGTGGGGAGCCGCTGCCGGATCCGGCGAATGCCACCGCCATGCCCACTACGAGGAAGGGACGGTCCGCAGCGGTGACGCGCTGAAAGACGGTGACGGGTCGCCCGGCAACGGCTTCCCGCAGAGCAGGCGTGACTTCCGGCAATGTTGCGCCGACCGGAGCGGTCGCGCTGTGGCCGCGGTAGGTGACCTGTACTCGCCACCCATGTGCCTGCTGCCTGTCCGCCACTTGTTCCGCCAGGGTGGCCAACTGGACCTGGCGGTCGAAGGGCGGCCGCAGGGAGATCGACAGCTCGCTGACCCTCTGTCTGGTCTGATCGATGGCCGTGTCCTGGCTGACCTGGAGCAACGCGGTGCGCGCCTCGCGAAAGATGAGGGCACCCGTCCCCAGGGTGCCGACCACAGCCACCCCCGCGAACGCGAGCAGCAGCCGTCCTCGAAGGCTGCGCGTTACGCGCACGGCTCTCATGGCGCGGTCGTCCCGGGAGCATCCCCTGTCGCCTCACAGATCCGGGCGGGCTGCTCGGCGTATCCATGATTGCTGAAGCGGTACCCGAACCCGCGTACCGTCTGTATGTACCGGGGTGCTCTCGAGGGCTCACCCAACTTGGTGCGCAAGCGCTTGACGCACGCGTCGACCAATCGGATGTCGCCGTGGTAACTGTGCTCCCAAACGGCCTGCAGCAACTGTTGGCGACTGAAGACCTGTCCGGGCGAGGCGGACAACGTCATCAGCAGCATCAACTCCGAGCGTGCCAACGCGACCGCCTGCCCGTGGCGCGTGACGGTCAGCCCCTGACGGTCGATGATCAGACCGTCGGCGTACGTCTCCGTAGGTGTGGACGTGGGGAGGGCAGTGCGCCGCAGCACAGCCCGGACGCGGGCACTGAGAACTTGCGCGCGCACCGGTTTGACCACATAGTCGTCCGCGCCCAGCTCCAAGCCCACCACTACGTCCATATCGTCGCCGCGCGCCGTCGCCATGATGATCGGCACTTGGTCGTGCGTGCGTATACGGGTGCAGACGTCGAGACCGCTCAGGCCGGGAAGCATCAGGTCGAGCACGATGACATCGGGTCTGACCGCGCGCCAGAGGTGGAGACCGTCCTCTCCGGAAGCGGCGGTCGTGACTTCGTGGCCCTGTCGGCGAAGTGCCAGGGACATGCCCTCACGTACGCCGCGGTCGTCATCGATGAGGAGTACGCGTGCCATGGGCCGAGTATCACCAGCTGACCGAAGAGTCACCACGGTGAAAAGCACCGACAGGTGGGGTTGTTACCAGATGATCAAATGCGCCTCACCCTGACAGGCCTTCCGACCGTACAGCGCAGGCGTTATCCGTTCGAGACGTCACGGTCGACTGGCCCGCATATGGCCGCCGCACACTCGCTGGCCATGAACGCGCATCGCAAGACCTCCCGACGCAGACGTGTCCGGCACAGTGGACGGATGCCCACACCACGCCGGGGCAGCAAGCTTCTGCGAGGGGTGGCGGTCCTGGTCGCCTCCGTCCTTTCAGCTGTCGGGGCGGGATGGTGGACACATCAGGCCCCCGAGGGGGGAGCGAGGGCGGCGGACCGTGCGACCGGGCCGAGTCCCTCGACGTCCCTTCAGCACAAGCCCCTTACGCCGTCGTCGTCACCCTCGTCGAAGGCCGCTGACCTTCCTGTCACCGGCCCCGGCACGTTTACCGCGGCGCGGGGGCAAGGTCCGGTCGTCGGGGAAGGCAGAACGCTGCGCTACGTCGTCGAGGTCGAAGACGGGATCGGGCTGTCCGCGGTGGATGTGGCTGAGGACGTGGACCGCGTCCTGGCCGACCCTCGCGGCTGGACGGCCGGCGGCACCAGCGCCTTCCAACGCGTCGAACGACGCCCCGCCGACTTCGTCGTCCGGGTCGCGACACCGTTGACCGTCGACGCCGTCTGCGGTCAGTACGGGCTGGACACGGGGGGCGAGGTGAACTGCAATGTGGGCGACGACGTCATGGTGAACCTCAAGAGATGGATGCTTGCCACCCCTGTGTACGCCGATCATGTCGCGGAGTACAGGGCCTTGATCATCAATCACGAGGTGGGGCACTTCCTCGGTCACGATCACGTCGGCTGCCCCGGCCAGGGTGCCCCTGCGCCTGTCATGATGCAGCAGATCAAGGGGATGCACGGTTGTGTCCGCAACGTGTGGCCCTACACGCCGTCCGGTGAACTCCTCACAGGCCCGCCGGTATGACGCTCACCGACCGAACGCGCCTTCCTGCGGTCTGTCGGCCGAGTGGCGAAAGTTCCGCGACGAAGCACCAGGGGGCATCTGTCCTCCGGCGTCGACCGGCGCGCAGCCCGCGCGGGCCCGGAGCTCGTCCGACGGTGTCGCGCAGGAGTCCTGATGTGAGTCATACCGAGACATATCGGACCCACCGCTCGAACTCGCCGCTCCGCCCGTCAAGGCATTTCCTGCGGGCATGTGCATGCTCCGGGAGGGACGGGGTAGGCGCGGCTACATCAGCTCGAACGCAGGGCACCGGCAGGGTGGGGAGATCACAGATGACGACGACGATCGCGCGGGCGGCCGAGGAGCAGGCGACTGCGGCACTGCCCGCTGTCCCCGAGCCGGGCAAGATGGCGCCCAAGGACGCCCGATCCCTGTCGAAGCTGTTCTTCGCGAAGCTGGCGGTGCTGGAGGAGGGCACGCCCGAGCACCAGTACGCGCGCAACACCCTGATCGAGATGAACATGTCCCTGGTCCGCTTCGCGGCCGGCCGGTTCCGCAACCGGGGCGGCGCGGACGGCATGGAGGACATCGTCCAGGTCGGCGTCATCGGGCTGATCAAGGCCATCGACCGGTTCGAGATATCCCGTGAGGTGGAGTTCACCTCCTTCGCCATCCCCTACATCGTCGGCGAGATCAAGCGCTTCTTCCGGGACACCTCCTGGTCCGTCCACGTGCCGCGCCGCCTGCAGGAGGCGCGTGTGCAGCTGGCCAAGGCCACCGAGGAGCTGCAGAGCCGCATGGGCCGCACTCCCACGGTCAAGGAGCTGGCGGAGCTGATGGACCTGACCGAGGAAGAGGTCATCGAGGCCCGGGTCGCGTCCAACGGCTACAACTCCGCCTCCCTGGACGCCACCATCGGCGGCGGCCCCGACGGTGAGACGGCGCTCGCGGACTTCATCGGGTCCGACGACGCGGCCATGGAACTGGTCGAGGACTTCCACACGCTGGCGCCCCTGCTCGCCCAGCTCGACGAGCGTGAACGGCACATCCTTCACTGGCGTTTCGTCGAGGAGCTGACCCAGGCGCAGATCGGCGAACGGCTCGGCTGCTCGCAGATGCACGTGTCCCGCCTGCTCTCCGGCACCCTCAAGCGCCTGCGCAAGGGCATGCTCACCACCAGCTGAACCGAACCGACGCCCGGGGCCCGGGCATGTACCAGGAAGGACCTGTGGTGAGCGAAAGCGGTGCCGCGCTCCCGCCCGTCGACGCGCATCTGGAGATCCTGCTGCGGCTGGTCGACGCGCAGCCCGAGGCGGCTCTCAAGATCTGCCTGACCACGCCCGGCGGAATCGTCGCCGGGGACCTGGTCGGATCCCGCGCGTGGGCCGACCGGTGGGAGGACGTGGTGTCGAAGGCCACCGGAGCGGAGGACGCGGCCGATCACATGGCGCACCTGGCGCACACGGTCCGCTCCGCCCTGAAGGCGGCCGAGGCGGAGCCGGGAACGGGCGACGGACTGCACACGTTCATCCACCTCGTCGACGTCACCTTCCTGTCCGTGCCCGGGACCGCGACCGCTCCGCTGTGGCGCGGCCGGCTGGGCGACGTCTCCGGCTGGGCACTGGGGGCTCCTGCCGACCGGCCGGTCTCGTGAAGACCGCAGGCGACCTGATGGCACCTCAGCACCCCGCGCACCGGGACGGCGGCCGTCCGGGCCGGTTCACGCGCCTGGCCGAACACGCCTCGAACTTCACCAGCTCGCCCTCCTTCTTCGGCGTGTGCCTCGTCCTGGTCGCCGCCGCGATCACCGCGCACGCGCTGAAGCTGCCCACCCCGTGGCTGCTGCTGGTGGGCGAGACGATGTCCGCCGTCTCGCTGCTGCTCCTTGCGCTGCTCAAGAACTCCGAACGGCGAGCCGAGCACGCCATCCAGCGCAAGCTCGACGCCATCGCCGCCGCGCTGCTGGAGATACAGCGGCAGGAACCGGGAGCGGCGAGCGAGGAACTCCGCCAGGCCATCCGGATGGAGAAGCAGACCTGACCCGGCACCTCGAACGCGCCCGCCCCGCCCCGTCCCGGCGGGCGCGCACGCGTCGCCGCCCCGCCCGGCCGAGGCGGGCCGAGCGCGTACGGTCGTTGCAGGCGGCCAGGGCATCGCGCCGCACCCCGGCGCGGTCACGACGTGCCGCTCGCCGCACGCCCGAGCCACCTCGCAGGCCGGTGACGTGGACGCGTCGCACCTCGGCCACAATCTCCCCATGACCAAGGAATTCCACGCGGACCACAGCCTGCGCACCGCCTTACGCCCGGTCTACGCCGGCCGCCATGTCACCACACACGATCTGCTGGCCTGCATCAGCAAGGACCCGCGGATCCAGGAGTTCCTCGCGCCGTACGACCTCACGGCCCAGGTCGTCCGCAGGGGTGCCGCCGCGACGGACGACGAACCCGGTGAGGTCGAGGTTCCCCTCACCGGCCAGGCGGACCGCTCGCTCACGCTCAGCACGGCCGGTGCGACGGCGCTCGCCAGGTGCCAGGAACAGCCGTCCGTGACCGGCCAGGGGGCCGAGCGCACCCCCATCGACCTGCTTGCGGCCCTCCTGACCGACCCCGACTGCGGAGCGGTCGGCTACCTGAGCGGGTGCGGGGTGGACGTCGTCGCCCTGCGGGAGGCCGTTCGGTCGGGACGGCCTCCCGCCCACGAGGACCCCCTCCCGCCGGAACTGCACTCCACCCGCGACGCCCTGGTGGGCCGCCGCCGCTACAGGCCGCGTGGACTCGGGCAGTTCTGGACGACGCTCCTCGTCAGGACGACGCCGTTCGACGCCGCCGCGCACCCGGCGCTGTGGGCGCGCCTGGAGGCCGGGGAGCTCGCCGTCCGGCACGGTGGGAAGGTCCGCACCGACGACATCCTCCTGGGCCTGATGAGGACGTACGCGGTCGCGCGCGCCTGTCCGCACCTGACGAAGGACGCGAAGGGCGACTACGACGGGGGCAGGGCCCTGGCCGAGGCGGGCGTCGACCACGCACAGCTGCGCGCGGTGATGGCGAGCACCGACCTGGGCCGGGACGCGGTGCCGCCCCGGGAGTTGCTCAGGGACACGATGCCCGCCGGCACCTCCGCCCTCCTCGCCCGCCTGCTCAGCGAACCGGACAACCGGAGCGTGCGGCTGCTGGCGGCGCTCGGCGTGGATCCCGCCGCTCTCCTCACCTCTGGCGGCCTCTGACCGGCGCCCGAGGCCCGGCACGGGCGGTGCGCGAAGGCTGCCGGGCGTCGGCCACCGGTCGACGGTGACCGCCCGGCCGCCGCCTGACCGGCTCCGGCAGCGGCGCACTTGATCCGGCCGACCTGTGTCACCACCGGACGCGCTGCCGCCGGTGGTCGACCGTGCGGATCCCCTCGCGCCGGTGGCGTCCGGCGTGACGCGTGTCCGGGGCTCGCGCCGCCGGCCGCATGCCGCACCGTCCCGGCCCGTTGCCCGACCCACCCTCCTGACCAGCCAAGATGAAGGAATTAGGTGAGGTTGCGGCGAGTCGGGGAAGAAGTTGCGACAGCCGATAGGAGGTTGTCGTGGAGGGTGGAGATCTGGAACTGGGTGAATTGCTCGCCGCCGCGGAGGCGGCGCCGCCCGGTGAGTCCGTCGACGTGGTGGCGCACGATCTGCAGAAGCGGTTCGGTGCGGAGCGTGTGTCGTTCCTGTTCGTGGACCTCATCGGTCAGCGGCTGGTACGGCTCGACGCGGCCGGCGGCGAAGCCGCGGACCCCGCCGAGCCGATAGACCTGTACGGCAGCGTCTATGACAGCGTTCTGCGCAGCCAGCGCCAGCATGTGGAGCCGGACGGCCAGGGCGGTCGGCGCGTCATCACACCCGTCACCAACCGCGGCGACTGCATCGGCGTCCTGGAGGTCACCCTCCAGTCCGCCGACGACACCGTGCTGCGGCAGGTCCGCGACGCGGCGCACACGCTGGCCTACATCATCGTCACGGACCGCCGCTTCACCGACCTGTACCACCTGGGCCGACGCACCACCGAGACCAGCCTGGCCGCGGAGATCCAGCACCAGCTGCTGCCCTCGGCGCCCTGTTGCGAGGCGGCCCAGTTCACACTCGCCGCGGGCCTGGTCCCGGCCGACGACATCGGGGGCGACACCTACGACTACACGCTCGACCGCGACACCCTGCACCTGTCCATCACCGACGCCATGGGCCACGACACGAACTCGGCCCTGCTGGCCACCCTGCTGGTCGGCGCACTGCGCCGGGCCCGCCGCAGCGGCTGCGACGCCCTCAAACAGGCCCGCCACGCCCACCAGGCCCTGCTCAGCCACAACCGGGGCCTGGCCACCGGGCAGTTGCTGTGCGTCGACCTCGACACCGGCCTGTGCGAACTGGTCAACGCCGGTCACCCCCGGCCGCTGCTGCTGCGCGGCGGGACCGTCGAGGAGGTCAGACTCTCCGTCAACCTCCCCTTCGGCGTGGTGGCACCCACCGACTACCGCGTACAGCAACTGCAACTGCTTCCCGGAGACCGCCTGGTGCTGCTCACCGACGGCATGCAGGACCGCGATGCCGCGACCGTCGACCTGTCGGCGGTCATACACGACACGCGCGCGCTGCATCCGCGTGAGGCCGTCCGGAGCCTGACCGCCGCGGTGCTCGGTGCCTGCCGCGGCGACCTCAAGGACGACGCCACGGTCCTGATACTGGACTGGCACGAAAATCGCCGCCGCCCGGACGAGACCGGAACCGACGCGCAGCGATGACCGGCACCACACCACCCGCGTGAGGTCACAGGCACGGCGGCGGCCGGAGGCTCTCCGGTCAGCCGGCCGCCGCCTTCCCCACCTGCTCGCGATGCGCCCGGGCCGAGGCCATCGGCCCGTCGAGGGCGTCCCTGGTCCGAACGAGACCGCGAGCGACGGCCGGACGCGCGGACCCGGCCCGGGACTCGGCCGCCGGAGCGGCGGAAGGTCATCCGCGACGGCGGCCGCGCCCGGTGGGACACCGTCTCCGGAGCATGCGGGTCACGTCCGGGCGGGCGCCCGCAGGGCGAGCAGCGCGACGTCGTCGTCGTTGGCGGCGGGGCGGACCCGGCGCAGCAGCTGGTCGGTGAACGAGACCAGCGGGCGGTGGGCGAGGGCGGCGGCGTGCTGGTGCAGTCGGTGCAGACCCTCGTCCAGGGTGTGGCCGGGTTCCTCGATCAGGCCGTCGGTGTACAGCAGGAGGGTCGACCCGGGCGGCAGCAACGCGGTCGCGTCGACGCGCGCTCCGGCGGCTCCGGTGCCCAGGAGCATGCCGTGGCCGCCGGTGAGGTATTCGGCCAGGCCGTCATGGCTGATCAGCAGGGGCGGCGGGTGGCCGGCATTGGACCAGGTCAGTTTCCACCGACCCTCGTCGGCCTCTTCGACCCGGGCGAGGATCATGGTCGCCATGGTGACGTCCGTGATGTGCAGGACCGCTTCGTCGAGGCGTTCGACGATCCGGCTGGGAGGCTCCTGGAGGGCCCAGGCGTAGGCGCGGAGCATGTTGCGCACCTGCGCCATGCCGGCCGCCGCCTCCAGATCGTGGCCGACGACATCGCCGATGGCCAGCGCGGTGGCGCCGTCGGACAGGGAGAAGGCGTCGTACCAGTCGCCCCCCACCTGCGAGGCGTCGGGCGCGGGCAGGTAGCGGACCGCCATCTGCAACCCGGCCACGCGCGGCATCTGCGGCAGCAGATGGTTCTGCATGGTCTCGGCGACCTTGCGCTGACGCTGGTAGAGCCGCGCGTTGTCCAGAGCCAGGCCGGCCCGGCGGGCGATGTCCTCGATCAGCGGGAGATCGACGGTGTTGAAGTCCCCCGGCTGCCTGGCCCGGCCCAGGGTCAGGGCACCGAGCAGGGCGCGCGTGCTGCGAATGGGCGCGATGGCCGCCGAGTGGATCCCGGAGGCGTCGAACAGGCGCCGCTGCTCGACCGCGATGCCGGAGTCCGGCGGCCCCTGGTAGGTCTGCGGGCCCGCCAGCGTCGAGGCGACCCCGCGCAGGGCCCTGGACAGCGGCATCGGCGACTCCTCGGGGACCGGCGGCATCGGTCCCTGAAGTTCGTCGTGACGCACCAGGATGTCGCCTTCGGCCTCGACGACGACCGTGCGCCACACCTCGTCACGTTCGGTGATCAGATCGATGATGGCCCAGTCCGCGAGGCGGGGCACCACCAGCGTCACCAGCCGCCTGAGTGCCTCGTCGACATCGAGGGTGGAGGTCAGCTGGGTGGTCGTCGCGGCCAGCAGCGCGAGCCGTTCGAGCTCCGGCAGCAGCGTGGACGTCGGCCCAGGCCGCACGTCGCTCTCCTGTGACCGCCGGGAATGGAAGAGGACGAGCGTGCCCCGTTCGCACGCGCCGAGAGCGAACGGCGCTATCAGCCACGAGATCGGCAGCACCGCGCCGTCACCGTCTGCGAAGTAGTCCTCCGCGGCCTGGGCGGTGCGCCCGGCGTGGAAGGCCTGCCGCATCCGGCATTGGGTCCTCGGCAAGGGCTGGCCGTGGGCGTCCCGGTGCAGCAGATCGTGCGCGTCATGGCCGAGGAGGTCCCCGGCGGGCCGGCCCAGGAACTGTTCGGCACGAGAATTCACGGCGAGGATGCGGCCCTGCTCGTCCACGACATAGGCCCCGGTCCCGATGGCTTCCAGCGCCTCGGCGACCGCGGCGTCGGGGGCCGACAGGACCCGTCTCCCCTGGCTCTGAGCGTGCTCCGGTCCTGCCATGCCCTGGTCTCCTCAGCTGCCGGGCGGTACGCGTGTTCGACGCGTCCGCCTACCCCGACTGCCCAGGTACCGGCGAATCCCACCCGTCCGCGCCGTGCGGCCTGCGTCCCTTCCTCTTTCCGTTTCCCTTTTTTCGTGTGAGCGGGGGCATGGATGCAGAATAAGGGGGCATTCGCGCGTCGTGCCGGTGCGTGCAGCCGGTGGAGGCGATCGGGCCTGGAACTGGGAGGGGTAGGTCATGGCAGTCATGAACGCGACGGCTACGGACACGCAGGTGCGCGAGTTGCCGGAGGTCACCGACCCCTCTCGCGTCGCGCCGAGGGACGCCCGTGAGCTGTCCCGGCTGTTCTTCGACCAGCTCGCGGTGCTGGAGGAAGGCACGCCGGAGCACCAGTACGCGCGCAACACCCTGATCGAGATGAACATGTCCCTGGTCCGCTTCGCGGCCGGCCGGTTCCGCAGCCGGGGTCCGGAGGAGATGGAGGACATCGTCCAGGTCGGCATGATCGGCCTGATCAAGGCGATCGACCGCTTCGACCTCTCCCGGGAGGCCGAGTTCACCTCCTTCGCCATCCCCTACATCGTGGGGGAGATCAAGCGGTTCTTCCGCGACACCACCTGGGCCGTGCACGTGCCTCGCCGGCTCCAGGAGGCCCGCGTCCAGCTCGCGCGCGCCACGGAGGAGCTGCGCAGCCGTCTGGGCCGCACCCCGACGGTGAAGGAACTGTCGGAGCTGATGAGCCTTCCCGAGGAAGAGGTGTGCGAGGCCCGCCTCGCCGCCAACGGCTACAACTCCTCCTCCCTGGACGCCGCCATCAGCGGCAGCGAGGACGGCGAGGCCGCCCTGCAGGACTTCATCGGCGCCGAGGACCAGGCGCTGGAGCTCGTCGAGGACTTCCACACCCTGGCTCCGCTGATCGCCGAGCTCGGCGAGCGGGACCGGCAGATCATCCACATGCGGTTCGTCGAGGAACTCACCCAGGCACAGATCGGCGAGCACCTCGGCGTCTCACAGATGCATGTCTCCCGACTGCTGTCGCGCACTCTCGCCCGGCTGCGCGAGGGCATGCTCACCCCTCAGTGAGAGGCGCCCATCACCGAGAAGGGCTGAACCTGGGAAGCGCTTCTCGGCGGCGAACTCGGTGAACTCGGTGAACCCGGCGAAGGGCACATCGAGCAGGCTTCGTTGAGGAGGGCTTCACCTACAGGGCCTCACACTGGCCATGGCCTCATGGCTTAGGCACCCCTCGCTGATGAAGCACCCCGGACCGGGGCGGGCCTCGGCTCGCCTCGGCTCTCGCCTTCCGGAGCCTAGGCCGACCCGGACAGGCTCTGGCCGGCGGGCTTGATCAGACGGAGATGGGCGACGATCTGCTTGCCGGTCTCCAGCGCGATGGTGTGCAACTGGTCGCACAGCCGGGTGACCATGAACAGGCCGTGCCCGCCGACGCGGCGGACGTCGTGGGCGCGCAGTTCGAGCGGGCGCGGCGAACTGTCACGCACGGTGATGCGCAGCAACGCGGCGTCGGGCGTCACTTCCAGCGCCAGGTCGCCCGGACCGGGCGCGTGGCGCAACGCATTGGTGACCAACTCGCTGACGACGATCTGGGCGTCCTGACTCGGCCGCTGGTCGGGGTCGTGGCCCGCGTCGGCCAGCAGCGCACGCACAGCTTCTCGGGTCTCAGCGATCGATACGTCTGATGTGTCCCATGCGGCCCTGTATCGCAGGGGCGCCGTGGGTTCCTGTTCATCCGATGCCCGGTTTTCAAGCGCGGTGACCATAGAACTCTTTCCGTGGGTCGTTTCCTCGTTGTTCGTCACAGGTTGTCGGTATCGCCTTAATCCGACTACCCACTGTCGTCCCGCTCATGGGGCGTTCTTGCCGTCGCTCGGTTGGCGGGCGTCGAGGACGGTGCGCCAGTCCTGGAGGCCGAGCTCCGGGGACTCCGGTCCGCCGAGTCCGGCGATCTCCATAGGGCAGAGGGTCGGCCGGGGCCGCGGGACAGGTGGTGAGGTGCGCAGACGGGGCAGCCCGGCGACGGGGCCGGACTGCACGCCGATGGACAGGACCTCCGGACCGGGTGCGCGGCAGCCCGGATGCTCCGCAGCCCGTCTGCGTTGGCCCAGGCCGCGACCTGTGGACCGGAAGAGCTGCGGACCGGAAGAGCTGCGGATTGGTGGGCGTGTGGTCGGCGCCGGCGACTCTCGATGTGCCCTGCGCGCGACCGGCGTCCGCGGCGGACACCGAGACCGGTCCAGAAGCTCGCCGCCCGACGTCGAAGCCGATCCGTGCTCGCCAGGGTGCCCGGCCCCCGACCGCCTGGCTCAGCCCAGCGTGTCCAGCAGGGCGAGGACGTAAGCATCGAGCCGCTTCTCCACCGCCCGCGTCGTCAGCTCCGTCCTCCCGGCTTCCTGCCATGGCCGCGCCACCCATGCCACGCCCGTCCCGAAGGCCAGCGCGTCCAGCAGCCGCCAGTACAACCGCTCGCCCGCCGCGGCGGCCAGCACCCCGCCGGCCTCCTCGTACGCCTCCGCGAACCGCAGACCCCAGGCCGGGCCGTGCAGCAGTGCCAGATTGGTGGAGCAGTGCGCCACATCGAGGTCCGCCGGGCCCCAGGAGGTCTGCACCCAGTCGACGACCCCGGTGATCCGAGGCACCGCCCGGCCCGTCGGCGCCGCGTCGAACAGCACGTTGCCGGGGTGGAAGTCCCGGTGCAGGAAGCGTCCTTCGTAGGGCGGCGCAGGCCTGCGGATCACCTCGGCCGCGGCGGCCCAGGCCGCCGCGTCGGCGCCCACCGGAGGAACGACTGCGTCGGCCGTCGTCCAGGCCTCGTACACCTCCGGCCGCTCTACGGGTCGCAAGGCGTGGATCGTCACGAGCTGGCGGGCCAGCAGCGGGACACGCGCCTGCAGTCCCTCGTCGTCGAGGACCGTCCGGCCCGGCAGATGCGTCATGAGGAGCGACGGGTACTCACAGTGCGCGGCGGTCGGATCCACGGCGACCGGTCCGGGAGCCGACACGTCGGTCCCCGCGAGCAGGGCGAGGGCCTCGGCCTCCCGGTTCAGCAACTCCTCGGCATGTTCCACGAAATGCGGGTCGACGAAGGTCCGCAGCACCACACGACGGGTGTTCCCGTCCCGCGCGACGACGGTCAGCCGCCGCATCTCGGCGGTGATCCCGCCGTGCAGCGCCTCCGTCCTGACGACGCGTTCGCCGGCGTCCAGATGCCGGCCCACCCAGGCCAGGGTCAACGGTCGGAGAGCCCCGGCCTCGCTGTGGTTGGTCACCGCGCCACCCCATCACCCGGACACCGGCCCACGCAAAACATTTCTTCGCGCTTCCACGGCACCGTCACCGCCGCCGCGATCCGGCTCCGGCTCCGGTTCCGTCGTCCATGAACCACCTGAAGGGACCCGGCGGTCGAGGCCGCTCAAAACCGGTGGAACGGCGGCGCCGCATGCCACTACCGTGCTGCCGGACCAAGTCGCCCAGGCAGGGACGTGCCGTTGTACACCGTGTGAGACCTCCCGAGTGCTGATTCGTCGCGCGTCGCGCAGCTGCGCCGCGCTGCTTCTTGCTGCGGACTTCTCACTGGAACCGGTGTACTTCTGTGCTCGAAAACTGGGTGGTCATGCCCACCTGCCTGCCGCTCGTCATCCGCCGTTGCCACGCGTGCGCGTCCGACCGCTTCCGGTCGCACGGCAAATTCCGCGTCAACGCGAACCACAAGCTCCTCGATGCCTGGCTCCTCGTGCTCTGCACCGGGTGCGGGGAGACGGCGAAGCTCACGGTCCTGGAGCGGATCAATGTCCGCTCCGTGCGCCCTGGGCTGCTGGACCGACTGCACGACAACGACCTCAGCCTGGCAGCGGAGCTGCTCCAGGACCCCGTCGTGCGGCGCCGTAACCGCGTCGCCCTCGACTGGGACCACGCCTGGAGCCTCGACACCGGCGGATCGGATCATCCGGACCGCGAGGTGCTCGACGTCTCGGTCCGCTTCGCGGCGCGGATCCCTGTCCGGCCGGTCCGACTGATCGCGGAGGGCTGCGGCCTTTCGCGGGCGGAGGTCGAGAGGCTGATCGCTGAGGGGAGGCTCGTCTCGGCCGTACGGCTGAGCGGCAGACTCTCCGGCGGCTTCACGTTCACGCTCAAGCGCTGAGCTACTCGGCGACCGGGGACCTGTCCGGCGATACCCGCCCGGACAGGTCCCCGGGCCCGCCGTTCGCGAGGGGTGGCGGGAGACGCCGTCGCGCGGCACTCCTCGGCCTGCGCCGCTCCTCCGCCTCCGCTCCTCCGCCTCCGCTCCTCCGCCTCCGCTCCTCCGCCTCCGCTCCTCCGCCTCCGCTCCTCCGCCGGCCCCGCCGTCGGCCTCAGACCTGGGCGTGGCCGTATCGTCCCCTGACCGAGGTCAGGTCGGGTTCGCCGAAACGGGCACGCAGCAGGCCGAACTCATGGACCTTGTCCTCCCCGAACCGCGCCACGCGAAGGGAGTAGGAATCGGCGGTGAGGAACGTGGGTGGGGTCGTCTTGCTGTGGAACTTGTCCGCGTACATGACCAGTTGCTCTTCGGCGGTCTCGGCCAGGTAGTCGGCCTCGGGTATGCCGAGCCCCTGACTGCGGACGTCGTGCCGGGTGAGACCGACTCCGGTGTGGCAGGAGCAGAAGCGGCACAGCCGCTCCGGGAACCCCTCCTGCCGGAGGATCTCGTGGCCGAGGACGCCGTGGCGGATGTAGTCGCGGTGGTCGAGCCGACCGTCCTGGTCGAACAGCCGGTAGACGCCGATGTCGTGGAGCAGGGCGCCGACGCGGACGAGGTCCATGTCGACGTCGAGGGGGAGGTCTGCCTGTGCCACCAACTGTTCGGCGATGTCGCAGACGATTTCGCAGTGGGTGAAGACGAGGTCCAGGGCCTCGACCGATGGCGCGTACCGCTCGTGCAGCGCGCGGACTTCAGAGACCGTCGGAGGGATCACTTCGGCAGCGTACCTTTCCCGTTCGTCGCGTCCGACGGGATTCGGTACGGGGGGGCGTCACCATCGGGGGAGTGGGGCCTCGATGCCCGAAGAGGCGGGGCGGGCATCACGGGCTCGACGGGGGGCGCGTCGCAGTGCGCGTCCAGGCCTTGCCACGCCGGCACCAGCACAGGCGCGGTGACCGGCGCCAGGTCGAACGTGCGGGTCGTACGGGTTCCACGGATTCCACGGGTCGCGCGGGTCCGTCCGCTCGGGACGGACCCGACGAGGCGGCCTGCTAGGGGGTGAAGACCTCGTCGAGGCGATCGATGGCCCCGCTGCTGTCGAGGTGGTAGGTGAACACCAGCCCGGAGTTCGGGTGGGCCTCCAGCCAGTCGAGGAACTCCTGGACGCCGATGGGCTGATTCTCGGTGCTCTCCACGATGGGGTTGGTCACGGTGACGTCGGCGGCCTGATCCATCGGGATGTAGGTCTCCTTGCCGACCGTCTCGAACGGTGCGCCGTCGGAGTCGGGGGAGCCGCAACCCCAGTTGCCGTACTTGACGATCAGGCTCAGAGACCCCCCTTCCGGCGTGTAGCGGTAGACCGCGATCTCGTCGGGGGAGATGGGCATCTTGTGGTCGCAGTCGTCACCGTCGCCCTCGCCGTCAGCGCTCACCGAGCCGGTTGCCGTCGGGGCCGACGTCTTCGAGGCGGCCGGAACGGCACTGGAGGCCTCGCCGCCGCCTGCGCCCGTGGAAGCCCCCGCGCCGGGCTTCTTGTCGGGCGTGGCCGCGGCGGTGGACGCCCCCGCCTTGTTTCCGGCGTTGGTCGCGTTCGTCGCGCCGGCTTTCGCGCCGCTGTCGGCGCTCGCCGTTCCGCCGCCGCCCGAGCAGCCCGTGAGGGTCAGCGCCCCTGCGGCACAGACGCTCAGCACGACCGCCCGCCCGGCGCCCGGTCTGCGACGGCTCTTCCTCGGCGTCAGGTTCATGGTTCGTCCCCCATCATGCTGGTTCGAGATCTCCGTGAGCCTGGTCGGCTCGCGAGGAAGGGACGAGTTTCAGCCGTCGAAAGTTGCGCCCTGGCCAGATTGTTACGCCACCAGCCACCAGCCACCAGCCACCAGCCACCTGTCGCGTATCGCGGTATCGCGGTGCTGTGGTGCTGTGGTGCTGTGGGTTCTGGAGGGACGTGTCCCAGTCCGCGAGCGCCTCGACGCCGTGTCGACGCCCCGTGGAGTCCGCGGCGGCGTCCCGGGGCGCGTCGCCGGCATCCGCGTAAAGCCGTTGAACTGCCCGCCGCGGCGTGGGCATGATCCACTCTGTGGACACCTATCTGGAGACCGAGCGACTGATCCTGCGCCGCTTCACCCCCGACGACGCGGACCTGCTGATCGAGTTGGACGGCGATGCCGCGGTGATGCGCTATCTGACCGGGGGTGAACCGACCGCCCCGGAGATCGTCCGCGAGCGCCACCTGCCGAACATCATCGCCGGCTATGAGAGGTGGCGCGGCGATCTCGGGCTGTTCGCCGCGCAGGAGAAGGACGGCGGCGCGTTCATCGGCTGGTTCTGCCTCCGTCCCGAGCCGCAGGGCCCGCTGGACGAGGTCGAACTCGGCTACCGGCTGCGGCAGGCGGCCTGGGGCAAGGGGTACGCGACCGAAGCCTCGCGCGCTCTGCTGGGCAAGGCGTTCACTGCGCTCGGTGTGCGCGTGGTCTGGGCTGAGACGATGACCGTGAACCGCGCTTCGCGCAACATCATGGAGAAGCTCGGCATGACGCTTGTGGACACCCTCCCGACCCCCGCCGACATGGAGAGGGTCGAGGGCTCGGAGCACGGGGGCGTGCGGTACGAGATCACCAAGGAGCAGTGGGATCAGCGGTAGCAGCGGCAGCTGTGCCCTGCGGCGCGGGCCGAGGGGCGACGATGACCCGACCACTACCCCTCCCCGCGGCCCTGGCGTCTGAGCGAGGGAGTCGGCTCCGTCGTCGCTCGTCGTATGCTGCGGCGCTGGGCGGCCGTGGTGGCGCCCCAGATGCCGTCGTCCTCGCCGTGCTCGAGAGCCCAGTCGCGGCAGGCGAGGAGCACGGCGCAGCGGCGGCATACCGCTCGGGCCAGCGACGCTTCGGTGCCGGGAGCCGCGATGTCGGAGAGGGGGAAGAAGATCTCGGGATCCTCTCCGAGGCATGCAGCTTGATCACGCCAGTCGGAAGTTGCCGGGTGTTCGCCACACGAGCCGGTCATGGTGCACCTCTCAGGGCCGCCCGAAGGCAAGGCGAGCGACGGCCGCGGCACATGGCAGTGCCGTGGACCCGGCAGAGGTTCCGATCATCTTAATCCCCTATGACCGGTTTGCGGTAGGGGGTCTACGGGGTCCGAGATGCGGGTCGCCGCTGCTCTGGGGTGTGGCGGCAGGGCGGCGGTCCGGGGCGGGCGCCCTGCTCCGCGACGGTGTGGTGCCTCCGTGTGGGTTACGGCGTTTCCGGCCTTCGAGGAGCCCGCACCGACCCTTCGGCGCCTGTGCCCCCGAGGACGGAGGGAAGTCAAACATCGATTTCTGGATGTTTTGAACGTTCAATCCGTATATAGCGCTGTTTACCTGGCCTAGTCGCATCGCATGTACCGGGTGCAACGCGCAACGTGCGACGTGAAAGGGGCACAGGCATGGCCGACTGGAAGCAGATCTCCGGTGGTCTGACGACGATCTCGGTGGGGTCGCGGACTCATGTGTGGGGGGTGAACTCCTCGGGGCAGATCTACCGCTACACCGGGCACGACGCGAACCCGTGGATCGGTATCCCGGGCAGGGCGGTCGACATCGGCGCCGCCGCGGACGGGACGGTGTGGCACGTCAACTCCGCCGGTGGGATCTTCCGTTACGCCGGCGACCAAGGCTCCACCGACTGGGTGGGCGTCGCCGGCGGCTTAACCCGGATCTCGGTGGGGTCGCGGGTCCACGTGTGGGGTGTGAATTCGCTGGGGCAGATCTACCGTTACACCGGGCATGACGCGAATCCGTGGATCGGCGTCCCGGGGCGTGCGGTGGACATCGGTGTGGCCGCGGACGGGACGGTGTGGCACGTCAACTCCGCCGGTGGGATCTTCCGTTACACCGGGGATCAGGGCTCCACCGACTGGGTCCCGGTCTCGGGAGGCCTGGCGCGCATCTCCGTCGGCTCGCGGACGAATGTCTGGGGCGTCAACTCCTCCGACCAGATCTACCGCTACACCGGCCGCGACGCCAGCCCCTGGACCGGCATCCCCGGTGCCGCGGTCGATGTCGGCGCCGCCGCCGACGGCACCGTCTGGGTCGTCAACTCCGCCGGAGGCATCTTCCGCTACACCGGGGACCAGCCGAGCTGACCTTGTGTGCGAGGCCGTGCGGGTCCCGGTCCGCCGTGACCGGGTCCGGGATCCGCACCTGCCCCCGGCGCACTGCTCGCCGGGCGGGATCGCGCTGCACGAACCGCGCGACGCCGTGCGCACACCTGCGCACATGACGGGGTGGCGGCGCGGCGGGAATTCGGCGACGAGCGGCACCGCACCGCACCCCTGAGCGGGGTGGACGGTCCACACACCCGTCCCCCATGCCGGATATGATCATGGCCATGTCGAATGAGCATCCTGCCCCGCAGAATCCCTATGGTCAGCCCGCTGGTCAGCAAGGCGGTGGCCTCGGGCCCCAGGGCGGAGAGTTCGGACCGCCGCTCGGAACTCCTCCGCAGCCCTGTCCCGCGCAGCCCACCCACGGCGCCCCCGGGGCGTACGGCGGTCCCGCCCCGCATGGCATGGCGGGCGGATTCGGAGCTCCCCCTCAGTACGGCGCCCCGTACCCCTACGCGCCCATGCCGCCGATGACCATGCCGGGCAGTGTGCGGGCTGCCCAGGTGGTCATCTGGGCCATGGCGGGGCTGACCATGTTGATCGTGCTGGTGTGGGGCTTCGCTTCCAGCGCCGAAGACGCGGGCCGGCTGTTCGCCACGAACACGATGGGGTGGGCTCTGTTCTTCATGGCGTTCAACTACCACAGGTCGGGTAGTGGAGCACGGACCGCGTCGGTCGTGCTGGCGGTCGTGCAGATCGTGTTCTCGCTCGGCGGGCTCGCCAACGGAACCGGCGGAGGAGGCCTGCCTCTCCTCGGCGCGATCAGCGTCGCCGTCCTGCTGAACCAGAGCAGTGCGAGGGCCTGGTTCAACCGGCCCCGCGGAACCGGCCTGCCCTACGGGCACTGACTGACGGCTGGCCGCACGGGCCCCGACCGAACCGCAACCGCCGGTCGGCGGATCGGGATCCGCCGACACGGGAGTCTGAAGCGCTCACCAGCGGGTGGTGCCCGCCCGCCCTGGGCGTACTGTCGCGGTCGCGCGACAGGCTGCCCAGCCCTACCCGACAGACCGGTCGAGGACCGGCGGCCGGTACGGACGTGTCGCGTCCGGGGTCAGGCGTTCGCGGGTGCGGGTTGTGACTCCGCCGGCGGCGTCGCCTTCTGCTCCGGCACGGCGGCAGCGGTGTAGAAGACGGACGTGCCCTGCTTGCTGCGGTGCGCCTGGCTCTTGGCCACCAGCCCTTCGAGCGTGGTGCGTACCACGGTGGTCTTGACGCTGCGGTCGGGATGGGCCTTGCCGAGGGCGGTGGCGATCTCCGCCGCCGAGCGCGGCTCGCGCTGCTCGGTGAGGTGGCCGCGGATCAGTTCGACCAGTGTCGGTTGCGCGGTTTTCGCGGGTGCGGTCTTGACGGAATCCTTCTCGGCGACAGGCTTGCCGGAGTTCTTCTCGACAACGGCCTTGGCGGACTTCTTCTCGGCAACGGGCTTGTCTGCGCTGCGGCGAGGTGCGGGAGCGGCCTTCTTCGCCTGAGGCCGTGCCCGCTTGGCGGTGCCCGCCTCGCCGCTCTTCTTCACCGTGCGGGGGGCGGGCACCGCAGCGCTGTCGGGCAGGGCCGAGGGCTTTGCCGCCGCCGGCGCCGCGGCGAGCGCCTGCTGGATGCCGAGCAGCACGGCGTGATCACGCTGGTGGGCCGCCAACTGCTCCTGCAGGGCGGCGATTTCGGCGCCGATCCGCTGCTGCTCCTTGGCATTGCGTTCGAGGTCGGCACTTACTTGAGCGGTGTACTGCGATGTCAGTTCGGAAGCATTCTCGGACATGGGGCGCACAGCCTTTCCTCGACCTGGGGCCGGAGTCGAAGGGCCTGCCGCACCTATGTGCCTTCCCGGAGGCAATGCCTGCGGGCGGCGGCGACATCCAGTGCACAGTGCCCTGCCGTAGAGATAGTACGGACAAACGGAGCCAGTTGTTCCCAGGAGCACATGTCCGCGAAGCGTCGTCTTCGACGAACTCGACGAACTCACCGAATCCGCCGAGCACATCGGCCTGGTAGGCGAGTGGAGCGTGCGACGAATCGTAGGCGCCGTGTGCTGCGGGCCCGGTGTGCTGCGGGCCCGGGTGGGCTGCGGGCCTGGGCGGGACGGTGCAAGGGGCTGGGGGCAGGGGGGTGTCGCCGGGCGGAAGGTTCCGAGGGGTGAGGAGCCTTACTGGGTCCCACACGCACATGCGACACTGATCCGCATGTTCGGAGTCATCGATCTTCCCACCTACCTGGCAGGACTCGTCCTGATCGTCCTCCTCCCAGGGCCCAACTCCCTGTACGTCCTGTCCGTCGCCGCGCGGCGCGGGGTACGTGCCGGATACACGGCCTCGGCCGGAGTGTGGTGCGGGGACGCCGTGCTGATGACTCTGTCCGCGGCCGGGGTGGCCTCGCTGCTCCAGGCCAACGCCGTGCTGTTCGCGATCGTGAGGTACGCGGGCGCCGGATATCTGACCTGGCTTGCGGTCGGGATGCTGCGGGCCGCCTGGGGGATCTGGCGAACGCGCCGTGAGCCGACGGTCGCCGAGGACGGTGCTGCCGCGGTCTCCGTCGAGCGGCCCTTCCGTCGGGCGTTGATCGTCAGTCTGTTCAACCCCAAGGCGATCCTGTTCTTCGTCGCCTTCTTCGTGCAGTTCGTCGACCCGGGGTACGCCTACCCGGCGCTCTCCTTCGTCGTCCTCGGGGTGTTCGCCCAGCTCGCCAGCGTGCTGTACCTCAGTGCCCTGATCTTCGGCGGCACGAAGCTGGCCGGCGCGTTCCGGCGCCGCAAGCGGCTGACGGCGGGGGCCACTTCGGCGGCCGGCGCGCTGTTCCTCGGGTTCGCGGTGAAACTCTCTCTCGCCGGCGCCTGACCTCGCGGACGCCGTCGGCCCGGCCACCTCGGTGGCCGGGCCGACGCATATCCCCTCGCTCAGGCGCTCAGGCGCTCAGGCGCTCATGCGCTCATGCGCTCAGGCGCTCATGCGCTCAGGCGCTCATGCGCTCAGGCGCTCATGCGAGCCCGATGCGTGGACACCGGGCTCGAGCGTGACCGAGCGCGGTGACCCACAGCCGCCGTCCATCTCGGTCGGGACGACGACCGGTGCGCACTCGACGAGCGCGGACGGCCGCCTCACACGGCACATGGGACCTGCGCTAGAGCTGGAGCAGTCGTCGGGTGATCTCCCGGTACTGCCTCAGTGCCTCGCGGAGTTCCTCGGACCGGGTCGCGGGATCCTGTCCCTCCCAGCCCGCGCGCAGGACGCGCCGTCGTTCGGCGAGGGCTTTCACGAGCTCGGCGGTGGCCTCGTCGTAGGCGCTCTCCGCCTCTTCCAGCGCTTGGCGCGGGGTGTCGGTGAAGGTGTTGACGGCGTGCCCGAGGCGTGCGCTGATCTTTTCCCGGTCGCCCGCCGGGAGCAACGGCTCCGGGCCCGGGGCTCGGCGCTCGGCGGGGCTCCGGGTCTGTCCCGCGGGCTGCTGGGCGCGTGTCTGGTCGTACATCATCAGGTGCCGCTTCCGTTCCGCCCGAAGGCGTTCTTGGTCTTCTCGACGGCCTTGTTTCAGGCTTCCGGCGACCCGCTCGATCCTGCGACTGCTACTACGAGTGTGACCTGTGACTGCGGCCGGCGGTCGCAGTTCCGGGTGGCCCGGCCCGGCCTGGCCGAGGCCTTCGAAGGTCGTGCCCTTCATCGTCTGCGCCGTGCTGCCAGTCAACGTCCGGCGAGGGCGGGTGTCAACGCGGTGACCGTCTGATCCGGACTTCGGCCCGAGAGTCCCTGCCGTCGGTCCGTAGCGAGGCCGAGGGGCGGCGGACGCCCCGCGGCCGGGCGCGGCGGGTCACGCGGTGCGCCAGGACTCCAGGCGCTGCGCGACGGCGCGCAGGTCGGCTTCCGGCGCGCGGATCGCTCGAGCGAGCTCGTACAGCTCGTGGTCCTTCGCGCTCAGGGGCCGGCCGGAGACGTGCAGGTACTGGCTGGTGCAGGCCCGGCCGATCACCAGGTTGCAGTCCGTGAAGGGGCGCAGCAGCGCCGTGCGCAGGAAGGCGCGGCGTGCGGCAGGACGGCCGATCAGGCACTCGAAGGCCATGCCTGTCGTGCCGCACCTCGTCCTGAGTACGCCTACTCATGCCGACCCGCGCCGGGATGGCGACGATGGGCCGTGCGGAACGGACCGGCGAGAGGCGGGGGTATGGGCAGGTTCCTGGGGGCGGTGGCAGCCGTCGGCACGGCGGCCGCGGCGTTGGTCTTCGCCTATGCGGCGGGAGCGCCGCCCGAGGTGGTGTTCGCCGTCGGGGCGGGCGTGCTGAGTCTTCTGTGGCTGATGCTTCTCCTCACGCTGCCGTGGAACCTGTACTTCCGTGCGCACGCGGTGCTCGCCGAGATCGCGGTGAGTCGTGAGAAGGGCATGGAGGTCTCCTCGGCCCGGGATGCCGAGGCCGCGCGGATCGCGCGGACGATGCTCCGGACGGCCGTCGCGGGCCATGTCCTGACGGTGGCGGTCGTCCTCTGCGTGACCTGGGCGACGGGCGAGTTCACGGGCTACTGGTTCGCGGCCTTCTTCCTGCTGAGCACCTGCTTCCGTCCGGCCGGCGCTTACTTCGGGCAGCTCCGGCGGCGTCTGGGCACCCTTCTGAAGGACGTCACGTACCCGCGGGACGACGTCGTCGAGGTGCGGGCCCGGGTGGACCGTGCGGAGGCAGGGACACGGGTCCTGGAGGAGAAGGCGGAGGAGCAGTACAAGGCCCTCGCCGAACTGCGCCGCACGGTGGACGCGTTGGCCATGAGCACGTACGAGCGGGCCGAGGAGACGGACCGCCGGATCGCCGCGCTGGGACGGGAGTTCGAGTCCACGGTGAACCGGCTCACCGACAACCAGGACCTCATCGCGGGCGTGAAGGCGTTCCTGCGTCTGCTGCGCACCACCGACGCCGCCGACGGCGCCCCGGCCTCCGGGTGAGTGGCCTTCCGTCGAGGCCCGGGCATCGTCGGCCGGCGACCGGCGGCGTACCAGCGCCCGTGTGATCCTGCGGTCCGCCCCTGCGCGGCACCGTCCCGAGGACGGCAGCCGGGCGGCGCGTGCCATGGGCCGAGGAACGCGCGTCAGGCCCGTCCGGCCGCGTCCCCGCTTGAGAACGCCCGTGGGCAGGCAGACAGTGGGATGCATGAGCCGCCACCGACGTCCGCAGCGAAGGGCGCCGTGGATCGTGGGCGGGGCAGCCGTCCTCGTGGCGGGTGGCCTCGGGATCTGGGGGCTGACGGCGTCCGACGACGGTACCCCTCGTCCGGCGCCGTCGGCCTCCAGCGACCTGGCCCTGCCCACGCTCGACCCACTGCCCTCCTTCACGGCTGAGCCGGAAACCTCCAGCACGGCGCGTCCCGTCCCCTCGAAATCCCGGGCCGGGTCCGCCACGCCGACGGCCGGGCAGCCCACGCGTCCCAGCGACCGTGGGACGGCCGGTCGCGCCCCCTCGACGCCGTCCCCGTCCGTACCGGAGCCGCCACCACAGCGGTCCGAGACGCCCGCACAGTCGCAGCCGTCGCGCACGTCGATGGCACTGCCGACGCCGACGCCGACGCCGACGTCGAGGTCGACCGTGTCCGCACCGCACGTGGCGCCGACCGCGCCCAGACCTTCTGGGACGCCGAACCCGGCCGCACCGTCCTCGGCCCCCGTGCCCGTACCGTCGTCCACCCCCGCGCCCGCCCAGTCACCGACGACCGGGAGCAGTCCGGCGGCCTCGACGCTCTGGTATACGTCCGCCGCGGCTCAGGCCGCCGCCCGGCGCATGGCCGCCGCCGGAGCGGTGGGCGACCCCGCCTGCTCCCTGTCGGCGCTGGGCAACCCCGACCCGGACCTGGTGCCGCAAGCCGACCGCATCGGCATCGGCACGTTCGACGGCTACTGGTGCCTGATCTGGTAGTGATCGTCACTCTCCGTGTTCATGCGGCGGCCGGGTCCGACTGGGGGCGGCTCGGGACCGGGTGCACGAGGTCGGCCGGATTCGATCGGGCCCGGAAGCAGCACCCCGCCCTCCTCGCGGCGAAGACGTTTACCGCGGCCGCTGCGGGTCACGCGGCTCACGGAGAGCGAACGTCGTCACCAGGAGATCGCTGGGGACGACTCGAGTGTGGCCGTGCGCCCCGAGCCGGGGCGGGGAGCGACCCGCCCACCGCGCCGGGCGGACATCCGTGCCTCAGCCGCCGGACCAGCCCGCTCGTCGCAGCCGTGAGACGAAAGGCAGAAGCATGACGGAGATCCGACCCGCAACCACGACCGATTCCGGCGCACCGGTGGAGAGTGACGAACACTCGCTCACCGTGGGACCCGGGGGACCGATCCTGCTGCAGGACGCCTATCTGATCGAGCAGATGGCGCAGTTCAACCGGGAACGGATCCCCGAGCGCCAGCCACACGCCAAGGGAAGCGGGGCATTCGGCCACTTCGAGGTGACGCACGACGTCAGCGCGTACACCAAGGCGGCCGTGTTCCAGCCGGGCACCCGCACCGACCTGGTCACCCGCTTCTCGACCGTGGCCGGAGAGCGCGGCAGCCCGGACACCTGGCGCGACCCGCGCGGCTTCGCGGTGAAGTTCTACACCAGCGAAGGCAACTACGACATGGTCGGCAACAACACGCCGGTGTTCTTCGTGAAGGACCCGATGAAGTTCCAGCACTTCATCCGCTCGCAGAAGCGCCGCGCCGACAACAACCTGCGCGACCACGACATGCAGTGGGACTTCTGGACCCTCTCACCCGAATCCGCCCACCAGGTCACGTGGCTGATGGGAGACCGCGGCATTCCGCGGACCTGGCGCCACATGAACGGCTACACCTCCCACACCTACATGTGGATCAACGCCCAGGGTGAGCGGTTCTGGGTGAAGTACCACTTCAAGACCGATCAGGGCATCGAATGCTTCACGCAGCACGAGGCCGACCAGATGGCCGCGGTGGACACGGACTACCACACGCGTGATCTCTTCGAGCACATCCGGGACGGCGATTTCCCCAGCTGGACCCTCCACGTGCAGGTGATGCCGTACGGGGACGCGGCGGGCTACCGCTTCAACCCGTTCGATCTCACCAAGGTGTGGCCGCACGGCGACTATCCCCTCATCCCGGTCGGCCGCATGACGCTCGACCGCAACCCGACCGACAACCACGCCGAGATCGAGCAGGCGGCCTTCCAGCCCAACAACCTGGTCCCGGGCATCGGACCGAGCCCGGACCGCATGCTCCTGGCCCGGCTCTTCTCGTACGCCGACGCGCACCGCTACCGCATCGGCGCCAACTACCAGCAGCTTCCGGTGAACGCACCCGTCGTCGACGTCCACACGTACTCCAAGGACGGCGCGATGGCCTACCGCAAGACGACCGACCCGGTCTACGCGCCGAACTCGAAGGGCGGACCCGCGGCCGACACCGCGCAGTACGGCAGCCCGCCCAGCTGGGAGGCCGACGGGGAGATCACCCGCGCCGCCTACGTCTCCCATCCGGAGGACGACGACTGGGGGCAGCCCGGCACCATGGTGCGCGAGGTCCTGGACGACGCCGCCCGCGACCGCCTGGTCGACAACGTCGTCGGACATCTCCTCAACGGCGTCTCCGAGCCCGTCCTCGAACGCGCCTTCACGTACTGGTCGAACATCGACGAGTCCATCGGCAAGCGCATCGCGGACGGCGTGCGGGCGAAGTCCGGCGAGAAGGATCCCAAGGCGGCCGAACAGGGCAATCCCGCACGACGGGCCATGCAGCACAAGGCCTGAGTCTCACCCGGCACCAGCAGGTCGCGCCCGAGCCCTCGGACGAACCGGTCCCGGCGTTCCTCGCCGCGCGCACCGGCTCGTCGGCGAGGGCCGGGCGCGCGGACGTGCCATGGTCGGTCCTGACCAGGCCGCCGATTCCCCGGTGCGGGGTGTCGCCACCCCCACGGCCGTCCACGACATCCTCCAGGAAAGCCCATGATCTTCATCACCGCCCGGTTCCGTGTCCTTCCCCAGCACGCGGACGACTGGCCCGACATCACCCGCGCCTTCACCCTGGCCACGCGCGACGAGCCCGGGTGTCTGTGGTTCGACTGGGCGCGCACCGTCGACGACCCCGCCGAGTACCTGCTGACCGAGGCGTTCCGCGACGACGAGGCCGGTTCGGCCCATGTCTCGTCCGCGCACTTCGCCGCGGCCTGCGCCGAGCTGCCGTCGTACCTCGCCGAGACCCCCAGGATCGTGAACGTGACCGTCCCGCAGGACGACTGGTCGCTGCTCGGGGAGATGGCGGTACCGGACAACCGCTGACGCGGGGACCGCGGGGCGTCCGGTCGGCCGACCGGACGCCCTGCGGTCCGTTGGCGTACACGGGTTCGGCAAGGGAGCCGGTCCCACCCCTCGCGGCCGGGCCGTGCGCTGTGGTCGGGGTTGCCCACTCTCCGCCGATCGTGCTGATCACGGCGGGTTTCCCGGCCCGCCGTCGTGAGGGGAAACGGGAAACCCGTCGACCTCCCCGGACCCGGCGGCCAGTCTGATGCCGAGAGACCGAGCACGACCTGCGACCAGGCAGGAAGACCGCAAGGGGGAAACATGCGCAAGCTGTTCAGTGGGGCCGTCGCACTGGCCACCGCCGCCACGGCGATGGTGGCGCTGGCCGGCACGGCCGAGGCCAAGCCGGCCGCCGACTGGGCCGGGTGCCCGCTCGGCGCCGTCTGCATCTACCCGCAGAACCAGGACCCCGCCCAGAGCCCGAGCAACATCTACTGGGCCTACGGGCCCCACAACCTGAGCAACCAGGTGGGCTGGCACTGGGTCCTCAACAACCAGACCGGTGGCGCCTCGGCCGAACTGTGCCTGAACTACGGCGGCACGAACTGCAACTACACGATGGGGGCCCAGAACGGGGTATGGGCCGACCTCACGCCGGTCAACTCGATCAAGCTGAACCGGCCGTAGGGCTTTTCTCACGGGGGTACGTCCGGAACCGCGGCGCGGTTCCGGACGTCCGTGTTTGCGCCGTACCCTCGCGCCACGCCGGTGAAAGACTTGATAGCCCGTCACATCGCCGCAGTAACCTGGTTGTCGGCCGTTCCACGGTCCACGCGCACGACACCGGGGGATGTGGTGGGGGAGCAGCAGCACACCGGCGACCGGGGTGGACCGCCACCCTTGGACGGAACTGTTCCGGACTTCCCCGCCCAGTTGAGACGACTGCGCCGTCAGCGCGGGCTCTCGCTGGCCGACATGGCCCGGCAGACGCACTACAGCAAGGGCTACCTCAGCAAGATCGAGACGGGTGCGAAACGAGCCACCGTCGATGTCGCGCGGCGCTGCGACCAGATCCTCCAGGCCGAGGGCGGGCTGCTGCGCCTGCTGACGAAGGACCCTGAGAACGCCGAGGGACGAGGAGCCGGCGGCTCGGAGCGGCCCGGGAGGACGGCCGACCCGGAGAGCCCGGACTCCGCGCGGGCCGGGCCGGGCGACGGCGCCGGGCCCGGGCAGGCGCAGGCCGACGCCGTCTGTCCCTACCGGGGGCTGTCGGCGTTCACCGCGCAGGACGCCGGATGGTTCTTCGGCCGCGAGCGGGCCACCGCCGCCCTGATCGAGAGGGTCTTCGAACGGATCGGCGGCGGGCCCCTGATGGTCGTCGCCCCTTCGGGCGCCGGCAAGTCGTCCCTGTTCCACGCCGGTCTCGTACCGGCCTTCCGAAGCCCCGGCGGCTTCCCCATGCCGGGCGCCGAGCGCTGGCCGGTGGTTGCGATCACGCCGACCGCCCATCCGCTCGAGGAACTGCTGACCGGCCTCGCGAAGGCGCTCGACGGCGATCTCGGCATCACCGTCCGGCAGTTGCGGGAGCGGCCCGAGACCCTGTGGGAGGCGGTGCGGCGCGCGGTGGACGACGGCGCCTGCGCGGAAGGGGACAGACGGCCACCTCCGGTGCGCCCGGTGCTCCTCGTCGACCAGTTCGAAGAGCTGTTCACGCTCTGTTCCGACGAGGACGAACGACGTGCCTTCGTGCGGGTGTTGTGCGCGGTGTCGATGTCCCGCCGCCCGGCGGCCCCGGCGGACGGATCCGGCCGTGAACCGGCCGTGGTGGTCCTGGGCGTCCGGGCCGACCTGTCCGGCCGATGCGTCGAACTTCCCGAGCTGGCAGCGGTGTTCACCGACGGACTGTTCGTGCTGCCCCCGATGTCGGTGGCCGGGCTGCGGGAGGCGATCACCCGGCCCGCCGAGCTCGCCGGGCTCACCCTGGAACCGGGTCTGGTCCCCCTGCTGCTGCGCGACGCCGGTCTGCGCGACGGACCGGGAGAGCCGCCCGGCGACGGACCGGACGCCGGGCGGGCCCCGGACGTGACCCCCTCCGGCGCGCTTCCGCTGATCTCGCACGCGCTGCTGACCACCTGGCAGCGGCGTGAGGGCGCCACCCTGACCGTCGCGGGGTACGAGAGCACCGGCGGGATCCGCGGGGCGGTGGCACGGACCGCGGAGGACGTGTTCGCGGGCCTGTACCCGGCCGAGCAGCAGACGATCCGCAGGATCCTGGTGCGCCTGGTCCACGTCGCCGACGGCACCGGACCGGCCCGCTGCAGGATGAGCCGGGCCGCGCTGCTGGAGCGGTCGGCCGACCCGGACGGCGCCACGGCCGCCCTGGACGCGTTCGTGCGGGCCCGCCTGATCACCGCGGACCGGGACACGGTGGAGATCGCCCACGAGGCACTGCTGCACGCCTGGCCCCGGCTGCGCGGGTGGATCGACGCCGACCGGAACGGACTGCTGATCCACCAGCAACTCGCCCACGCCGCCGACGAGTGGCAGCGCGAGGGCCGCGATCCGTCGGCCCTCTACCGCGGCACCCGGCTGGACACCGTACGGGCGTGGGTCGAGGAGCTGGACGGCCGGAGCCGGCTCAGCGCGCGGGAGGAGGCGTTCCTGCGTGCGAGCCTGGCCGAGGAGGCCGATCGGCAGCGGCAGGCCCGGCGTCAGATCCGGCTGCGGCAGGGCACGCTGGCCACGCTGGTCGCGCTGCTGGCCCTCGCCGTCGTCGCCGGAGCCCTGGCGTACCGGCAGCGCTCGGACGCGTTGCAGCAGGAGCGGGTCGCGCGCTCGCGGGCACTCGCCGCGCAGTCCGCCTCCCTGGCCGCCGGTCAGCCCGAGGCGTCGATGCGGCTCGCCGGGGAGGCCTACCGTTCCCAGGAGACGCCCGAGGCGCGCGGCGCGCTCCTGAGCACGCAGGCGCAGCCCTTCTCGGCCCGGCTCGGCGGCCACCGCGGCCCGGTCAACTCGGTGGCGTTCGCGCCCGACGGGCGCACGCTCGCGACGGCCAGTTCGGACGGCACGGTGACTCTGCGACGCCTGGCGGACCGCCGGACGACCGCCACGTTCACGATGTCCGGGCGGGTACGGTCGGTCGCCTTCAGCCCGGACGGCCGTACGCTCGCGGCCAGTGCCACGGACGCGCCCGTGCACCTGTGGGGCGTGGCGGACCACCGCACGAAGAGGGTGTTGCCCGCGAGCACCGTGGGCGCCCGGGCCGTGGCCTTCGACCCCCGGGGGCGCTCGCTCGCCGTCGCGGCGCGCGACGGCACGGTCCAGGTGTGGGACGCGGAGCGGGGCCGTCTCGTCGTCTCCTTCCCCGGTCACGTCGGACAGGTCGACGCGCTGGCTTACGCCCCGGACGGCCGGACGCTCGCGTCGGCGGGCGCCGACCGGACCGTCCGGCTGTGGGACACCGTGCGCGACCGGCCGTCGGGCGAGCTGAAGGGGCACAACGACGAGGTGTACGGCGTGGCGTTCGCGCCGGACGGCCGGAGCCTGGCCAGCGGGGGAGCGGACCGGACCGTACGGCTGTGGGATCTGGCGCGGCGCCGGACGACCTCGGTCCTGACCGGGCACAGCGACGACGTCAACGCGGTCGCCTACACCCCGGACGGCGCCACGGTCGTGAGCGCGGGAGGGGACGGGACGACCCGGCTGTGGGACGTGCCCAGCGGCATGCAGACGCTGACGCTCACCGGCCACACCGACTACACGATGGGCGTGGCAGTGAACGCCGGGGGGACCCTGCTCGCCACGGCCGGATTCGACCAGTCGGTGGTGCTGTGGGATCTGGGCGGGCCAGTGCTGACGGCACGTCCGTACACCGAGATCTGGCAGTCCGCCTTCAGCCCGGACGGGAGACTCCTGGCGACCGCCGACACCGATCACACGGTGCGGTTGTGGGACGTGGCGCGGCACCGGCCCGTCGCGACCCTGCGGGGGCACCGCTCGGCCGTGTTCTCGGTGGCGTTCGCCCCCGACGGGCGGACGCTGGCCTCGGGCGGCTCCGACGGCACGGTGCGGTTGTGGGACGTCGCCACCCACCGGCTTCTCCATACGCTGACCGGGCATCACGGGGACGTGTTCGCGGTGGCGTTCGCCCCGGACGGCGCGCGGGTCGCGTCGGCGGGCGCCGACCGTACGGTGCGGCTGTGGGACGTGGCCTCCCGCAGCCCTCTGGTCACCCTGAGAGGCCACACCGACTTCGTCAACGATGTCACCTTCAGCCCCGACGGACGCACCCTCGCGAGCGCGGGCGACGATCTGACCGTACGGCTGTGGGACGTCACGGGCCGCAGGCCGCCGGTCACGCTCACCGGGCACACCGGCGCGGTACGCGGAGTGGCGTTCGGCCCGGACGGCCGGGCGCTGGCGAGCAGCGGCAACGACGGCACCGTACGCCTGTGGGACGTCCGCCGGCATCGGCAGACGGCGGTGTTGCGGGGCCACACCGGCTCGGTGCGCGGCATCGCGTTCTCCCCCGACGGCCGGCTGCTGGCCAGCAGCGGCGGTGACCGTACGGTGCGGCTGTGGGACGTGGCCGAGCGGCGGCCGTGGGCCACGCTGAGCGGGCACACGAACGCGGTGTGGGGCACGGTGTTCGCCCCGGACGGGCGGACGGTGGCCAGCAGCAGCAACGACGGGACCGTCCGGCTGTGGAACCTGGACGTGGCCGCCCGGTTCGCCGCCATCTGCCGTCTGCGGCTGTCCACGGCGGACGCGTCGGAGTGCTCACCGCGGATACCGTCACCGCGGTGACGGCATCCGCGGTGACGGTCGTCCGGCGTCGCCGTCGGTCGCGCGGACGAGTACAAAGGGCTTGACGTATCGGGGTGTCGTCGAAGCTCCGCGTCAGGGCAGGGCGAGGACGCAGAGTTCGTGGCCCTCCGGGTCGGCCAGGCACGTCCACGGGACGTCGCCCTGGCCGAGGTCGAGGTCGGTGGCGCCGAGCGCGCGCAGTCGGGCCACCTCCGCCGCTTCGTCGTCACCGGGATACGGCAGCAGGTCGAGGTGCACCCGGTCCGGCACGGTCTTCGCACCGGGCACCCGGAGGAACTCGAGATGCGGGCCGACACCCTTGGCGGAGCGAAAGGTCGCGTGTTCGTCGGTCACCTCCAGCAGGCTCCAGTCCAGCGCCTCGCCCCAGAACCGGGCCATGGCCCGCGGGTCCTCGCAGTCGACCACCACCGCGGCGATCGGCCCGGTGTCCCGGTAGACCTCCCTAGGCTCCAGCACACAGAACTCGTTGCCCTCCGGGTCGGCGAGGACCGTCCACGGCACCTGGCCCTGGCCCACGTCGGCGGGAGTCGCGCCGTGCGCCTGGAGCCGCTCGATCAACTCGGCCTGATGGGCCGCGGACGTGGTGGCGAGATCGAGATGCACCCGGTTCTTCGTCGTTGTCTTTGCTTCCGGAACGGGTACGACGTCGATGCCGACGGCGACCGGGTCCGGCCAGACGAGGCCACCGGCGGGTCCGACGTAGGTGGTCACGCCGGGGCTGTATGCGGTCCAGCCGAGTGCCTCCGCCCAGAAGCGGCCCACCACCGAGGCGTCGAGAGCCTTGATGTTCACCTGAACAGGTCGCAGTGTCATGACGGGGATCCTATGCGCGGGCCCGCGAGGACATCCCGGCTGCCGCGGCCGGAACGGGGCCCGACCGCTCCGCCGTCCCGTCCGGCCGAGCCCGCCGCCCTTCGAGGGGCCGACCGGTCGCTGCGCTGCGGCGCCGGGGTGCCGCCGGCCGCACGGCCGCACGGGGCGCCGAGGCGGGCCGCCGGCCCCGGCAGCGGCGCCCCGTGCCGTCCGGGTGCTCAGTCGAGACAGAACTCGTTGCCCTCGACGTCCTGCATCACCAGGCACGACTCGTTCTCTCCGTCGGCGGCCAGGAGCCGCACGCGTACCGCGCCGAGCGCGACCAGTCGCGCGCATTCGGCCTCGAGCGTGGCGAGGCGCTCTTCTCCCACGAGTCCGGTGCCGACCCGCACGTCGAGATGCAGCCGGTTCTTGGCGACTTTGCCTTCGGGAACGCGCTGGAAGTACAGTCGCGGCCCCACGCCCGAGGGATCCGTGCAGGCGAACCACGCGTCCCTCTCCTCGGCGGGCAGGGAGCGACTGTAATCGTCCCAGGTGGCGAACCCCTCCGGGGGCGGCGGTACGACGTACCCCAGCACCTCGCACCAGAAGCGTGCGACGCGCTCGGGCTGCGCGCAGTCGAAAGTGACCTGGAAATGCTTGATCGTTGACATCGGCGCACCCTAGCAAGGAGCATCCGCCGCCCATCTCCCGGTGTGGGTAAGCCTGTTGCCGGAAGGCCGGGCCTCTGCCCGCCGCCGCGTACGGCCGCCGCGCGAGGGGGGCGACCTCCGCGCGAGAGGGCGGGGCGGGCTGGGGCCCGGTGGTTGGAGGCGCAGGTTCCGCTGCTCCACCGGGCCCCAGTTATGAGCCCACCTGCCCAAGAAGGTGGCGGCTACACCATGTGCCCCCGGAGATGTCCTGTTTCGGGACACGACTGTGGGCCCCGGGTGGTGTTCCCGGAGCCCACAGTCGGTTGGTCGGACGGGTTACCAGCGATACCAGCGACCCTTGCGGCCGCCGGTGCCCGCGCTGCGCATGACGAAGCCGAGCAGCCAGACGACCAGCACGATGACGGCGATCCACCACAGTGCCTTGAGCGCGAAGCCCGCGCCGAAGAGGATCAGGGCCAGCAGAAGAACGAGAAGCAGGGGAACCATAGTTATCAACCTCCATCGCTTCTGGTGCCCGGTGAATCCCAGAACACGCGACTGATTCACCTGGTTTCTTCACCGTTTCTACGGGAAGTGGAACGGGTTTCTCCATCGCCGTTCACCGGTGGGCCGCCTGGGGCCGCCGGAGGCGGGCGGCGTCGACACTTGAACGGACGGCGGGGTGCGAGCCCGCCGGACGGAGGGGTGCGGGGGCGTCGGGCGGGGGAGGGGCGCCGGTGCGGCGTTAACGTGTCAAGGGATACGACGCAACAAAGTCCGGAAAGATTTCAACTTTCGAAGGCTTGCCGAGACTGAGAACTCATCAGTTAAATCAAGACGTGAACTAAGCGTCGCAGCAGTGATCTCGGCGTACCGCCACGTCTGTTGCCGACGGCCTCGTGTCCTTTCCCGACGCACCCGCAGGGACCTTCATGAGACTCAGATCCCTGGGTGTCGCGCTCGCCGCCACGGCAGCGCTGATCACCCTGCCCACCCTCCGGCCACCGGCGGCCGCGGCCGCCGACGCCAATCTGTCCCAGGGCAGAACGGCAACGGCATCCTCGAACGAGAACGCGGGCACGCCCGCGGCCCACGCCGTCGACGGCGACACCGGCACCCGGTGGTCCTCGGCCGCCACCGACGACCAGTGGCTGCAGGTCGACCTCGGTACCGGCGCGACGATCAGCCAGGTCGTCGTCAACTGGGAAGCGGCCTACGGCAAGGACTACAAGATCCAGTCCTCGTCCGACGGCGGCACCTGGACCGACCTGCGCACGGTCACCGGCGGAGACGGCGGCACCGACACGCTCGCCGTCTCCGGTCAAGGCCGATACGTACGACTGCAGGGCGTCCACCGGGCCACGCAATGGGGCTACTCCGTCTGGGAGTTCCAGGTGTTCGGCACCACCGGCGGAACACCGCAGCCCGGTACCTGCTCGACCGCCGACTCGGCGCAGGGCAGGACCGCGACGGCGTCCTCGACGGAGAACGCCGGCACCCCCGCCTCCGCCGCGTTCGACGGCAACGACTCCACCCGCTGGTCCAGTCAGGCAGCCGACCCGCAGTGGCTGAGCGTCGACCTCGGCTCGTCCCAGGACGTCTGCCGGATCGACCTGAACTGGGAAGCCGCCTACGGCAAGGACTTCCAGCTCCAGGCCTCCGCCGACGGCCAGAACTGGACCACCCTCAAGACCGTCACCGGCGCGACCGGCGGCCGCGCCTCCTACGACGTCAGCGGCACGGGCCGCCACGTCCGCGTTCTCGGGACCGCTCGTGGGACGGGCTACGGCTACTCGCTCTGGGGGGTCGCCGTCCACACCACGTCCGGCGGCACCGGAGGACCGGTCCAGGGCGGCGGCGACCTCGGCCCGAACGTGATCGTCGTCGACCCTTCGACCCCCAACCTCCAGCAGCGGTTCGACCAGGTCTTCGCCCAGCAGGAGTCCGCGCAGTTCGGCTCCGGGCGCTACCAGTTCCTGCTCAAGCCGGGCACCTACAACGGCATCAACGCCCAACTCGGCTTCTACACCTCCATCTCCGGGCTCGGACTGAACCCCGACGACACCCAGATCAACGGTGACATCACCGTGGACGCGGGCTGGTTCAACGGCAACGCCACGCAGAACTTCTGGCGTTCGGCGGAGAACCTGGCGATCACACCGTCCAACGGCACCGACCGCTGGGCCGTCGCCCAGGCCGCCCCCTTCCGTCGCATTCACGTCAAGGGCGGCCTCAACCTCGCACCCAACGGCTACGGATGGGCCTCCGGCGGCTACATCGCCGACTCCAAGATCGACGGCACGGTCGGCCCCTACTCCCAGCAGCAGTGGTACACCCGTGACAGCTCCGTCGGCGGCTGGACCAACGGCGTGTGGAACATGACGTTCACCGGTGTCCAGGGCGCCCCGGCGACCAACTTCGACACCGGTCCCTACACCACGCTGGACACCACCCCGGTCTCCCGCGAGAAGCCGTTCCTCTACCTCGACGGCACCGACTACAAGGTCTTCGTCCCCGCCAAGCGCACCAACGCGCGCGGCGTGTCCTGGCCCGCCAACGCGGGCACCTCGCTCCCGCTCAGCCAGTTCTACGTCGTCAAACCCGGCGCGACGGCCGCCACCATCAACACGGCGCTGGCACAGGGCCTGAACCTGCTGTTCACGCCCGGCGTCTACCACCTCGACCGGACGATCAACGTCACCCGAGCCGACACCGTGGTGCTGGGGCTGGGCCTCGCGACCATCGTGCCCGACGGTGGCATCGACGCTCTGCACGTCGCGGACGTCGACGGCGTCCGGCTGGCCGGATTCCTCATCGACGCCGGCGCCACCCGGTCCGACACCCTGCTGCAGATCGGTCCCGCCGGAGCGGCGGCTGACCACTCCGCCAACCCGACCACCATGCAGGACGTCTTCGTGCGCATCGGCGGCGCGGGCCCCGGCCTGGCGACGGACTCCGTCGTCGTCAACAGCGACGACGTGGTCATCGACCACACCTGGATCTGGCGAGCCGACCACGGCGAGGGCGTCGGCTGGGAGACCAACCGGGCCGACTACGGGCTCCGGGTCAACGGCGACGACGTCCTGGCCACCGGCCTGTTCGTGGAGCACTTCAACAAGTACGACGTCCTGTGGAGCGGTGAGCGGGGGCGCACGATCTTCTTCCAGAACGAGAAGGCGTACGACGCCCCGAACGCCGCCGCCATCACACACGACGGCATCGTCGGATGGGCGGCCTACAAGGTCGCCGACACGGTGGCCGTGCACGAGGCGTGGGGTCTGGGCAGCTACTGCAACTACACCTCCGATCCCTCGATCGTGCAGCGCCACGGCTTCCAGGTCCCGGTCAAGGCGGGCGTCAAGATGCACAACCTCCAGGTGATCTCCCTCGGAGGCAAGGGGCAGTACGCCCACGTCATCAACGACACCGGCGCCCCGACCTCGGGGACGGACACCGTGCCGTCGAAGGTGACCTCCTTCCCCTGATCCACCGGAGCGTCGGCGCGTCGCCGTGAAGAACTCCCTGCCGGGGCCGCGTGTCAGTGGCCCCGGCAGGGGGCTGTCGGCGCGCGGCGGAGGCCCTACGGCGGCGGCCTGAGGTAGTGGAGAGCGAGTCGGGTGAGCTCCTCGAGGAACTCGTCCCGCGGGATGGGCGGCCGGTCGAGCAGATAGCGGACGGTGAGGTGCTCGACGGTGCGCACCAGCATCCACACCGCCGTGTCGAGGGGGGCGTCGGGGCGCAGGCTGCCGCGCTGCGTCGTGAGATAGGCGTGGACCAGCTCCCCGACGCGCTGCTCGAAGGCCCGCAAGGCGCGGCCGTCGTCCAGCCTGGGCCCGTGTTCGACCGCGGCGCGCAGGAACGGCGGTTCCACGTCGAGTCCGTCCAGCAGCGCCGCCAGGGTGGTGCGGACGATGACGGGCGCCGGCTGCTCGAAGGCCCCGGACAGCCGGGTGGTGACGCTCGAGACGAGCGCGTCGCTGTAGCGCTCCAGCACCGCCGAGACGATGGCGTCCTTGTGCGGGAAGTACTGGTAGAGCGAGCCCGGGCTGATCCCCGCGGTCGTCGCGATCCGACCAGTCGACGCACCCTCGTAGCCGTGCTCGGCCAGGACCTGGCGGCCGGCGTCGAGGATGCGTCCCACCATGGCCCGGGACCGTTCCTGCGTGGGTGTCCGGCGCGCTGGAACGCGAGCGGCTCGCCCGCCACGCGCGTTCCGGCCGGGCGATGACATGGGCGTCAGCCGGCGAATTGAACGCGAGTACGACGAGCGGTCAGCATCGACTCATGGTCGCATACGAGCCGCAGCAGCGTGAGGACTCCGTCGGGCCGAGTGACGGGACGACGCCCCCTTCCCCGTATCCGCGACGATTTCGCCAGACCGAGAGCCTCAACCGCCGTCTGGGCAGACCGCTGCGGCTGTTGCTGCGACGCCAAGGCGAGGTCGACCCGGCGCTGTTGGCGACCATCGGTGAGCGGCTGACGAAGCGCGACGAGACAGGAGCGGTTCTGGCGCGGGCTCTGCGGATCACCGACCGGGCGGATCCCGAAAGGGTGACGATGAGGCAGTTCAGGACCGCCCTCGCCGACGGGATCGACGCGGTGACTCAACCGCCGCAGGCCCTCCGGGAGTTCTTCGCCGCGGTGGACCCGGTGCCGGACTGGGTCGACTTCGATCTGGTCGACGAGGGCGGCCGGGTGGCCCGCCGGTTCGGCCGCAACGCCGCCGACGTGATGCTGCAGTTGGCGCTGATCGGTTCCTACCGGTTCGACGGACCCTCTCGTCTGCTGGTGGAGACCGGCGGCCTGACCGGCGGTTCGGCCCTGCGCAGGATCGCCGAGACCCAGCAGTGGGCGACCGCGGTCACCGGCCAGGGCGCGATGCGCCGCTCCGGTCCGGGCTTCCGCCTCACCGTGCACGTCCGTCTCATGCACGCTCTCGTCAACCAGCAGGCGGAGCTGAGCGGACGCTGGGACACCGGCCGCTGGGGCCTGCCCGTCAACCGGTCCGATCTCGCCGCGACGCTCGGCCTGTTCAACGCGGTCCAGCTGCTCGGCGTGCGCCTGCTCGGGGTACGGGTCACGCGTGCCGAGTCGCGGGCGTTGATGCATCTGTGGAAGTACGTCGGCCATCTGATGGGCGTCGACGAGGACTGGCTCTGCGACAGCGAGCGACTCCAGCATCGTCTCAACTACCACCTGCTTCTCACCCAGAGCTACGGCGGCCCGGCCGGACCGGCCCTGGCGAACGCGCTCGTGGAGGCTCAGAGCGCCCTGCACTTCGCGCGCTTCGCCCGCCTGCGCAGCGCCTGGGCCCGCGCTCGGCTGCTGAGCATGCTGCGCTACTTCCTCGGCCGTAGGGGTGTGCGGGACCTCGGCCTGCCCGCGGCGCTGCCCTGGGCGGTGCCGCCCCTGCTCGCCGCCAACCTCTGGCGCTACCACGTCCTCGGACGTACCGCGGCGGGCCGCGCCCGTCTGCTGCGCAGCGGGGACCGGTTCATCCGGCGGAATCTGCGACGCTACTTCGGCGCACACCCGCCCGCGGTCGGGGCACTCCGGATCGGGCCGCCGGCGGACACCTCGCGCTGACGCCGTCGCCCCGGCCGCCGCCGACGGGCCCGACCGGCTGTCCAGCCCCGGCCGGAACCGACGCCACCGCGCCGGCACGGCCCCGGCCGGGGCGGGAGCCCAGACCTCGGGGAGCGATGCCGACGCCGTCGACGAGGCTCCGCGACCGCTCCCGGGCGGCGGCCCATGTGCGACCGCCCCTCCACGTCGACCACGGCAGCAACATCACCATCGGCGCCCGGACCTTCGTCAACCACAACCTGACCGCCCTGGACGTCGCGGCCATCACCATCGGCCAGGACTGCCAGATCGGCCCCAACGTCCAACTGCTCACCCCGACCCACCCGCTGGAACCGCAGCCCCGCCGCGACAAACTCGAAGCCGCCCGGCCCATCACCGTCGGGGACAACGTGGGGATCGGCGGCGGCGCCATCGTGCTGCCCGGCGTCACCATCGGCGACAACGCCGTCATCGGCGCCGGAGCCGTCGTCACCATGGACGTTCCCGCGGACGTCGTCGCCGTCGGCAACTCCGCCCGACCGGTCCGGACCCTCTGAGGACGCGCCATGGCCACCGGACACACCGACCCCCAGCGCCGCGAACGCATCCTCGCCGCGACGCTCGACCTCATCGCCGAGCGAGGAGTCGCCGGCGTCTCCCACCGGAAGATCGCCGCGCGCGCGGGCGTGCCCCTGGGTCCATGACCTACCACTTCAGCGGCCTCGACGAGCTGCTGCGCGAGGCGTTCCGGCGCTTCACCGACCACATCGTCGTGGTGTTCGACGTGCATCTCGGTGCGCCGACCGACCGCGACCAGGCCAGAGCGGCGGTGGCCGACCTCATCCACGCCCTGTCCGACGGAAACCCGCGTGACCTCGTCCTCACCCAGGAGCTGTACACCCTCGCCGCCCGGCAACCCTCCTACCGGGAACTCACGCACGAGTGGATGGCCCGCAGCCGCACCCACCTGGAGAAGCACTTCGACCCGGACACCGTCCGCCGGCTCGACGCTCTCATCGAGGGCCTGACCCTGCACCGCGCCCTCGCCCGGGAACCCCACGACCGCGCCCTGACCCTGGAAGCCGTCACCCGCGTCACCACGACCGGCGGCCCCGCCGCCTGACACCGGCCGACGCGGCCGGCCGGCGGCGGACGCCCGCCCGTCAGGCCCGTCAGGATCCCGTGCCCAGTTCGTCCATGGCCAGGGCGGAGGCGGCGTCGCCGTGCAGCGGGCTCCGCAGCGCGGCCAGGGCGTCCCGGGCGGCGAGCAGCGTCCGGCGGGCCTCGGGATGACGCAGCGCGCTGAGGACGCGGCCCAGGTCGAGGCGGGCCGGCTCGGCCCACGCGGGCATCTGCGTGGTCTCGAAGTGTTCGAGCGCGCGGCGCAGCGCGGGTTCGGCTTCCTGCCAGCGCTCCATGGCCGCCAGGTCGTTGCCGATCTGCTGGTGCGCGACGGCGTGGTACATCGCGATCAGTTCGTCCGGCATGCCCGGGATCCCGCTGCCGGAGATGTCCGCGCAGCGGCGGTGGATGTCCAGCGCCTCGCCCGTCCGGCCGGCCTGGCGCAGGTGCGCGCCGAGCGTGTTCAGGACGGTGAGCTCGGCCAGCCGGGCCTGCGAGGAGGCCTGCGCGCCGAGGCAGCGGGCCGCCTCCCACAAGCGCGCCTGCGCCTCGTCCGCCCGGCCCAGCCGGTGCAGGGCCCCGGCGCCGTAACCGAGCGCCCAGCCCACCTGGAGCTCGTCCTGACTGTCACGGGCCGCGACGAGCGCGATGTCGGCGGTCGTCAGGGCGGCCTGCGGGTCGTGGAGACACAGGTTGTAGGCCCAGGCCAGGTAGTTGAGATGGACCGCCTCCTCCCGCCGGTCGCCCAGGGCGCGGGCCGCGTCGGCGGAGCGCCGGAACACCTCCGCCCACAGTTCCCAGTGCTGGTTGAGGTCCGAGAACCAGTGCATCGCCTCCGCCGTGTCCAGGACCTGCCGGTGGTGGCCGCCCTCGTGGGCCCGGCGCAGGGCGGCGAGCCATTGATGGCGCTCGCTCTCCAGCCAGGCCCGCGCCTCTTCCCGGTCGAGGGGCGCTCCGGTGGGATCGGGATCGCCGTGCGGGGCGTCCTGGTGGTGTTCGACGTCGAAGCGGAGGGCGGCGGCGGTGGCCCGGCGAAGCATCCACCGGGCGGTCCGGTCCCGGGCCGCGTCCCGCTCCCGCGGATCGTCCTCGGCCTCGGTCTGCTCGGCGGCGTACAGCTTGAGCAGGTCGTGGAACCGGTAGCGTTCGGCGCCGGGGTCGCTCTGCAGCAGCCCGGCTTCGGTCAGTTCCTCCGCGCGGGCGGCCGCGTCGGCGAACGGCAGGTCGGCCAGCAGGGCCACGGTCTCGGGGCTGAAGTCAGGACCGGCGGCCAGCGCGGCACGACGAAGGAACTTCCGTGACGACGGCGCAAGTTGGCGGTACGACAGGGCGAAGGCGGCGCGGATCCGCAGGGTTCCGGCCTGGAGCCCGTCCAGCCGACGGCCCTCGGCGGCGAGCCGGGTGACGAGCTTGCCGAGGCGCTCGTGCGGTCTGCCGTGGAGTCGCTGGCCGGCGATCCGGACGGCCAGCGGCAGGTGCCCGCACAGGTCGGCCAGGTCACGGGCTGCCTGGGCCTCCGCCTGGATCCGATCCGGGCCGATGATGCGGGTCAGGAGCTGGACCGCCTCCTCGCGGCGCAGGAGGGCCAGATCGGTGCGGTGGACCGACTCCAGGCCCGCCAGCGAATTCCGGCTGGTGACGAGCGTCAGCGAAGGGCCGTCGCCGGGCAGCAGCGGGCGGATCTGGGCTTCGTCGGCCGCGTTGTCCAGCAGCACCAGCACGCGCCGCCCGCCGACCATGGACCGCCACAGGCCGGCCCGGTCGTCCGTGTCGGCCGGGATCGCGGCGGCGGTGACTCCCAGCGCCCGCAGCAGCCGGGCGAGCGCGTCGCGCGGCGCGGTCGGCTCGGGGTCCATGCCGTGCAGGTCGAGGGCGTACTGCCCGTCCGGGAAGCGCGGTGCGAGTCGGTGCGCCGCGTGGACGGCGAACGCGGTCTTGCCCAGGCCCGGTTGCCCCGTGACCACGTTCACCGCCGCGTGGGCGGGATCGGCGCTCTCCGCCAGGTCCTCGAGGCGGGCGAGGGCCTGGCCGCGGGCCGTGAAGTCATGCAGGTCGCGCGGCAGCGCCAAGGGCGTGTGGGCCCCCGGCGCGGGGGCTGCCCGAGGACGGCCCAGGGCGGCGGCCTGCTCCAGCCGCCCGGCGGCGGCCTCGTCCAGTCCGAGCGCCTCGGCCAGCGCCCGCACGGTGCGGCGCTGCGGTCCACGGGTCCGCCCGCGTTCCATGTCCGCCAAGGCGCGCACGCTCACGCCGCCGGCATGCGCCAGTGCCTCCTGGCTGAGTCCGGCCTGCGCGCGCAGTGCGCGCACCTGCTGCCCGAAGTCCCCCGTGGCGGGTGCGCCACTCCACACAGTCACTGTCCCCGATCACCGGACCCGTCCTGATGCGAGCCCCGGCAGAAGTATGGCCGATGACAGTTCTGCCGGTGAAACCGCCTGGGCCGCAGGCCGGAGAGGTGATCGACTGGCGGCAGGCGAGGGGCTGACCTCCTCCCGCCCGTGAGGTCCGCTGTCGCGCGGACCACCGACCGTCAAACGGGGAATCTCTGATGAACAGCATCGACAAGCCGGCCTTCGCCGTGTCCAGGCGGAGCGTGCTGGCAGCGGGGGCGTTGACCGCCGCGGCCGTCGTCCACCAGTCCGTGCGGGCTCCCGCGGCCTCGGCCGCCGCCAAGCCCGCCCTCTTCTACTCGCCGCACCAGGACGACGACGCGATCGGCCTGGCCGGGTCGATCCTGGAGCACAAGGCGGCGGGGCGGCCCGTCTACCTGGTGCTGGTCAGCGACGGCAGGAACCCTGATCTGGCCCGCCTCATGAACACCGGCCCGTGCCCGCTGACCACCTGGGCCGACCCGCATCCGTGCGCCGCCGGAGGCAGCCACCGCCTCTCCTGGCCGACCGACGGGACCAGCAAGATCGTCGCCGCCCGGACCGCCGAGTTCATGGCCTCCGCGAAGGCGCTCGGCGTCGACAAGGTCATCAACTTCAAGATCCCGGACGACGGCTTCTCCAGCACCGCCGCCTACGACCGGCTCGTGGACCGGATATCGACGAAGGTGGAGGCCCTCGCCGAGCGGTATCCCGGCGCGTCGCACAAGTTCTCCGCCGGCTGGCTGGAGCTCACCGAGACGCACAAGGCGTGCAGCGACGTGGCCTACCGGCTGATGAACGACGGCACGATCTCGGACGTGCGTTTCCACCACGTCTACGCCTACGCGCGCCCGCGCGCCCGGCGCGCCGACGGCGCCGCGTACGTGCTGAACATCCCCGGCTCCCACATGAAGACCAAGCGCAACGCGATGTACGCCTACAACACGTGGGACCCCGCCCGGAACCTGTACGCACTCGGCTACCACAGCGTCCCCGAACTGCTGGAGGCCGCGCACGACGACCCCCGCGAGTTCGTCCACACGCTCCCGTCGGACTACCGCCCGGGCAAGGGCAACTGACGACCGCGCGGCCTTCGCGCCCCGATCACCTCTCCATCGGCCGACGGCAGACCGCCGCGGCCCCGCACCACTCACAGGGAACCCTCTCCATGAACGCACTGCGTCACCGCTCCACCCTGCTCGCCACCGCGGGCGCGGCCGTCCTCGCGCTGTCCCTCACCGGCTGCCAGGACGGCACGGACACCGACTCCGCCGCGCAGACGGCCTCCGCCACGGCCGAGGCGACCCAGGGACAGGCGACCGGCACCACGGCCCCGGCCGGTTCGGCCGGATCGAACGGCTCCACCGCCGGGGGATCCACGGGCAGCGCCGGCGGGAGCGACTCCGACACGGCCTCCACCTCGACCCCGGTCTGCGCCGCGGGGGACGTCGGCATCACCGCCGCCACCCAGGACGGCCCGCCGTACACCCACCTCGTCCTGACGGCGAAGAACACCTCCGGCCACTCCTGCCGGCTGACGGGCTTCCCGCGCATCCAGTTCCTCGAGAGCCACAAGCAGGACGTCCCGGCCGTGGCCAAGAGCAAGCCGGGCGCGCCGGTCGTCCTCCAGGCGGGCGAGCCGGCCTACGCCCTGGTGAAGCTGTCGGACGGCGGCACCGACGAGGAGAACGAGCCCGTGTCGGCGTTCTCCGTCATGCTCGAAGGCGACTCGACCGTCATCGCCGTCACCGCGCCCGGCAGCGACGGGGTCGCCGTCGACCCCGCCAAGGCCCTCACCGGCTACTGGACACCCGAACTCCGCAACGGCGCGGACGACTTCTGACGGTCCCGCACCCCGGCGGGTCACACCCGCCGGCGAGGTCGGTGAGCTCCGGGTCCCCCGCACCCGGGCGGCCCACCGACCGCTCGGCGTCGCCGGAGCCGCCCTTCGCACCCGGCCCGCGGACCTCTTCCGACCCACGCGTCGGCCCGGCTGTTCCTCCGCACGCCCCTCACGGCGTGCTGGTGAAGGAGCGGCGGTAGGAGCGCGGCGGCACCCCCCGGCGGCGCACGAACTGCTCGCGCAGGACGGCCGCGCTTCCGTAGCCGACACGGCGGGCGACCTCCTCGACCGGCAGGTCCGTGGTCTCCAGCAACTCCTCGGCGCTGCTCAGCCGCAGGCCCCGCAACCAGGCGTGGGGGGTGGTGCCGGTCGCGGCGGTGAAGCGGCGGGCGAAGGACCGCTTGCTCATCACGGCACGCCGGGCCAGCTCCGCGACGGGAAGCGGCTGGTGGAGGTTCTCGCGGGCCCACGCGAGCACCTCGGCGAGACGCTCGTCGCGGCAGTCCTCGGGGACCGGGGCGGCCAGGTACTGCGCCTGCCCGCCGTCGCGGTGGGACGGCAGCACCACGTCCCTGGCCACGGCGTTGGCCATCGCGGCCCCGTACTCCCGCCTCAGCAGATGCAGACAGAGATCGAAGCCCGCGGCGGCGCCGGCACCGGTGATGACCCGCCCTTCGTCGATGTAGAGGGCGTCGCGTTCGACGGTGACGTCCGGATGGCGGTGGGCGAGCAGTTCGGCGAACCGCCAGTGGGTGGTGGCCCGCCGGCCGTCGAGCAGCCCCGCGGCGGCGAGCGCGAACGTGCCCACGCAGTGGGCCGCGACCAGGGCCCCCCGCTCGTGCGCGGCGGACACCGCTCCGAGGACGGCGGGAGCGGGCGGTGTGCGGAAACCGGTCCAGGGCAGGGCGATCACCAGATCTGCGGCGGCGAGCCGGTCCAGGCCGTACGTGACGGTGAGCGGCACGCCGAGATCGGTCGGGACCGGCCCGGGCCGGTCGGCGCACAGCGCGAAGTCGAACCCGGGCAGCCCCTCTCCGTGCGGACCGAAGACCTCGGCGACGATGCCGACGGCGAGCATGCCGACTCCGGGCGGGGCGTACGCGGCGACGGTCGTGAAGGGAGACATCCGCGCAGTGTGGCACCAATCCTGCGATCAGCGGCACTTGTGCCACTCGTGCCCGCCCGCGCTGCCCGGAAGGATCGATGCCATGACAGACGCACCGCTCGGCCGCAGCGCCCAGTACACGATCCTGACCACCGGATACGTCGGCTCCACCGGCCCCGGAGTCGCCGCCACCGTCTCCTACGTGTCCGACGCCGGCCGCCATGTGATCTTCGACCCGGGCATGGTCGCGAGCCGCGACCTGATCCTCGCTCCGCTCGAGGAACTGGGGCTCCACCCCGACGACATCACCGATGTGGTGCTCAGCCACCACCACCCGGACAACACCATGAACGTGGGCCTGTTCGGACGGGCCCGGGTGCACGACCACAAGGTGGAGTACCTCGGCGATCAGTGGAGGAACCGGGACGCGGAGGGCTACGAACTCACCCCGTCGCTACGCCTGATCCGCACCCCGGGCCACAGCGCCGAGGACATCACGCTGCTCGCGGGCACGAAGTCGGGCGTGGTCGCCTTCGCCGGTGACCTGTGGTGGCACGCGGACGGCCCGGCGGACGACCCGGTGGCCCCCGACCGCGAGGTGCTGCGCGCCTCCCGGCTCCGGGTGCTGACCGCCGCGGACCTGATCGTGCCCGGCCACGGCGGCCCGTTCCGGGCCGACGACACCACACCGCGCTAGCCGCTCCGTCCGGTGCGCGCCGCGCAGCTCGGTCCGGCGGGCGGCGTGACGCGAAGCCCCGTCGTCGTACCGGACACCATCCCACGGTCCCCTCCACACCTCATCAGGGCCAAGAGCCAAGAGCCAAGAGCGGAGGGCCGAGGCCGGGGCCCGCGCGACCGCCGCGCATGGTTCGTACGCGCGCATGTTCGTACGAAGGACCGGGCGAGCGGGGACGGCGCTGCTCCTCCGTCCCCGCGTGCCGGCGGTGGTCAGGCAGCAGCCGTGAAGGTGTAGCGGCCGGCCGGCAGATGGTAGGTGGCCGGACCGGTCGGGACGGCCTGGGGCGGGGCGACGACCGATTCGGGCCGCGGGGTGGGCACGGTGACGCCGGCGAAGGTGTTGACGGGGACGGTGACGCGAAGACTCAGCCGGCCGCCGGAGACCGACCAGTTGCTCGACGCGTTGCCGTAGGGGGTGGCGTACGTGCTGTCGGCGGAGGTCAGGCCGCCGCCGGGCCGCGGGGCGATGCGCAGAGAGGCGTAGCCGGGGCTCGCCGGGCCGAGTCCGCCGACCTGGCGGTAGAGGAAGTCGCCGACCGAGCCCAGCCCGTAGTGGTTGAAGGAGTTCATGCCCGGGTCGTTGAACGAGCCGTCGGTACGGATGCCGTCCCAGCGTTCCCAGATCGTGGTGGCGCCGTGGTCGATCATGTAGCCCCAGCCGGGGAAGCCGCGCTGCAGCAGTATCCGGTAGGCGGTCTCGACATGACCGTGGTCGGCGAGCACCGGCAGCAGGTTCTCCACGCCGAGGAAGCCGACGCTGAGATGTCCGTCCGTCGCCGCGACGTTCGCGGCGAGCTTGTCCGCGGCCGGCCGGGCCAGCGCGGAGGGCAGCAACTCGAAGGCCAGGGCCAGCACATAACCGGTCTGGGTGTTGCCGCGGACGGTGCCGTCGTCCGTGACGAAGCGGGCGCGGAAGGCCGCCGCCACCCGATCGGCGAGCTGCCCGTAGGCGGTGGCCTCCGTGCCGCGGCCGGTGGCGGCCGCCATACGGGACACCAGGCGGGCCGACCAGGCGAAGTAGGCCGTGCAGACGAGATCCTGGGCCGTGTCGTCGTTGACGTTGAGCCAGTCGCCGAAGGTCTGCTGATCGCGTATCAGGTCACTGCCGGAGGTGTCGCGCAGGTAGTCGACCCACTTGGTCATGGCCGCGAAGTGCTCGTCGACGACCGTGAGATCCCCGAAGCGCTGCCACAGCGTGTAGGGAATGATCGTCCCCGCGTCCCCCCATCCGGCCGTGCCGGCACCGGAGATGACCGCGGGCGCGACGTCGGTGAAGGCGCCGTCGGCCCGCTGGGCGTCCGTCAGGTCGTCGACGAACTTGGCGAGGAGGCCATGGGTGTTCAGGTTGAAGGCGGAGGTCGCGCAGAAGGCGGCGATGTCGCCTGTCCAGCCCAGGCGTTCGTCCCGCTGGGGACAGTCGGTCGGGATCGACAGCATGTTGCTGCGCTCGCCCCACACGATGTTGTGCTGGAGCTTGTTGACCAGCGCGTCGGAGGTGCTGAACGTGCCCGGCTGCCCCGCGTCGGTCCACACCGCGCGTCCGACGACGGTGGTGTCGTCGGGCCGGAAGCCGGCAGGCAGTCCGCTCAGTTCGACGTAACGGTAGCCGTGGACGGTGAACCGGGGCTCGTAGGTCTCGACGCTCCCGGTGCCGGCGAGAGTGAAGCTGTCGGTGGCCTGGGCGGCGCGCAGATTCGTGGTGTAGAGCGTGCCGTCGGGGTTGAGGACCTCCGCGTGCCGGACGGTGACCGTCGTGCCGGCGTCGCCGCGGACCGCGACGCGGTTCCAGCCGGTGAAGTTCTGCCCCAGGTCGAAGATCCACACCCCCGGCCGCGGCTCGGTGATCGACACGGGGCGGAACTCGTGCTGGACGGTGACACCGTTGTCGACCTGCGCCACCAGCCGGGGAGCGGGCCCGTCGTGGACGACGACGGCCGCCCAGTCGCCGTCGTCGAACCCGGCCGAGTCCCAGCCCTCGACGTGCAGACGGGCGTCGTAGCTTTCGCCGTGGTACAGATCGTCCGCCGTGACGGCGCCCGTGCCGGCCTTCCAGCTGCCGTCCGTCGTCACCAGCTGAGTCGATCCGTCGGTGAACGTGATGAGCAACTGCGCCGCGTAGAACGGCTGAGTGCCGTAGCGCTGGTTGCCGGCGAAGCCCAGACTGCCGGAGAACCAGCCGTTGCCGAGCCATGCGCCGAGCGCGTTGGATCCCCGCCGGATCTGCGCGGTGACGTCGAACACCTTGTACTGCAGGCGCTTGGTGTAGTCGGTCCAGCCCGGGGCCAGGACGTCGTCGCCGACCTTGGCGCCGTTGAGCCGGGTCTCGTGCAGACCGAGCGCGGTGGTCAGCAGCCGTGCCGAGGCGACTCGCCCGCGCACGGTGAAGCTCTTGCGCAGCAGCGGGGCCGGCCCGACGACCCGGACGCCGGAGCCCCACGGGCCGCCACCGTACGAGGCGACCGCGCGTGCCGCGGGCCAGCCCCCGTCGTCGTATCCGGGGCTCTCCCACCCCGGGGGCGCGTCCTGGTGCGCCTTCCAGGATCCGTCGGTCACCACGCTCGGGCCCCCGGACACCGCGAGTGCGGCGATGATCCCGGCCGGGGACTGGCTCGTGTTCCGGCTCGCGACGGCGATCGTGTTGTCGCCGCTCCCGAGGTGCGCGGTGACGTCGATCTGTGCCGCGCTCTTCCACGAGTCGGTCACTCGTCGCGAGGTGCTCACCGGCGTTCCGTTGACCCAGACGTCCGCGGTGTCGTCCCCGGTGACGATCAGGGTCGCGACGGCGGGGACCTCCGCCAGGCTGAACGTGCGGCGGAAGTAGCGGGTCGCGGCGGGTACTCCGGCCGCGGGATCGCCCTCCGGGTACCAGATCCAGGTGGCCCCCGACAGATCAGGACCGGGCGGCCGTCCGATGAACGCGGCGGACCACTCGTCCGCAGCCGACAGCAGCCCGGTCTCGAACCACTGCGGTGTGCTCCACGAGGCCGCCCGGCCCTGGACGTCCCAGACACGCACGCGCCAGAAGTAGCGGGTCAGGCTCTTGAGCGGCTTGCCCGCGTACGCGATGTCGATCTGCCGGTCGGACGGGACGCGGCCGCTGTCCCACAGGTCACCGGGGCCGCCGGCCGTGGACGAGACCTGGATCCGGTAGCCGCCCTGGCGCTGTTGCTGCTCCGTCGAGTCGAGGACCCAGCCGAAGCGCGGGTGTGCCGCGTCCACTCCCAGCGGGTTGGCGCGACGTTCCACGGTGCGGGCGGCCACGCGCAACGGCGAGGCGGCCGCGAGATCCGGGGCGGCGACCTGGGTGTACCAGGGAGCGGTTCCATAGGCGCCGAGATCGCGCGCGGCCGTCCAGCCTTCGCCGCCGGAGCCGGGCTGTTCCCAGCCCGCGGACACGGCCTCGGCCGCCGTCCAGCGGCCGTCCGTGACGACGTCGGTCGTGCCGCCGGCGGTCACGACGCGCAGCCGCCCGATGACCCCGGCTGAGCCGCCCTGGTTCCGGCAGGCGAGCGCGAGGGTGTTGCTCCCCGTGGCGACGGCCGTCCGCAGATCGACGTACAGGGCCTTGCGCCAGGACCGGGCGGCTCTGGGCGAGCCCGCCAGCGGTTTCCCGTTGAGCCACACGTCGACGGTGTCGTCGCCGGTGACGACGAGCTGTGCGTCGGTCACCTCTCCCTCCGCGACGGTGAAACCGGTACGGAAGTAGCGGTGTCCGGCGGGGGCGTCGGTGCCGGGATCCCCTTCCGGGTACCAGATCCAGTGCGCCGGGGTCAGCTCCACGGGCTCGGCGCGCGGTCCGCGGGTGGCCGCCTGCGCGCTGCCGCCGAGCGTGCCGACGACCCCCGTCGCGAGGGCGCCGACCGTCAAGGCGAACGCGGTGCCGAGGAAGTGACGTCGGCTGAGCGGGGGCTGTTCCTGGTGCGTGGTCGAGTCGGGGGTGGGGGGAGTGGGGGGAGTGGTCTGACTTGCCAACGGAGTACTCCTTCACGCTGGTCGGGCGAAACAGGAGAGCCGGGCTGAGCAGGTCCGGGTCGAGCAGGGTCCGGGTCGAGCGGTGTCCGGATCGAGCGGTGAACCCGGACGGCGGCCCCCGGTCCGGGCGGGCGCAGCCTGTGGCGGGTGGACGGTGGCCGGTTCCAGGCAGCACGGATCGCGCATCGGCAGCAGGTGTTGAATCGTTTCAAACTGCCAAGGCGCTGGAAAACTACGAGAGTTGGTGAGTGGCGTCAAGAGATCCCGCCATCTCGGCCCCGGGGGTCGCGTGGACTTTCCAACCGCTTGGGTGTCTGCTCGACGGCCATGCGGCAGTCACCATCGGTGATTGTTCGGGGGGCGTCGCTCTGACTGGCCGGGCTCCGAACCGTGAACGGACCACTGTTGACGATCGAGTCGGCGAACGTGGATTCTCGGTTCCCTGGCGGTCCCGTACAGGTCCCGAAACGGTCCCGTACGCCGCGACCCGGCAGCTCCGCGAGTGCCTGGTTCTTCCGCCCCCCGTCAAGCGTCCCGTGCGTGCGTGTGCCGCCGCCGAGTTCGGAGTTCCGGCAGTGCTTTTCGACGTGACCCGTGGTGAACTCGCCGACGTCTTCGGCGAGGACCGGCTGGTGACCCTGCCCGCCAGCGCTTTCCCGCCCTCCACCGAGGGCACCGAGGGCGCCCGTCTCCTGCAGACCTTCGGCGTCCCCTCCGGAACGCTCTGGCTGCGCGAGCCCGACGCGGACTCCGGCCGGCCGGCCCTCGTCCAGGACGTGGTCGCCGTCGAGGACTTCGAGGACGCCGCCGAGGGCGCGGGCGAATGGCCGGTCATCGGCTGGCTGCTCAACGCCCACCTCGCCCTCGATCCCCGTTCCGGCAAGGTGCACGCCTTCGACGCCGACGAGGAGACCGTGCGGGAACTGCACACGGACGTCTCCTCCCTCGTCCAAGTGACCCTCCGCTTCCAGCGTCTGCTCGATGAGTTCACGTTCAGCGGCGACGACGGCGACGAGGAAGCCGGCTTCGAGCGCCTGGAACGCGAGGTCGAGCGTGTCCGTCAGGAGACGAGCGCTGTCGACCCGCTCCCCTTCCAGGACGACGAGACGGTCTGGTCGGTGGTCGGCGAGGAGATCGCCATGGGCCGGCGTTTCAAGGCCGACAGCCCGGCAGCCCGCTCGCTCTACGGCTGACCGTCCGCCGTGGCTCCTCCCTCCGGTTTCACGGTGCAGAGGCTGAGCCGACTGAAACCCGAGTGGGACCTGAGCACGCCCGCACCCGAACGAATCCGCCAGGGGTGGTCGGCCCCCTGATCGTCCTTGCGGGTGAGTCGGCGCGCAGGACCAATCCGCGCACTCGGCAGTTCCGGAATACCTGGTAGCGGGTCTCGGAGGCGAGGTCCGCTCGAGCGGCCGCCTGCGCGAGGGATACGGGAAGGCGGCATGCTCCTGAGCCCTCGTGCACGGCGGTGCGCGGGGGCTCAGTCCTGCGGCACCCGCCCGGATTGCTGGCGCACGGCTGTGTCATGGCGGGGGCGTGGGGGGCTCGGTCGGCTGCGGTGGCCGTGCAGTCGGTTCCGGCGGCAGGGGTACGGCTGCCTGCCGGATCCGGGTGAGGTGTTCCAGGCCTGCCGCGTAGTCCCCGGCTTGGGTCGCCTGGTCGAGGCAGGTGTCCTCGTGCCGTCGTCGCATGGCTTCCGTCCGGATGCGGGAGCAGGCGGTGACGAGGGCGGTGACGCTTGCGGCGGTGGTCGGGAGCAGGAGGGGCAGCACGATCCACCAGGGGGCGTGGGCGAGGGCCGAGGTTCCGGCGGCGAGGCCGGAGAGGACGTGGCCCGGGAGTGTCGGCGCGTTCATGGTCGGCTCCTGGTCGGGGTGCGGCGGTCAGTCGTGTGTCACCCCTTGTGTGCGGAGCCGTGGGCAGGGACATCGGTGCGGGCGCCGGGGATGTGCAGGCAGGTTGACGGGGGTGGCGGCTATCGACGCAACCCCGCTGGACGGGCAGTACCGCTACCTGCCGTGCAGGTGTCTTCGAGGCCTGTGAACTGCGACTTCTCTCCCGCGCGAAGCTTTGTACCCGGGTTCTGTGACGGCTGGAGGACCTGAGCCCGCTTCCCTGGCGACCGGGGGGTCTGTGCCTGTCGCCGGGGCCGGGGCCGGGGCCGAAAGCCGACGCGGCGGGGCCGCGCAGGGTCCGGTGAGCCGGTCGCCTGCCGGTTCGTGGGGAGGGAGCCCTGTGCATCATGCGCCGGGCCGGATTGGCTCCGTCGAACCCGGCCGTCCGGCTCGGGTGCGCGTCGCGAGCGGGCCGTTTGGCAAGAAATTCGAACACATGAGCTAATAGAGGAATGGATGCTGTCGACTTCCCTCACGACCTGGTGCGGCTGCAGGCGGACTGGTTCCGTGTCTACGACGCTCTCGCCGCGCCCCGACCCGCGCACGTGACCGTGCTGCGCCGCCGGCTGTACGCGCTCTCGGTGCGGTTGCGGTGGCATCCGTTCTGGTCGCAACGGACGGTGGCGGTCCCGGCGGCGCGGGTGGAGTTGCGGCGCCGGGGCCGTGCGCTGGAGCGGCAGAGGTGAACCCGAGGTCGGAGTACCTGACGGCGCAGGAGAAGGAGCGCTCGCGCGTGATCCGCCGCTCCATCGGGGGAGGGGAGATGCTGCCGGTGTACGAGGCGGTGTACGAGGCGGTGTACGAGGCGGTGCACGAGGCGGTGCACGAGGCGGTGCACGAGGCGGTGCACGAGGCGGTGCACGAGGCGGTGCACGAGCTGGCGCGGCAGCCGGCTACTTCAGCGTCCGGAGTTCGGAGTCAGTGCAGCACACGGTGCCGAGCGACGAGCCTTGACCCGGCTGCTGTGCTGCGGTGGCTCCCTCGTGGCCTTGGGCAGCGCGCTTCGGGGCGCCCTGATCGAGGCGGGCTGCGGCTGCGGCTGCTGGCGCGGCCAGGGCGACCGTAGCGAAGTGGGTGTCGCCCGCGTGGCTTCCCGTGGGGAGCCGGGAGGTGCGGCGGGCCCTGCCGCCCACGGGACGACAGGGCCCGTAAGGGGGATCCTCCACCTAGGGGTGGGAGGCTCACCCGTCCGCACACCATGCAGCACAATCCAGCCACAGCGATAGATACCGGCCGCAACTTTGATGCAGTGACCGCGCGACCCATGAGCGGGCAGGACTCCGCCCCGGCGGCGATCGAGGACCTGGCGCTCCGTGAGGGAGACCTGGAGCTGAGTCTGCCGGGGCCCGGCGAGCCGGCCGGCCTGTCCGCCGCCGCCGGTGACGGGTGACGGGTGACGGGCGACGGGCGAGGCCGATGCCCGCAGTGCCCCCCGCGACAACGAACGCAGGATCGATCGAACGCCATCTGGCATGATCGCTCGGTGAGTAATGCGAGACTGCTGGCCGCCGAGGGCGTGGAGTCACATGTCCGGGCGTTCTTCGAGGGACACTCCGTGGAGGTCGTCGACTACGACCTCGGGACGGAAAGGCGAGAGGCACTGCCCGACCTGCGTGTTCTCGTCGTGGGGCCGGGCCCCCGCAGCGACTGCTGGGCCTATGTGACCGCCGGGTGTTGGGCCTCGATGGAGAAGAACGGCCACGGACTTGAGTTCGTCATGACCGCCCACGTCCGCGACCAGCGGTTCATCGACCTCATGGCGATGATCGCCTACTACCACTGCGGAGGGCATCGGCTCGACCTCCAGCACAGTATGCCGATCGGTGAACCGTGGGTGCCGGGCTCGACCTGCGACCACCTGCTCATCAGCCTGCCCTACCTGCACGGACCCGACCTCGAACACTGTCCCCTGCCCCAGGGGCGCGCCCGCATCGTGTGGACCCTGCCGGTGACCACCGCCGAGATCGAGTTCCGCCGACGGCACGGCCACGAGGCGTTGGAGCGGCTCCTCGACGAGGCGGCGATCATTCCTACCGATCCGTTCAGAGGCTCTGTCGTCTGAGTCGCGTGCGCGCCACGGTGGGCGTCCCATGACAGGCCACGACAGGCCGCCACCCGCGACCAGTTGCAAGGGCGCTTGCTGTCCTGGCGTCCGGCGGCGCTGCTCGGTATCGCCAGGTTGCCCGGAGGGGATCCGGCCCACCTGGTGGGTGCCTGGTCAGGGCAGTCGATGTCAGCGCCGGGTGAGAGGATCACGAGATGCCTCTGCCTCAGCCTGACGATCTGACCTCGCTGGTCCTGCGTACCGAATTCGGTGACGAGGGAGCCTGGGACGCCGTTCGAGCCGCACTCGACGCGGCCGGCGACTACCCCCATGCCACGTATGTCAGCGAGCTTCGCTACGCCGGCGTGGGGGTCGAGGCCTTGGTGGCCGAAGAGGCGGCCGCGGACGAAGACAAACAGATCGTCTACATGTTCCTGGCGGACGCGGCCACGATGAAGGATGCGGGCCACCCACTCCTGGCCGTGGACCTCTCGGACGAGCCGGGGCGGACTTTCAGGGTCCCCGCCCGGTGGTTCCCCGACATCTCGGCCAACCTCAGCATCGCCAACATGGACTTCGCGGAGTTCGCTGACGCCGCTGACGGGTCAGGGACCTTCCACGGCTTCGACGAGGGCTGACACCGCTACGGCGAGGTGGGTGAGTGTGGGGAGCGAAGCACGAGCAGGGTGATCTCGCTGGGGGCGAAGACGCGGAACGGCGGGCCCCAGAAGCCGGTGCCGCGGCTGGTGTAGAGGAGAGTGCGAGGGCCGTGGTGGCTGAGGCCGGCGAGGGCGGGCTGGTCGAGGCGGACCAGGTGGTGGAAGGGCCAGATCTGGCCCCCGTGCGTGTGGCCCGAGAGCTGGAGGTCGACACCGCCGGCTGCCGCCTGGTCGACGAATTTGGGCTGGTGCGCCAAGAGCAGGACGGGCAGGTCGGGGTCGGCGCCGTTCAGCGCTCCGGCGAGGTGGGCGCCGTGGCCGGGCAGCCCCGAGGACTCGGCAGTGACGTCGTCCACGCCGGCGACCACGAGGGTGTCGCCGCCCCGTTCGAGGAGCAGATGGCGGTTGCGCAGCGGTTCCCAGCCCAACTCGTCCATCAGGTCGACCCAGCCCTGGGCCTCGCTGTAGTACTCGTGGTTGCCGGTGACGTAAACACGTGCGAGTGCGGCCCGAACGGTTCCGAGCGGGACGGCCTGGGCGCGGCGGCGTTCGGCCGTGCCGTCCGCGATGTCGCCCGTGTGGCAGACCAGGTCGGCCTCCAGCGTGTTCACCGTCTCGCACACCCGCGCGGACCAGCGAGCGCGATCGAGCGGGCCGTAGTGAGTGTCGGTGATCAGGGCGACGCGAAGGCCGTCCAGTCCGGCACCCAGCCGGGGGAGTTGCACGTCGAGTCGGCGCACGCGTGGCACGCGGCGGGCCTCCGCGTACCCCCAGGCCAGCAGCACGGCGGCTGTGCCGAGGACGGCCCAGGTGACGGCGCGCGCCCGGTCCTGTCCGTCGCCGATGTCCGCCACGGTCAAGGCGACCCGCAGGAGGACGCCGAGCAGAACGGACCACGTGAACAGGACCCAGCCGGTGCCCAGCAGGGTGTCACCGACGATCGCCGCCCCGTCCCGCTGCCGCCGTCCGTGGCCTTGCACCATCGCGAGCGGCATACCGATGAGTCCGAGGACGGACAGGACGGTGCCGGCCAGCGCGACGGGCAACGGCCAGTGCTGGCCGGTGTACAGGAGCACCCAGCAGGGAACGGCCCACAGAAGTACGGGGGCGATCAGAGGGAGGTATCGCGTGAGGCGAAGCAGTCGGCTCCGCCGCGGAGCTTCCGCTTCGCTGTCGGCGGATCGGGTGTTGCTGGTGTCGGTCACGCTTCACCTCTCTGACCAGGCTGCCGTCCCGCGCACTGTATCCGGTTGATCTGGGCCTGACCGGACCGGCGTTCATGCAACGACGCCGCGCTCGACGGCTCGCACGTCACCTCGCCGGAGCCGAGCCGCTCCGCCGGGACGCCTTGCCGGCCCCCGCTCACGACAGCGTTGACCTTCATGGTCTGGGCGGGTTGGGCGCCGCGCCACATGTAACTGATCAATCAGAGTCGGGCGCCTGCTCCGGGAGGTGACGGAGCAGGTTCGGAACGGATTCCGGAAGCAACAACCGATTGCCGCAACAGTGATGCTGCCCAGCTTCAGGCCCACTCGCCCGTCGACTGCTGGAGAGGGCACCTCCTCGGAGAGTCCGCACGGCACAGGGCTTGACGGGTGGGGTCCTGTGTCGTGTCATCATGGGAGGGACGACAACGGTGGGTGACGCGATGGCGACAACGGGACACGACGGGCCCGGTGCCGAGTCCGCAGGTGACAGTACGAGTCCACAGCCCAGCGCTCCGAAACCTCCTCGTGACCAAGGCGGTTGGGCCGCGGACAATGTCCCCTGGATCATCCTGGCCCTCATTGTCCTGGTGCTGGGGATCGTGGGCCTGACGTCCAACGATGACGTGACCTGCCCCGGTGGAGCCAGCAGTTGCGGCTATCCGTGAATCACCCCATCGCATCCCGACCTCGTGTTCCCGATGATCGGGTCGAGGGCGGACGGCGTGTGAGCCTGGGAGGCTTCCCGCTGATGCCCTGAGGGTGAGCTTTCGGCGGGTTGGCAGTCAGGCCGGAGACGGTGAGGCACGGAGGAATGAGGGTACGACGACCGGACCGGGGCGGACTGCGCGACGTCAGAAGGACTTCACCGTCCCAGCGCCGAGCCCCCGTTGATGTGCAGCAGTTGCCCCGTCATGTAGGCGGCTTCCGGTGACGCCACGTAGTGGATGGCGGCAGCGATCTCGGACGGAAGGCCTGCGCGGCCCATCAGGGACTGGGCGACCCGGGAGGCCACGAAATCGGGAGTGGCGCGGTCTCCGAAGAACTCCGTGTCGGCGACGAATCCGGGGGCGACCGCGTTCGCGGTGACGCCTTCGGGGCCGAGGCGCTGGGCGAGGTCGTATGTGTAGCTGTTGATCCAGCCCTTCGAGCCGCCGTATGAGCCGGCACCCCGCAACGAGGCGATCGAGGAGAGCTGGATGATGCGGCCCCCGGGGCGGCGCATGTGCGGGAGGAGGGCCTCGGTGAGGAGGACGGCGGTCAGGACGTTGGCGTCGAAGTTGCGGCGGTAGCTGTCCGCGATCGCCGTGAGCGAGCCGCCGTGCGAAGGTGCGGCATTGCCGCCGGCGTTGGCGACCAGCACCCCGAGGGGCGTCTGGTACGCGGTCGACCTCGCCGATCCCGAACAGGTGGGCGCGGCCGTCGACGTCTGTGGATGTGAATCACAGTCATGTTCATGTACGGCATGCGTGACGCTACGGAGTGCATGACGGCTCGTCAAGTGGTCCCGCGTTCGGTGGCGTGACCGGGCGCGGGGTTGTCGAAGGCCGGGGCCGGGAGGGTGGGTAGCCGGTAGCCGGTAGCCGGTAGCCGGTAGCCGGTAGCCGGGGTCGGGATCGGCGCTGAGCGTGAGGCCCGCTTGTGCGCCACCGGAACTGGCGCCGGGCGGTCCAGGTCATCCGATGGTCCGCACCTCCTGTCGGCCGTCGTCCGAGTGGGGGGCTTTGGGTCGAAGGGTGGCGCGGCGGTGGTGAACGGCCGTGCATGAATTCGAGTTTGCGCGCCCCCTCCGCACCGGCTTTCCCAAGATCGCGAGCTGCTATCTTCCATGATCGTGATCAATGCTGACATTCCGGCCCCAGGCGGTACACAGTCGGACTTCATGCCGCGAGTTCTCCCCAAGTCTGCTGTTCGGCCCGTCCTCTATCGACCGCGGGAGGGCGCCGACCGTTCGCGCCTCCTCGAACTGCTCGCCTCGGGTGACGTGCGCGAGGTGCACGACCTCATCGACGACCAGCTCGTCGAACTGGTGCGCTGCCTCAGGCCCGGGGATTCCCTGACCGAGGATCAACTGGCTGCCGAGCTCGATGAACTGTGCGGGAGTGCCGACCGGCGGTACTTCGGCACCTGGGTCTGGTACCCCTGGTCAGGGCGCCTCGTCCACGTGCTTCCGGAGCCGGAGTTCCGGCGGGTACGCACCGACCGCAACCGCGACAAGATCACCAGCGTGGAGCAGAGGAAGCTGCTCGGCCGCCGCATCGGCGTGGTCGGCCTGTCCGTGGGCAGCAGCGCGGCGCTCACCTGCGTCATGGAAGGAGTAGGCGGATCGTTCCGCCTCGCGGACTTCGACAAGCTCGGGCTGAGCAACCTGAACCGACTGCGAGCCGGCGTACACGATCTGGGGGTGCCCAAGACCGTCCTGTGCGCCCGTCAGATGTACGAGATCGACCCCTACCTCGACATCGAACTGTGGAGTGAGGGCATCACCGAGGACAGCGTCGAAGCCTTCTTCGGGGACGCCGAGCACCCTCTCGATCTGCTGATCGAGGAGTGCGACACGCCCTGGGTCAAGGTCGCCGTGCGCGAGCAGGCCCGTGCCCGCCGAGTTCCCGTCCTCATGGATGCCAACGATCGGGGACTGCTGGACGTCGAGCGTTTCGACGAGGAGCCTGACCGGCCCCTCTTCCACGGCCGCGGTGGTGATCTGAGCGCGCGGGACGTGCGCGGTCTCGACCGGGCGGGCGCCATGGCGTACCTGCTCCAGGTCTGCGACGAGAGTCGTCTGAGTCCTGCGATGACCGACGCGCTCGGCCGGATCGGCCGCACCTTGTCCAGTTGGCCGCAGCTCGCCAGCGGCGTGATGCTCGGCAGCGCCCTGGTCACCGACGCCGCGCGGCGCATCCTGCTGGATCGCCCGGTGGCGTCGGGCCGCTACTACGTCGACCTCGAAGAGCTGATCGGCGCCGCACCGGCGCTGGTCGGCATGGGAGCTGTTTCGTGACCCACCTGCCCGAACTGCACGGCGAACACCTGTGGCTGCGGGAGATGCGAGCCACCGATCTCGCTCCTTTCGAACGTATCCACACCCATCACCTGCTGACCCGTTTCCTCGGCGTCGACCGGATGGACACCCGACAGGCACAGCAGGCCTTCGCGCGGTGCCTCTCCCAGCCCTACGTGCAGCCGCGCCGCAAGCACACCATGGCGGTGTGCGCGCCGGGCGAGGACGCCATGGTCGGCACCATGGGGCTGCTTGTGGAGGAGTACGGCCGCAACGGCATGCTGACCAGCCTGGTGCTGCTGCCGGGGGCCCCGGTCAGCGGTCATGGCCACGAGGCGGGCCGCCTCCTCATGGCGTACGGCTTCGGCCACCTGGGCCTGCACCGCATCTGGGCAGGACACCGTGCCGATCACGCCCGCATGCGCGACGTGATGCTCGCGGCGGGACTGCACCCCGAGGCCACGCTCCGCCAATTGTTCAACACCCAGGGTGTCTGGCACGACGTCGCCACCTACGCGGCTGTGGCACCCGAGTGGATTCCGCAGGCCAGCGCGGCGGAGCGACACATCCTCGACGGAGACGCACTGCTTCCTGCGTGACGCTCGCCCTCGAAGCCGGGTGCCCGGCCGCTGTCGACAGCGCGTAGTGCGGCGGCCTCTGCCGAGCTGCTCGGTTCACCCCAGCGGTGCGGCGGCGAGCCAGGTGCCGATCAGCCGATCGGCCGGTTCGCCGTAACGGCCGACGGCTCAGGCCGTGCCGCCGTCCGCGTCGTAAGTTCCGGGCCCGGATTCGCACCGGGCCCGTGCGCCGCATCCGTCGACATCGGAGGCGGCGGCAGCTGTGGCCCGTAGGGGGCGCCCACATTCCGCGTGCCATTGCCCCAGGTCACGCCGTCGACGGGCACGCGGTGTCCGACGCCCCTGGAGTTTGGGGGCAGGCTGCTGATCTGACCGCGTGGCCGCCGCGCCGCACTCGGTGCAGGCCATGGGGCAGGACCCCGCAGCGCATGTGTGGCGGCCTTCGCCGCACTGTGAAGAAATGAGGCTGTACAGGTCGTAAGGCTCGGTACGTACGGTTTTGCTCTGCCGGTCATGACGGCAGGGCGGCTGTCGGCGGCGGTCGGTGGCGTGTCGTCGGTGGACCGGCGGCGGTTCGGCGGCATGGAGGGAACGAGGGCCGATGCATGTGACTCCCGGTGGCGGTCGGGTCCGCGGTGTGCCCGGCACGGTGCTGAGCGGGCGAGTAGCGGTCGTCACCGGTGCCGCGCGTGGGGTCGGCGAGGCCTTGGCGCGACGTCTGTCGCGCGCCGGCATGCTCGTGGCGTTGGTCGGACGCGAGGAGGAGACTCTCCGCCTGGCGGCCGCATCCCTGCCCAACAGGAGCGTCTGCATCGAAGCCGACGTCACCGATTCCGCAGCGCTGGACCGGGCGGCCCAGCAGGTCAGCGGAACGCTGGGTCGGGCGAGCGTGGTCGTGGCCAACGCCGGCATCGCCACCGGTGGCCCCTTCGCCCGCACTCCGGCCGAGCTCTGGCAGCGGGTCGTCGATGTCAACCTCACCGGATCGGCCAACACCGCCAGGGCGTTCCTGCCTCATCTCACCGAGACCCGGGGCTACTTCCTCCAGATCGCTTCCACCGCCGCCTTCGGCTCCGCCCCGATGATGAGTGCCTACTGTGCTTCCAAAGCGGGTGCGGAGTCGTTCGCGCTCGCTCTGCGCGGCGAGGTGGAACCCGACGGCATCACGGTCGGCATCGCCTACCTCCACTGGACCGGCACCGACATGGTCACCGGCATCAGCGACCACCCCGTCCTGCAGGCTCTGCGGCGCAACCAGCCCCGCTTCGCACAGCGCGTACACGCCCCCGCCCAGGTGGCCGACTGGCTGACCGCCGGGATCATCCGCCGCTCCCGCCAGATCTACGCACCACCGTGGCTCCGCTGGTGCCAGCCACTGAGACCCGCCTTCCCGCCCATCGTCACCCACCTCGCCCGGCGGGAACTGCGCCGTCTGTCGCCGACCGAGCTGGCGGCCGACGTCGGAGTTCTGGGTGCCGGCGGCCGCGCCGACTGGGACGCCCACCGATCATCCACCCGTCCCCCTCTCGATGAATAGCCAAGCGATCGGTCCGGCCGGCACAGCGGCGCGGCACAACCGACTCAAGATCGATCTCTGGCCGGCGGTTAGGCGAGGGGGCAGCCGCTTCCGAACCGCATGCCTGGACGTGCCGCCCGACGCCGGGGCGCAGCCGGCGGCTTTGGGGCGCTTGGCGCGGGGCTCCTCTCGGCCTGACGGACCGGGCGCACGAGTATGCCCATCGGCTCTGGATCGATCATCGGTACCACGCACGACCTGAACCGCTTCCACTCCGCACTGCTCGGCGGCCGCCTGTCGGCCGGCTCCCGGTACTTCGGTCCATCGTGATCGCCTTGCCGGTCGAGAGGCCTGCCGCGGGCGGCGAGTGCGGTCGTGCTGCGTAGGTCGATCGGCCCGCCCGTCACCGCCCCGGTCTCCCCAACTACCGTTCCAAGGGGCCACTTCGACAGGAAAAACGCAACTTCGACATGGCCCGCAGAGGCAGCTACCTTCACCTGGTCTTCGGCGATGTCCCACGATGGCGCAGGAGTTCCTTCAGGCTGAGCCACCCGCGAGGGGATGAGTTGTCATGCCCTACGAACCCTCGCCCCGTACGTGAGTCACTGAACCGGGTCCATCTCGGACAGCACCCTTCAGGGAGAGACGCATGCCCCAACTTGCTCTGTACACATTCGGCGGCCTGCAGTCACCTCTTGCCGATCCGGCCCCCCTCACGCGGGAGTTCTACGCTGTCGGTGAGGCCGTCTACCGGACGATCGGTCAGCAGCCCGGGTACCTCGCCCGTGCCGAAGCGGCAGGCGGTGACCGAGGCATGCTTTTCGAGGCGGACTGGGGTGCATGGGGAGAGTTCGCCGTACCGACCTGGTACCGCAAGGGCCGTACGGTGGAAACCACGGCCCTGGCTACGACCCTCTCGCTCTGGACCGATCTGCGCCCTGCCTTCGAAGCCGTCTACACGGGTCTGCATCGTGAGGCGCTGAACAGGCGTTACGACTGGTTCGAGAAGACAGGACACCCGAATTACGTGTGCTGGTGGGTCCCCGACGCGGTGATACCCACCTGGCAGGACGGGGTTTCCAGGCTGGAGCACCTCCACGAACACGGCTCCGCACCGCACGCCTTCACCTTCCACCATTCCTTCGCCTTGGACGGAACTCCGACCAGGATCAAGGGCATCGGGCGCACGTCGGACGAGGTCCGCTGACGCGGAACGTGAACGACTGGGTTCGTTGTCGAACAGCCCAGGGTGAGATGGGGCCTTACCAGTCCCGGGTGGCGATGAGTTCTTCCGCATCTGCGTCCGTGAACCCGTAGGCGGACGCGATGAACCAGAAGTCCTCGGCGATCTCCTCGCGTGCGACGGTCTCCATCTCACTTCCTGCGGCTTCGAACTCGGCTTCCAGTTGGTTGAATTCGTTCGTGGCAGCGTGTGTGAGTGCGTACAGGGCCGCCAGATCCGGGGGTTGCTCGGCCTCGACCCGCTCGCAGAGACGGATCAGGATGGCCTTGCCCTTGTCGACGACGTGATCAGGGAAGTAGCTGTCGGCGTACAGCGGCTGCAGGAATTCGCGCCCTGCGACCTGTTCGTTCGTGATCGGCATGCTGCCTCCCACCTCGTGGGTGAACTGACATGCTGATCATGCACCAGACCACTGACAGTGAAGTCCTGCTCGTGAAGTCACCTCGCTCTTGCTTGTCGGAGCCGTTCGGGTTTGCCGGTCCTCGGGGCTGTGACTGCAGGCTGTGACTGCAGCGCCTCCTGTGGCCGGGCCCGGCTCTCGGCGGCTGGTGGTCGGGTGAGTCGGGGGTGTGGTAGGGAACCGTCTGTCCGGTATATTTTTGGGCTTGTTTTTCGTGTGGGCCGGTGGGGCGGCCCCGAGATGACGGGGGTTCGGACGATGGCGGGGGTCGTGAGGGCGCGGGTCGTGGTGGTGGGTGGGGGACCGGTGGGGTTGCTGGCGGCCTGCGAGTTGGCAGGGTTCGGGGTGGAGACGGTGGTGGTGGAGGCGCGGGACGGTGTGAGTGGGCGGCCGAAGGCGACGACGTTGCATGCGCGGACGGTGCAGTGTCTGGCACGGCGTGGCTATCTCGGTGCTCTGGCGGAGGCGGCGCCGGGAGGCCGTACGGGCGCAGGGGATGGCGCGGTACGGGCTGCGGGTGCGGAACCAGCTTCGGGGGTGAGTGTGGGAGCAGCCGCGGGTGCGGTTCCGGGTGCGTCTTCGGGTATGGGGGTGAGGCCACAATCGAGTGAGAGCGTTTTTCATTTCGCGGGGCTGGCGGGTCTGGTGATCGGGGCGCCGGCGGGTGAGCCGGATGCGGTGGTGAAGTGTGTGCAGGCGGAGTTGGAGGGGGCCTTGGAGGAGCGGGCCAGGGCCGCGGGGGTGGAGGTGTGGCGTGGGTACCGGGTGAGCGAGCTGCGGCAAGGTCCCGAAGGGGTGCGGGTGGAGGCGCGGGGGCCGCAGGGCGTGAGGTGTTTTGAGGCTGATTTCGCGGTGGGGGCGGATGGCGCGCGCAGTGTGGTGCGGGACTTGGCGGGCTTCGGGTCGCGGGTGTATCCGGCGTCGGTGTCTGCGATGGCGGGGGATGTGCGGTTGGTGCGGGCGGGGGTCTTGCGGCCGGGGTGGCATCGCACGGAGCGGGGCTGGATTCTGGTGCGGGACGTGGAGGGCGGGGTGACGCGTCTGCGGACGTTGAATTGTTCGGGTGCGGTTGCGGACCGGCATGCGCCGTTGGGGTTGGAGGAGCTGCAAAAGGAGGTGTCGTTCATTGCGGGGCGTGAGGTCGGGATGGTGGAGGGGTGGTGGCTGAGCCGGTTCAGTGATTTCTCGCGGTTGGTGTCGTCGTATCGCCGGGGACGGGTGTTGTTGGCGGGGGATGCGGCGCACGTGCATTTCCCGATCGGTGGGCAGGGGTTGAGCACGGGTCTGCTGGATGCGGTGGACCTGGGGTGGAAGCTGGCGTTCACCCTGCGGGGTACGGCGGGTGAAGGTCTGCTGGATACGTATGGATCGGAGCGGCGGCCCGCTGCGCAGCGGGTGATTGATCACACGCGGGCTCAGTTGGCGTTGATGCGGCCGGATCCGGCGCTTGAGCCGTTGCGTGCGCTGTTCGGTGAGTTGATGGCCGGCGGGGGGTCGGAGGGTGCGCTGCTGGCGTCGATGATCAGTGGACAGGACACGGTGCTGCCGGCGCGGGGGGCGGATTCCGCGTCGTGGGAGGGCCGGTTCGTCCCCAACGTGGTGCTGCACACGGGGGAGGGGCGTGCTGATGTGACGGGTTTGCTGGGTGAGGGCCGGCCGTTGCTGTTGGTGTTCGGTGAGGGGGCGGATCGCTTTGCAGCGGAGGCGCGGCCGTGGACGCATGTCGTGCGGATGGTGCGGGCGGCGCCGGTGCCCGAGCTGGACTGTGCGGCGTTGCTGGTGCGTCCTGACGGGTATGCGGGCTGGGCGGCGGGAGGTGGCGAACTGGCCGCTGCTCTGCGGGACTTCTTCGGCCCCGGCCGACAGGCGGACGGACCGCAGCCGGCAGACACGGCGTCCGGAGACACCGCGTCCGGAGGCACGGCGTCTGCGGACACAGCGTCCGAAGACACAGCGTCCAGGAGTGCGGTGTCCGTGAACGCGGCGACCGGGGGTGCGGTGTCCGGGGACAGAGCGGGCGGGGACCCGGTGGCGGGCTTGCGGGCCGCGGACAGGATGGCCGGGATCGTGGCGGACCACGGGCAGAACAGCGGCATGGTGGGTGGGGGTGGTGCGGGCGGTGGGCAGTCCGGCTGCACGCGCGGCGATCAGCGAGAGCAGTAGAGGCGAGCCGAAGCTGACGTCGCGCTCGTGCGCGGCACGGGCGAGGTCGTAGGCGTGCCGGGGGTGGCCCTCGAATTCGCCTGCATGACGAGGCCCGCGAGGGCGAGTGCTTCGAGACTCACGTCGCCGAGCGAGGTGGCGGTGGTCAGTGCCCAGCTCCGCAGCTGCGCGCGCCCGCAGGGCCCATGCCCCCGTGGTGGTGAGTGATGACGAAGGCCGGGTCGAGGTCCGCGACTGGCGGCACGGCGTGCGCATCACTCGTCCGCGTCGTCGTCACCGCTCCGCCCGGCCTCAGGTTCCTCGGCCAGACGGGTCGCAAGGTGGTAGGCGACGGTGACGTCCTGGTACGTGTGACCGGGGATGACCGGGTCCGGTAGGTGGGTCCGGTCGCTGTGGCTCAGGGACTCTCGCTTCCCGGTGCCGGGGAAGCGGACGACGGTCCGCGGTTCCTGCGTGAAGCGGAGCCGTCGGGCGTACACGGTCGATTCGAACGAGATGTCCCCCTCCGGGTTCCCCGCTCCCGCCTCTCGCGTTCAGGGCGGCTCCTTCGGTTCCTTGGCGGTGCGTGCGCGACCGGACCTCGGCGGCAGTTTCCCGTCGTCTCCGCGCACCCGGCGCGTGCGGGTACCGCCCTGGGTCCGGCCTGCTCGGCCCCGCTCCTCCGCCGCGCCCTTGCGCGCCACACCCGACACGGCCGGCTCGGTCCGTTCGGTGGTGGCGTCCGCCGTCTCAGCAGCGTCCGCGACGACGCGGCCACCGCCCTGTGCCGTGTCGACTGCTGCTTCCGTCACGCCCGCGGCCTGTCCGGCCACACTCCCGGCGGTGCCGCCCACCGCCTCGCCGGCGCTGCCGACGGTCCGGCCCGCCTCCTGGCCGACGTCCTCCACCGCGCGCCCGGCACCACTGCCCACGTCCTGAACGGCCCTCCCGGTTCCCTGACCGACCTCCTGCGCCACGGCGCCGACGCCCCGGCCCACGTCCTGGACAGCAGCCCCGGCACCACTGCCCACGTCCTGAACGGCCCTCCCGGCTCCCTGACCGACCTCCTGCGCCACGGAGCCGACGCCCCGGCCCACGTCCTGGACAGCAGCCCCGGCACCCTGTCCCACGTCCTGGACGGCCCTCCCGGCTCCCTGGCCGACATCCTGTACAGCGGCTCCGGCGCCCAGGCCGACCTCCTGGACGGCCCTTCCGGCACCCGTACCCAGCTCGCCCACGGCCTGACGGGCTCCGCCGCCGACATCTCGCACGGCGGACCCGACTCCACGCGCCAGCTCGTGCAGGATCTCCGGGTTGCGGTCGAGAGTCGTGAGCACTCGGTCGATGATCTTCGCGACGTTGTGGAGACGCACCTTGAGCTGGGCCTGTGCCTCGACACCCGAGATGCCCAGGTGCACCCGCCCGAGCGAGACGTCGGCGCCCACATTCAGCTTGAGGAGATCCAGCACTTCGGCCTGCAACGAGACATGCGCCCGGAGGTCCTCGACGTCAAGGTCGATCTCGTCGACCTTGAGGATCGGCACGTCGAGGAAGACGTCAGGGCTCGCACCGGCGGCGTCCTCCTCGTCGTAGGACACCGGCTCCTCTTCGTACGATGCCGCCTCCTCGTCGGAGGCCTCGGGGTCGGCGTACTCGACATCATCCTCGGCGTCGACTTCGTCACCGTGTTCGTCGTCGTACTCCTCTACGGAGTCCTCGTCGTTCTCGGCGTTGCCGCGCATCGCCACGCCTCCGCGGTTTTGGCATATGTTTCGTCCATTTTCATCCATGACGACCATTGGTGCGCGGTGGATACCGTCCGGCCTAGTACGTTCGCCGCGCGCTTCTGCGCCCCGACCGGTCCCAGCGGAGCAGGCCGGCGTCGATCCGCGACAAACAGGAACGAGTGCTGACAGCGAGGCAACGCGCCACGGCCGTAAACCGTCTCGTCAATCTGGATGGCGCTGAGTCGGTGCCCACCGGGAACGGAGCAATCGTGTTGATCGGCTTGCTGACCGCCGTAGCGGCATCCGTCTGTTACGGCACAGGCTCAGTCCTGCAAGCCCTCGGGTCCCGCAGGTCCGCGCGGAGCGGGGCGGCCACCACTGCCAGCACCCCGTACGGGGGACCCAGCCTCTCCTCCACCGCGAAGGCCGCGATGACCTGGGAATTCGTCGTCGGTACCGTTCTGGACTTCGTGGGCTTCGCACTGGGTGCACTGGCTGCTCGGCTACTGCCCCTGTTCCTGTCGCAGACGGTGATCAGCGCCAACCTGATCATCACCGCCGTGCTGAGCGTCAGGCTCCTCCGTATCCGGCTGACCCGCGCCGAGTGGACGTCCGTCGGCGTGGTCTGCATGGCACTCGTTCTGCTCGCGACGGCGGCGGGGGAGGAGGGCAGTGGAGACGGCATCCCGATCGCCACCCACTGGTGGCTCTTGGCGATCTCGGTCGCGTTGATGGCGGGCGGGACGCTCGCGGTACGTCTCCTCGGACCCCGCGCCGCGATCCCTGCCGGACTGCTGTCCGGACTCGGTTTCGGCGCGCTCGGCGTGGGCGTCCGCGTCCTGAACGGCGCCACCCCCTTCGATCCGGCCGCCATGCTGACCGATCCCGCCCTGTACGCGATCGTGACGGCCGGGGTGGGTGGGATGTACCTGCACACCGTCGCCCTGCAGATCGGTTCGGTCAACGGGGCCACGGCGGCCCTGGTCGTCGGCGAGACCGTGCTGCCCGGCGCCATCGGCGTGCTGTGGCTCGGCGACGCCTCTCGGGCCGGTCTCGCCTGGATGGCGATCCTCGGCTTCGTCCTGGCGGTGGGAGGCGCGGTCGCGGTGGCATGGTTCGGCGGGGCTGCGGCGCATGCGGACGAGCAACCGCAGCAGGCGGCAGAACTGGCTCCCGCGGGCTGAAGACCCGACTCGGGCCGGTGGTTGGGCCCGATCACATCATTCTCGCCCGTTCACGCAGGGGCGCGCGGAGACAACACGCGCCCCGCTTTCACCATGCGATCCTGATTTCGCTCCCCTTCCCTCCCGTGGGCTCCTGCGCGCCCCTCTGTCACTCTTCCGGGACCGTAACCGGCGCCTCGACAATGGCTCTTCGTGCCGCTGCTCGTCGCAGTGGTGGTGACTGCTGCATGCCGGGGAACGGCACCAGGCAGCAGCAGACAGGAGGGCGGCCCCGAGGGCCGTCGAGAAAAGAAAGCGGCAGCAGTGCCGCGGGGGGCAACAACCACATCATGTCCGACTACACGACCACCGCTGGACACTCGGACGCAGCGGTGCGGGCGTCGTCAGATCCCTTGTCCGCTGACGAAAATCGCCACCGCGGCCGATCCGGCCACGGACAAAGAGGCCGACGCACGCACGGCTCCCACCGGCGACGGCTGGTGACCCAGGGGGCGGCCACGCAGCTGGACACCGTCGTGCTCCTCCCTGCCCGCAACGAGGAGGACGGCGTACTGCCGGCGCTGGAATCACTGGCCGCGCAGAGCGCACCACCCGACCTGATCGTGATCGTGGTCAACAACTCCACCGACCGGACCGAGGAATTCGCCCGCGAGTTCGCCGATCGTCCCGGCGTACCGCGCACCGTCGTCTTCAACCTGCCGGACAACCCGCACAAGAAGGCCGGCGCCCTCAACCACGGCATCGGCTGGCTGAACCGCGCGCCTGGCGGACTCGCAGCCGCCGCGAAATACCTGCTGGTCATGGATGCCGACACCAGCCTGCATCCGAAGTTCCTGGAACGAGCGCGCAACGTCATGGCCTCGGACCGGCGCGTGGGCGGACTCAGCGCGACCTGCCTCGGCCGCACCGGCCTGTGGAAGAACCTCTGGCAGCGCTACCTGCTGGGTATGCAGATCATGGAGTACGGCCGCTACGCCCGGGGCCGCTACCGCTTCGGCATCCACAGCATGTCCGGCGCCGGTTCCTTCTACCGCACCGAGGCACTGCTGAGCGTCCTGCGCTGGCGCGGCGAGGTGTTCTGGGAGGACCACGCCAACCTCGTGGAGGACTACGAGACGACGCTCGCGTTGAAGGAAGCGGGCTGGAAGGTCACGGCCAACCAGCATTGCATCGCCTATACCGACCTCATGCCCACCTTGCGCGAACTGATCGGCCAGCGAGAGCGGTGGGGGCGCGGTACGGTCGACACGCTGCGCCGCCGCGGCTGGACGAAGTACACGTGGTTCTCCATCACCAGCATGGTGCTCGGCTTCGCCGGTTTCCTTTACACCCTGGGCTGGCTGGCCGCCTGGACCGGCGTGACCGCCGGCAATGGCTTCATCCTGGATCCGGCCTGGCTGTGCCTGGTCGCCTTCTGGGTCGTGTATGCCGCCTTTCGCGCCCGCCACCTCGGCTGGAAGGGCGTCCTGGTCGACATCGCGATGCTGCCGGGCCTGGTCTTCTCCGCCGTGCGCGCGTACTGGTTCGTCACCTCGGTGGTGAAGTCGTACGCCACCGGTGTCTCCGCCTGGAAGTGACCGGCACCGCGGCACCCGCACGCACGCATCACGCATCACCACGCCCCACCCCACACATGCGACCTGCAGGTCGCCGAGAGGAACAAGACATGCACTACCTCAGCGGCACCGGCACCGGAATCGTCGTCGGAGCCGCCGCCCTCGCGGCCACGGGCACATCGTCGACCACCCACCTGATCATCGCGGCCAGCCTCGCCCTGGTCCTGGGCGGCCTGACGAGCTATGCCGCGGCAGTCCGCCGCCGACGCCGCGATGCCCACGCGGCAGGCCACTGAGAACGGAGAGCCACCACCCGGCCTGCGGGATCCTCCTCGGACAAAGGCGGCTGCCGTGGAGGTCCCGGACGCCCCGCAGAAGGCCGTTCACCGCGCCCAGGGGCGGTCAGCCGCAGGAGCGGCGACTGCCCCGGGGCGCGTGGCCCCGGCAGGGACCGGAGTGCCGTGCACGATGCCGATGAGCCGCGACCAGAAGCACCCGATCCTTCAGCGGGCCGGCTCCACGCCCCCCGCCCGCACTGCATCAGAACCCTCGCGGGAGGGGGCGCCCCGCATCCTGAGCGGCACGGCACGCCTCACAAGATCCGGTGTCCTGGCCTCAGTCGAAGAGGGCGAGGAGTCCGTTCAACCAGATGGCGACGACCCCCAGGACCGCCACCAGGCAGCCGACGCCCGCCAGCACGCCGCCGACCGTCCACGGCTCGCTGGGCGCCTCGTACTGACCTTCCGGGTCGTCCCGCCAGGAGGCGGGGTCGGCCCAGTCGACGGGGCGCCCCAACTCCTCGGCGCGGGCCGTCCGCACCGCGACCAGTTGCCCTTGTGCGAAAGCGGTGGCGGCCTGGGCCTCGGGGCCCTGCCAGGCGAGGGCTTTCATCCGCCGGCCGGCAGACCCGTACCGTGCCTCGAAGGCAGCGGTCTCGTCGGCGTGCCGGTCCTCCTCGAGGTACATCCAGCGTCCGGCCTCGGCGGCGTCGCCGTAGAGCCGGTACACCTCGGCCAGACGACGGCGCAGCGTCAGATCGTGCGGGAAGGACGAGACGAGACCACGCAGGCGCTGGCGCGCGACGGGAACCCGGCCGACGGCCAGGTCCGCATCGACTCGTACAAGGGTCTCTCTCAGGGGCATGAACGCATGATCGGATACCGCACCGACCCCCGTCGACCTGGTTTCACCGCCCGGTACCCGCTCGCGCCGACCGGGAAGCCCTGGAAGAGACCGGCAGCTGCGTCAGCACGCCCACCCACCTCCCGCGCACGATCATGCAGTAGGCGAACCCGAGTCCGGTGAAGCGACCGGTACGGGCATCTCCTCATGGCTGCGCCGCACACTCGCGCAGGGCCTCGCCACGACGGAGGCGCAGGATGAGAAGAACAACCAGGTCTTCAAGGACGACGGGTTCTGCATGTCCTGACCCGCCCCCTGTCCGGCCCGGCCGTTCCCGCGACGGCCGGGTCTTCGCACGTCCCGGGCAGGGGACACGCCCGCAGTTCGGCGAGGACGGTCTCCTCCACCGTCAGCGCGCTGTCGACGCGGGGCGTCGCCGGAAGTCCACACGACCGCAGGCAGGGGTCGTCACGCCCTCGCCCGGCAACAGGGCAGTTCGCGTCCGCCGCAGGCAGGAATCCGGTGGAAGCGAGGCAAGCAGTTGTTGTTTGACAACTATTGCCATGAGGCAAGAAGATGAGCGCAGGCATGGGCGGGAGAGAGGGAATCCGGATGCCGTGGCGGGCGGGCGACTCCGTCCGCCGGTAGCCGGTGCCGAGCTGCGAGGGGTGAGTGACGTGTCGAGGCGGGCCGCTCAGGCGGTCTGGCTTCCAGGGCCCTGGGTGGCATCGCCCTGCTGCGCCCCCTCGCCTATCTGCGCCGCCGCGGCGCGGCAGAACGCCTCGAGCCCCTGGAGCAGCATGGCTCGCTGGGCAACCGGCATCTGGTCGAGTACCGCCTGCAGCGCGTTCTGCCTGCGGGTGCGCAGATCGGCCAGGAACGCGTGGCCCCGGCTGCTGAGGTGCAGGCGCACCTCGCGCCTGTCGGTAGGGCTCGCCACGCGCTCGACGAAGCCGGCCGCGCGCAGCCGGTCGCACAGCCGGCTGGTCGAAGGCGGCGTGGAGGCGAGGCTGTCGGCGAGGGTGCGCAGGTTGATGCCCTCGTGGTGTTCGAGGATGAGCAGCACGCGCAACTGGGAGGCGGACACCGGTTCCGTCGAAGCCCGGCCCCACAGGACCTCCAGCAACTCTGCTGCCGTGGAGGTCGCGCGCGCGGCCCCGTCCGGCTCGAGGTGGGGGCGGAAGGAAGTCACGGTCACACTCTCGCAGGCGCTGGGATGACCGTCAGCCTACTAGGCGGGCTACTGGGCGGGCGCGCTGGTTATAGATGGATGGGGCCGCGCGTGCATCCGGACGCACGGCTTGCGGGGTATATGTGAAGCCTGTGAATATTCGATGAAGGACAGGTGTATTTACAACTGTGAACAGATTTGTTGCCGCTGAGCGTGCTCTGCGTACGGCGGCGCCCCACCAGCTGCTCGACGCCGTGCGTCGGGTGCTGGCCGAGGAGTACGCGGCCGAATCCGTCGAGCTCTTCATGGCCGACTACGGCCTGACGGTGTTGCAGCCGGTGACGGTACTGCCCGAGACGCTGGAGCCGGTGTCGGTGCACGGGAGCCCGGCCGGCCGGGCCTTCGGCGCCCAGGAGGCCTTCATCGAAGGCCTCTCGGGTGAGTCGGAGGGGTTGGCGCGCGTGCATCTTCCCGTCACGGTGCGCGGGGACCGGCTCGGCGTGCTGTCGGTGGTCCTGCCGGGCGGGCAGCACGCCCGCAGCAGCCTGGGGGAGCTGGCCGACATCGCCGAGGTGCTCGGGCACGAGGTGGTCGTGGCCGAACGGGACACGGACCTCTATCTGCAGGCGCGGCGCAAGGACCGGCTGACCCTGGCCGCCGAGATGCAGTGGCAGCTGCTTCCGGGGCGGTCCTGTGCCAGTGCGGAGTACGAACTCGGCGCGCAGCTGGAACCCGCCTACGCGATCTACGGCGACAACTTCGACTGGTCGGCCACCGCCGACCGGCTGATGCTGTACGTGTCCAACGGGATGGGCGAGGGGATAGAGGCCTCCCTGCTGACGAACCTCGCCGTCAACGCCCTGCGCAACGCCCGGCGGGCCGGTATCTCCCTCGCCGACCAGGCGGCCCTCGCCGACCAGGCCGTCTACGCCCACTACCGGGGCCGCTGCTACCTGTCGGTCCTCATGGTCGACTTCGACCTCGCCAGCGGGCAGGCCCTGGTCGTGGACGCCGGCTCCCCGCAGCTGCTGCGCCTGCGCAACGGCGCGATCGAGCACGTCACGTTCGAGGCGCAGCTGCCGCTGGGCATGTTCGAGGAGACCGCCTACGAGGCGCAGCGGTTCGAGGTCGAGCCGGGAGACCGTCTGGTCTTCGTCAGCGACGGGGTCCACGCGGTCGCCTCCCCGAGGGGCGAGGCGTACGGGGACACGGCACTGGCGCGGGCCGTCATGTCGACCCGGCTGCTCCCCGCCGCGGACGTCCCCCGGGCCGTCCTGCGGGAGCTCACGGGCCACCGCGGCCAGGCGGCGCCGGACGACGACGCCCTGGTGGTCTGCCTGGACTGGCGAGGGCGGCCGTGACGGTCGCCGCGCGGCCGTTCCCGGAGCCTGCGTGTGAGCGCGCGTTGTTTGCACGGCACACCGGGCGCTAATGTTTGTCATGCGGCAACTATTGGCTGATCGCCTGCCGTCCGGTGGCCCCCCAGGCCCCCGTCTCCAAGGAGAGGATGCAGGTGTCAGAGCAGGAAACGGCCTCCCGGCAGGCGGCACAGCAGCTTGAAGCGTTCCTCGGGCGGCGCCAGGAGCAGATCGCCCAGCAATGGGCCGACGCGGCGTTGTTCCGGACCGTCTTCACGGCGTCCCGTGACGAGGCGGTGGACGCGGCCAAAGCGGTCGTGGACGCCCTGGCCGCGGTGGCCGCCTCAGGGCGGCTCGAAGACATCACGGCGCCGGGCTTCACCCCGGTGCGTGAACAGCTCGCCCGCATGGCGGCCTCGCGGACCCGCGCGGGGTTCGCTCCGGCCCGGATAGCCGACGAGGTCGCCGACCTGCGCGAGCCGGTGACCGGTCTGCTGCGGGGTGAGCAGGCCGACCTCTCCGACGCGTGCCTGCAGGAGAGTCTGCTGTCCCTGACGGTGCTGATGGGCACTCTGCGGCTGGTGGTGATGGAGACCGCCCTCAGCACAGGCGAAGAGCTGATCGCCCGGCAGCGCCAGCAACTGCTGGAAGTGGCCACCCCGGTGATCAACCTGTGGGAGGGCATCGTGGCCGTCCCGCTCATCGGCACCCTGGACAGCGCCCGTAGCCAGGTGGTCATGGAGAGTCTGCTGGAGGCGATCGTCTCCGAGCGGGCCCGGTACGCCATCCTCGACATCACCGGCGTCCCCACGGTCGACTCCCTGGTCGCCCAGCACCTGATGAAGACCGTGGCCGCGGCCCGGCTGATGGGCGCCGAATGCATCGTCTCCGGCATCCGCCCCGCGATCGCGCAGACCATCGTCCATCTGGGAATCGACCTGGGGACCATCGTCACCCGCACGTCGCTGGCCGACGCCCTGGCCTACGCTCTCGGCCGCCAGGCCGGCGACGCCGCACCGCGTACACCGGTCGGCGTGACCCGGCGGTGAACACCCCCCACTTCGCTTCCCCGGCCCCGGTTCCCGTGGTGACGCTGGGGGACGTCCTGCTGGTCACCCTGCACGGCGAACTGCACGACGGGACGGCCGAGCAGCTCCAGCACGACGTCGCCCAGCGCATCGCGCGCAGCACGGCGACCGGCGTGGTGATCGACATCTCCGGTGTGGAGGTCGTCGACTCGTTCCTGGGGCGGATCCTCGCCGACATCGCCTCCACGGCCCGCCTGCTGGCCGCACGCACGGTACTGGCCGGCATGCGGCCCGCCGTGGCGATCACGCTCGTGGAGCTGGGACTCACTCTGGCGGGGCTGCAGACCGCGCTGGACGTCGACCGGGCGCGAGAACTGCTCGGACAGCACACGCCGGCCGGCCCGTCCTCGGGCACGGAGGACGGGCCATGACGCACTCTTCCCGCCCCGCCACGACGACGACCTTGCCCATCGGCTCGGACGCGGACCTGGCCTGGGTGCGGCAGCGTGTCCGGCAGACCGCGGCCGGCCTCGGATTCGGTCTGGTGCAGCAGACCAAACTGGTCACCGCGGCCAGTGAACTGGCCCGCAACACCCTCATCCACGGCGGCGGCGGGCACGTGGACATCACCCCGCTCGACGACCGGCAACCGTACGGGCTGCGGCTGGCCTTCGTCGACACCGGACCCGGCATCCGCGACCTCGACCAGGCGATGACCGACGGCTACACCTCCGGCGGCGGCCTGGGCCTGGGACTGAGCGGTGCCAGACGTCTGGTGCAGGAGTTCGCCGTCGACAGCCGGCCCGGCGAGGGCACGACCGTCACCGTCGTCGCCTGGGCGGGCGGCCTGCCCGCGTCGCGGCCGGTGCCGCGATGAGCCGGGTGTGGGACATCCCGGTGCACGACTCGACCCGGATCAGGGACGTCCGGGTGGCGACCGAGGCGGCCTCGGCCCGCGCCGGACTCGGACCCCACCGCACCGCGGTCGCCGCGCTGGTGGCCACCGAGCTGGCGACCAACCTCCTCAAGCACGCCGGCGGCGGCCGCATCGTGATCAACCTCGCCGACCGGGCGCCCGCCGTCGGCGCCGTCTCCCCGCCGTCCTCGGTCCAGCTCCTCTCCCTCGATCACGGCCCGGGCATCTCCGACGTCACGGTGGCGCTGCGGGACGGACACACCACCGCCGCCTCACTGGGCGCGGGACTGGGGACGTGCCTGCGCACCGCGAACGACTTCGACCTGCACAGCACCCCGGGCCGGGGGACGGTCGCGATCGCCCGCATCGGCCACGAGCCCGCCTCCGCGCGCGTCCGGCCGGGTCAGCACCCGCCGGCCCCGCGAGCGGGGGGAGTCAACGTCCCCCTGGCACGGGCCGAACATTCCGGTGACGCCTGGAGCTGGGTGCGTTCCGGCACGCAGGTGACCCTGATGCTGGCCGACGGGCTCGGCCACGGCGAGCGGGCCTCGACGGCGTCCGGCACCGCCGTCGAGGCACTGCGGGGCGTGGCCCACCTGACGCCCCCGGACATCCTGCGCCACCTGCACGCGAAGCTCCGGCCCACCCGTGGCGCCGCCGTCGCGGTGGCCCAGCTCGACATGGCGGCAGGGCAGCTCTGCTTCGCCGGGGTCGGCAACATCGGCGCACGGCTGCGCACCGCCGACACCTGGCAGCCACTCCTGTCCCGGCCCGGCATCGTCGGCGCGCACCACCCGGCCGACGCGCCCGTCCACCGCCTCGCGTGGCGGCCCGACAGCCTGCTGATCCTGCACAGCGACGGCCTGCCCGCCCGCTGGACACCACCTCAGGACCCTCTCCTGTCCACCCACGACCCGGCGGTCGTGGCCGCGGCGGTCCTGCGCGACGCCGGCAGCGACGCCCGCCCGCTGCCCGACGACACCACCGTGGCCGTCCTGGCCCCCGACGGCCGGACCTGAGCCCGTGACCGACGCCTCCCGTGCCTGGACGATCCGCTCACCCGCCGACGCGGCCGGCGCCCGCGTCCTCCTCGCCCGTACCGCGACGCGGGCCGATGTCCCCGTGATCGAGCAGGCACGCTTCCTGACCTCGCTCACCGCGCACCTGCGCGAGTGCCTCGGACACGGCGGCGCCTGGGAGCTGTCCCTGCGCATACGCCCGGCCGGTGCGCCCCCCACGCACACCCGGGGGCAACTGGAGGTCACCGTGCGTCCGGCCGCCGGCACGCCACACGACTCCCCTCCGTGGCGTCTCACCCTGGCCTGCCCCCGCCTCCCGTGCTCCGACCCGCTCGTTCCGGAGGAGGCCGGACTCGCCGAGGCCCTTCTGGCGGCGGACGACGACACCGCGACCATCCTGGCCCGCCTGGACGAGCAAGAGGAACTGGTCCGCTTCCACCGCGAGGAACTGCACCAGACCAACCAGGGCGTTCTGGCGCTTCACGCCGAACTCGACGCCTCGGCGCTCGCCCAGCGCAAGCTGCTCGCAGCCGAACGGGATGCCCGCACCGAAGCGGAGAAGGCGCGACGTCTGCTGACCTTCCTGGCCGACGCCAGCGCCGAGGTCACCTCCTCCCTCGACCACGAGGACATCATGCGCCGGCTGCCGCGCCTCCTGGTCCCGCAGTACGCCCGCCACGTCGACGTCTGGATATTCGACGACGCCCCCTCCCCGCCCGGCGGTCAGCGGCCTGCCGCCGCGGTGGCCGCGGCCCGCACGGGCCGCCCGCAACACGCCGCCGCCCATCCCGGCGGCCTGCCCGGCGTCGACGACCTGCCGCAGTCCCGCCTGGACCCCACCCGGCCGTTGCTGTGTCTGCCGCTCAGCGTCCGCCGCACCTTGGGAGTGCTCACGCTCGCAGCACCCGGACCCCGGTTCGACCCCGATACGTGTCTCATGCTGCTCGAACTGGCCCGCCGGATCGGCATCGCCCTGGACCACGCCCGCCGCTACGAACAGCACCGCGACACCGCCGAGGCACTGCAGCGCGCCCAGCTCACCGAGCTGCCCACGGCCGACGGCCTGCTCCTGGCCGCCCGCTACCTGCCGGCCACCCGCGGACTCAATATCGGGGGCGACTGGTACGACGCGTTCCCGCAACCCGACGGGAGCCTGCTCGCCGTCGTCGGCGACGTCACCGGCCACGGACTGCGCGCCGCCATCATGATGGGACACCTGCGCACCGCCCTGCGGGCCTACGCCGTCGAGGGCGACAGCCCTGCCCAGCTCCTCACCCGTCTGCACCGGCTGCTGCGCCACCAGCAGCCGGAGCTGTACGCGACGGCAGCCATCGCCCGGTTCAGACCCGGCGACCCCACCGTCGTCTGGGCGGCCGCCGGACACCCGCCGCCCCTGGTGCGGACCCCCGACGCGACCGTGCGGGTCCTCGACGCCAAACCGGGCATCATGCTGGGCGTCCCCGTGCCGCACACCTACCAGGACCACACGGTCGAGCTGCCCACCGGCTCGACCCTGGCCCTCTACACCGACGGTCTGGTCGAGCGCCGCGCCCGCCTCATCGACCTCGGGATCGGCAGACTCGCCCGAGCACTCTCCTCGCTGAGCACGACGGGACTGCGGGACGACCTGGACGCGGCGGCCGAATCCCTGCTCGAACCCCTGCTGGACGACTCCGAGCGCGACGACGACGTCTGCCTGCTGCTGTGCCACACCACGCTGCCGGCACTGCCCCGGCCGTTCCCGGACGCCCGGACCGCCGTAACGCGCGTGCGCTCCTCACACGCGGAACCGGCGGGGCTGCCGGGCGTCACCTCCCCACGCTCCGCCGGCGGCACCCGTGGCGTTGGCGTGGACGGCACAAGGGGAGAGAGTGGATGCCGTGAAGACACCTGAACCGCTGCCGTCCGCGGAGAGCCTGCTTCGTGCTGCGGCGCCCCATGAGCTGGTCGCCACCACCCGCCGTCTCCTGACCGAGCGCGTCGGAGCCGAGGAGGTGACCTTGTTCCTGGCCGACTACGCGCTGAGCGTCCTGCAACCGGTGACCCACCTGCCGCACACCGGAGATCCCGTCCCCGCCCACGACGGGCCCACTGGACGTGCCTTCATCAGCCAGACCCCCGTCGTCGAGGTGTCCGACGGCTCGACGCCCGCGCACCTCATCCATCTGCCCCTGACCGTCCGCGGCGACCGGCTGGGGATCCTGTCCGTGCGCCTGCCCAGCGGCGCGGCCGATCCCGCGACCGTGCTGCGGCTCACCGACTTCGCCACCGCTCTGGCCCACGAGGTCGCCACCGCCGACCGCGACACCGACCTGTACCTGCAGGCCCGCCGCACCCGGCGCCTCACCCTGGCCGCCGAGATGCAGTGGCAGCTTCTCCCCGGCCGGGGCTGCGCCCGCCGGGAGTACGTCATCGGCGCCCACCTGGAGCCCGCCTACACCATCGGCGGCGACAACTTCGACTGGTCGACCGAAGCCGACCACCTCACCCTCACCGTCACCGACGGCATGGGACAGGGCATCGACGCCTCCCTGCTCACCAGCCTGGCCGTCGGCGCGCTCCGCAACGCGCGCCGGGCCGGGATCGGGCTCGCTGACCAGGCCTGCCTCGCGGACCAGGCGCTGTTCGCCCAGTACGGCGGCAAGAGGTACGCCTCGACGCTGCTGCTGAAGTTCGACCTGGACACCGGCGTCGTACGCGCCGTCGACGCCGGATCTCCCCAGCTGTACCGCCAGCGCGGCGACACCCTCGAGCAGATCACCCTCGAAGCACAGGACCCGCTGGGCATGTTCGAGGAGACTCCCTACGACGAGCAGACCTTCCAGGTCGAACCGGGTGACCGGCTGATCGCGGTCAGCAGTGGCGTGCACAGTGCATCTGCGGCCGACGGCGGCTCATTCGGCGAGCAGGCCCTGCGTCAGACGCTCAGCGCCACACGGCTGGAGAGCCCGCACGAGGCCGCGCGCGCCATCGTCTCCGCTCTGATGGAACACTGCGGCGGTGGCGAGCTTGCCGCCGACGCCGCGGTGGTCTGCCTGGACTGGAACGGCCGGGACACCGAGGCGGCACGCCCTCAGGTGAGCGGGCACTGACGCACGTCATCGGCGGTCAGGACGCCCAGGTGGCGACGAGGCGGCTTCCTGCGCTTCGGCGAAGGCTCGGAGGCCGCGACGCAACGCGGCCCTTTCCGCCGGCTCCATCAGCCGCAGCACGACCGTCAGAGCCTGCGCTCGGCGTTGCGCCGTCTCCGTCAGCACGCGCCGCCCCGGGGCGGTCAGGCGCAGCTGCACCTCGCGGCGGCTGAGGGGATGGTAGCCGCGCTCCAGCAGGCCGGCCGCCTCGAGGCGGTCGCACAGCCGACTGGCCGTGGGCATCCCTATGTCCAGATGTTCCGCCAGCGCCGTCAGGTTCAGTCCCGGCGTCGTTTGCAGGACGCGCAACGCTCTGAGCTGGTGCGCGGACAGTCGCAGGGCCGGGTCCTGTGCCGCGACGGCCCAGACGGTGGTCAGGCACTCCACCGCCCCGGCCATCTCCAGCGCGACGGCCTCGGGGCCGCTGTCCGGTTCATCAGCCTGATCGTCGGCGCCGTCGAGGTGCGTCACGGACACGTCGCTTTCAGTAAGGGTGAGGCCAGGTAGATATCATCCCCATTCAAAACGAAGTACCCCAAGATCCGTTCGAGCACGCATGCCGGGATCGGCCCCGCCGGGCCGCGGCGGGGCCGACAGCCAGTGGCGCGCGCGGCGGGCGGCACCGCGGCGGACGTCGCCGACCAGGCCGCGGCCGTCGCGCCCACCGGCCGCTTCACCCGCCCCGAGGAGGTCGCCGACCTCGTCCTGTTCCTTGCGAGCGAGCGTGCCGCGAACATCACCGGCGCCGACTTCGTCATCGACGGCGGCCTCGTCAGCACCCTGTAGCCCCCTTTCCGAGTCCTCTGGGGTTCCCGCTGCAGCACCCCTGGTGGTGAGGTGGACGACGCCACAGCGAAGAAGATCCGGCGTGTCCGGAAACGATCAGTCCGGATACGGCATGATGCGCCCTCACAGCATCACGTTCCTGGGGGGAACATGCGCAATCGCCACATCACCGTCGCCGTGGGCATCACCGCACTCGCGCTGACCGGCTGCAACGCCGACACCAGCGACGGCAGCAGCAAAAGCGGCAGCTCAGCCGACAAGACACCGGTGGCCGCAGCATCGGCCACACCCGACACCAGTGACGTCCTCGCCGACTCCGGCATCCCGTCCAAGCCGACCGGCGCAAGACGTCAGGCGCTCCTCGACCTCCTCGCCGCGGCCGCGCCCCAGGTCGTGAAGTACGAGGACAAGGCCATCGACGCCGCGCGCAACCAGTGCTCGGCCATCAACGACGAGGGTGTGCAGCGCATCGACTGGCTGGCCTCGCAGCGCTTCACCTACAAGGACGTCGTCACGACGGAGGAGCAGGGCAAGAAGATCAATCAGGCCTTGAAGGACGACGGGTTCTGCACGTCCTGACCCACACCCCCTGACCGGCCCGGCCGTCGCGACGGCCGGGCCTTCGCACGCCCCGGGCAGGAGCCCTGCCCGGTCGGCTCCGCGAGAACAGCCTCCGCCACGGGAATCCACCCATCGGAATGTGGCGTGCCCACCTGCGTCGAGGGCGGGCCTCGGGAAGCGACGGGCTCGCCTCAGGAGACGGAGGGCCGGCCCTGTCTGCCGACGGGGCGGCCCCGGTCGTGCAGTGCGGGAGGAGCCCAGGCCGCGGCTGTCAGTCGCAGGGTCCGCTCGCGGCCGGCGGCGGTGATGTCGTAAGGGACGAGCATGATCTCGTCGGCGCCCAGCGTGGCGGCCAGCCGCCGCAGGCCGGCGGCGACGGTGGCCGGGCCGCCGCGCACGAGCTGCAGGTCCTCCAGCATCCTGCCGATCAGGTACCGCTCCCGCGGCTCGGGCAGCGCGACCTCCGGGGACGTCGCCGTGTGTTTCTGGCGGAACCGTGCGGCGACCGTGTCGTGGGCGAGTCGCTCGGCCTCTTCGTCGGTCTCCGCGCACTGGACGTTGACGGACGCGATGACCTGCGGACGCGCGCCGAGCGGGCCGGGGGAGAAGGCCGACCGGTAGCGGTCCAGGGCCGCGGGGCGTGACTTGGGCCCGAGATGGGCGCCGTAGGCGAAAGGCAGCCCACGGGCGGCGGCGGTGCGGGCGCCGTTCTCCGAGGTGCCGAGGACGAACACGCCGGGCGGCACCGGCAGCGCCGGGGAGAGCTCCAGATCCCGGAAGGCGTGCCCGTCCGGCCAGCGGCCGTAGAGGAAACCGACGAGTTCGTCGAGAAGCTGGGGGAACTCCGCGCGTGCCTGCGGGGGCCGGCGCAGGGCGCGGTCGAGGAGGGTGCTGCTGTCCGTGCCGCCGGTCGCGCGGCCGACGCCGAGGTCGATCCGGTCGTCGTGCAGCGACTGGAGCACGGCGAACTGCTCCGCGATGGTCAGCGGCGCGTGGTTGGTCAGCATCACCCCGCCGGAGCCGACCCGGATGCGGTGCGTCACCGCCGCGATGTGAGCGATCAGCACCGCCGGTGAACTGCCGGCGCACCGGGGGGAGTTGTGATGCTCTGCCACCCAGAAGCGGTGGTAGCCGCAGGTGTCGGCGGCCACCGCCGTGCGCACGACGTCGTGCAGTGCCTGCCGGGCGGTGCCGCCGGGCGCGACCAGCGCCACGTCCAGCACGGACAGCGAAACCATGGAACCTCCCTGGAGGGGTCGGGCGGCGTTCGTGAGTGTCAGGCGGCGGCCGTTTCCGTGTCCGGCGCCGGTGGTGACGGCATCAGCAGCGCGACGACCGCGAGCACGGCGAAGGCCAGGGCGAACACGGCGGCGGTGCCCGACAGCGACAGGTACGCCAGCAGCAGGCCCGCCGTCAGCGGACCGAGCGGCTGGAGGATTTCCGTGATGAAGCCCAGGGCCGTCGTGGTGCGGCCGTAGATGTTCTCCGGCACCGTCGTGGCCAGAATGGTCCCGAACACAGCTCCGTTGACCGGGGTCAGCAGGCACAGCGCGGAGTATCCGGCGGCGAACGCGATACCGCTGCCGGTGTACCAGGCGAGGGCGAGCATGACGCCGGCGAGGGCGGGACCGGCCGCCATCACCGTCTGCATGCGCAGCCTGCGCTGGAGGAAGGGCGCGATCAGCGAACCGGTCAACCCGGTCACCGCCGCCGCGCTCATCGCGAGACCCACCGCCGCGGCGCCGTTGTGCTCCCGCCCGATGCCCAGCAACAGGGCGTAGGCGAGGGCCTGGAACGCGAAGTTGTCGCCCGCGGCCAGCACGGCGAGCGTGCGCAGGAAGGGGTCGCGGACCACATGGCGCAGCCCCGCGGTCAGACGGTGCAGGAAGCGCTCGCGCGGCGCGGCCTTCGTCCCGCCGTCCGCCCCTGCCGCCTTCGTCCCGCCGTCCGCTTCTGCCTCCTTTGCCCCGCCGCTCGGCCCCGCCTCCTCGGCTTCGCCGTTGGTGTCCGCCTCCCGTGTCCCGTCCCGGCCGGCCGCCCGGTCCGCGCCGCCGTCGGGGCGGGCGGACCGGGTGGTCCCGGCCCGGCGCAGCGGCCGGTACAGAGCGAGCACGCACAGCGCGGACACCGCGTAGGTGACGGCGTCGATGGCGAACGGCAGCCACAGCGAACTCGCGATGAGCACACCGGCCACGGCCGGAGCGATGATCGCGGCACCGTAGGCCCGCGCCTGGTTCAGCGAGATGGCCGTGCCCAGCTGCCCGGCCGGCACGACCCGGCGGACGGTGGCGTTCTGACTCGGGCGGAACAGCTCCACCCCCACCTGCGCCACGACCACCGTGACCACGGCCAGCGCGATCGGCAGCCGGTCCAGGTACGTCCACACGGCGACGGTGGCGACCGTGACCAGGCGGGCCAGGTCGGCGACGAGCATCAGGCGCCGGTGGCTGTAGTGATCGGTGAGGTACCCGGCGGGCATCCGCAGCACCATGGCGGTCACCAGCACGGCGGTGCCGATGGTGCTGGTGGCCGACGTCGAGTACCCGCTGCTCAGCAGGGCGAGCGGAAGCACCAGCGCGGTCATGGACGTACCGAAGTCGGACAGCGCCTGCCCCACCCACAGCAGCCGGAACTCCCGGTTGGCCCGCAGCGGTACGGCCTCGACAGCCGTCCGGGAGGCGGCCGTGGTCGCCTCCATCACGCACCGGTCCGGACCGCGGCGGCGGGCAGCAGGTCGTCCAGCAGGAAGTTGCCGTTGGTTCGGCCGCCGGGGCGCGCCGTGCGCAGCCGGTCCAGGAACAGCGCCACCCCGGCCGACCCGCTCGCGAGGTCGCAGCTCTCGCGCACCGTCTGCTCACCGGGGAAGACGATGCCCTCCGGCCGTTCGATCGCCATGCACAGCACCGACTCGGCCACCCGCTCCGCCTCCGCCAGGGACTCGGCGTCGCCGAGGAACTCGTAGGCGTCGAGCAGGACGTTGCCCAGTCCGCTCGTCCCGTGGAACAGCTGCGGGAACACCGTGTACTTGCGGCGGACGTCGGGCAGCAGCGCCGTGATCCGCTCGCGCAGCACGGGATCACCGGTGACATGGTGATAGCGCAGCAGTGTGGTCAGGACGCCGGCCGTGCCGTGGTCCCAGTAGTGCCGTACGACCATGACGGGTTTGCCGTCCGTGGCCACCGTCGCCGGGAACGACAGCCGGCCGCCGGCCCCGGCGACCACCTGGGCCAGGTCGAAGTCCAGGGCGGCCCGGCCCAGTTCCAGCGCCGCCGGATCCCCGGCGGCGCAGTGCAGGGCGAGCAGGAACAGGGCGATGCCGGCGGCACCGTCCGCGTAGCCGACCGGGGTCGGCCGGCTCGCGTCGGGCCAGTGGGCCCGACCGTCCTCGCGGTGCGCCGTTTCGGCGAGGTGGGCGCCGACGGCGACGGCGCGGTCGAGGAACTCCGGGAGCCCCGAGTCGTGCCACAGCCGCAGGCACGCCATGCCGTAGCCGGCCGCCCCGGTCAGCACACCGGGCTCGGACAGCGACTGCGGGTGGCCGTGCGCGTCCTGGAGGGTCCGCACGGCTATGTCCAGGTGGCCCATGGCCGACTGCGCCCAGGCCACGCCCGCCGCGCCGAGGTACAGGCCGGCCGGCATCACGTCGTGCGCGGTGGAGTGCCGCAGCGCCCAGGCGTGCAGATCGTCGGGCACCGTGCCCCGCAGCCGGTGCAGTACGTACAGCGGACCGTACGCCCCGTGGGCGAGCGAGAGCGGATTGGTCCGGAACACCGCGACGTCGGCCGGGAAGAGCCGGTCCTCGCGGTCGAGGTCGGCGGTCCTGGTCCAGAAGTCGGCGACACCGTCGAGGGTGGCGTCCACCCGCTTGTGCAGCTCGGTGCGCGCCGTCGCGTCCGTGACCGGGGGCAGTCCCAGCGGGGGCGGCTGCCGCCAGGCGTCCGCGAAGGGCAGCGCCTCGATCCGCCGCCGCAGGGCGGCAGGGTCGGGCAGGTCGGCGTCCTCGTCGTACAGGTCGGTGATCAACCGGACGAGTTCTGCCGGGAGTTCCAGGTCGGCGGCCGCTTCGGCCAGCAGTCTGCGCGGCATCGTGGGGTCGATGAAGTCGGTCTGGTGGCACAGCAGGACGCATCCCAGGATCAGGCCGCCGAGGGCGTAGTGGTCGGTGCGCCGGTCGCCCTGCGCGGCGAGCCTCGCGCGGCGGGTCACCATGCCGGGCGTGTACAGCCGGGCCCCGCGCGCCGGGCCCGCGGGAGCGTCCTCGTGGAAGGCGGACTCCATGTCGATGACCACGACCCGGTCGTCGCCGGTGACCATGACGTTCGTCAGCGACAGGTCGCCCATCACGATGCCGCGTTCGTGGCAGGCGGCGATCGCGTCCGCGACTTGGAGCCACAGGCTGCGGAACCGCTCGTAGTAGTCGGTGAGGCGCTCGGCGCTCAGGTCGAGGTTGTAGACGGGGTTCTCGACGATGCCGAGGTGCCCGAGATGGGTGCCCTCGATGAACTCCTCGACGAGGAAGGAGTGTTCCCAGTCGGTGAAGAACGCGACCGGGCGCACGAACAGGCCCGTGCCGGCGAGTTCCGTGAGGATGTCGTACTCGTGCCGCAGCAACTGGACGGCGTCCGTTCCCTCCGGTCCGATCTGCACACCCGGCCGCGCCTCGCGGATGACCACGTCCGCGCCCGTGTCGTTGTCGATGCCGCGGTAGACGCCGCCGCGGTTGCAGAACTTCATCGCGCCGACGACCGTGAAGCGCCCGTCGGCGAGGGTGATGCCGGCGCCGCCGACGGCGGACCGGTCCGCCTCCGCGTGTTCGGCGTCGGCCGTGTCCGCTGCCGCGGGCTGCTCCGGCGCGGACTCCCCGGTGAAGGGGTCCGTGACCCAGGCCGGGAGATGGAAGTACGGGTGCCGGATGTCCACGACCGGCTCGCCGTCCGGGGTGCGGATCAGCAGTTCCTTCATCCCGGAGGGCCGCATCCGGGAGATCGACACGAAGCCGCCGTAACGGTAGTGGACCACCTGCGATCCGGGATAGCGCCGGTCGGAGAGGATGTGCGGGCCGTCGAAGCCGGCCAGGGCCTCGGTCATCGCGTCGCCGACCGCCCGGAACTCCCCCTCGTCGGCCGGGTACACGGTGATGAACTTCCCGCTCGATCCCCGGGGGAAGGACTTGCCGTTGGACTCGAGCATCGCCGCCGGGTCCATCAGGAACTTGAAGTGCACCGCGGCATCGCGCAGCAGCGGCAGCAGCGCGCGCAGCGTGGCGGCGCTCGTCGCGGAAGTCGCCGACACGTGCAGCTTCCAGCCCTGGGCGACGGCGGGCACCTGCGGAGGCGCGGTCAGCAGCCAGTAGCCCCGCCGCCACAGCGGCCAGGACGCGGGCATCACCGCCCGGTACTCGCGCAGATGCTCCCCGCCGGGCGCGCGGCGCTCGAAGTCCTCGAACCAGCGCGGGTGGTGTGTCATATAGGTCTGGATGATTTCCCACTCGAGCTGCATTCCGCCCGTCCCCTCTGCCGAGACCGCAAGTTGATGACGCGCCGCCCGGCCGGGCCGGGGAACCGCTGTCCCCGGCCCGGCGGAACGCCGTGATCGCGTGAACGCCAGCTGTCAGAAGCAGCTGATGTTGTGGCACGAGCCCCCACTGCCGGCGGGGTCGCTGATGATGGAGGCCTCCCTCTCGGGGTTGAGCTTCTGAAGACCCAGGACGGCGTCCTGGCCGGCCGCCAGGTGCGCCTCGACGTCGCCTGCGGCCTCTGCCGCCTCCGCCGCTTCGGCGGGCTCGGCGGGCTCGGCGTCGGGACGGATCTCCTCGGACATGGCGTCACTCCTCACATCGACGGGTACGGGGTGTACGGCGTTGCCGTGGTTCTCCGGCCGCCGGGCGGGCGGAGAAGCCGGCACCGGTCATCAGGCCGCTAGAAGCAGCTGATGTTGTGGCAGGAGCCCCCGCTTCCCGCGGGGTCGGTGACGATGGAGGCCTCCTTCTCCGGGTCGAGCCGCTGCAACTGCAGGACGGCGTCGGCGAGCGAGTGGGCGGCCACCTCGGCCGCGCGGGCCACCTCGGCCGCCTTCTCGACCTTGGTGGAGTCGTCGTCGCCCTGCACGGGTACCTGGTCCGCTTCCGCCATGGGATCTCCCTCCCTCGTGAGCATGAGGCCGGTCCGGTACCTTCCGGTCCGGCTGGCCCCAGACGGTAGGAACGCCCGCCACAAGAGCGGTTGCCGGACGGTGAATACGCAGCTCCGGCCCCTGCGGAGAGACGCCGAAGGACCTCTTTGGATGTGCGCCGGGCCGCCACCGTCTTCCGCTCCACAGCCCTGGCCTGCGCGTATACCGTTTTCGAACCGCTTCGCAGCCACAGGTTCGACACTCGGCCGGTGAAGGACGACCCGTGCCGGACCACGGCCTCACCGAGAAGGAGGTGGCCATGCGGCTGGCCGAACTGATGGCACTGCGCCAGAAGATCGTGGCGGGCGCCCTGGTCTCGCTCACCGAGCGCTGCCCGCTGAGCTGCGCCCACTGCTCCACGGCCGCCACCCGCCGCGGCCGCGACCTCGACAGCGCCGCGCTGCTCGGCTTCCTGCGCACCTTCACGGCCGCGGACCGCCCGGACGTGCTGATGCTGACCGGAGGCGAGCCGCTGCTCCGCCCCGGCCTGGTGATCGAGGCGGCCGCTGCCGCCCGTGACCGCGGCACCCGCACGGCGGTGCTCTCCGGCGCGTTCTTCGCCGACGGCGGCCCGCTGCCGCCCACGGTCCGTGAAGTCGCCCGGGCCGTCGACCACTTCTCGCTCAGCCTCGACGCGTTCCACGAGCGCCAGGTACCGCGCCGGAACGTGTTCGACGTGCTCGACGCACTCCTCGGCACCGGCGTCGCGGTCAGCCTGCATCTCCTCGCGAACGGCCCGGCGGACCCCTACCCCGACGAGGTCGGCGAACAGGTCCGGCGCCGCTTCGGAACCGACGTGCCGATGCTCGTCGGGCAGGTGCGCCCGGTGGGCCGCGGCGGCGCCCTGCGCCCGCGCCCCCGCCCGCCGGCCGGCCCCGACCCGTGGGCGGCCGCACCCTGCGACATGGCCGCCTGGCCGGTCGTCACCACCGACGGAGCCGTCACCGCCTGCTGCAACCAGGACGTCGCCGACCGCCGGGTGCGCCCCGGCCATCTCGGCCTCGGCGACATCCGTACGACGACCTGGCAGACCGTGCGCGAGCGCGCGCAGGCCGGCCCGATGCTGCGGATGATCCGCACGGTGGGCCCCGTCCACATCGCCACCCGCGCCGGACTGCCCGCCGGCGGGTACTGCGCCACCTGCCACCGCCTCGACGGCTCGGACGCCGCCCGGGAGTGGACCGACCGCGCGGGCACGGGCCCGGCCGGCGAACTGCTCCAGGCGGCCGCGGTCCGCAGGGGTGAGGCGGGCGGCCCCGCGGCGCTCGTGGCCCGACACGGCCCCGCGCGCCACGCACACCTCGTCGACCCGGGCCCGGCCTTCCGTCCCCGCCAGGAGCACACGCCGTGACGGCGCCGGCCGGCCCCCTCGCCCCCGCACCCGGTGTCCGCCCCGACCAGGCGCCCCTCGGAGCCGAGCTGCGCACCGTCCTCGCCCTGGTGGCCCCCGTCCTGCACCACAGCGCCGCCCGGCTGTGGCAGCCGCAGGGCCTGCGGGCCCGCTATCTGCGCTACCTCGTCACGATGCACACGGTCATCCGGGCCTCCGTACCGCTGATGGAACGGGCCCGGGCCCACTGCCGCGACGCGCCCGCCACCGACCCGGCGGCCCGGCCGCTGGAGAGCTACCTGTCCGCGCACATCGTGCGCGAACGCCACCACGACACCTGGCTGCTGCGGGACATGGAGGCCGCCGGACTCCACCCCGGCCACGCACTCGCCCGGCCTCCCTCGCCGGAGGTCGCCCGGCTGGTCGGCGCCCAGTACTACTGGATCGACCACTTCCACCCGCTGTGCCTGCTCGGCTATGTGGCGGTACTCGAACTCAACGCTCCCGCAACGCCGTTGATCCCCCTGCTGGTCGACCGCACGGGTCTGCCCCCGGCCGCCTTCGACACCGTGCGCCTGCACGCGGAGATCGACGGCGGACACAGCACGGCCGTGCTGAGCGCCCTCGACGAGAGCGCGGCCGTGCCCCAGGTACGGGCGGCGGTCAGGCTGAGCGCGCTGCACACCGTGCAGGCGCTCGCCGACGTGCTGAACTCCCTGACCGACGTGACGGACCGCACCGGCGGCCCCGCGGAGCGAGAGGACCACGGACATGACATCGGACAGCAGTGAGGAAGGCCCCGGCGGCGCGGAGGAGCACGGCGCCGGATCCGTACTGCGGGCCCTGGAGCAGGCCGGCTTCCCGGTGCGGACGTTCACCGGCGAGCAGCGCGCCGTCTTCGCCGGGCTCACCCCGCAGGAGCTCGAACTGATCCTCGACCTGAAGGCGCGCCTCGACGCCGTGGAGCCGGAAGTGCAGGCGCACACCGTCGTCGCGGGCGCGGCACTGTTCTGAGCGGCTCGCACGAGCGGCTGTGCGCGGCGGGCCGTACGACCGGCCGGCCGCGCACGACCGGTCGTACCCGCGACGACGTCCGAGGGCGAGCAGCGAGGGGACCGCTCATGCAGCAACGCAAGGTGATCACCGCGCTCTTCTGCGATCTGGTCGGATCCACCGAACTGTCGGGGGCGCTGGAGCCGGAGACACTGCGCTCCGTGGTGCTGCGCTACTTCGACGCGATGCGCGGCGGGATCGAGTCGCACGGGGGGACGGTGGAGAAGTTCATCGGGGACGCCGTGATGGCGGTGTTCGGCGTGCCGCACGTGCACGAGGACGACGCGCACCGGGCCGCCTCGGCTGCCCTGGAGATGATCGCCGCCCTGGACGCGCTCAACACCGAGCTCGACCGGGACTTCGGCAGCACCCTGGCGGTCCGCATCGGCCTGAACAGCGGGGAGGCCGTGACCTCGCAGGACCTGGAGGAGGGCGGCACGGTCGTCTCCGGCGAGGTGGTCAACGTCGCCGCCCGGCTCGAACAGGCGGCGCAGCCCGGACACATCCTCATCGGCCCCGCCACCCGCACGCTCCTGGGCCCCGGGGCGGTCGTCGAAGCCGTCGGCCCGCTCACCCTCAAGGGCAAGCGCGACCCCGTCGACGCGTACCGGCTGCTGAGCCTGACGGCCCAGGACGGACCGCCGGAAGCATCGCGGCCCGCGGCCGCCCTCGTCGCACGGACGCGGGAGTACGACCGGCTGGCGACGGCGTGGACGCGGGCTTCGCGGGAGGGTGCCGGGCGCCTGATCCGGCTCACCGGCGACGCGGGCATCGGCAAGACACGCCTGCTGCGGGAGTGGCTCGCTGCCCGCTCCGCCGAGGGCTCCCTCGTCGGCACCGGCCGCTGCCACTCCTACCGCGACGAGGCCAGCCTGGAACCCCTGGCGGCCGCGATCCGGGAAGTGCTGGACACCGCGACCGCCGGCCCGGCACCGGCATCCGCGCGCTCGGGGCCACCCCAGGGTCCCGCCCCGGCCCGGCCGTGGGACGGTGCCGCGTACGAGGTGCTGCGCGGCGGACTGCTCGCGGACGGCACGCCGAGCCCGTCCGCCGAGACGACCTGGGCGGCCGCCGCCGCGGTGCTGCGCGGCCTGGCCGCCGTAGGACCGGTCGCGCTCGTCCTGGACGAGCTCCAGTGGGCCAGGCCGCAACTCCTCGAAGGTGTGGCGCGGTTGACCGACATGCTGGCCGGATCACCGGTACTGCTGATCTGCTCGCAGCGCACCGGCGAGGACGAGCAGCCCGCCGCCGCCGACGAGATCCGCCTGGGTCCGCTGTCCCACGCCGACTCGCTGCGTCTGGCCCGCGCCCTGGCCGCCGGCGAACCCGACGACGGCGTACTGCACACGGTCGTGGAGCGCGCCGAGGGCAACCCGCTGCATCTGGAACAGCTGCTGACCATGGTCAAGGACGGCGCCGACCCGCGCGGGCTGCCGGTGACCGTCAGCGCCGTTCTCGCCGCCCGCATCGACGTCCTGCCGCAGCCGCAACGAGCGGTGCTCGACGCGGGCGCGGTGATCGGCCGCCGGTTCGCCGTCGCGGAGGTGCGCCGGCTCCTCGACGACCCGCCCGCGGACACCGCCCGCCCGGAGCACCCGCCCGTGACAGGCGCGGTGCACGACCTCGTACGACGCGGCCTCGTCGAACCGGCTCCCGGGGCCCCGGCGACCTATCAGTTCAGCTCCGGACTGCTGCACGACGTCACCTACCGGTCCCTGAGCAAGAGCCGGCGAGCCGCCTGGCACGAGGAACTGGCGACCCGCCCCTCCGCCCCGGCCGCCGTGGCCGCGCACCACCTGGAAGCGGCCTACCTGCACCGCCGCGACCTCGGGCTGCGGGGCGAACACGTCGAAGAGCTTCGGGACCGGGCCGCCGACGCACTGAGCCGCGCGGGCCGGTACGCGCTCGCCCGCGCCGACCTGTCCTGGTCGGCGGAGCTGCACGCACGTGCCCTGGCGCACTGCGTCCCCGGTGAGGCCCGCTGGCGCTACGCCGCCCAGGGACTGGGGGAGACCTGGCTGGCGCTCGGCCGGACGGGCGAGGGCGGCGACCTGCTCAGACAGGTGCGTGACGCGGCGTCCGCGGCCGAGGACCGGCTCGTCGGCGCCCACGCCGGCCTGCAACTGGCCTCCCTCGACCCCGACACCTCGCCGGCGACGGCCGCCGACGCGGCACGCGCCGCGCTCGCGGTGTTCGGGGAGTTCGACGACCGGCTGGGCCTGGCACGCGCCCATGTGCGGCTCGCGCAGGAGCAGCAGTACGCCGGACGGCACCGCGCCGCGAGCGATCTGCTGGCCGTCGCGCTGGACCACGCACTGGCCGCCGAGGCGGCCCCGGAGCGGGCGATGGCGCTCGGCGCGCTCGGCATCTCCCTGTGGCACGGACCCACCCCCGCCGACGAGGCGATCGAGCGCTGCCGGGCCCTGCTCGCCGAACACGGCCCCGGCAACCCTGTCGTGGTGGTCGCGCTGAACTACCCGCTGGCGAATCTGCTCGCCCTGTGCGGCCGCACCGGCGAGGCCCGCGGCTGCCTGACGGAAGCCGAGCGGCTCGCCGCCGGGCTCGGCTACGCGGAAGTGGCCGCGTTCGGGCCGCTGTTCGCCGCCGGGGTGGAGGTCCTCGCGGGATCGACGCGGGAGGCGGAGCGGCTGTTGCGCCGCGCCGTGGAGACGTTCCGCACGGTGGGCGGTCCGCAGCTGCACGCGGCCGCCCGCCGGGACCTCGCACGGGTGCTGCTCGCCCGCGGGCTGCCTTGGCAGGCGGCGTCGGCCGACGTGCATGGCGTGACGCCGGGCCCGGAGCTCGCCGATGCGGGCGGGCACGGCCCGGCTGTCCCGGCGCCGGAGGACGCGCTGCCTCCGGCGGACGCGGCGGACGACTTCGGGGTGCGTGCCCTGGCCGCCGCCGCGGCCGGGGACGCCGTGAACGCGCTGCGGCTGGCCCGCCGAGCGGTGGCGGCGGCGGACACCACGGACTCACCGATCGGCCGCGCGACCGCCCGGCTCGACATGGCGCAGGTCCTGTACGGGACGGGACGGCCGCATGCCGCTGCCCGCAGTGCGGGCCGGGCGGGCCGTCTGTTCCGGGCCAAGGGCCATGCCGTGGGAGCGACGGCCGCGGCGCAACTGGCAGCCCGGGCAGCCGACACGATCCGGGGACGCACCGAGGTGAGCGGAGACGAGCGGTGACGAGTGCGCTGAGCTGGGGGATGGGGGACCGGCGGCCGGACGACATCCGGGTCCCGGCGGCGGCCATGGGCGGCGCCGTCACCCCCGCATGGGCGTGGGGCGGCTCCACCGGCCGCGGCGTACGGGTGTGCATCGTCGACAGCGGGGTGGAGTGCGGCCACCTCATGGTCGGGCGGGTGGCGTCGGCGCACGTGGTCGTCGAGGGGGACGACGGCCGCCCGCGTACGGTGCCCTCCGCCGCCGGCGACGTGTGCGGCCACGGGACCGCCTGCGCGGGGATCGTCCGCGAGGTCGCCCCCGACTGCGAGCTGCACAGCGTGCAGGTGCTCGGGGAAGGGTTCACCGGCACCGGCGACTTTCTGCTGGCCGGTCTGCGGTGGGCGGTGGAGCAGGGCTTCGACGTCATCAACATGAGCCTGTCGACCACCCACGAACGCTTCCTGCGCGAGCTGCACGACCTGGCCGACGAGGCGTACTTCCGCCGGTCCGTCATCGTCGCGTCGGCGCACAACAGCCCCGTGGTCAGCTTCCCCTGGCGGTTCAGCTCCGTCGTGTCGGTGGGAAGCCACCAGGAGGACGACACCGGACTGCACCTGTACAACCCGGCTCCACCGGTGGAGTTCTACGCCAAGGGCCAGGACGTGCGCGTGGCGTGGCTGGACAACTGCGTCACCCGCACGACGGGCAACAGCTTCGCCACCCCGCGCATCGCGGGACTGTGCGCGCTGATTCTGGCCAAGCACCCGGCCCTGACCGTCTTCCAGCTCAAGACGGTGCTCTACCTGACGTCGGCCAACGTCCGCGCGACGGACCCGGCCCACGGGACCGCGCCCACGCCCGACGCTCCCGTGACCGCCCCCGCACCCCCGCCCGGCACAGGCGCGGACCCCCTGGGCGACGGCCTGGTATCCGCGCACGGTGCCGGCCCGCAGGCCGCACCGGGGGACGACGGGCAGCGACCCGACGGCCGGCCCGGATCGCCCCCGCCCCCCGAAACCCCACCGGAGAGATGAGGTCCGCGGTGTCCCCGATTCTTCCTTCCGACGACACCCACGCGCTGCTGCAGTCCGTGGTCGACGTGGCCCGGGCCATCTTCGCCGCCGCCGCGAGCTCGGTGTTCCTGCTCGATGACACGGCCGGTGAACTGGTCTTCCAGGCCGTCTCCGGAGAGGGCGAGGACCTGCTCGTCGGCACCCGCTTCCCGGCCCACCGCGGCATCGCCGGCTGGGTGGCCTCGTCGGGCCAGGCGATGATCGCCGACGACCTGACGAAGACCCGGACCTTCGCCCGGGACCTCGCCGAGTCCACCGGCTACGTCCCCAACGCCCTGATGGCCGCGCCGCTGCTGTCGCAGCAGCGGGTCCTGGGCGTCCTGGAGGTGCTCGACCCCTCGCCCCGCCCCCGGGCGGGCCTCGAGGACCTCGACCTGCTCTCCCTGTTCGCCGGGCAGGCGGCCATCGCCCTGCGGGTCGCGGGCCGCTCCGCGCCCGGCGCCGGCACGACAGCCGGGGGCGCCACCGACGAGCAGCTGACGGACGCCTTCCGCGCCTTCCTGCGCGATCGCTCCCGCTGACCGCGAACCCGGCACGCACGCGACATGATCATGACAATCTGCGGTGACGGTGTCCGGGGCGGCAGCACGTCGTACGCCGCTCATGGGCCCGCCACCGGCGGCAGATCCGCGGCCGCCGGACCGGTCACCCGGCGCCCGAACTCATGGGTGAACCCGGACATGCCGTACGCGGCGATGTGGGCACTGACCTCCCCGGCGGGCGGCATCAGCAGATTGCACTCGTGCAACTCCTCCACCTCGGAGATCACCTGGTCGTACCGGAACGGCGGAGTGAGCGACGCCAGTCTCCGGTAGGCCAGTCGCTGCTGCTGCGGCAGATCGCGCCAGAACGCCTCGTACCGTTCCCGCAGCACGAGTTCACCGACCGCCATCTCGTCCAGCAGCGAAGGCGCCACGCTCAGCCGGTCGGCGTAGTCGGCGAGCCGCACATGGCGCAGAGAATCGAGCTTCGCGGCGATGATCCGGATGGCCAGCGGAAGCCCCTCGCAGCACTGGACGATCCGTCGCGCCGACGCCTGGTCGCTCATCACCCGCCCGAACCCGACGATCCGGCCCAGCAGTTCGGTCGCCTCCGCCCCCTGGAACGGGGGAAGCTCCACCCGCGCCACCGCCTCCAGCCCGCTGAGCCGGTACCGGCTGGTCACGAGAGTGCAGCTGGCGCCGGACCCGGGCAGCAGCGCCAGGACGGTCTGCTGCCCCACGGCGTCGTCCAGCACGAGCAGAATCCGCCGGCCCGCCACCCAGGTCCGCCAACGGGCCAGGGCCTGCGCGACATTCTGCGTCCCGGGCAGGCCGACGCTGTCCAGCAGCGCCCGCAGCACCGACCCCAGCGAGCGGTTGCCCAGCTCGGTCATGATCAGCCCGTCCGGGAAGGCGTCGGCGAGCAGATGGGCCACATGGAGCGCCAACGCGGACTTGCCCACCCCCACCGGCCCGGACACGACCATCACCCCGCCCTCGCGGCGGGCGCGGAAGTACCCGAGCGCCCGCTGCACCTCGTCGGCACGGCCCACGAAGTCCGGCAGATCACGCGGCAGTTGATTGCCCGGCCCCGGACGGCGCTCGGGCGCGGGATCCTCCAGCAGGCGACGGTGCAGCGCCGCCAGCGCGGGCCCCGGTCTCACTCCCAGCTCCCGTGCCAACGCCCGCCGTACGGCGTCGAAGTGTGCCGCGGCCTCGCTCTGCCGGCCGGTCGCCGCGAGCGCCGTGATCCACGCGGCGGCGAGCCGCTCGCGCAGGAGATGACACGCGACGTGCTCCTGGAGCCGGTCCAGCACGAGCGGGTGGCGGGCACGGGCGTTCTCCAGCTCGGCCCATTCCTCGAGGGCCGACACCTGCATCTCCTGGAGCCGGTCGACCGCTGCGGTCAGATACGGCACGTCCCCGAACTCCCTCAGCGGCCTGCCCCGCCAGAGGTCGAGTGCCTCGACGAGCGCGTCGCACGCCGAGTCCGTGTCCCCGTCACGCGTGCGCCGCCTGCCGGTCCGGGCCAGCTCCTCGAACCGCAGCAGATCGCACTCCGACGGGTCGAGCCGGAGCAGATATCCGCCCGGTGTGTGGGTCAGCCGGCCGCCCAGCACGCGACGGAGACGGGAGACGTAGACCTGAAGGTTCTTTCTCGCGGTCCGCGGGGGCCGGCCGTCCCACAGGGCGTCGATGAGGCCGTCGACCGGTAACACGTTGTTGGCCTGACTGACGAGAATAGCCAGTAACAGACGCGGTTTCGGCCCGCCGAGATCGGCTGTCCCGCCCCCGTCGACCCGCACACGTATGTCCTCGAATGCAGTGATCAACCGATTCATGTATCGACATTGCCACAAGCTCTTCATCCTCGCAGGAGGGCCCGAACAGCAAGTTCCTGCTGTTTAGGCGCATGACCCGGCGCACGCCGCGACCGCTTCGGCCGCCGCGAAAAGGGCACCTGATTTGCGATGCTGCGACTGCGGAGCCGCGAAGGACGGACACGGACGCCACTTCGCCCGAATGCCGCATCAGGAATGAATGTGTCACTCACGTTTTGTCCCTGTCGGAATGCCGCATTCCCTCACCTCGACGCAGGGAACGGGCCCGAGGTCCCCCGGTGCTTCCCGCAGGCAAAGGCCCCGGGGAGGCCCCGAACTAGTGAGGTGACGGCAACCCTTGCCGGGGTGCTCGTCGTGCCGGGAGGCTATGCGGCCGGGTACGCGTCGCCGCGCACGAGGGACTGACGTACCTCCACCGCGGATCGACTCGCGGAACGCCGAACGGCTGCCTGTTGATCGCTCGGCCACCCGCAGAGCACACACGTCCGGCCTCGAAGCATCCGATGCCCGTGGACCGCGACGCTCATGGAGCGAGGCGCCCGGGCCTCCTCGCGATGCTCTCCCCCGCGAGCGGGCCGAAGGCACCGGCGCACACTCGCGCGGAATTCGCCCTCAGAACCCGCGTCCGCGGTTCAGGTGTTGTCCGATCGTTCGGGGTGTCCGCCCGTGGCGAAGCGTGCCTGCACACCAGGCCGGTCGAGGAGTCGGCTCGGGTAGCCGGGCCCGGTTCGTACGGTGACGTCTTGATGGTGCAGTGGTTCACCGCATGAGGAGCAGACGACCTTCGCCTGGGTGTCGTGGTCGCACGAGGTGTGGTGCATGGCCACGGGGATGCCGGCGTCATCGGTCAGCCACCGAACGCAGGCAGTGATGCCGCCGCCATCCGCACCCGCGCCCGCTATGACGATGCCACCAAGGAATGGGTCCTGAACGGCACCAAGACCTGGGCCACCAACGGAGGCATCGCGAACATCCACGTCGTCAACGCCCTTACCGACCCCGCCCTCGGCGCCCGCGGCCACGCACTGTTCCTCATCCCGCCCGGCACCCGAGGACTCAGCCAGGGCCAGAAGTTCTCCAAGCACGGCCTGCGCGCCTCCCACACCGCCGAGGTCATCCTTGACGAGGTACGCATCCCCGCCGACCTGGTGCTCGGAGGCAAGGACGCGCTCGACCAGCGCCTGGCCGCAGCCCGTGAAGGGAGCCGTGTCCGCGTCCCGGCCGCCATGGCCACCTTCGAGCTCACCTTCACCATCTACGAAGGCACCGGCGAGATCCAGCGCCTGGCCATCAGCCGCGCGCTCTCCGGCCGCCGCATCCGCTGACCGCCCCGTGACGGCCCATCGCCGAGCGCTCCGGTGCTGCGGCTGACGCAAGGCGTCAAGAACGTGCTCGGCGGCATCACCACCGGCTTGTTCCACCGGCCCGAGCCCGGCGACGTCACCGGGCGCGGGCCGGTCGGCGCACTGCGCCAGGCGTCGCGCGGTGCCGGACGTTCCTCCGCGACCGATCGGGCGCCATCCGCCTCCTTCCGCCTCGGGCGCGGTGCGCCGGCGCCGACGGGTCCTCCGAGCTAACCGGGATCGGGTTCGTCGTGGATGGTCAATGCTCCGGCGAGGTCGAGGTCTGCCACGGTGCCTTGTGCCCCGGCGCGGACCAGCAGCACCGCACCGAGCGCGGTGCTCCAGAACGTCCTTGCTTCCACGTCGAGCGGTCGACGCGCCCTCCAGCCGCGACTGTCGATGACCTGCTCCACGAAGCGCTCGGATTGCCGGAACAGCAACTGGAGGTGCTGATCGACCACGGGGGCCAGTTCGGGCTTGGAGATCCCGGCGGCGAGGGCTCGCGTGACGGACGGAAGCGAGGGCATGGCCAGGACGGCGCGGGCGATGTTGCGCCGAAATGTCGTCGCGTCGGGGGCTTGGCGGCCGATGCGCTCGATCCGTCGGGCATCGTGCAGCAAGCCGAGAAAGGCGGCGTGCACGAGGAGTGAGTCCTTGGAGCCGAAGTAGTAGGTGACCTGGTTGGGGAAGGCGCCCGCCGCGTTCGCGATCTCCGCGACGCTCACCTCGGCGCCGGGCCGTTCCCTGCAGAGCCGTTCAGTCGCCTCGATCAGCCGGTGCCTCGTCGCGTGACCGCGGTCACGCGACCGAGCCGACGTTGATCGCGCTTCCGTTCGCTTCTTCTCCACGCCGAGATTGTATGTGATACAACAAAGGTGTTTACTTGTATCGCATACAAGAAAGGTCGAGGAGCATGCACCGGACTGAAGTCGTCGTCACCGGACTCGGCGCGATCACCCCCCTCGGGGCGGATGCGGCGGCCACCTGGGACGCGCTGCTCGCCGGAGAGTCCGGCATCCGCGGCGTCCTGGGCGACCACGAAGACGCCGACCTTCCCGGCACTGTCGCGGGGACGATGGCGATCGACCCCGCCGAGTTGCTGCTGCCGGTGCAGGCGAGGCGGCTCGACCGCTCGCAGCAGGCGGCCCTGGCCGCAGCTGCCGAAGCCTGGGCCGATGCCGGGGCGCCAACGGTGGACCCGGACCGGCTCGCAACGGCGATCGGCACAGGCATCGGGGGCGTACGGACGCTGTTGAAGGAAGACGACGTACTGGAGTCGGCAGGGACACGGCGCGTCTCGCCACGCACGGTCCCGATGCTCATGCCCAACGCGGCGGCGGCGCTGATCAGCATCGAATACGGTGCACGCGCCGGCGTCTACACACCTGTCTCGGCGTGCTCTTCCGGTGCCGAGGCGATCGCGCTGGGAGCCAGGCTCATCCGTGCCGGCGAGGTGGACGTGGTGATCACGGGCGGGACCGAGGCCGCGATCACACCGATCACCGTCGCCGGCTTCGCCCAGGCGCAGGCACTTTCGCGGTATACCGTCGAACCCGCTTCAGCGTCCCGGCCGTTCGCCGCGGACCGCAGCGGATTCGTCCTCGGGGAAGGCGCGGCCGTCGTGGTGCTGGAAAGCGCCGAGCATGCCGACGCCCGGGGCGCGCACGTCCACGCGGTGCTCGCCGGTGCCGGCATCGCCGCCGACGCTCACCACATCACGGCGCCCGCTGCCGACGGCTCCGGTCAGATCTCCGCCATGCGGAAGGCCCTCGCGCAAGCCGGTCTGGCTCCCGCGCAGATCAGCCACATCAACGCCCATGCCACCGGGACTCCGGTCGGCGACGTTGCCGAGGCGCACGCGATCAGGGAGGTTTTCGGTCGCGCCACGGTGACAGCCCCGAAGGCGGCGCTCGGTCATCTCTTCGGCGCCGCCGGCGCCATCGAAGCACTCATCGCCATCCTCAGTGTCGAGCACGGTGTCATCCCGCCGACCCGTAACCTCACGGCGGCCGGCGTCGGTCCCGACATCGATCTGGATGTCGTCGCAGAGCGACGAGACGTCCCCCAGGAGGCCGTGCTCAGCAATTCCTTCGGATTCGGTGGACAGAACGTCTCGCTCATCGTCACCGGCGCACGGCGCCGGGCGTCCCGTACCGTCTCGACGGCACCATGACCCCTGCGAGCGTGCCGGCCGGACCTGCCCGCACGCCGGACAGCGGGAGCACGCCACGGACGGGCGCCGGCGAACCCCAGGAGCAGAACATCGACGACGTGACGGGCCGCCCGAAGCGGACCCGGTGACGTCCAGCCGCATCCTTGGCCCCGGCAGTTGCACGCGGTCGCGACGCCCGCGCTCGGCACATAGTCCTTGCTCCCTCTGCGATTTCGTCCGTCCTGCACGCCGTCCTCACCACCGCGGGCGGGCCGCGGGAAGCGGTTCCCCACGAGCAGCTCCTCCAGTTCTTCCAGGGGGAGCGCCGGGCAGGTGTCGTGGACCGGCACGTTCATCGCGGGGCTCGGCGAACGGCTCCCGGTCCCGAACGGCACACCGTCCCGGGCCAGAGCAATTCCCTGAGGTCCGGCCAGGACCCGGACCGAACGGGAGGCGAGAAGGAGCGCCCGCAGCGGGCCGCTTGTCCCGACGGCCGTTGGTGAGAGCGGCCGTCGGTGAGTCCGGCCGGGGGCGGCACCCGCGGGTCGGGGCCGGGTGGGAGCCGACGCGGCACCGGTTCCCCGGCGGAAGCCGCCGTGGACCGCCCATCCGTAGGGGGCCCCGGCTTCCGGGCACGTCGGGTCGGCGGGTTATCGTCCCGCTGCTTGTCCCTTTTTTTCACAGGAGCCTCATGCGCCTCAAACAGGTCTCCCTGGTCGCGACCCTCACGGTCGTGGCCGGCCTGACCACCGCCACCGTCGGACTGGCCGGCTCCGCGGTGTCCCCCGACGGCACGGTCGCGCTGCCGCTGTCCGGTTACGGACACCTGGTGGTCGACCCCGCTCACCAGCACGTCTTCGTCAGCCAGGGCGCCGGCTCGACCGGCATCGTGGTGACCGACCTGTCCGGCGCCCCGATCACCACCGTCGCGGGGGAGCAGGGCGCCACCGGTCTGGCGCTGTCGCCCGACGGCGGCACCCTGTACGCGGCGCTGGCGGACGGCAGCGCGATCGCCGCGATCGACACGGCGACGCTCACCGAGACCGCCCGCTGGTCCACCGGCGCGGGCAGCTCTCCCGTCTCCGTCGCGGTGGCGGGCGGCCGCGTCTGGTACGGCTACACGGCCGACGGCAAGGGCGGCATCGGCTCGGTCGACCCGTCCGCGCCCGCACCGGCAGCGATACCGCAGCCTGCCCTGTCGCAGTGGACGACCGCACCCCTGCTCGCCACGGGCGGCGACGTGCTCGCGGCCGAGGAGCCGCAGGGCAACCTCAGCCACGTCGCGACCTTCGGCGTCGCTTCGGGAACGGCGTCGGTCAAGGCGGACACCCTCGTCCTCGGCGGCACGGCGACCGGGCTCGCGGTCACCGGCGACGGCACGCGGGTGCTGCTGGCCGCCCCGCAGCAGCTCGCCCTGCGGGCGTACCGCAGCACGGACCTCGCGGCCGCGGACCCCGCCGTGTACTTCACCGGCGGCTCCGGTTCCGCGCCCGGCTCTGTGGCCGTCGACACCGACGGCACGGTCGCCGTCGCCGGCGCTTCCGGCGTCTACCTCTACGCCGGCACGAACGCCCTCGCCGAGAACCACCTCACCCTGCCGTCCGGCACGGTCGCCCCGGACGGCCTGGAGTGGGGCGCCGACGGCACGACCCTCTACGCCGTCACCAAGAACTCCTCGGGCGCCTACAGCCTGAACGTGCTGGGCGCCCCGAAGCTGACGGACAGTGAACTCGCCCTGCAGCACCCGCAGTACGCGGTGCCGACCCAGCGGTACACGGTCAGTGGTTCCCTGAGCACCCGCGGCCTCCTTCCGGCCGGCGCCGCGCTGAAGGTCTCCCGCGACGGCACCGCCCTGCCCGACACCACACTCGGCGCGGACGGCACGTTCACGTTCACCGACCTGCGGCAGGACGAGGGCGCATACACCTACCAGGTGGCGTACGCCGGTGACGCCACCCACCGCCCCGCGACGGCCTCACTGCTCGTGCACGTGGCGAAGCTGCCGACCGATGTCGTGGGCACCGACATCACCTCGGCGAACCCCGGCTCGGTCGTCCTCAGCGGACGCCTCATGGCCCAGCTCGGCCTGGGCACCTTCCCGCAGGGGACCACCGTCCAGGTGGCCCGGCGCGACGAGAGCACCCAGCAGAGCGTGCCGCTGGGATCCGTGCCCGTGGACCCGGCCACCCTCCGGTTCACCGTCACCGACGCCCCGGGCGCCGCCGGCTCGTTCACCTACCTGTTCACGTACGCCGGGGACGCCACCCATCAGCCGTCCGAGAGCGGCATGGGCATCATGGTCGCCCCGTACGCCCCGGCGCTGACGCTGAGCGCCCCGGCGACCGCCGTCCGAGGGTCGGCCCTGTCCTTCGGCGGCAAGCTCGGTGACGGCCCTTACGCCGCGGGCCGGACGGTCACCGTCTCCCGCAAGGACGCCGCCCACAGCACCCCGGTGGCCTGGACCACGCCGGTGGCCGCCGACGGCACCATCACGGTGAAGGACACCCCCGACATCGGCGGCGCCAACACCTACACGGTCACCTACCCGGGGGACGCCTCCCACAAGGCGGCCACCGCGGTCGCCACCGTCCAGGTGTCCCGCGCGGCGACCGCCCTGACCGTCGCCGGCAGCGCGCCCTCGTACGCGTACGGCGCGACGGCCACCGTCACCGCGCACCTGGGCACCACGTACAACGGCCGCACGGTGTCGATCTACGCCACGCCCTACGGCGGCGCGAAGACCCTGGTCACGACGGGCGCCGTGGACGCCAACGGCAACCTGAGGACCACCTACAAGGTCACCCGCAACACCACCTTCACCGCGTCCTTCGCGGGCGACTACCGCTACGCCCCCGCGACGGCCACCCGCGCCGTCAACGGCTATGTGAAGATCGCGACGGCGCTCAGCGGCTACTACACGAGCACCACGTACAGCGGGACCACCTACCGGGTCTTCCACAAGACGGTGAAACCCACGGTGACCGCGACCGTCACACCCGGCAAGGCCGGCCAGTGCGAGCGCTTCCAGGTCCAGCGGTACTACAGCTCCGCCTGGCACACGATCACCACGTCGGGCTGCTACGCCCTGTCGTCGACGAGCAGCGCGAAGGCCCAGCTCAGCCTCACCAACGCGCTCAACCAGAAGTTCCGCGTCCGTTCCGAGTACGAGCGCTCCACGAAGGACCTCAGCCACGTGAGCACGTGGGGAGGCTGGCTCTACTTCGTCGTGCGCACCTGAAGAGCGTGACCGGGCCGGAGCCGCCGGGACGACGCCGAGCTGTTCTGAACGCATGTGCCGTTCCCGTGGGGGTAGTGGGTCGTGGTCATCCTGACCGGGTGACTTCCGACCAGGGGGTATCTCTCGTGAAGGCAACAACACGCGGTTCAGGTAGGAGACTTGGCGTCGTCTGCGCCGCCGCCGTCACGCTGTTGACGTTCACCGGTTCGCCGCAGGCGGCGTCGCCGGTGCCGGGGCGGACCGCTACCGCGGCCGAGTTGACGGACGCGACGCTCGGCTACCGTGCCGACAGCCGGGCCGACAGCTTCGTCGCGGGGGCCACGGCGGCCCCGCCGTACAAGGAGCTGTGGTCCCGGGACTTCGGGACTGTCGTGTCGGCGCCCGTCGCGGTGGGCGACAAGGTGTATGCCGTCGTCAATGCGGACGACGGCACCGAGGGCGGCCCGCGCATGATGCTCGTGGGCGTCCGGGCCGCCACCGGCGAGGACCTGTGGCCGGCCGTCTCCCTGGAGCAGAACGAGCCCCAGGCCGGGGTGTCGTACGGGGGCGGCCTGCTCTACACGCAGACGTTGCGCGGCACGATCGCCGCTTGGGACCCGGCCACGGGACAGCAGAAGTGGTCGGTGACCCTCGACTCGGCCTCCATGCGGTACCCGCCCGTCTGGTACGACGGCCTGCTCTACCTCCAGGACGGCCGCGGCACGGCGCTGGCGCTGCGCGCCGACACCGGCGCCCAGGTGTGGACGGCCCCCCTCTCGGAGTACTCCTGGGCCCCGACCGTCGTCGACGCCTCCGGCGTGTGGATCGGCTTCGACGGCGTCGCCTGGCACCACCTCGACCTCAAGACCGGCGCCGAACTGCACCGCTTCGAGGTTCCCGACGTCTCGGGGGCCTACGGCAACCCCGTCGTGCTGGGCGCCGGCGCCGCCTGGATGCGCAGCAGCGACAGCGACGACGAGACGGTCACCGCCTACGACCAGAAGACCGGAGCGGCCGTGCGGAAGCTGCCCGCGGACGCCACTCCGGTCTTCGGCCCGGGCCGCGTGTACGTCGCCCACCACGGCAAGGTCAGGGCGCTCAGCACCAGCACGTACAAGGCCGCCTGGACCTACACCAGTTCCGTGAACGCGGCCACCGTGCGTCTGGTGGCCAACGGCTACGTGTACGTGGAGGACGCCGACGGACGCCTGGTCGTGCTCGATCAGAAGACCGGGGTCGTCGCGTGGTCCTACCGCCGTTACCCCACGCCGCCGCCCATGTCGAACATCGTCGCCGAGGACGACTGGCGCGGTGTCGTCGTCCCCGGCATCGCCACGTCCAAGGCCCGGCTCTTCGTGCCCGGAGCCGAAGGCACCCTGATCGCCTTCGGCGGGGAATAGGGCGGCGCGCTTGCCGGGGTCCTCATGCAGGGTCACCGTGAGCTGAGCCCGGCCGCGTGGCGCGTGCGGACGTCGGGGCGGGTGCCGCCCCGACGTCCGCACCCGCCTCACCGCACCGGCGACAGACGAGTGGGGCCGCCGGAGCGGCTGGGAGCGAGTGGGGCGGGGGGAGGTCAGTGAGCACTGGCGGCGCGGCGGATCGCGTCGAGTGTGCGGGTCACGTCGGAGTCGGTCGTCGACCAATTGCTCACCGAGATGCGCATGACACGTCGGCCGTGCCAGGTGGAGCCGCTGATCCATGCTGTGCCGTCGTCGAGGAGCCGGGCGAGGACCCGGTCGGTGCGTTCGTCGTCGCCGAACGCGGCGCAGACCTGGGTGAAGACGACATCGTTGAGGACCGTGGCGCCGTCGATCCGGGCGATGCCCTCGGAGAAGGAAGAGGCGTGGCGGCACAGCCGGTCCATGAGGTCGGCGACGCCTGATCGGCCGAGGGAGCGCAGCGCGGCCCACACGGTGAAGGCGCGTCCGCGGCGCGAGAGTTCGGGGACCTTGTCGGTGGGGTCGCCCTGATGGTCGTGGATGAGGTAGTCGCTGTGCAGGGCCATCGCCGCCCGGAGCGCGGACGGATCGCGTACGACGGCGAGGCCGCAGTCATAGGGGACGTTGAGAGTCTTGTGGGCGTCCGTCGCCCAGGAGTCGGCCGCCGCGCAGCCCGTCGTCAAGTGCGCGTGGCCGGTGGAGGCGGCGGCCCACAGTCCGAAGGCGCCGTCGACGTGGATCCACGCGTCTGCCTCGCGGGCGGCGCGAATGGTCTCGACGAAGGGGTCGAAGGCACCGGAATGGATGTCGCCGGCCTGGAGGATCACGATCGTCGGGCCGGCCGGTCCACGGGCTCCGAGGGTGCGCCGCAGGGCGTCGGGTTCGATGCGTCCCTGCGCGTCCGCTGCGACGAGGTCGGGTTGCCCGAGACCCAGGTAGCGCAGCGCCAGGTCGATGGCCATGTGGCGGTCTTGACCGGCGACGACGTGCACAGCCGGTCCTGCGGTGAGTCCGTTCCGGGCGACGTTCCATCCGGCGCGCCGCATCACGGCGTCGCGTGCGGCGGCGAGGCAGGTGAAGTTGGCCATCGTGGCGCCCGTGGTGAAGCCGACCGCGCTGTCGCCCGGCAGGCCGAGCAGTTCGAGCAGCCACGCGCCGGCGATCTCTTCGGCCGCCGCGTACGCGGGTGAGACGGCGCGCATGACGCAGTTCTGGTCCCAGGCACTGGTCAGCCAGTCCGAGGCGAGGGCGGCTGGTTCGGCGCCGCCGACCACGAATCCGTAGAAGCGGCCGCTGGGAAACGCGGTGAGTCCGGGTTCGCAGGCCGTGGCCAGGAGGTCGACGACGTCGGCGGGGGCGCTGGGTTCGTCGGGCAGGTCGGGTCCGAGCGCGCGCATGATCTCCTCGACCGATGCGCGAGCCGGAATCGGGCGTTCGGAGAGGCTCGCCAGCCAGCGTACGGCGTGGCCGTGCGCCTGTCGGAGCGCCCTTTCGCGCGCGTCCATACTCCGGACTATGAGACAGCCCCCGCCGGCGTGCAAGCCGTACCCGCGTGATGTACGGGTGGCGTGGCCGGCGGGGTGCCATCGCACGCTGCCGAGCGACGAGCGCGAGGCCGCCGGTGCTGTGGGCAACGGGAGCGGCGAGTGCATGTCACGCGCGGCTGAGGGCCGCGCGCGGAGGCCCGAAGCCCAGAGGTCGGCACACCTCCTCACGGCGGCGCGCATCCCGCTTTTCGATCCGCAGCCGAGGCGCGGTGATCTCATCCGTCCGCTCGCCGGTTGCCGCGGGGCAGGCTCATAGGCCGAGGCGCCGCAGCGCGAGCGCGACGTGGCCCCGTAGGGAGCGGTCCCAACCCGGTAGGGCCCCGGCCACCTCGTCGGCGTCTGCGTGGACCAGGACGGTCAGTGCCTCCTCCGGCAGGGCCGTCGCTTGTCGGCGGGCCAGCGCGACTGCGGCGGTCACCCGCACCGCCTCGTCCGTGGCGGCCAGACATGCGGTCAGTGCCGCGACCTCGTCGGAGCCGGGAGGGCCGGGGAGAAACGCCAGGGCGAGATTCCCCGACGCCCGGGCGGCGTCCCTGTCGAATCCCACGGCGGCCAGTGCGGTGGCAAGTCCGGGGACCTCGGGGAACCAGGTCAGCAGCGCGGCCGCACGGCCGGCCAGGGCAGGCTCGGGATCCCGCAGCCAGGTCAGGAACGAGGGCGCGTGGCGCTCGGCCGCGCGGTAGGCGTCGGCGGCCCAGCGCAGGGCCACGCCATCGGCGACGTCGGCGATGGAATCAGGGTCCGGGTCCTCGTCCTCGAACAGCACGCGGAGCACCGCGGCCTCGTCCGACGGCTGGACCCGGTCGGCCCCGGCGAAGGCGCGCACGGGGTCGAAGGGCAGGACGTCGTCGCGCAGACCGCCGAGGGCGACAGCATGCAGCAGGTGCACGACTGTCGCCCGATCAGGTGTCGCGGGACAGTCCGCGAGCGCGACGAGGGGAGCCACCACATGAGCGCTCGCCGGCCACCGGGTGCCCTGGTGGTGGACGTTCCCGCTCAGCGCCGACACGGCCGCACCGCGAACCGCAGGATCGGTGCTGGACAACGCGGCCAGCTGGCCGGGGACGTCCTCCGCGGAGCCGTGGGCATGGTGGAGGCGGGCCCAGTCGGGCGAGGAGGAGCGACGCACAGGCCCGGACCCTACGCCGCCCCACGGTGGACCGGCCACGACGCCCCGCCCACATGCGTACCGCGGTCCGGGGCGCGCCAGGGCTCCATGAACGCGTCAGGCGTCCTCGGTGAGGAGCAGGAGCGTGCGCAGTAGTGCCAGGCGTTGGGCCTCGTCCAGTGGCGCGAAGAGCTCCTGCAGCGCACCGGCCATCAGTTGCTGGCCGGACTCGAGCGCGGAGCGCCCCGACTCGGTGAGGGTGTGTGCGAAGCGGCGCCCGCGACCTGCGGACCGAGTGATGAGTCCACGAGCGACGAGCCGGTTCGCCAGGGTGCCGAAGGACTGGTCGCTCTGGAACGTCGCGACGGCGAGTTCATGGCCGGAGGCGCCGGGCATGCGGTCGATGGCGCGCAGGGCGTCCCACTGCACGAGGCTGATGCCGATCTCGTGGAGGGCCGCATCGGCGGCGCGGTGATTCCGGTACTGCGCGCGCTTGATCGCGTGCCCGAGGGCTTCCAGGTCGGTCTTCATGGTGTCACGTTATCAACGTTCTTATATAAACATGTTGAGGCAGGGTCGCCACGGCCATCTCCTTCCCCGATGACCTTCCCCGTCGTCCGGGCCGGCGACCCCGCGGCGCGCACAGCGTTTGCTCAGCGGCGCGGGACGCTCATGAGCCCAGGCGGGTGCGCAGTCCCGGCTGGAGGAGGTCGCCGTGGGCGGTCACCATGTCGTCGCACAGGCGCCAGATGTCCTCGACGGGCAGGGCCGCGGCCGTGGCGGGGTCGGTCATCGCCGCATGCCTGATGTGCCGCGGTTCGTCCTCGACGGCGGCCCGCACCACGAGGTCGTTCGCGCTCAGGTAGGTGCGATTGAGTGCCGCCAGCTGGGGCGGCAGGGAGCCCACGCGCGTGGGCTGGACGCCGAGCGAGTCCACCAGGCACGGCACCTCGACGACGCCGTGCGCGGGCAGGTTGTCGATCAGCCCCTGATTGGGCACGTTGCCGTAGACCGTGCGCGGGGTACCGGTGACGGTGCTGTGGATGACCTGGGGTGCGTACTCCATGGTGCCCTCGACGGCGATCGGCGCCCCGGCGGTGAGCGCGTCACGGGTCTTCTCGTAGGCGTCCACGTTCTCGTCGACGATCTTGAGGTACTCGCCGATCGGCAGCCGCAGCCGCTCGATCTCACTGTCGTGGTGCAGGTACCAGGGAACGTACTCGGAGGAGTGCTCGCTGGTCTCGGTCGGGTAGTAGCCGAGCCTTCGGTACATGTCGACGCGGACCCTGCGGCGCAACTGTCCGTCGGAGGCGATCAGTTCGTCCAGCCTCGGGTAGAGGCTGCGTCCCTGGTGCTCGAAGCGCAGCACCCAGGCCTGGTGGTTGACGCCTGCCGCGTGGTAACTGATCTCCTCGTAGGGGACCTTGACCAGTTCGGCGAGGTCGCGCAGCGTCCAGTACACGGAGTGGCACAGGCCCACCACCCGGGTCAGGCCGGTGGCCTGTGTCAGGTACTGGACGTTCATGGCCATGGGGTTGGTGTAGTTCAGCAGCCAGGCCTGTGGGCAGACCTCGGTGATGTCCCGCCCCAACTCCTTCAGGAACGGGAAGGTGCGCAGGGCGCGGAAGATGCCGCCGATGCCGAGGGTGTCGCCGATGGTCTGGCGTACCCCGTGACGGGCCGGCACCTCGAAGTCGGTGCGGGTGGCCGGACCCATGCCGATCTGCACGATGTTGATGACGAAGTCCGCGTCCGCGAGGGCTTCGCGGCGATCGGTGTGCGCGGTGACCGTGGGAGCGGCTCCGAGGACGTCGGCGATACGGACGGCGGCTGCGTGGGCGGTGGCGAGGCGTTCGGTGTCGATGTCGTGCAACGCGACGTGCGCGGACTTCAGTTCACCGAACGCGAGGAGGTCGGCCAGCAGGCCCTGTGTGAAGACGACACTGCCGGCGCCGATGAAAACGATCTTGGGTGTGGTCATTCCGGGGTTTCCTCGGTCTCGGGAGGGCGGGTGCGACTTCGTCCCGCGTCGGGCTGTGCGAGGGTGCGGCCGGGAGTGCACGGGGACAGGGAATCGCCGCGGACCGTGGCGATGCGCGGAGTGTCCGGCGGGGGCACCCCGTCGAGCAGGGCGGCGTTGGAACCTGCGTCGGGTTTCCTCCGGCGCCCACCGGGCCGACCGGCACGACGGTCACCGCCGGGCCGGCATTCGGGTTCGTGACTGGGTGGTGCATCGAGGTGGTGACCGGGGTCAGCCCTTGAGGCCGGTGGAGGTGATGGACTGGATGAACGCCTTCTGCGCACCGAGGAAGGCGAGCAGGACCGGCAGCACGGTGATGACGTTCCCGGCCATCACAGCGGCCCACTGGGTGTGATGCTGTCCCTGGAAGGTCGTCAGGCCGAGCTGGAGTGTGTACTGGGTGTCGTGGTTGATCGCGATCAGGGGCCAGGTCAGGTCGTTCCAGGTGCTCAGGAACGTCAGGACGGCGACCGTGCTGAGGGCAGGACGGGACAGTGGCAGAACGATCCGCCACAGCACGCGCAGCCGTGAACAGCCGTCGATCCATGCGGCCTCCTCCAGCTCGCGGGGCAGCGAGAGGAAGAACTGCCGCAGGAGGAACACCGAGAAGGGCGTGACCAGCGACGGCACGATCAGCGCGCCGAGGCTGTCGATGAGGCCGAGCTGCTTCATCACCAGGAACGTGGGGATCATCGTCAGCTGGAACGGGATCGCCATCGTGGCCAGCATCAGGCCCAGGAGCGGCCCGGAACCGGCGAACCGCATCCGGGCGAACGCGTAGCCGCCGAGGGTGCCGAGCACGAGGTTCGCGGTCACCGTGACCAGGCTGACGAGCAACGAGTTGGTGAACCACCGGGGGAACATCGCGTTGCCCAGGACATACCGGTAGCCGCCCAGGTCCAGATGGGAAGGCCACAACGACGGCGGGAAACGGTTGATCTCCGCGTTGCTCATCACCGAGCTGAGCGCCAGCCAGATCAGTGGTACCGCGAAGAGCAGGGCCATCGGTGCCAGCAGCAGGTGCCAGGGGCTGAACGGCAGCCTCGGGCGCCGTCGTCGGGTGCCGGTTCCGGAGGACGAGGCCGCCTGTACGGCGTCGGGTGGGGCGGAGACGGTGGTCATACGGCGGCTCCCCGGAGTCGGCGGCGGACGAGCTGGAGTACCAGGCCGATCAGGCCCAGGCCCACGGCCAGCACATAGGCCGAGGCGGCCCCGTATCCGGCGGTGGCGTTCTTGAAGGCCTGCTCCCAGATGAAGTAGACGATCACCGTGGTGGAGCCGAGGGGGCCGCCCTTGGTGGTGACGTAGACGAGGTCGAACGCCTGGAGGGACTGGATGGTCTGCCACAGCAGCAGGAAGACGGTGACGGGCCTGAGCGCGGGCAGGGTGATGTGGCGCAGGATCCGGATCCGGTCGGCGCCGTCCAGGCGGGCTGCCTCGATCAGCGAGGCCGGCACGTCCTGCAGGGCCGCCAGGTAGATGACCAGGCAGAAGCCCGTACCGCTCCACAGGCTGACAGCGACCAGCACGGGCAGCGCTTGTGACGGATCGTTGAGGAAGCCCTGCGACGGGATGCCGAGGTGGTGCAGTACGGCGTTGGCCGCGCCGAACTCCGGGTCCAGGATGAACGAGAACAGCACGCCCTGCGCGGTCGCGGAGACCACGAAGGGCACGAAGAACAGGGTGCGGTACAGCCCGACGAAGCGGATGCGCCGGTGCAGGGCGAGGGCGAGCAGCAGCCCCACCGCCATGCTCGCAGGCACGTACAGCGCGGTGTAGAGCGCGGTGTTGCGCAGCGCCTGGCTGAAGTGCGTGTCCTCGGCGAGGGCGCGGTAGTTGTCCAGGCCCACCCAACGGCTCGGTGTGACGAGGTCGTCGGCCTGGAAGGACAGCAGCAGCGACCAGATGATGGGCACCACGCTGAGTCCGAGGATGATCAGGACGGCGGGGGAGACGAACGTCCAGGCTGTGGCCGCCTCACCGGCTCGTCTGCGGCGCAGGGCACGCCGGTTGTCCGGGGGCCGGGACACGGTGATCGGGGTGGGCACTCGGGACACGACGAAATCTCCTCAGCGCGGAATGAGCAGTGCGGCGTTGGCGTCGGCGGCGCAGGCGCGCAGGGCCCGGGCGGGACTGCTCCGTCCCAGCAGCACGGCGACAACGGCTTGTCCGAGGGCCTGCGAGATCTGCGGATAGGCGGCGTGCACAGGGCGTACGCGGGCCGAGTCGAGGGTCTTGGTGAACTCGCCCAGGCCCTCGGTGCCGCTCTCCTCGTGCCGCCAGGCGGGCAGGTCGCGGGTCCGGCGGCTGAGCGGCAGGCTGCCCGCGTCGATGTCCCAGCGCACGTCCTGCGCGGGCTGCATGAGCCAGCTCACGAAGGTTTTGGCGGCCTGCTTGCGGGCGGCGCCGTTGTCGAACACCGTCCAGGTGTCGGGGCCGCTGATGGTCATCGGCCGGCCGGAGAAGCTGGGCAGGGGGACGACGTAGTAGTCGATCTTCGCCTGCCGGATGTCGGGCAGCTGCCAGGGGCCGGTGACGGCCATGCCCATCCGGCCGGACATGAAGACCTGGTACATCTGCTCGCTGCCCGGCTTGGAGTCGACGTAGACGCTCTCGTTCCGGGCCAGTGCGGCCACCACCTCCAGGGCCCGGGTCCCGCTGTCGCCGAATCCGATGTGCTTGCCGTCCTCGTCGATGACGTCCCCGCCGAGGTCCCAGATCATCGGCCAGACGCGCCAGACGGTGTCCTCGTCGCCGACGCCGGGCCAGCCGGTACCGAAGCGGCCGCCGTCCGCGTCGGTGAGCGCCTTGGCCGTGGCGACGAAGTCGTCCCAGCGCCAGCCCGGCTCGGGAAGCGGCAGGCCGGCCTGCCGGAAGAGCTGCTTGTTGCAGACCACCGCGAGCGAGTCCAGCAGCGCCGGCGCGGCGCGCACCTGGCCGTTGACGGTGACCGCTCGGCGCGCCGGCGCCCAGTAGTTCGTCCAGGGAGTGACGGAGTCTCCGACCATGTCGGTCAGATCGACGACCTGAGGACTGCGGGCGACGCTCGCCAGGTCGGAGCCGAAGATGTACGCGATGTCCGGGTAGGAGCCGGCGGCGAGGGCGGCCGTCACCTTCTGCAGCATCGCGTCGGCGAGCACCCCGCCGCCCAGCTCGACCCGGATGCGGGGATGGCTGCGCATGAAGGAGGCGATCAGGGATTCAAGGGCCTTCTTGCCGGTGTCGGTCTGGCCGTGCCACATCTCGATGGTCACGGTGCCGTCGGCGCTGACGCCGTCGCCGCTGCCTGCCGCGCAGCCCGAGGCTGTCAGGCCCGCGGCCGCGGCGGTCGCCAGTCCCGCGCCGACGCGCAGCGCGTCGCGGCGTGCGGGCCGCGCGCTGCGGGGGAGCGCATGCATGGATACCTCCGGTGGGAGCTCGGGGACACGTTGTCTTCGTGTCGCTGCGAGGACGCGAACGGTGTGCGTGTCACGGCGCGTCCACCGCGGCGAAGCCAGGGCGGGCCCGGCGGTCTGTGAGCCGCTCAGTGCCGGGCGGGCCGTACGGCACGGGAAGGACGTCCAGGAGGGGGCGTCATGGCGGGCCGTCCGCCGGGAGTCATGCGGATACGGATCATGTCCGAGCTCCACAACGTGGTGGGCACGTCCCCGCCTCGGACGCCGACGCGGTCCTGGCGACTCGGTCCGGACTCCTGATGCGTGGTCAGCTACCGGCTGGGCGTACCTCTGCTGCCGAGTACCGCGACTGCGGCGATGGCCAGGAGTTAAACGACGGTACCGGGCCGCCGTCAAGAGGCCGCACTGTTCGGATCCGCGCGAGACACCGGCGAAACCTGCACGATCGCGCAAGGGCAGTCGGCCCGCGACGGCTCGCGGGCCGCTGTGGGCCGACTCCCTTTCGGGCGCGGTGCGCTAACAGGTCTTGCGCATGTATCCGCCGCTCCCCGCCGGTGAGACGTCGACGTCGCGCTGGACGATGCTGAGCGTGCCGCCCCACCCTCTGCAGGCTTTCGTCCGGCCCGAGTCGGTGTACTCGATCACGATCACGTTGTTGCCGAACGCCCTGGTGTAGTCGCCGCATTCGTCGTACTGGCCGCACTCCTCGGCCACGGCGAAGTCGAGGCCGTTGGCGGTGCGGGTGCCGGCCAGTTCCGAGGTGTTCTTCTGGGCGATGGCCAGCCCGTCCGCGTGGGCGCGGGTGGAGAGCAGCTTGATGAACGCCTGTGCGTTGTTCGCCGTCAGACGATTCCCGGAGCGGGTGTAGCTGTCGTAGTTGTCGGGTTCCACGGCTTGGAAGCCCTTGTCCCGGCAGCCGTCGATCCGGGCTCCGATCCGGTCGGCGATCCGCAGGCGCTTGGCGGTGGTGCTGATGTCGAGGAGGGCCTCGCCCCAGTCCTCGTCGTAGACGACGTTGCCCGAGGAGTCACGCAGCAGCAGATCCGAGGCCCATTCGCCCTCGGCCCCCGGCTGTGCCTGAAAGGCGTTGACGTAGCAGATGTTGTACAGGCCCGCCGCGGGGGAGGCGGTGTGGTCACGGGTGACGACCTTCACGCCGGCCGGAGGGGTGTAGGCCCCGCCGATCTGGTAGTCGAAGCCGGCGTGCGCGGGCGGGAGGGCCACGGCCGCGGCCTGCGTCGAGGTCGCCTGCGCGAGCAGGGCGCCGGTGAGGGCCGCCGCGGCGACGGCCACGCCGGTGATTTTCCGCGAGGCGGTATCGAGATGGCTCATGGAGTGAACTCCAGAGGGAGGGGGTACGTCCCCGCCTCGGACGCGTGGACGCGGTCCTGGCGACTCGGTCCGGACTCGCGGCGCGGGGGCCTGCATACCGGCTGGGCGTACCTCTGGGCACGGAGCCTGGCTCCGGCGTTGTCCGGGAGTAAAGCGACCGTTCGGCTGAATGTCAACGCGACGACGAGCGGCCGTCGGTGCGAGGCGGGTCGGCGATCTCGCGGGGAGGAGACGGATCCCGGCAGGCGTTCTCGGTGTCGCGCGGATCGCCTCGCACGGCTGGAGGGGGCCCGTGGGATGGCTCGGCGAACTGCTCCGTCCACGGTCGGGCCGTGATGACGCGGCGTGTCGTTCCCCGCGTCCGCCCCTCACCCGGCCGACTGCTTCGCCCGCCACCAGCCCGGCTCACGGGTTCCCAGGTTCCGGCGGGCAGGTTCCGGCCCGGTGGAAGGAGAGGAGACCTCCCGTAGGCCGCGGGGTGGACGCACCCGGACGGCGCCGCCGGGGAAGCGAGCCCGTCCGCGGGAGCGGGGGTTCACCCGGTGATCGAGGCGCGGAAGTGGTACCTGTCACCGCGGTACACCGCGGCGGTGAGTTCCAGGGGCTGGGCGTTCTGGTTGAAGGCGAGTTGGGTGGCGACCAGGACGGGCGTCGCGTCAGTGATCTCCAGGAGGCGGCTCTCCTCTTCGGTCGGATGCCGGGCTTCCACGGAGTAGTCGGCGACCTTGGGCAGCTGGGGCGGGTCCGCGCGGCGCAGGGTGGCGAAGAGCGTCTCCGTGGTGAAGTCGGTTTCCGCCAACTGCGGACACAGCCCGAGGGGCAGTCGGTTGTGCTCCAGGACGACGACGATGCCGTCCAGGAAGCGCAGTCGGCGCATCTCGAAGAGTGCCGCCCCGGGGCCGATGCGCAGGTGCTCGGACTCCTGCACCGTGGCTGCTCGGACCCGGGATTCCAGCACCTTGTCCTGGAGGCGGAAACCGTGCTGTGCGGCGTAGTCGGCGAAGCCCCGCACGGACCGGCCGCCCGCGGGAGCCGGCGACTGCCGGGAATCGGGGACCACGCGCTCGTAGCCCCGGGCGAGGAACCATCCCCGGGCCGGCGAGGACTCGATGACGTCGCGTTCGGCCAGTTCGTTGAGCGCGCTGCGCAGCGTGACGCGCGAGACGCCGTACCGGACGGCCAGTGAGCGTTCGGACGGCAGACGGTCCCCGGGTCGCGCGCCGTCGGCGGCGATGTCGTTCAGCAGGCGGGCGGCGACCTGGGAGTACAGCGGCAGCGAGTCGGCGCCGAGCAGGCCCTGGGGAAGAGCGTTGTCCGATGGCATACCAGATGTATACCAGTTTCGGATAAGACCAGTTGCATACCAAAGCAAGACCATTGACGGCCGGAAGGCGTACCAATAGCATCCCGGAGGCGGACCCGGAGACGTCGAGTGCCGGTGTGCCCGCGCTCTTCGGCCATCTCGGCGCGCACGGTCCGGACCGGCGTCCTGACCACGAGGTCCCCGGGACCTGCTCGTCGACCGGATCGGAGATGTCCTGCGCGGCCCCGACCGTGCGTGCCGTGCCCACGACCGTGCGTGCCGTGCCCAAGACAAGGAGGACGTGTGACCATCTCCACCCACTTCGCGAGGTCCCAGGGCGGCGGGGCCGACCACACGGTCGCGGAGATCATCCAGCAGCCCGCCGTGTGGCGTGAGGTCGGTGCGATCGTCGCCGCCGCACGCGAGCGCCTGGACGCGTTTCTCGCACCTCTGCTCGCCCGGAAGGATCTGCGGATCGTCCTGACCGGAGCAGGTACGTCGGCGTTCGCGGGGGAGGTCGTCCGGACGGCGCTCGCACGGGCCACCGGACTCCGAGTGGAGGCGGTCTCCACCACCGACATCGTCGCGGATCCCCGCGCGTCCTTCCCCGGCGACGCTCCCACACTGCTCGTGTCGTTCGCGCGTTCGGGGGACAGTCCGGAGAGCGTCGCGGCCACCCGCCTCGCCGAGCAGATCCTGACCCGTGTGCACCACCTCGTCATCACCTGCAACAGCGCCGGACACCTGGCCCGGGCACACGAGGAGAACACCGCGTCCTATGTCCTGCTCATGCCGGCCGCGGCCGACGACCAGGGCTTCGCCATGACGTCGAGCTTCACCGGCATGCTGCTGGCGTCCCTGCTCGCTTTCGGCGCGCTCCACCCGGACGGCGACATCGAGGCACCGGCCGCGGCGGCCGAGCACCTCACGGCAGGGGGCCTGGACCCGGCCATCGACACCCTGCTGGCCCGCCGACCCGAACGGCTGGTCTACCTCGGCAGCAGCAGCGCGTTGAAGGGGCTGGCCCAGGAGTCCGCGCTGAAGATGCTGGAACTGACCGGGGGAGCGCTCGTCGCGTCCTCGGAGACCTCGCTCGGCTTCCGCCACGGCCCCAAATCGGTGCTGAACGACCGCACGGCCGTGGTCGTGTACGTCTCCAACGACCCCTACACACGCCGCTACGACCTCGACATCATCGCCGAACTACGCGCCGGCCACGCGCCCGCCGACGTCGTGGCCGTCGCCGCGTCCCCCGACGGACTGCCCGAGGACGGCACCTGGCTGCTGCCCGGACTCGCCGCCGCCGACGACGCCACCCTCGCCCTGCCCGCCGTGGTCGTCGCACAACTCCTCGCACTGCGTTCCTCCCTGGCCCGGGGCATCCGGCCCGACAACCCGTTCCCCTCGGGAGAGGTGAACCGCGTGGTGCGGGGAGTGACCGTGCACCCGCTGCCCGAGCGACCCCACGACGTCCCGTAGCAGCGTCCGGAACATGCCGAGCGGAGGAACAACGATGTTTCTGGGTGTAGACGGCGGAGGCACGAAGACAGCTTTCTGTCTGATCGACAGCTCGGGCACCGTCCGGGCCCGAGCCCTCGGCGAAGGCGTCTACTACTTCGCGGACCACGCCACCGGCGGCGTCGACCACGTGACGCGGATCCTCGCACGGGGGATCGAGGCCGTGACCAGGACCGCGGGCATCACGCCCGCGGACATCCACCATGCGTTCCTGGGCCTGCCCGGCTACGGAGAGGTCCCGGGTGACGTCGACGCCCTGGACGCCGCTCCCGCGCGGGTGCTGGGGCACCAGCGCTACGCGAGCGACAACGACATGATCTGCGGCTGGGCCGGTTCGCTGGGAGCGGCCGACGGCATCAACGTCATCAGCGGCACCGGCTCGATGGCCTACGGCGAACGCCAGGGGCGCGGCGTGCGCACCGGCGGCTGGAGCGAACTCTTCAGCGACGAGGGCTCGGCGTACTGGATCGCCGCCCGGGCGCTCAACATCTTCTCCCGGATGAGCGACGGCCGGCTGTCCGAAGGCCCACTCGCGCAACTGCTGCGCCGGCACCTGAAACTGACCTCGGACCTCGAGGTGATCGACGTCGTACTCAACCGCTGGCAGGGGCACCGCAGCGAGATCGCCGCACTGACCCCCCTGGTGGTCGAGGCGGCCCGGGCGGGCGACACAGAGGCCGACGCCGTCCTCGCCGAGGCCGGCAGGGAACTGGCCCTGCTCGTGGACAGCGCCCGACGCGGGCTGGGCTTCACCCCCGATGAAACGGTCCCCGTCTCCTACTCCGGCGGCGTCTTCCGCTCGGCCCGCGTGCTCGACGCGTTCGCCGCCGCGCTCCGGGCCGGAGCGGCCGGATACGAGCTGCGGCGACCCCTGTTCGAACCGGTGGTGGGCGCCGCGATCTACGCGGCCAAGCTCGCCGGCCGCCCGCTCGGCGCCGCAGCGATGAGCGCCCTGCGCTCCAGCGCGGACGTCACCCCCGTGGAGAGCGGTGACGGCGATGCGTGAAAAGCCTGCTCCCCGTGCCCGTCGCGGTCCGCATGATGGGCGGACTGCCCGGCGCCCCCTGGCAGGCCCCCGCGCTCACCGGCGGCGCACAGGGCATCAACTCCGTGGGCGCGCCGTCCCTCGTCATGGCGCTCAGCCGCGGCAAGGACGGTGTCGTCGCACCAGTCACCGATGCCCTGGCGCCCGTCCTCACGATCGTGCTGTCGCTGGTGGTCCATCAGACAGTGCCGACCACAGGCCCGACGGTGGGCATCGTCCTCACCCTCGGCGGATCGACGTCGACGCTCTACGCGGACGAGGAGCGCGAAGAGCGCCCCGAGCGTCCGGAGCCGTCGCCGGTCGGACCGTGAGCCCCCGCCGCCGACGGTGCGCACCTGCCCCGCTCAGGCCTCGCCGATGGACCGGCACGCCGACTCGCCACTCACACCTCCCCGTTCGAGGAGTACGTCCATGCCCATGGTCCCCACCGGAGACCTTGTCACCCGGGCCGCCACCCGGCGTAGTTGCGTCACCGCCTTCAACGTCATCACCCTGGAGCACGCGGTAGGCATCGTGATGGGTGCCGAGTCCGTCGGCCGGCCGGTGATCCTGCAGATCAGCGAGAACGCGGTGCGGTACCACGGCGGACGGCTCGCCCCCCTCGCGCTGGCAGCGTCATCGATAGCGCGGACGGCGGCGGTCGACGTCGCCCTGCATCTGGACCATGTCACCGACGTCGAGTTGCTGTACCAAGCGGCCGACGCGGGCTTCTCCTCGGTGATGTTCGACGCCGGGGCACTGACCTACGCCGACAACCTCGCCGCGACCGCGGCGGCGGCGGACTGGGCACATGAAGCAGGCCTCTGGATCGAGGCCGAGCTGGGATACGTCGGCGGCAAGCCTGACTCTCCCGCGAGCGCGCACGCCGACGGCGTGCGCACGGACCCGGCGGAAGCCGTCGACTTCGTGGCGCGTACGCGGGTGGACGCCTTGGCGGTCGCGGTGGGCAGCAGCCATGCCATGACCGAACGGACCGCGGCCCTGGACCACGCGCTCATCGCACGTCTCAGGGAAGCCGTTCCCGTCCCCCTGGTGTTGCACGGGTCGTCCGGGGTTCCCGGCGAGGAACTCCACGCCGCGGTCCTGGCAGGCATGATCAAGATCAATATCGGGACGGCGCTCAACGTCTCACTGACCCGCACGGTGCGCGACGTGCTGTCCAGGGACCCGGTGCTGACGGACCCGCGCAAGTACCTCGGCCCGGCCCGCGACGCCGTCGCGACGACCGTGCGAGACTTCCTGACCGTGCTGGCGGCCTGACCTCACGGCACACCGCGTGCCGTTCGCTGATCCGGCGCCGGTGCGAGGCTGAACCGTTTCGGGCCGGCCGATCCGCCGGGCAGCGGCCGCTCCGACATCGGACAGGCTTTCCCGGGGTTGCATGGCCTTGATCAGGTGACTCCGCCGATGCCAGGCTCCACTGACGGCGGGTGACAGCACAGACGGAGTGCCCCTGGCAGAGCCCTGCATCGGCAGGACCGTCTCCGGAGACCTCCTAAGGTCCTGCCGTGAGGGACACCTCCAACGGGGCGCCGGTCTTCGCCCGCGCCTCTTCCTCGGTGACACCCGGAGCGAGGGCCATGAGCCGCAGGCCGTCCGCAGTCACGTCGATGACCGCGAGGTCGGTGATGATCCGGTCGACCACGCCGGCGCCGGTCAGAGGAAGGGCGCAGTCGTCGACGATCTTCAGACTGCCGTCCTTGGCGACGTGATCGGTGAGCACCACGATCCGGCGGGCCCCGACCACGAGGTCCATCGCGCCGCCCATACCTTTGACGAGTGCCCCGGGGATGGTCCAGTTCGCCAGGTCGCCCCTCGCGGTCACCTGTAGGGCACCGAGGATGGCGATGTCGATGTGTCCGCCGCGGATCATGCCGAAGGACGCCGCGGAATCGAAGTAGCTCGCACCGGGGTTGACCGTGACGGTCTGCTTACCTGCGTTGATGACGTCAGCGTCCTCCTCACCCTCCCAGGGGAACGGGCCGAGACCGAGGATGCCGTTCTCGCTCTGAAGGGTGACCTGCATGCCTTCGGGGATGTGGTTGGCCACGAGGGTCGGAATCCCGATCCCCAGGTTCACATAGTCTCCGTCGTTGAGTTCGGCGGCTGCGAGCGCCGCCATCTCGTCACGTGTCCAGGCCACGGGGCGCTCCTAGGCTCCGACGGTCACGCGGGGGCGGACCGTGCGCTTTTCGATGTCCTTGATCCGCTCGCGTGCGACCACCAGGTGGTCGACGTAGACGCCGGGCGTCGCGACCGATTCCGGATCGATGAACTGCTCGGTGAGGTGCTCGGTCTCGGCGATCGTCACCCGGCCGCACGTGGCGACGAGGGGGTTGAAGTTGCGCGCGGTGGCCCGGTAGGTGAGGTTGCCTGCCTGGTCAGCGGTGTGCGCGTGCACGAGCGCGAGGTCGGCGACAACGGCGCGCTCCTGCACGTGCACGTGACCGTCGAACTCGGCATGGGGCTTGCCTTCGGCGACGGGCGTTCCCACGCCGGTTCGCGTGTAGAAGGCCGCTATCCCCGCCCCGCCGGCCCGCATGCGCTCGGCGAGGGTGCCCTGCGGAGAGAACTCCACGTCGAGAAGCTTGTCCAGGTACTGCCCGGCAAACAGCTTGTTCTCGCCTACGTAGGATGCGATCACCTTCGTGACCTGGCGGTTTTCCAGCAGGAGGCCGAGCCCCTTGCCGTCGACGCCCATGTTGTTGGACACGATCGTCAAGCCGGTGACACCGCTGTCACGCACTGCCTCGATGAGATCGTTCGGGATGCCGCAGAGACCGAATCCACCGACAGCGATCGTGATGCCGTCAGCCAGCACATCTGCCAAAGCGGCTTCCGCAGTCGCGCGAATCTTTGACAACTCATCCACCTCACGTGCAGTCCGTTCATTGTCCGAGCGCCACGAGTCAAACGGGGGCTTGCCTGACAACGCAAGGAGCGGGACGTTCAGGGGGAGAAAGTGATCGGGTGGCGAGCTCCGGTCAGTGACCGCGTCCACTGAGTGAACGTACGCTGATGTCATGACCCCACCCACGGCAGCTCACCTCGTCGGCAGAGTCGGCGCGGTACTGCGCTCCCTGTCGATGGTCAACGAGGCCGGAGCCGGCACCGCGGAGTTGGCCAGGGCGGCAGGCCTGCCGAGACCGACCGTGCATCGGCTGCTCGTCTCACTGGCCGACGAAGGGTTCGTCGACCGCGATCAGCGCAGCGGCCGCTGGTTCCTCGGACCCGAGCTGTACCTGCTCGGCGAGGCGGCCGGTCTGCGCTACGACGTCACCCATCACGCACGCGAGAGCGTGCACCGGCTCGCGGTCGCCACGGGGGAGAGCGCGTTCTTCTCCGCGCGCAGGGGTGACGAGACAGTGTGTCTGCTGCGAGAGGACGGGGACTTCCCGATCCGGTCCTTCGTGCTGTACGAGGGCGCACGGTTTCCGCTGGGTGTCGTTTCGGCGGGCCTGGCCGTGCTGTCGTTCCTCGACGACGCCGAGATCGACGGCTACCTGGAACGCCGGGACCTGGTCGGCCAGTGGGGCCAGGCACACGCGCCGGACGTGGTACGCGAGCGCATCGCGCAGACACGGACCGACGGCTACGCCGTGAACCCCGGACTCGTCGTGGAGGGCAGCTGGGGTATGGCGGCGACCGTGTTCGACCGCGCCGGACAGCCGGCCTGGGCACTGACACTGACCGGGGTGGAGACCAGGTTCCGCCCCGAGCGCAGAACCGAACTCGGCGCGCTGTTGCTGCGCGAAGCGCACGCGCTCAGCCGCACCCTCACCTCCGGGATGTCCGTCCGCCGGTGACCGCTGTACGCCTGCGAGCCATGCCCCGACCCGGTCGGAGCACGGCGAACCACGAAACCTTCCGCGGTCGCCGTGGCCGATCCGCCCGGGCTCTCAGGGCAATCACTCCCGCGAAGCCAGGTGCTTCTGGAGACGGGCGTGGCGGAACTGATAGACGGGCCCGCTGGTACGGAGGAGGTTGCGGCGGCGTGCGTCCTCAAGAAAACTCATCAGACGGAGAGGCGTGCCTTCCTCCGCCGCGAGCTGCACGGCGGTGAGGGCGGTCGCCACGGCGAGGTTGCTGACCGGGCCGGTCATGGCGGACACCACCAGTGCTGCCGAGACCCCACTCGCCAGGCCGGTCCCCAGCCCGACCCACCAGGCCAGCAGAGGCGCCGTGAACAGTGCCGCCGCGAGTCCGGTGAGCAGGCCGAGTACCAGCCGTGTCCCGATGTGGTGCCGCCAGGCCTCGCGCGGACCGATCGAGCGGGTCTCCGCCACGGCCGGGCGGTTGTGGAACTCCCGCACGTCGTCGTACCAGGCGCCTGCCCCGGCGGACAGGAACGGTGTCCCGGCGACGATCCGGTACCCGCGGCCCGTCACGAGCACCCCGGTGAACCCCAGCGGCAGGGTGGTGAGGTAGCAGAGCCAGGCCGGTGGCGTGTGACTGCCTGGGAGCAGCGGACTGGTCAGGGTGGCGAGAGTGCCTGTGGCCAGCCATTCCACCACCCCTGATATCACCGCTCCGCGAGTGAAGATGTCCCGCCAGCCGGCGCTTTCCAGCGTGTCCCGCCATTCCGAGCTTCTCAGCCGCTGGGGATCGCTGAGCTCGGTGAAGCGGTCGGCGGCCGCCCATCCGCCGACGAGTGCGGAGGGGATTCCGATCAGCCAGGTGTACACGGAGTGCGTCAGCATCCAGACCAGGACGATGCTGGGCACGCCGCACAGCACTGTGACCGCCGCCCCTACGGCGAGCGCCCTCGGACGGGGGTGTGCCCAGCCGGGGATGTGCCACCACGGCAGGTCGGAGGTGTTGTCCTGACTGAGGCGCCGGGCGATGTACCGCAGGGTCTGCTCGGCGGTCTCGGCGGACCACCGTGGGCAGTCCCCCGGCCGTGGGGTGTACGCGGCGGCGACGACGCGGTCGAGCAGATGGTCCTCGATCGCCTCGCGAGTGGCGAAGCGGCGCTTGTCCAGCAGCTCATCGACGGAGTGGTCGTGGGCGTAGACGTCGCGCACCAAGGTGACTGCCAGCGGACTGGTCAGTGCCTCGGCCACCGCGCCCCCGGGTTCGGCCAGGAGGTGTTCGGTGAATGCCCGCCACGCGGGTGGTGGCTGCTCGCGAGACTTGTCGAGCAGATATTCGATCGCGTCGGACGGGGTGAGGGGCAGGATCTCCAGAGCCACCGCACCGCCCAGGCCGCCCCGCTTCGCCGTCAGCACGGCCTCCTTGGCGCGGGAGATCAGGATCAGCCGGAACGGCGCCTGTTCCAGCGCGCTCACCATGGCGTTGCGCAGCTTGCCGCCGACCTCGTCCAATCCGTCCAGGAACAGCGCGACGCGACCCGACTCGAGCAGTCGCCGGGCCTGCTCGCGCCCGCCCCGGTCCTGGAACAGGGTGTAGCGGCGGGTGAGCTGGCACGTCGCCCACTTCGTCGGGCTTTGCCGGGACGGATCCCAGCCGTCCAGGGTCAGCAGCACCGGAACCGGGATGCACGCCCTGTCCTGCGGGGCGGCGGCAGCGCGGTGTCGCAGCGCGTCCAGGAGCAGCAGGGCCGCGGCAGCCGACTTGCCCGCCGCGGGCGGCCCCACGAGGAGTATCCGGCCCGAGGCCAGGCCGCCGTACACCGCGTGCAGCTCGGTGAGCCCGCCGCCCCGGCGCAGCTGCTCGCGGGTCACCGCGGCCAGACCCGGCAGCGCGGTGAATCGGGCTCTTCTCCCTTCTGCGGTGGCGCCGGCGACCCGGTCCGTGACCTTCCGGTGCGTCACCCGCCAGCGGACCGGCAGCGGAGCGGGTACCAACAGCCGCCGCCACTGGGCTTCTTTGTCCCACTCGACGCCCACCACTCGTGCCAGTTCGTCCGCCGGAGCGTCGAGCGGTGAGGGCTGCAAGGCATAGTGGTTCACGTTCAGGGTGCTCTGCGCACCGGTCTGGAAGGCGACGGGGCCGTGGAAGGAGTTGCCGGTCACCCCTCCGGGTCCGTGACTGCTCATGTTGCCGCCCCGAAGTGGTCGTCCTGACGGCTGTGGCCGCCGGCCGCGAAGGCCACCGAGCCGTGGACGGTGGTGCCCGAGACGGCCCCTCCGGTGTCACGGTCGCCGAACTCCTCCTTCAGGGAACTTGGTTCGCACATGGACCGCTCCCGGTCTGGCTCTGCCGGGCTCTCCGAGGGGGACGTGCACTCGCCCTGCCGCCACCGGGCCGGCCTCGCGCACCCTTGCTCCCGTCTGTCCTCGTCCGCGACGTCCAGAACGGCGGCGGGACAGGCGAGTCGTCCCAGAGCGTCGTCCTCGTCCCCCGGATCATTCCGGCCGACGAGCCAGGCGCGCCGTGCCTTGAACCGCACCCGGAGCTGCGAGTCGGCTGCTCCCGCCGCTGCTGTGCCTCCCGCCCCAGCAACCGCGACCAGCGTCTCGGTGAGCATTGCCTGCCCCCCCCAATCCATGCGAAATCAGGATCGGGACCTTAGTGCCACGCGCATGCGAACCAGACCGTTTTGTCGATTTCGGTCAGAGTGGTCACGTCGCACATGCCGACCACGGTATGGAGGGGAACGAGACCGCGACCTCTTCAGCAGGCCGTGGCTGACGCAGTCGCGCAGAAAGAGGGAATCGATGCCGTGGCATGTGGAGCGCGGAACCTCCAGTGGTCTGACGGGGCTCGGTACTCCCTCGAGGTCGGTGGTTCGCTGCGCCCCAGCGGCCCTGACCATCCCCGCTCCATCCCGCTGGCCCGCCGGAAACCGGGCCCGCCGCAGCAGGACCGCCCCGGCCGACGTCGTCGCCCACCCGGTCGGCGGGCGAGCCGTACCGCCGACCGGGTGAGCTGGATTCGCAGGAGGACCGCTATGAGCGCGGTGCGTTCGATACCGCAGGATCGGGCGGGCGCACTGTGCCGAGCCGGGAGATCTGCACGGCCGTGCTCTGCGCGATGGCCGCGGCCAGTTCCTTCGCTTCGGCGGCCCGACCTTGGGTGCGCTCGCCCGCGCAGAGCATGCGGGACTGCGTGAGGTGGGCACGTAGGGCTTCGGTGAGGATCCGGTCGAAGGCCGTGCCGGTCGTGGCGCCCGCCTTCGCGAGGGTGTCGAGGCCGACCATGCCGGGCATGTCGTGCCCTTCGTGGGGGCGGGTGTCGGGGACTCCGGAGCGCTTCAACAGGGCGCGCAGACGGACCAGGTCCTCACGCAGCCGCCGTGCGGTCTCGGCTGCCAGCGCCGCCACGGCTGGATCTCCCTCGCGTGAGGGTGCCAGATCGGTCAGGAGTCGCGCACGCTCGTCCATGGGGATCATCAGCTGGATCCATGCGGTGTCGGTGGCGTTGAAGGCCGTTGCCGGCGGCGGGCCGGCTGTCGGCTGCACCGCGCAGCCGACAGCCGGCAGCGCCAGGGCCGAGGCGCATACCGACCGCAGGATCAGAAGGTACCGGCGGAGTTGCACTTGGCCTTCTGGGTGATGCAGTCCTTCACGCGCTGCCCGAGAGCCGCGTTGTCCCAGGCGTTGAAGAAGTCACCGTGGATGGACGACGCCATGCCCGAGGCCAGCCGGAAACCCGCCGCACTGCCGCTGGTCGGGTAGCTGAAGACGAAGGAGACGTTGGGGATGGCGACCGGGTAGGCGCCGCTGCACTTGCCGTCGTACGTGTACGCGACGTGCGACTTGTGGTCGGGGCTGTCCAGGTTCTTGCCGTCCCAGCAGTCGGGGAAGACGAGTTGGTGGGTGAGGTGGGCCTTCGGGGCGCAGACCGGCCAGTTGCCGTCGGCGCTGCGGCCGATCTCGCCGCCCTCACCGGAGCACCAGAACTGGCCGGTCGACCCGGCCGGGGTGGGCGTCTGCGCCTTCGCGTTACCCGCGATCATGCGGAAACCCTGCGGGAAGGGGACGGTCGCGGACGGCTGGTCGATCCGGGATCCGTAGTAGACGATCATCCCCTCGGGTTCGACGGCCTGGTCGCCCTCGTACAGGGTGGGGATCCAGTAGGCCGACAGATCCTTGGCGGGAGTGCAGCTGGTCGGTGTGTGGGCCAGCAGGGACTCGGTGCTGGAGAACGCGTCGGTGCTCTTGTTGCCGAAGAAGCTGTGCATGTGGGACGCGCCGGGGAGACCCGGCAGGACGATGGGGTCGTCGGGCTTGGAGTGACTGTAGGTGCAGGTGGCGTTGAACTCCGGGACCCGGACCACGCCGGCGGGCACCGCGGCCGGTGTCATCGCACGGAACTGCGCCAGCTGGGCGTTCCACTTGTCCTGGTCGACGGGTATCCAGCCGGGCGCCGGCCCGTCCCCTTCACCGACGAAGGAGAACCAGTTGATATTGACGAAGTCCTCAGGTGCGGTACTGCGCAACACGGCGAACACCGCCTGCGAACCGGTGGGATGGGTGGTGACATCGGTGGCCCGGGTCGCCCAGCTCTGCCATCCGCCGGTCGGCGAGGTCTGCACGACCGCGAGCAGCGGACCGGTCAGGCTCGCCGTGTGCAACTCCACCGTGCCCGAGCCGACGGCGGAGGCGATCCGGGCCGAGACCGTCAGGCGGCCGGCGGCGCCGAGGTCGACGTTGTCGAAGCGCATCCAGTCGCCGTCGGCGAGATAGGCCGCGTTCTGTCCGCCGCCGGCGTCCGCGGTGGCCTCCAGCACGACGCCGGACTGGGCCGCGTAGGACTCGGCCTGCACGGTGCCGGTGGCGGCCCGCGCGGTCTGGGCCGACACGGTCAGGCTCAGGGCGGCGGCCAGCACGACCGCGAGAGTGCCCACTAACAGGGTGTACAGAGGGACGGGATATCTGCGCATCTCACTTCCTCACGTGCGTCGGGTCCGGGAAGCGCTGCTCCCGGAGGGCAGGAACTTCGCTGGGGAATGCGTCTCGGACGTGTGCGAGGCCGGTGCCCCGGGCGCTCCGAGGGGTCTGGACGGAGCGCGCGGGGGGGTCGGGACGGCGAGCCCGGGGCGTCGGTCGGAGGCCCGGAGTACGCCTATCGGAAGATCCGCACGTAGTCGACGAGCATCTTGGAGGGGAAGGGCGTGCCGGCGTCCGGCGGACCCGGCCAGTCCCCGCCGACCGCCAGGTTGAGGATCAGGTAGTGCGGATGGTCGAAGATCCACGGGCCGCGGGTCTGCTCCACCTGGTCCTTGTCGAGAGAGAACACCGTCCGGCCGTCCAGGCTGTACGTGATGCCCTTGCTGTTCCAGTCGGCGGCCCAGGTGTGGAAGTCGTCGGAGAAGTCGGCGTTCCCGGGCAGCGTGTAGCGTGCGCCGATTCCGCCGCCGCCGTTGTACGCGGGGGCGTGGACGGTCGAGTAGGAGGTCTTCACGTCCTTGCCGAGGACTTCCATGATGTCGACCTCGCCGTTGTACGGCCACGGCCGGCCCGTCAGGAAGTCGGCGCCCATCATCCAGAAGGCCGGCCACAGCCCGTTGCCCTCGGGTACTTTGATGCGCGCCTCGACCCGCCCGTAGGTGAACTGGAACGTCGCCCCGGTGTTCATCCGCGCCGACGTGTACTGGCAAGTGGTGCTGCCGCTCATCGGATCGCGCGGGCACGACGACCCGGCAGTGACCTCCTTGCGTGCTTCCATCACCAGGTGCCCGGAGCCGTCCAGCGCGGTGTTGCGGTGGTCGGTGTAGTACTCCAACTCGTTGTTCGGCCCCGTGCCCGGGTCGGCCCTCCACTTCGAGGGGTCGGGCTTGCCGCCGGCGGCGCCGTCGAACTCATCGCTCCACACCGGCCGCGGCGGATTCGCGGGATCGCTCGGCAGCGGCGGAGCCGGTACCGGATCGCCCCCGGTGCCGTACACCTGGAACTCCCACAGCGAGTATCCGTACGGGGTGGCGCGCTCGGTGCCGTACATCCGCACGTAGCGGCCCGTGCCGGAGACGTTCAGCGTCTGCTTGAAACCCGTGCCGGACGTCGTCGAGTAGATCGGCGTCCAGTCGGCTCCGTTCGGCGAAACCTGAATCTGGAAGGACTTGGCGTAGGCGGGATCCCACTGGAGAACGACCTTGTCGATCTGCGCCGTCGCGCCGAGATCGACGGAGATCCAGCCCGGATCGGTCCATCCCGTGGTGGAGCTCGTCGCCCAGCGGGAAGCCGGATCGCGGTCGAAAGCCCTGGCCGGAGTGCACTCCCAGCAGTTCTGGTCGGTCTGCGACGAGGAAGCCGCGCCGGTCCTGCCGTAGGACAGCAGTGTGCTGGTGTCCCCGCCGGAACCGCCGGTGCCGTACACCTGGAATTCCCAGAGCGAGTAGCCGTAGGAGGTGGCGCGCTGGGCGCCGTACATCCGCACGTAGCGGCCCGCGCCGGAGACGGCAAGGCTCTGTGCGCCGCCTGTCCCCGTGGCCGTCTGGTGGAGGACCGTCCACGCCTGGGCGTCGTCCGACACCTCGATTCTGAACGACGTGGCGTAGGCGGCTTCCCAGGTGAGCGCGACCCGGCTGATGTCGGCCCTGGCTCCGAGGTCGATCTGGATCCATTGCGGATCGGCGAAGGCGCTGGACCACCGGGTGCCGGGATCGCCGTCGACGGCGTTCCGCGCGCCGAAGACTCCCTCGGTGCTCGAAGCGGTGGCGGTCCTGCCCTGGGAGAGCAGGATTTCCGCCGCCTGAGCGGACGGAGCGGGAAGAGCGATGAACGCGAGCAGTGAGGCCGCCATGGCCAAGAAGAGGCCGAAGCGGCGCGGCAGCGTGGGCACGGGCGACTCCTCAAGTGGGGGTGAGGGTGAGGGAGCGCTCCCTCGAAGGAGAATGGGGGGACTGCCGAAGGGTGTCAATAGGCTTGTTCACCTTGAAAAAACAACGCCGAATCGAGGGCGAAACGCCGAGGGAGCGTTTTCTCAAGATCGACGGGACGGGCCGGACGGCGCTGGCCGACAGTGCGAAGGAGAGCGCGCGTCAGGAGCGCGACCACGCCGCCCGGCCTGCGGATACGCTGCATGTATCGCCCTGACGCGCAGCCGGAGGTCGCCCTGATGAGAAAACGCTCCCTGAGGCCCGTCCCGGGTGGCGGAAAGAGGGAGGGGCGGGGATGAAACGGCCTACCCTCGAAGTGGTCGCGGCCCGGGCAGGTGTCTCCAAATCGAGCGTGTCCCGTGTCATCAACGGCGAGACGACGGTGGCCCCGCAGATCAGGGATGTCGTCATGCGAGCCGTGCACGAATTGGGCTACGTGCCCAACGGGGCCGCCCGCAACCTCGTCACCCGCCGCACGGACACCCTGGCGGTGGTGGTCTGTGACCCGCCCCAGGGGGTCGTCTCCGACGACCCCCTGTTCTCCTCCGTGGTCCGCGCCGTCAGCAGAGAACTCGAAGCGGCGGGAAAGCGGTTGGTGCTGATGCTCGCCGAATCGGACGAGAGCCGGACCAGGGTGGAACAGTACGTCGCCGGCGGGCACGTGGACGGTGTGATGCTCGTAGCCCTGCACGGCACGGATCCCTTGCCGGCGGCGCTGGCCAGGCAGGGTCTGCCGGTTGTCTCCTTCAACCGCACGTCAGCGCAGGACGTGCCGTACGTGGCTCTGGACAACGCCGGGGGAGCGACCCTCGCCGTGGGTCATCTTCTGGAGCGGGGTCGACGCCGGATCGCCACCATCACCGGACCGCTCGACCTCCACGAGGCCCGCGAGCGTCTCGACGGTTACCGTCGGACACTGCGCGACACCGGCCGTCGTTCCATCGTGGCGCTGGGCGACTTCACCAGAGCCTCCGGCGCCGAAGCGATGCGCCAGCTCCTGGAGGACGATCCCCACCTCGACGCCGTGTTCGCCTCCAACGACCTGATGGCGATCGGAGCCCTGCGCACCCTCCATCAAGCGGGACGACGCGTCCCGGACGACGTGGCCGTCGTCGGTTTCGACGACATCGAGGCCGCGTCCTACACCAGTCCCGCACTCACCTCGGTGCGCAGCCCGATGGCCGATCAGGCAACTGCCGCGGTCCACCTGCTCCTTCGCCTCATCGACGGAGGTTCCACGGACCCGGTGATCATGCCGAACGAACTCGTGGTCCGCGAGTCGACCTGATCTGCCCCTGAAGCGGCGAGGCTGGTCGTGACAGCAGCCGGTACGGTGGTCCGACCGTCCTCGGCCGGGACGATCTCCGCCGACACCTGACGGAGCCCCTGCCTGAGTTCCTCGAAGCGAACCAGACGGGCGCACGGTGTGTCGGCGGCCCACGCGCGGTCTGTCAACTACCCGCTCGCGCCCGCGACTTGTTACCGCCAGGTCGGACCTGGCGCTGGTCAGGCGGACCGTGCTGGATCCGGCGGCGTCCGAGTCGAGCGTCCCTGGTCAGCTACGGTGACGAGATGACGGACAGGCTGCCTGCCGACGTGGCCGACGTGCTTGCGGCAGTCCTGAGCAAGGACAGTCCCGTTCATGCCGCGCTGCGACGGCAGGTCCCGCACCTCAGTGTGCGGGCGCGCTGCACATGCGGCTGCGGCTCGGCTCCGCAAGACACCACGAGGCCCAGTCGAGCAGATGCTGCGACGAGGACGCTGCTGGTCGCTCGACCTGGCTCCGTGCCGCGCGGCATTCAGCCCCCAGGGGCAGTGCCCAGCCACACCGTGGGTGGCCGGGGTGCTCAGCCGTGTGAGGTCTCCGCTGCCTCCACCACGTCGTGGCCTTCGCGGCGCATCCGTTCACCTCCCCAGGCGCCGAGCGGCCCGAGTGCCTGGTTCAGCGTGCGCCCGTGCTCGGTCAGGGAGTACTCCACCCGTGGCGGCACCTCCGCAAAGACCTCCCGGTGTACGAGATCGTCCTCCTCCATCTCACGCAGGTGCTGCGTGAGCATCTTCTCGCTCACTCCCGGCATACTGCGACGAAGCTCGGCGAAGCGGCGTACGTCATGGGCGTCGAGTTCCCAGAGGATCAGACCCTTCCACTTGCCGCTCACCACGTCGAGCGCAGCGTCGATCCCGCAGATGTATGGACCGCTTCTCGGTGCTTTGGTCATGGCCAACCCCCTTACTGAAAGGTAAGTACCGCAGAAAATAGTGGGTACTTCCGAGAATAGTGGTGCTCTCCGAGCATGGAGGGGTGAACGAACGACAGAACCTCACCACCAGCCGGAACAGCGCCGTCACCGTGATCGGGCTTGGTCCGATGGGTCAGGCGATGACCCGCACCCTTCTCGCCGTCGGCCACCCGGTGACCGTCTGGAACCGCACCGCTGCCCGGGCCGACGGTGTCGTCGCTGACGGAGCCAAGTTCGCCGCTGCACCAGGCGAAGCCGTCGAAGCGAGTGATCTCGTGCTCCTCAGCCTCACCGACTATCAAGCGATGTACGACATCCTCGACAGCGCCACCGCATCACTCGCCGGCCGAACGCTGGTCAATCTGAGCTCGGACACGCCCGACCGCACCCGCACGGCGGCAGCGTGGGCGGCGGGGCACGGCGCAGCCTTCCTCACGGGTGGTGTCATGGTCCCGGCGCCGATGGTCGGCACCGAGGCGGCCCACATCTACTACAGCGGCCCCGACCAGGTGTGGGAAAACCACCGGGCGGTGCTGGCGCCGCTCGGCACACCGAAATACCTGGGCGAGGATCCGGGCCTCGCCCAGTTGATGTACCAAGCCCAACTCGCGGTGTTCCTCACCACCTTGTCCGCACTGATGCACGCCACCGCGATGCTGGGCACCGCGGGAATGAAGGCCGGGGAAACACTGCCGGAGCTGCTCTCTTCCGCCGACTCGATCGGAGCCATTCTCAGGGCCGGCGAGGACACCCCCGGAGTCGCGCTGGATGCCGGGGAACATCCCGGCGACCTCAGCACGGTCACCATGATGGGGGCGACGGCCGATCACATCGTCGAGACCAGCACATCACTCGGCCTGGACCTCGCGCTCCCTCTGGCCGTACAGGCCCACTACCGGCGCGCGATCGAGAAGGGACACGGCAGCGACAACTGGACCCGCATCATCGACAGCATCCGGAGGCCGCGCTGACCGTGCCCCGGCCTGACGGACCCACTCCCGCCCGCGACTTCGCCGAGACGTCACCGCCTGCTCGGGCCTTCAGCGGAGTGCGACCCGGCACCCGGCAGCCGGTAACGGGAGCGCGGCTCGGCCCGCAACCCCCCGCACGCTGTGGTCGAACTCCGTGAAGTCGTCCGCCTGGCCTGCGGGGGCGGCGGCCTGCGGGGACTTCAGGTTGTCGGCGCGAAGGCTGTGAGGGCGTCAACGAGGTCGGCCGGTGCTTCCAGAGGGATCAGGTGGCCGGTGCGGGGGACCACCACGAAGTCGGCCTGGGAGAGGTAGGGCACCAGGTTGTCGCGGAGGACGCCGACGGGCTCCACCTGGTCGTGCTCTCCGGCGACGACGAGAGCGGGCACGCTGACCATGCGCGTGTACGCGGTGATGTCCTGCGCGATGCCGCGCAGCGGCCACTCGGCGCGGGCGGCGTCGGTGACGGCCCGCGAATCCGTCACGATCTGCGCCTTGACCGGCGCGGGCAGTTCGGTCGCGGTGAGGACGTGGTCCCGTGCCCCGGCGACGGACGCGGCGGAGTCGTAGGCGTGCGACAGGCCTTCCTGGTACTCGGGGGTGATGTGTGCGGCCGGCTTCGCCGGGCCGGACCCGACGAGAACGATGCCGCGCAGGCCGACGGGCCGGGTGGCCGCGACCAGTTGTGCGACCTTGCCCCCCATCGAATGCCCCACCAGGACGTAGTCCGTGACTCCGGCATCGGCGAGCACGGCCACCGTGTCGTCGGCGAGTTGAGCGAGCGTGTAGGGGCCAGGCAGAAGCACGGACCGGCTCCACCCGCGGAAGTCGACCGTGAGCACGTCACGGCCCGCCAGGCGGTCGACGACGAGGTCCCAGGTGCGGGCGGAACCACCCCAGTAGTGCAGGAACACCAGGGTCGGACCGGCCCCCGGCCGATGGTCGTAAATGGGCAGAAGCGTCTGCTGCGTCGTGTTCACGATGGCTCTCCCGGTCGGTGCTCTGGGCGATCGCCCTTTGTGTTCATTGAAACTTCTGCGCCGGTACGGGGCATCGGTGTGACTGGTCTCCCGATGGTGAAAAATGGACACGTGAGCGCGATCCGGCAGATGACCTACCAGCCCGCGGGGCGCCGCGCCGCCGCGGTCGAGACGATGACGTTCGGCCGCCTGCGCGAGCTGAACGACGGGGGCACGCAGCGTGCCGACTTCCACATCCTCGCCGTCATCGACGCCGGATTCGGCTCCGTCACGGTCGATTTCCACCGCCACCCGATCCAAGATCGGTCCGCGGTGTGGATTCCCCCCGGCGCGGTGCACCGGTGGGACGACATCGCAGAAGTGGTCGGGCACCTCGTGTTGTTCGTGCCGACCGCGCCGGTCACCCATGCCACCCGGGAACTCGTCGCCGTTCCGGACCTGGCCGCGCACTGGAGCATCCCCGACGCCGACTGGCCGTTCGTCGACGCCGCACGCAGCCATCTCCTCCTCGAAGCGTCTGCCCCACCCAGCGACTCCTCGACGGAGCTGCCCAAAATCCTGCTCTCCGCGCTCGTCACCCGGCTGCACCCACCGCACGCCGAAGCACCGCTCACCCATCCGGTGTTCCGGTTGTTCCGCTCCAGCGTGGAAGCGCACTTCCGGCAACACCACGACGCCGGCTACTACGCCCGTACGCTGGGATATGCGCCCCGCACCCTCTCACGAGCGGTGCAGCAGGCCACCGGCCGCACTGCGAAGGCGTACGTCGTCGAACGGATCATCCTGGAAGCCAAACGGCTCCTCGCACACGACCGTCTCACCGCCGCCCGCTGCGCCGACATGCTCGGCTTCCCCGACGCATCCAACTTCTCGGTGTTCTTCCACCGGGCCACCGGCAAACGCCCCGGCGTGTGGCAGGCGACGATGGCCGGCGAGTGAGGAGGGGACCGGGTGTTCCCTCTCGGGGTGACACCCCTCAAGGGCCGTAGTGTCGAAGCGGCCATCGGACATCACCCACCTGGGCGGTGCAGATCGGCATCTCCGGGCGGATCGACGGCACCGCACACCAGATGATCGCGCTGCTGCTTGAGCAGGGAGGCGTGGCAACGGACGACTCCACCCCCACCCCTGGACCTTGCCGGAAATCCTGGCTGGAACAGTGATCGACGGCCTGCGCTTCTTCGACTTTCGCGGCTACCACGGACTCAGCCGCGAACACGGGCGTTCCTGACGCGACCGATCGCCTCACCAGCGCACTTCCAAGGGTGACGTCATCGTCGTGGTCGCGGCGTGGACCTGGCCCAGGACGACAGGCTCTGCCCGACCTGACTCAGGCCCGGGGCTGAGGCGCGACGGGAACGGCGGCACCGAACGCCATGCTCTGCAGCACCGTGATGCGCTCGATGACCAGCCCCATCAGCACGGCCGCAGCGATCATGAGCGCCTCCGCCACCACGAGGAGGACCATGGACCCCGGGGCTGCCCGGCCCGCCACCACGAGCACCAGCGCGTGCCCGACCCAGGCGCCCCACCACAGATTCACCAGTGCCGTGTCTCGCCCCTCCTCCCACGACAGGGAACTCGCGCGTCCGATGTCGAGGACGAGCCGACGGGGGACGAAGAGATTGACCACCGGTATGAACCACGCACCGATCGTCCAGCCCCGACTCGGGACCGAGGCCCGAGGGGTCAGTTCCTGCGCCTTGCGCCGGGAACGGGCAAGCCACACGAGGAACAGCACGATCGCGAGGATCATCAGATTGACGAAGACCGTGGACGTGAAGCCCGACCTGTGCTGGGAATCGTCCGTCTGATGCAGGTAGTGATCCCGGACCGCCACCGCGCGGAACACGTCCGCCACGGCAGCCGCAGCCACCGCCGCCTGCGCAGAGCGGGCAAGGATCCGCTGAGTCCTGAGCGCGGTACTCGTCATCGTCTTCGGCCTGTCTCGGAGGGGTGCGGGGCCGCAGCAGAGGCCGAGGCGAAGTGATCATAGGGTCGAATTCCCGCACGCGCGTACTGCTTTTGGATCCTCGGCCGCGGGATGCACATCCGACTGCTCCCAGTGGCGACGGCTGCCGCCCGCAGGAGCGAGCGCGCTGCGCCCCGGCAGGCGGCGGACCCACGTATTCGGCGTCGTCAGACCGGAGGGACGCCGTCTAGCGCACGGCGCCTCCCCGGCCAGGGGCGCGTACGTCGGCCAGTGTGGTGGCCAGGGACCGCCAGACGTGGGTGGCCAGATCGAGGTTGTGGGCGTCCGTCGCCTGCTGCCCGAGGCGCCGCAGGGCCGCGACGCCCTGGTCGACCCGGCCCTCCAGGATCAGCAGACGGCCCTCCAGGACCGCGAGCCGTACCCGGTCCCCGTGCGGCAGCCGGAGTTCGCCGTCCGGCGGCAATGTGCCGCACAGCGTCCGGGCCTCGTCCAACCGGCCCTGGTGAAAGGCGAGATGGGCTCGCAGAGCGCGTACCTCCTGCAACTGGATGGGGGTGCCGATGAGTGCGAGGACCACGTCGGCCTCGCCGAGCCACCGCTCCGCCGCCGCCACGCACGGTGGTGTCATCTGGAGCGCGGCGGCCGTCGCCGCCGTGCGGAGCCGGGTCCACAGGATCAGGTCGTCACCGCCCCGGAGCAGTGCCAGCGCCGTCTCCAGCCGGGACCGGGCGGTCCGGTGGTCGCCTCGCCGATCCGCCACCACCGAGGCGGTCCACAACGCCTCGGCGGCCGGCTGGGGAGCGGCCGTGGGCAGCAACTCGTGCTCCAGCTCCCGTACATGGCGCTCGGCCCCTTCCAGTCGGCCGAGCCCTGTCTCGACGGCGATCAGGACCGTCATGGCGGCCATGAGGTCTGCTGCCGGCAGCCGTTCGGCGCGCGCGACCGCGAGCGCGGTGACGGCGACCGGTTCGGCCGCCCGTGCCTTGCCCAGGGCGATCAGGCAGCGTGCGTACTGCACGTGGGACCGCACCCGGAGGTCGGGTGCCGCGATCAGCTCGCTCAGTTCGATCAGCTCGCGCAGATGACCCCGCTCCTGCTCGAAGTCTCCCTGGCCGCCGCTGATCCGGCCGAGCAACCACAGTGCCTGCCAGCGGCCGACGGGGTCGTCGTGCTCGTCGTCGCGCACCGCCTGGAGAAGTGCGGTGGCGCTGTCCGTGCCCGGCGGAGCCGAGGTCGCGGCGGCCAGCGCGCGGCTCAGGCAACCGCCCGCCCGCGGCTCGGTCAACGCGGAGACGTCCACACCGAGTTGCCGTGCCAGATAGCTGACGGTCCGTCCGGTGGGCCGGCGTTCGCCCGACTCCAGACGGGAGAGGTATCCGGTGGACATGCCCTCACCGACGACCGCGGCCTGGCTCAGACCCCGCTCGAGCCTGAGCTTCCTCAGTTGCCGGCCGAAGTGCGGCTGCTCAAGCATTTCGCCCTCTGATCCCCTGAGGTCCTTTTGAGTCTTCTGATCGGCCCGTGTTCGCGAGGCCACGTCCGGAAGTTGCCCATACTTTAGGGAGGCTCGGCAATGGGGGCAACACGGTTGCGCACGCGAGGTTTCTCCTGTCATTTGCCATGGCTCCCCGCGTACCGGGTTTCGGAAGGGCGGGGCGGGCGATCCAGTTGGCTGAAATCGCCCCATGGCCAAAAGCGTTGGCAATGAACATGCCCGGACAGGCAAACACTTGCCAGGCGGGTTGTCCGGCCATAGCCTCCGAGTTGCCGACCTGATGTGATATCGCCCCGACCCGGTGGCGACCGCGCGAAAGTGACACACTGACAACGTTGTCTCGCAGAGTTTCCGGAAAGGGCGGGGCGCATCGAAACCCCCACGTACACAGGGAAAGACGGTATGTCCGTGGTGACCACCAGCATCACCGCCTCATCCACCACCGTCGTCAAGGCGGGCGCCGGCGTGAACCGCCGCCGCACCTACACGGCCCATGTATGTCCGAAGGGCATGACCATCACGGCCGCGGAAGCCGATTTCGCGGCACAGTTCGGGGCGAGCCCCGGCGAGATATGCGACCGCACGCTGAACGATCTGCTCCGGGCGGGCACGCCCGAACTGCTGCGTCATCGTTTCACCGACCTTTCCGAGGGCCGCACCGGCTGGTTCACCGAGCGGGTGGCCGGCCGGCACGAGAGCGGCCGCGTCTTCGCCGCCGACCTGACGGCGATAGCGGTCACCGGCGCGACCGGGCCGGCCGGACTGGTCCTCCTGCTGAGCCCCCTCGGGGCGGCGGGCGAGCCGTACCCCCGCGAACTGACGCTCAGCGAACTCGACGTGGGGGTCCTGGAAGGCGTGGCCGGTGGTGCGTCGACCGTGCAGCTGGCCGGCCGCCTGTACCTGAGCCGTCAGGGCGTCGAGTACCGCGTGCGCCTGCTGCTGCGCCGTTTCGACGCTCCCAACCGGCCCGCTCTGGTGGCCCGCGCCCACGCGCTCGGGCTGTTCGCGCCGGGCCAGTGGCCCCCACGGGTACTGCCGGAACTCATCGAGTAGGAGGCACGACGGGGGACACGGCGGACGGTGGCCGCCGGCGGGACGCTCTCGCCGGCGGCCACCGTCGTGTCCGTCCCGGCGCCCCGGCCGGCAATCGTGCGCCCGCGGGTGGGCGGGGGCCCTGGCGTGCTCCGTCGGGCCCCTGCGCGACGCACTCGGGGGAGTGCCGGCCGTCCTCCTGCGGCGTGCACCCGGCTCCGGGCGGCGGCGGAGCACGGGTGTTCCGGGCGGCGCGACGGGACGCCCCCGGCTGCCCGGGGCTCCAGGGCCCTTCTGCCCGGTCCGGTCGCGGGGCGCGGCATCGGCGGACGCCTCGGCCGCGTCGCCGTCACGTCCGGACACTTCGCCTCGTCCGCCTCGTCCGCCTCGTCCGCCTCGCGTCCGCGCGCGGCGGATCCCGCTCGGGCCGGACGGAAGGCGCCGCCGCCGGACGCGGCCGGACTCACCGACCGGCCTCACGCCGCCGAGGGCTGCCAGGCCTCCCGGAAGCGCAGCCGGGCGCGGTGCAGCCGGGACCGTACGGTGCCCACCGGCAGGGACAGGACACGTGCCATCTCCTCCTCGTTGAGGCCGTAGGCGCGCAGGGTGAGGACCTGCCGGTGGGACATGGACAGCCGGTCCAGCACATCGCTGATGTGCACGGCGTCCAGCGGGTTGGCCTCCTGCCCCCGCTCGACCCGCTGGTACGGCCCCTCCTCGCCGGCTCGTTTCACCGTGCGCACGGCCTCGCGGACCGTCACCGAGCGCACCCAGCCGTAGAACGCGGTCGGCTCGCGCAACGTGCGCAGACCCCGGTAGACGGCGAGGAGCGCCTCCTGCGTGGCGTCCGCGCCGTCGTCGTGCGTGATGGACCGGCACAGTCGAGCGACGTACGGGACGATCCCGGTCAGCAGTTGGTTCATGGCCTGTTCGTCGCCCGCCTGGGCGCGCGGCAGCAGCGCCAGGGGCGTGGGGATGTCGCTGACGTTGCTCATGTCGGCGCAGGGCTCCTTACGGTGGCCGGTGAGGTGCGGTGCGGCGGGCCGCCTCAGCCCGTCGCCGCGGGGACGGGCCCGACGGCGGCGGCGCAGGCGTCGAGCACCGCACCCACCTCGTCGCGGAAGGCCCGGACGAACTCCGGGCTGAAACAGGCGGTGAAGTACGGGAACTCGATGGCCAGCCGTCCCTCGAACGAGACGACACAGGCCATCACCGGGCTGCGCCCTGCTGCCGGGAAGTACTGCTCCCGGGCGGGCACCAGCCGGACGTCGGTGGCCTCCAGGCCCTCGGGCAGCCGGGGCCCCGGGACGACGCCCATGTTCGTGGCGATCACCGTCGCCAGTTGCAGCGTGGGGTCGCGCGGGATCTCGGGCGTGATCCGCATCTCGTGGTAGGGGCCGTCACCCGCGACGAACTCGCCGAGCCGGGAGTGGACGGTGCGGGCCAGCCCGACCGGGTCCGACTCCGGGGCGACGTCCAGGGCCTGGAGGTGGCTGGTGACGGCGGGCACCATCACCAGGGCGGGCACCGGCGGTGACAGCCGCGAGCGCAGATCGACGGGGGAGAGGCAGCGCAGGGCACGCGGCTCGTCGCCGGGCAGACGCCGGCGCGCCGTCGTGAGCAGGGCCGCGGCGACCAGGGCGTGCACGGTCACGCCCGCCGTGCGGGCGGTGCGGCGCAGCCGGCCGGTGTGTTCCTCGTCCAGCGTCAGCCGGCACACCTCGATACGGCCCTCGACGGCGGACGGATCCGTGACGTCGTACGCCACCAGCTCCGCCGGGTGCCGGCGTGCTTCGGCCACGCGCCGTTCCAGGTACGCGGTCGTGGCCGCCTCGTCGACGGCGGGCAGCAGTTCGCTCACCGGCACCGCCCAGCCGGGGGCGCCGTCCGCGGCGCCGGGCCGCTCCTCGCCCTCGGCCAGCGCCCGGTAGCGCTCCCAGATCTCGTTGTGCAGGGCGATGCCGCTGTGTCCGTCGACGACGGTGTGGTCCACCGAGAGAACGAACAGGTGGCCGTCTCCCTCGGGCGCGCTCACCAGGACGGCCCGGCTCAGGGGGCCGCCGACGGACAGCGGCGTGTTGAGCTCGGCGGCCCAGGCGTCCTCGGCGGCGCCGGTCCGGGTGTTCAGCCGGGGGCGTGCGGCCTCGTCCAGCAGATCCAGCGCGAAGCCCTCGCCGTCCGGCACGATGCGGGTCCGCAGCGCCGGATGCGCTTCGGTGACCGCGTCGAACGCGGCGGACAGCGCCTCGATGTCGAGACGGCCGCGCAAGGTGCAGGAGAGCACCGCCCGGCTTCGCTGCCCGACGTACAGCGTCTCTACCGGGCACAACGCACGGCGCATGATCCAGCCCTCTTTTCGTCCGCTCATTACCGGAAGTCGCGCGCCGGCCATCGGTCGGCGCCACGGATTCGGCTCAACGTCCTTTCGAGAGTGCACGGTCGGGCCACCGCGAATCCAGCCGAAGCGGAGTGCCCGGGGAAAGTCTCGTGTTTTCCCTAAAGTTCGCCGCGGCCGCGGCTATCCCGAGGACCGCGTTCTTTAAGGAAAAACCTGAATTCCCTTCGCGGGGCCGGATCGGGCTTGACCGGGTTCGCCCGGAAGCCCCAGCGTGAGGACCTCGTGAACCGGCGGCGGGCCGCGATACGGCCACGTCCCCCGGAGCGCGGCCGTAAATGCCGGCCCGGTGGGCCGATGGCCGCTTCCCTGTCAGACCGACCGGGCTCTTTCCGGCCGGGCCGTTACGGCTTGCCACGTGAGGGTTGTGCTATGTCACTCCACGAGGAGTCTCTCCCCGAGGACGAACGTCGACCGCTGTCCGGCGCCCAGGAAGGTCTCTGGTACGCGCAGCGGCTCGCCCCCGACAGCGCCGCGTACAACACCGCGGAGGCGGTGGAGATCCACGGCGGCCTGGACACCGCTCTGTTCGAGGCGGCGCTGCGCCGCACGGTCGGCGAGGCCGGCACCTTCGCGCTGCGTTTCCTCGACACCGACGACGGCCCCCGCTGCGGTCCGGCGCCGGACGCCGACGACTGGCCGCTGCACCGCGTCGACGTGAGCGACGCCGCGGACCCGGAGGCCGCCGCCTGGAGACTGATCCGCGCCGACCTCACCACCCCGGTGGACACCGACAAGGGCCCGCTGTTCGCCCACACCCTCCTCACCCTCGCCGCCGACCGCCACATCTGGCTGCTGCGGGCCCATCACCTCCTGCTCGACGGCTACAGCTACAAGCTCCTCGGCCGCCGCCTCGCCGACGTCCACAACGCGCTGGCCGAGGGCCGCGACCCCGGCCCCGGCGGCTTCGCCCCCGTCGACCGGCTCCGGACCGAGGAGGCCGCCTACCTCGCCTCCGAACGCCGTGGCCGCGACCGCGACCACTGGGCCCGCCGCCTGGCGGACCTGCCGGAACCGGCCCGCCTCACCCGCCGCACGGCCCCGCCGCGCGCCCCGTTCCTGCGCCACGCCGTCGAACTCGGCCCCCCGGACGCCGAGGCGCTGTCCGCCGCGGCCGCCGGCCTGGGCATCACCCGCGCCGACCTGCTCGCCACCGCTCTCGCCGTCTACCTGCACCGCATGACCGGCACGGACGACCTCGTCCTCGGCATGGCCACCATGAGCCGGCTCGGCAGCGCCGCCCTGCGCACCCCGGGCACCGCCTCCGACGTGCTGCCCCTGCGCGTCACCGCCCGACCGGGTACCCCCGTGGCGGAGTTCGCGCGCGCGGTGGCCGACGAGGTGGCCGCGCTGCGACGGCACCAGCAGTACCGGGGCGAGTTCATCCGCCGGGACCTCGGCCTCCTCGGCACCGGGCGCCGCCTGCACGGACCCGTGCTGAACATCGTCCCCTTCACCGAGGAACTGGACTTCGCCGGAAGCACGGCGACCTGGCACCACCTGTCGGGCGGCGCCGTGGACGACCTCCAGATCAACGTCCGGCCCGGCACCCGGCCCGGCGCCCTCTGGCTTGCCTTCGACGCCAACCCCCACCTGTACGAGGCGGACGAACTCGCCCTGCACGGGGCACGGTTCCTCGCGCTGCTTCAGCGGCTGGCACAGGCGGCGCCGACCACCGTGCTCGCCGATCTGGACCTGCTGCTGCCCGGAGAGCACCCGCGCGACCGGCCCGTGCGTGAGTTCCCGGTCACCGGCACGCTCACCGAGCTGTTCGAGCGGCAGGTGCGCGCACGGCCCGGACGGATCGCCGTCAGCCACCGGGGCGCGCACCTCACCTACGGGCAACTCAACGCAGAGGCCAACCGGTTGGCCCGGCTGCTCGTCGAACGCGGCGCGGGACCTGGCAGGACGGTGGCCCTCGCGCTGCACCGGGGCCCGCGGCTGCTGCCCGCCCTGCTGGCGGTCCTCAAGACCGGAGCCGCCTACCTCCCGCTGGACCCCGCCCACCCGGCGGAACGCCTGCGCCTGGTCATGGCGGACGCGGAACCCGTCGTCCTGGTCACCGAGGGCGGCCTCGCCGCGGACCTCGGCACTGACGTCACCGCCGTCGTCCTGGACGAGCCCGCCGTCACCGCCGACCTCGCCGCACGCCCGGCCGCCGACCTCACCGACGCCGACCGCCGCGGACCGACCGGCCCGACACAGATCGCGTACGTCATCCACACCTCCGGCTCCACCGGCCGCCCCAAGGGCGTGCCCGTCCCGCATGCCCACGTGGTCCGGCTGTTCGCCGCGGCCACCGAGCACTTCGACTTCGGCCCCGACGACGTGTGGACCCTCTTCCACTCCTACGCCTTCGACTTCTCCGTCTGGGAGATCTGGGGCGCCCTGCTGCACGGCGGCAGGCTCGTCGTCGTGCCGTACGCCGTCAGCCGTTCCCCACGGGACTTCCTGCGGCTGCTGCACGACGAGGGCGTCACCGTCCTCAACCAGACACCGTCCGCCTTCGAACAACTGGTGGACGCCGACGACGAGCCCACCGCCGGAGCGCTGCGCTACGTCGTGTTCGGCGGAGAGGCGCTGCGCCCCGAACGGCTGCGCCCGTGGACCGCCCGGCACGGCCTCGACCGGCCGGCCCTGGTGAACATGTACGGCATCACCGAGACCACCGTGCACGTCACCCACCACCGCCTCACCCCGGACGACCTGACGGACCCCCGCCGGGGCAACATCGTCGGCACCCCGCTCGCCGACCTGCGCGTGTACCTCCTGGACCCGCAGGGCCGGCCCGTGCCGCCGGGCGCCGTCGGCGAGCTGTACGTCACCGGCGCCGGGGTGACCCCCGGCTATCTGCACCGCCCCGAACTGACCGCCGAGCGCTTCCTGGACGACCCGCACGGCCCGCCCGGCAGCCGCATGTACCGCTCGGGCGACCTGGCGCGGTTCCGCGCCGACGGCGCCCTCGACCACCTCGGCCGCGCCGACCGGCAGGTGCAGCTGCGCGGCTTCCGGGTCGAGCCCGGCGAGATCGAGGCCGTCCTCGCCGAGCACCCCGGCATCGCCCGCGCCGCCGTCGTCGTGCGCCGTGCCGACCACGGCGCCGAGCAGCTCGTCGCCTATCTCGTGAGCACCGGTGAACGACCGCCCGCCGCGGCCGAGGTGCGCGCCCACGCAGCCGCCCACCTGCCCGAGCACATGGTCCCCGCCGCCTGTGTGTTCATGGACTCCCTGCCGCTGACCGCCAACGGCAAGCTGGACACCGCCGCGCTGCCCGCGCCCGACCTCACCGGCACGGCGGCCGGCGCCCGCCCCGCGAGCACCGAACAGGCGCTGGTGTGCGCCCTGTTCGAGGACGTGCTGAAGCTGCCCCCCGGCACCGTCGGCATCGACGCCGACTTCTTCGATCTGGGCGGCGACTCGCTGCTCGCCACCCGGCTGCTGGCCCGGCTGCGCCAACGCTCCGGCACGGACGTGCCGATCACCACCCTGTTCGAAGGCCCGTCGCCCGCCGCCCTCGCCCGGCTGCTCGACGGCAGCCCCGGCACTGCCCCCGGCCGGCCCGTTCTCGGCGAGCAGCCCCGCCCGGAGCATGTCCCGCTGTCCTACGCCCAGGAACGCATGCGGTTCCTGAACCGGCTCGACGGCTCCACGGCGACGTACAACATCCCGCTCGTCGTGCCGCTCGGCGCCGACGTCGACGCCGAGGCGCTGCGTGCCGCGCTGGGCGACCTCGCCGACCGGCACGAGATCCTGCGCACGGTGCTCGCCGACCACGACGGCGAGCCGTACCAGCGGATCCTGCCGGCCGGCGGGCCATGCCCGCCGCTGCCCGCCGTCGACTGCCCCGCCGACGAGATCGGCGCGCACCTCGCCGCCGCCTCCCGCCACCGCTTCGACCTCACCGCCGAACCTCCCCTGCGGGCCTGGCTGTTCGGCACCGGTGAGGCCCGGACCCTGTTGCTCGTCCTGCACCACAGCGCCGCCGACGGCTGGTCCCTGCGGCCCCTCGCCGACGACCTGACCACGGCCTACGCGGCACGCCGCGCGGGCACCGCCCCGGCGTGGGACGCGCCCGCGGCGCAGTACGCGGACTACGCGCTCTGGCAGCGCTCCCTGCTCGCCCCGGGGCCGGACGGTACGGGACACGCCGAGCGGCTCACCGCGTACTGGCGGCAGGCGCTGGCCGCTGCGCCGCAGGAGTGCACCCTGCCCGGCGACCGGCCCCGGCCGACGGCACCGCGCGACGGCGCCCATGTCACCGAGCACGTGCCCGCCGCCCTGCACCGCGACCTCACCGGCCTCGCCGAGCGGGAGGGCGGCAGCCTGTTCATGCTGCTGCACGCCGCCGTCAGTGCCCTGCTCACCCGCTGCGGAGCCGGTACGGACATCGTGCTGGGCGTGCCCGTCGCCGGGCGCTCCGAACCCGGCCTGGACGATCTGATCGGCCTGGTCACCAACACCCTGGTGCTGCGCGCCGACACCTCGGGCGACCCCGCCTTCCGTGAACTGCTGGCCCGTGTACGGCCCGGCGACCTGGCCGCGCTGGGCCACCAGGAACTGCCCTTCGACCGGCTGGTCGGCGAACTGAACCCGCCCCGTCGGCCCGGTCGGCACCCGCTGTTCCAGGTCATGCTCGCCCTGCAGAACAACGAGCCCGCCGTGCTCCGCCTCGACGGGCACCCGACGCTGCTGCGGCCCACCGCCACCGGCACCGCCAAGTTCGACCTCTTCGTGGACGTCCTCGAACGGCGCACCGCTGACGGCGCCCCCGACGGCCTGGACCTGCACATCGAGTACGCGACCGACCTGTACGACCCGTTCACCGCCGAGGAGTTCGCCCGCGCGCTGGGCCGACTGCTCGCGGCCGTGAGCGCCGACCCGGACGTACGGCTCGGCGGGCTCCCGGCGCCCGCGCCGCGCACATCGACGGAGGCGCCCGGCCCCGACACCGCAGCTCTGACCGAGGCGGCCCGGTCGGTGCCCGGTATCCGCGACGCCGTCGCGCTGACCGCGGCCGACGGAGGACCGCCCCGGCTGTTCGTGGTACCGGGCCGCTCTGAGGCCACCGAGGCCCTCGAACGCCTGCTGGAGCGCACCGGTGCCCCGAACGTCGGCGTCACCGCCGTGAGCATCCTGCCGCGCGATGCCGACGGCGCCCTCGACCAGGGCGCCCTCGCCGCCCTGCCCGCCGTCGACCGCGCCGCCGCCGGGGCCTGGCAACAGCGCCTCGCCCGCGTCGCCGGTGTCGGCGCCGCCGAGGCAGGGGTCGAGGACACCCCGCGGGAACTGGCCCGCAGGCACGCCGCCGCCCCGCGCCGCGCCGCACCGGCGTCCGACGGCGGCACCCGCGGGGCGGCCGGGACACGGCCCGCCCTCAGCGAGGGCCCCGCGCAGGCCGAACCCACCGTGGCCACCTGGGCCCAGGCCCTGGTACGGGCCGCCGACCACGCGCGCGGCGACATCGTGCACGTCCACCCCGACGGCAGCGAGACCCGCCGTGACTACGCCTCCCTCGTCCCCGAGGCCTCCCGGGTCCTCGCCGGACTCCGGCGCGCCGGACTGCGCCCCGGCGACCAGGTGATCCTCCAGTGCGACGCCGGTGAGGACTTCCTCGCGGTGCTGTGGGGCTGCATCCTCGGCGGCTTCGTCGCCGTACCGCTCACCGTGCCCGCCTCCTACGCCACCCCCTCGGCCGCCCTCACCAAACTGGAGGGAATCTGGCGCATGCTCGGCCGGCCCTGGATCGTCTGCTCGCCCGCGCTTGAGGCCGGCCTGCGCGACCGGATCGGCCACGACGCCGGGCCCGGTCTCCGGCTGACCACGGCCGCCGCCCTGCGGGACGCGCCCGAGGACCGCGACTGGTACGCCGCGCGGCCGGACGACCTCATCCTGATGCTGATGACCTCGGGCAGCACCGGCCTGCCCAAGGCCGTCCGGCTGACCCACCGCAACGTGCTGGCCCGCTCCGCCGCCACCGAGGCCATGAACGGACTCGGCGCCGACGACGTGACCCTGAACTGGATCCCGCTCGACCACGTCACCGGCGTCGTCATGTTCCACCTGCGGGACCTCTATCTGGGCTGCCGGCAGATCCACGCGCCCACCTCCTGGATCCTCCAGGACCCGCCGCGCTGGATGGACCTCGCCCACCGGCACCGGGTCAGCGTGACCTGGGCCCCCAACTTCGCCTTCGGGCTGCTCGCCGGACAGGCCCCGCGCTTCGCGGACCGCGACTGGGACCTGACCCCGATGCGGCTGGTGATGAACGCGGGCGAGGTCGTCGTGGCCGCCGCCGCCCGCGGCTTCCTGCACGCGCTGCGGCCCTTCGGCCTGCCGCAGGACGTGATGCACCCCGGCTGGGGCATGTCCGAGACCTGCTCGGTGGTCACGGACGCGGTGCTGCCCGCCGAACCGCCCGGCACCGACGAGACGTTCGTCAGCTGCGGCCTGCCCTACCCCGGCTTCGCGATGCGCGTCGTCGGCGAGGACACCACCGTGCTCGCCGAGGGCGAGGCCGGCCGGCTCCAGGTCCGGGGCACCTCCGTGACCGGCGGCTACCACGACAACCCGGCGGCCAACGCCGAGGCGTTCACCGACGACGGCTGGTTCGACACCGGCGACCTGGCGTTCCTGCGCGACGGCGAGCTGTTCATCACCGGCCGCGCCAAGGACGTCATCATCGTCAACGGCGTCAACCACTACAGCCACGAGATCGAGACCTGCGTCGAGGAACTGCCCGCCGTCGTCCGCAGCTTCACCGCGGCCTGCGCGGTCCGCTCCGACGCGACCGCCACCACCGACGAACTCGCCCTGTTCTTCCACCTCGCCCCCGTGCCCGACCGCGCGGCCGCGCTGCGGGAGATCGCGGGCAAGGTCACCCGCGAGATCGGCGTCAGCCCCGCCTTCCTGGTCCCGGTCGGCCCCGGCGACATCCCCAAGACGGAGATCGGCAAGATCCAGCGGACCAAGCTGCGCAAGAGCTTCGAGGCGGGGGACTTCGACGACGCCGTCCGCGAGGCCCACCTGCTGCTGGGCACCGCCGCCACCCTGCCCGACTGGTTCCTGAAGCCCGTGTGGCAGCCGGCCGCCCCGCGCGCCCCGCGCGTCCTGCCGCCCGGCCGCCACACCCTGGTCCTGGCCTGCGACGGCCCCGGGACCCACGGCCTCGCCGACCGCCTGGCCCGGGCCCTGCGCGCCGACGGCGGCCGCTGCACCGTCGCCGTGGACGGGCCGTCCTACGAACGCCTCGACGCCGCCCGCTACCGGATCCGGCCCGCCGAGGACACCGACCACACGGCCCTGCTGCGGGACCTGGCCGCCGACGAGCGGCCGGTCGACGCCGTCGTCCACCTCACCGCCCCGCACAGCGGCGACGCGGCCCCGGACGAGTCGGCCGCCCGCACCCTGCTGGCGCTCGCCCGGGCCCTCGGCACCCGCCCGGCCGACCTGCTCCATGTGACGGTGGACGCGCAGGCGGTCGGCGCCGGCGAAGCGCCCTCCCCGGCCCAGGCCATGGCCGGCGCGGTCCTGAAGTCGCTGCGGGAGGAGTCACCGGGGCTGCGCTGCGTCCACCTGGACGTCGAACGGGACACCGACCCCGTACCGCTCGTCACGGCGGAGGCCGCGCAGCACCCCGTGGACCCCGAGGTGGCCCACCGCGCCGGACGGCGTCACGTGCGCCGGCTGGCCCCGCTGCCCGAGGCCCCCGGCCGCACGGAACCGCCCGCCGCCGACGGCTTCCACCTCGTCAGCGGAGGGCTCGGCGGAGTCGGCGGCGCACTGGCCGGCCACCTGCTGGAGACCCCCGGCGCCCGCCTGCTCCTCCTCGGCCGCAGCCCACTGCCCGACCCCGACCACGGCGGAACCCTCCAGCGGCTGCGAGAGCGGGGCGACGTGCGCTACGCGTGCGCCGACGTCACCGACGAGGACCAGGTGCGGGCGGCGGTGGACGAGGCCACCGAAGCCTGGGGCGCCCCGCTGACCTCGGTCTGGCATCTGGCCGGCGCACGCGTGGAGCGGCCCGTCGGCGACCTGGACCCGGACGCCTGGCGCTCGGCGCTCGACGCCAAGGCGCACGGCGCCTGGACCCTGCACCGGGTCAGCGCCGACCGCCCGGTGACCTCGTTCGTCCTGTTCTCCTCCGTCAACGGCTGGTTCGGCGGCGCCATGAACACCGCCTACGCCGCGGCCAACGCCTACCTCGACGCGCTCGCCCGGCACCGCCGCGCCCGGGGACTGCCCGCGCAGAGCCTGGCCTGGAGCATGTGGCACGAGCGGGGCATGAGCACTGGCTACGGTCTCACCGCACTCACCGAGGCACGCGGCTACCGGGTACTGGACGAGGCCGCCGCGCTGCGCTCCCTCGATCTCGCCCGTGCCCTGGACGAACCCCATCTGCTGATCGGCGCCGACCGCACCGCCCCCTGGGTCCGCAGCCATGTCGTCGAACCGGCCCGGCAGGTAAGGCGGCTGGCCGCCCGCGTCACGCTGGAGGAGGACGCCGACCTCGGCGCCCTGCACCGGGCGGCCGCCGAGGCCGCGGGCGCCGCCCCCTGGGTGCTGCGCGCCGCCGGCAGCGCCGAACGTCCGGAGGCCGCCGACGACACCGGGGGACGGATCCACGCCCTGGAACAGCGGCTCACCGAGCTGTGGCGCGGGGTGCTGCGCCGCGACCGGGTCGGCCGGGACGACAACTTCTTCGACCTGGGCGGCAACTCCCTGCTCCTGGTCGGCGCGCAGAGCGCCGTGAACCAGGAACTCGGCTGCGAGCTGACCGTGGTCGACCTGTTCGCGCACCCCACCGTGCGCGACCTGGCCCGCCACCTCGTCGGCCGCACGACGGACCCAGGGGCCCCGACGGACGGCGCCGGGGACCCGCCGAGCGGGCTGGACCGGGCGAAGGAACAGGCACGACGGCAGCGCGCGGCCCGGGACCGCCGCACCGCACGGAACGGAAAGGGCCGAGGCCATGCATGAGACCCACGGGCCACTGGACGCACCGGAGGACGACCTGCCGGCCGTCGCCGTCATCGGCATGGCCGGCCGGTTTCCCGGCGCCGACGACCTCGACGCGTTCTGGGACAACCTGGCCGCGGGCCGCGAAGCCGTACGGCCCGTCACCGACGAGGAGTTCCTGGCCGCCGGCGGCGACCCGCGCGACCTGGACGACCCGTCGCTCATCCGCATGGCCTCCGTCGTCGAGGGAATCGACCGCTTCGACTCCGGCTTCTTCGGCTACCTGCCCGCCGAGGCCGCCGTGGTCGACCCCCAGCAGCGCCTGCTGCTGGAGACCGCCTACCACGCGCTGGAGAACGCGGGCTGCCTCGCACCCCGCACCGATCACGGCACCTTCGGCGTGTACGCGGGCGCCGGCGACAGCCGGTACTACCCCGCCCACCTCCACCCCCGCCACGCCGGACAGCCCGGATCCGTCGAGCTGGTGCACGCGGCCACCGCCAACTCCCTGGGCACCCTCGCCCCCCGGATCTCCTACGAACTGGGTCTGACCGGCCCCAGCGTCTCCCTCCAGACGGCCTGCTCCACCGCGCTCGTCGCCGTGCACACCGCCTGCCAGGACCTGCTCGACCACCGCTGCGACACCGCCCTCGCCGCCGCCGTCTCCCTCAACCCCTCGGCGGCGCTCGGCTACCGGCACGTCCCCGACGGGCCCTTCTCGCCCGACGGACACTGCCGGGCATTCGCCGCGGACGCCGCCGGCACCTCCTCCGGGGACGGCGTCGGCGCGGTCGTCCTCAAACGGCTGGCGGACGCCCTGGCCGACGGCGACCGCGTGCGGGCCGTGATCCGGGGCAGCGCCGTCAACAACGACGGACGGCGCAAGGTCGGCTTCAGCGCGCCCAGTTCCGCCGGACAGACCGAGGTCGTACTGGCCGCGCAGGCCCAGGCGATGGTGGACGCCGACACCATCGGCCTGGTCGAGGCGCACGGCACCGCGACGCGGCTCGGTGACCCCATCGAGGTGGCCGCGCTCACCGAGGCGTTCCGGGAGTCCACCCGACGGCGCGGCTACTGCGCGCTGGGCTCGGTGAAGACCAACATCGGCCATCTGGGCGCGGCGGCCGGCATCGCCGGGCTCATCAAGGCCGTCCTCGCCCTGGAACACCGGCAGATCCCGCCCAGCCTGCACTTCGAGCGGCCCAACCCGCTCATCGACTTCGCCGCCGGGCCGTTCCGCGTCCCCACCGCGCTGGAGGACTGGCCCGCCGCCGGCCACCCCCGGCGGGCCGCGGTCAGCGCCTTCGGGATCGGCGGCACCAACGCCCACGTCGTCCTGGAGGAGGCCCCCGCTCCCGCGCCCGCACCGCCGCGCGCCCCCGAGGACGGCGGCCGCCTGGTGCTGCCGCTCTCCGCCCGGACCGCCGGCGCCCTGCGCGGCCAGGCCGAGGCCCTCGCCCACCACCTGGAACGCCGCCCGGACCTGCGCCTCGACGACGTGGCGCACTCGCTGCGCACCACCCGCCCGGCCCTGCGCCACCGCCTGACCGTCAGCGCGGCCTCCCGCGAGGAGGCCCTGGCCGCCCTGCGGGCCGCAGCGCCCGCCACCCCGGCCGTGCCGGACGAACCCGCCCGGGTGGCGTTCCTGCTGCCGGGCGGCGGCACCCAGTACCCCGGCATGGGCGCCGGGCTGTACCGCGACCAGGACGTCTACCGCGACGCCGTGGACGAGTGCGCCCGCATCCTGCGCCCCGTCCTCGGCGCCGACCTGCGCGCCTCCCTCTTCGAGGGCGCACCGGCCGACCACACCGCCACCTTCCTCGGCCTGGTCGTCACCGAGTACGCCCTCGCGCGCACCCTGACGGCCGCCGGGGTCCGCCCCGACGCGCTCATCGGCCACTCCCTGGGCGAGTACACGGCGGCCTGCCTGGCCGGGGTCATCGACCTCGCGGACATGCTGCCCCTGGTGACCGAACGGATCCGGCTGATCAGCGGGGCGGGCGGAGCGACCGTCAGTGTGGCCGCCCCGGCCGAGCAGGTACTGCCACTGCTCGACGACGAGCTGTCCCTGGCCGCCGTGAACGGGCCCGCCGCCTGCACCGTCGCCGGGTACGAGGAGGCCGTGGCCCGCTTCGAGCGGGAACTCGCCCGCCGGGACCTCCCGTTCCGCCGGGTGCGGATACCGGCCGCCGCCCACTCCCACGTCCTGGACCCCGTGCTGGACACGTACGAGCGGCACCTGCGCGGCGTCACCCTGCGCCCGCCCCGCATCCCGTTCGTCACCAGCGTCACCGGCACCTGGATCACCGACGCCCAGGCGACCTCCGTGCGGCACTGGCTCGACCACACCCGCCGCACCGTACGGTTCACCGACGCCATCACGGCCCTGTGGGAGCGAGGGCGCCCGATCCTGGTGGAGATCGGACCGGCGGACACCCTGACCGGACTGGCCACCGCCCAACTGGACCCGGACACACCGGTCACGGTCACCACCATGCGGCACGCCAAGGCCGACGCCCGCGACGGCTTCGTCCTCGCCGAGGCGCTGGGCCGGCTGTGGTCCGCCGGCGCGGACACCGCGCTCCCGCCGGTCCCGGGCCCGCCGCGGCCGGTGCCGCTGCCCCCGTACGCCTTCGAACGGCACCGGCACTGGATCGACGCCCCCGGCGCCCGCCCCGCCGCGTCCGACACCCCGGACGCGGTCCAGGACGAGCCGCACCTCGCGCCCCGGCCCCGGCTCACCGGCGAGGCCGTGCCGCCGCGCACCGAGCGGGAACAGGCCGTCGTCCGGCTGTGGGAACAGACCCTCGGCATCGGCGGCATCGGCGTCCACGACAACTTCTTCGACCTCGGCGGCGACTCCATGCGGGCCGTCCTGCTGGCGGGCCGGCTCCGCCGGGCCGGGGTGCTCGACGTCCCCGCCGCCACCCTGCTGGCCGCGCCGACCGTCGCCGGTGTCCTCGCCGCCACCGAGGACACCGGCGACCAGCGGCCCGGCGGCGCCGCGAACGCCCTCGCCCCCCTGCTGCCACTGCGCCGCGAGGGCGGCGCGGCACCGCTGTTCTGCGTCCACCCCGGCGCCGGCGTCTCCTGGCGCTACACCGGCCTGCTGCCCCACCTCGGCGGCGATCAGCCGGTGTACGGCATCCAGGCCGCCGGCCTCGACGGCGCCCGGCCGCCCGCACCCGACGCCCCGGCCATGGTCGCCTCCTACGTCGAGCTGGTCCGTGAGGTCCAGCCGCGCGGCCCCTACCGGCTCCTGGGCTGGTCGTACGGCGGCTTCGTCGCCCACGCGATGGCCTGCGCGCTCCAGGAGCGGGGGGAGCGGGTGGAACTCCTGGCCATGCTGGACGCCCCACAGCCCTGCGCGAGCGCGTACGACGCCGGGACGGCCGAGCGCCAGGTGGCGGCCCTGCTGATGCGGGTGGCCGGACTGCCCGTGCCCCCGCACGCCGAACCGCCCGCGGTGGCGACCGTCCTGGACCGCATCGACGCCAAGGTCACGGCGGATCCCGCCGGTTCCCCGGTCGACCGCGCGCAGGCCGCCGCCATCGCCGACGTCATGCGCAACAACCTGCGCCTCGCACCCCGGTTCGAGCCCGGTGTCTTCCAGGGGGACGTCCTCTTCTTCAGCGCCGACGACGAACCGGCCACGGGCTTCGCCGGCGACCTGGCCGTACAGCCCGGCAAGGCGGACGCCTGGCGTGCCCAGGTGAACGGCACCCTGCAGGACCACCGGGTGCCGTGCGGCCACTACGAGATGACCGAACCCGAGCCCCTCGCCCTGATCGGCACGGCGGTCGCCAAGGCGCTGCGCGGCACCGCCGATCCCACCACGCCCGTACCCGTTCCGCCCCCCGGGGGCCCCGACCGTCCAGGAGACCCCGCATGACCGTGACCGCACCCCACGACCTCTACGAACTCGGTGACGCGCCCGAACCGGGCACCGTGCCACGGAAGATGTACGCCTCGCTGATCCGCCGGGAGCGCTACGGGCAGCCCGTCGACGCGTTCCGCACCGAGGTGGTCGACGTGCCCCCGGTCCGCCGCGGCCAGGTGCTGGTCAAGGTGATGGCGGCCGGCGTCAACTACAACAACGTCTGGGCGGCGCTGGGCAAGCCGCTCGACGTGATCGCCGCCCGGCAGAAGGCCGGTGCGGCCGAAGACTTCCACATCGGCGGCTCCGACCTGTCGGGCATCGTGTGGGCCGTCGGAGAGGACGTCAAGGGCGTTCGGCTCGGGGACGAGGTCGTCGTGCTCGCCAGCCGCTGGGACGAGTCGGCCGAGGACATCCGCCTGGGCGGTGACCCGGCCGCGTCCGTCAGCCAGCGGGTATGGGGCTACGAGGAGAACTACGGCTCCTTCGCCCAGTTCGCGGTCGTCGACGACTACATGTGCCACCCTAAGCCCGCCCGGCTGTCCTGGGCGGCCGCCGCCTGCTACATGGCGACCGCGGCTACCGCCTACCGGCAGCTGTTCGGCTGGGACCCGCACACCGTCCGGCCCGGCGACCCCGTGCTGATCTGGGGCGGCGCCGGTGGTCTGGGCAGCATCGCCATCCAGCTCGTCCGGCACGTCGGCGGCATCCCGGTCGCCGTCGTCTCCAGCGAGGAACGCGGCGCGTTCTGCATGCGGCTCGGCGCCGAGGGCTGGATCGACCGGCGCGACTTCGACCACTGGGGCCGGATGCCCGACACCTCCGACGACGCCGCGATGAGCCGCTGGCTGTCCGGGGCGCGGGCCTTCGGGCGGCGCTTCTGGGACGTGCTCGGCGAGCGGCGCAGCCCCCGGATCGTGCTGGAGCACTCCGGCGCCGACACCATCCCCACCTCGGTCTATCTCTGCGACAACGCGGGCATGGTCGTCATCTGCGGCGGCACCACCGGCTACAACGGCGACGTCGACCTGCGGTTCCTGTGGATGCGGCAGAAGCGGCTCCAGGGCTCGCACGCCGCCTGCGCCCGCGAGGCCCGTGAGATCACCCGGCTGATCGACCGGGGTGCCATCGACCCGTGCCTGTCCCGGACCTTCGGTTTCGAGGAGATCGGCCTGGCCCACCAACTCATCCACGAGAACCGTCACCCGATGGGGAACATGGCGGTCCTGGTCAACGCGTCGGAGTAGAGCACGCGGTGGCCGGTCCGTCCGACGGCCGGCCCGGCCACCGCCCCTCCGACCGAAGCGCCGCGCTCGGGCCCCGGCACGGTGAGCCGGGCCGTGCGGGACCCGAACACCGGCCGGGCCCGGCCACCGGGGGAGCGGTGGCCGGGCCCGGTGCCGACGGACGGGGACGCGCCGCCAAGGCGCGTGCCCTCAGGTCCGCAGCAGCTTCTTGACGATCTTCCCGGCCGGGTTGCGGGGCACCTGCTCGATGAACTCCACCCGCCGCGGCCTCTTGTAGGGGGCGAGCAACCCCGAGATGTGGCCCAGCAGTTCCCGGGCGCCGGTGTCCGGCTCGGCCACCACGTACGCCAGCGGCACCTCGCCGTAGTCCTCGTCCGCCGTCCCGACGACCGCCGCGTCCCGTACCGCCGGATGGCTCATCAGGGCGCGCTCGATCTCCGAGGGGTAGACGTTCTGGCCGGCCCGGATGATGACGTCCTTGGTGCGGTCCACCAGGTGGATGCGCCCCGCCTCGTCCACGAACCCCAGGTCCCCGGTCCTGATCCACCCGTCGAGGTCGATCTCCCGCGTGGCCTGCGGATCGTTCCAGTAGCCCTGCATCACACCGGGTCCGCGCACCACGATCTCGCCGATCTCGCCGCACGGCGACTCCGTCCCGTCCGGGCCCACCGCGCGGGCGGACATCCCCGGGATCACGCGACCGCAGGGGATGCGCGCGGCGGTGTCCCCCGGCGCGGGGTGCTCGTCGGGGCCGAGGGTGACGAACGGGCCGCCGACCTCCGTCATGCCGTACACCTGCCGGAAGCCGCAGCCGAGACGCCGTACGGCCTCCTCGTACACGTCGACGGGCATGGGGGCGGCGCCGTACAGGATCTCCCGGAGCGTGGACAGGTCGGTGCGGTCCGCGCCCTTGGCCTGCAGCATGAAGCGCACCATCTGCGGGACCATCCACAGGTGGGTCGCCCGGTGCCGTTCCACCGCGGCCAGCGCCCGCTGCGGGGTGAAGCCCGGCATGAGCACGATGGTGGCGCCCGTCGCCATGTAGGTCAGCGACACCACCATGCTGCCGTGGTACAGCGGGCAGCAGTTGACCATCACGATGTCGTCGGTGGGCCGGGCCTGCACCAGCCAGCCCAGGGCGATGGCGCGGAACGAGGCGCCGTCGACCGTGACGCCCTTGGCCCGCCCGGTGGTCGCCGAGGTGTGCAGCACGGCCACCGGATCGGTGTCGGCCACGGGCGGCAGCTCGCGCCGCGCCGCCACGCTGCCCAGTGCCTCGAAGGCCGGCTTGTCGAACGCCATCGTGATCCGCACCGAGGCGGGGAACTCCGGCTGCCGGTCCAGCAGTTCGGACTCGCCGAACACGGCGACGGCGCCGACGCGTGCCACGATGTCGGCGACCTCGGGCACGGCCAGGCTGTGATTCAGCGGAACGAACAGCGCGCCGAGACGCGCGAGCGCGAAGTAGGTCTCCAGCACCTCGATCCGGTCCTTGGAGAGCACGGCCACACGGTCACCGTGCTCGATCCCCAGCTCCGCGAATCCCCGGGCGAGTTCGAGCGTACGGTCGTGGAATCCGGCCCAGGTGACCGCGCGCCGCTCGTCGACCAGTGCCGTCCGCCCGGGGAAGCACTGCCGGTTGCGTTCCAAAAGCTGCGTGAGCCACATCAGGCACCGCCACCGGCACCGGCCGCGGACCGCTCGGCCACGAAACGCTCGTAGTCGGCGATCGTCTGCAGCTTCTCCATGTCGTCCGCGGTGATCTCCACTCCGGCCCGCTGCTCGACCAGCAGCACCAGCCTGACCAGGTCCCCGGAGTCGATGCCGCTCGCGGCGAGGTCGAGGTCGTCACCGATCCGCGCGGCGTCGGCGAACTCCTCCGTGCCGGTCAGCTCGACCAGCAACTCCCTGACGGTGCTCATGGTTACCCCTTTCGCCCGGCAGGCCGACCGCCGAGCGGATCGCGTCCTTCGCCTGTCACCCCAACAAGAGGCCCACACCCCGCACCGCAATCCCCGCACCCCCGCGTGACGTTTGTCACGGGACCCGTCCGGCACGCCGGGGGATTGCGAGCCTCCCGCACGGCCTCTTTCCCAGTCGCAGGCCTCGCCCGGTCCACCGGGCGAGGCGGGCGCAACGGCGCCAGGGAAACACCGAAGGAGTGATGCCAGTGCCCAGGCCAGGGGTCCGGTCCAGGGGCGGGTACGTCGCCGCCGCGGCGCGGATCGGCCGGGGAGGCGCGGCATGAGCGCGGCAGGGCCCGCCGACACCGCGGCCGCCGGCGAGGACGAACCGACGGCGAGGTTCGAGGCGCTCGTCGGCGCCGGTGAGGCCGTCGAACCGCGCGACTGGATGCCCGACGGCTATCGCCGCATGGTGCTCCGGCAGCTCGCGCAGCACGCCCACTCCGAGATCATCGGCATGCAGCCGGAGGGCGCCTGGCTCACCCGGGCGCCCTCCCTGCACCGCAAGTCGGTGCTCATCGCCAAGGTCCAGGACGAGGCCGGGCACGGTCTGTACCTGTACTCCGCCGCCGAGACGCTGGGCGTGGACCGGGCCGATCTGCTGGACGCCCTGCACCAGGGCCGTCAGCGCGCCTCGGCGACCTTCGACCACCCCGCGCTGACCTGGGCCGACACCGGCACCATCGCCTGGCTGACGGACGGCGCCGCCGTCATCAACCAGGCCCCGCTGTGCCGTACTTCGTACGGACCCTACGCACGGGCCATGCGGCGCGTGTGCCAGGAGGAGGCCTTCCACGTACGGCAGGGCTACGACCTGCTGCGCGCCCTGTGCGAGGGGACGCCGGCACAGAAGGCGATGGCGCAGGACGCGGTGGACCGCTGGTGGCTGCCTGCCGTGGCGCTGATGTTCGGCCCGCCCGACACCGAGGCGGGCGGCGCCGACGCGCGCACCGCGGCGGTCGGTGCCGCGGTCTCGCGCCGCGCCATGGCCTGGGGCATCAAGCGGCACACCAACGACGAACTGCGCGCGCGGTTCGTCGACAGCTGTGTCCCGCAGGCCGAACGCCTCGGCCTGACCCTGCCCGACCCTGCGATCCGCTGGGACGAGGAACGCGGCCACTACGACTTCACCCCGGTCGACTGGGACGTCTACCGGCGCGCGCTGGGCGAGGACACGCACTGGGCCCGGCAGCGCGTCGCCCACCGGCGTGCGGCGCACGAGGACGGCGCCTGGGTACGGGAGGCCGCCGCCGCGTACGCCGCCCGCACCCCGGACGGCGACGGGGCGACCGGCCGGCACGCCGGTGCGCACGCGTACGGGCACGGGCCGGAGCACGGCCACGACCGTACGGAGGCAGGGGCATGAGCGGCGGGCAGAAGGAAGGCGCCCCGGAGGCGCGGCCGGAGGGCGCCCAGGCGGCGCGGACGGAGGGCGCCCAGGCGGCGCGGACGGAGGGCGTCCCCGGGTCCTGGGAGGTCTTCCTGCGGCCCCGGCGCGGACTCTCCCACCAGCACGTGGGCTCGGTACGCGCGTACGACCCGGACACGGCCCTGCTCAGGGCGCGTGACCTCTACACCCGCCGGGGCGACCCGCTGTCGCTGTGGGTGGTCCGCTCGGACGCGGTGCACACCGCCTCACCGGACGAACGCGACGCGTACTTCGCCAACGCGCGGCACAAGCCGTACCGGTACCCCCAGCAGTTCGCGCCGCTGACGACCGAGAGGAGCCCCGACGGTGGCCACGACCACTGAGCGGGCGGCCGCCACCGAGGCGGACGCCCGCACCGACCCCCGACTCGCCGTCCAGCTGCTGCGCCTCGGCGACGACGCCCTCGTCCTCGGCCAGCGGCTGTGCCAGTGGATCACCCGGGCGCCCACCATCGAGGAGGACCTGGCGCTGTCCAACATCGCCCTCGACCTCGTCGGCCAGGCCCGGCTGCTGCTCACCCTCGCCGGACGCCTCGACGGCACCGGACGCGACGAGGACGACCTCGCCTTCTCCCGGACCGACCGCGAGTTCACCAACGCCCTGCTCACCGAGCTGCCCAACGGCGACTTCGCGGCCACCGTCGCCCGGCAGCTCGCCTACACCCACTACGCCGTGGCGTACTACGGGGCGCTCGGCGGGTGCGCGGACCCCGAACTGGCCGCGTTCGGACAGCGGGCCGCCAAGGAGACCGCCTTCCACCGGCTGCACGCCGACACCTGGACCGAACGCCTCGGCCTCGGGACCGCCGAGAGCGCCCGCCGCATGCAGGAGGGCCTCGACCGCGTGTGGCCGTACACGGCGGAACTCTTCGACGAGGACGACCCGGTACGCGACCTCGCCGCCGCCGGAACGGCCCCCTCGCCCGCCCCCCTGCGCCCGGGATGGCAGCGGAGCACGGCAGAGGTGATCACCCGGGCCGGACTCACCGTCCCGTCCCCCCGCTGGCGGGCCCGGGGCGGCCGTGCGGGCCTGCACACCGAGGAGTTCGCGTCCCTGGTCGCCGAACTCCAGTCGGTGCGGCGCCAGTTCCCCGGAGGCACCTGGTGAACGGCGGCACGACCCTCGCGGCATCGGAGGTCCGCGCCCGGGTGGAGGCGCTGCCGGACCCGGAGCTGCCCTTCATCGCCCTCGGAGACCTCGGAGTGATCGGATCGGTCGGCCCCGCCGCCGACGGACGTCTCGAGGTGGAGTTCACCCCCACCTACCTGGGCTGCCCGGCACTGGCCGCCATCGCCTCCTCGATCCGCGACGTCCTGACGGACTGCGGCCACCCCGACGCCCGGATACGGCAGGTGCTGTCCCCGGTGTGGACGACGGACCGCATCACCGCGGCCGGCCGCGCCGCGCTCGCCGCCCACGGCATCGCCCCGCCCACGCCCGCACCGGGTGACGGGCCGGTCCTCGTCCGGCTCACCGGGGTGCCCTGTCCGCACTGCGGTTCCCGAGCCACCCGGCCGCACAGCGCGTTCGGCCCCACCCGCTGCCAGTCGATGCTGCGCTGCACCGCCTGCCGCGAGCTGTTCCCCCACCTGAGCGCGCTATGAGGACCCGCCCGAACCCCGCCCTCGCGCCCGACGGCGCCCGCCGTCGCACCGGCTGGCACCGGCTCCCGGTCACCGCCGTCCAGCACCTCACCGGGGACGCCGTCGCCGTCACCCTGGACGTACCGGCCCCACTCCGCGCCACCTTCGCGCACCGGCCCGGCGAGCACGTCGTCGTCCGGCACCGCCGCCCGGGCGAGGAACTGCGCCGCAGCTACTCGGTGTGCCCGCCGCCCGAGGAGCCCGGCGCGCTGCGGCTGGTGATCAAGCGGGGCGCCCCGGACGGCTTCGGCGCGTACGCGCTGACCCGGCTGGCACCCGGCGACCACCTCGAACTCTCCGCGCCCGCCGGGGCCTTCGCCCTGCCCGAGCTGCCCGGAGCCCACCACGTGCTGATCGCGGGCGGCTCCGGCATCACCCCGCTCGCGGCCATGGCCGCGAGCGCGCTGCGCACGGATCCCACCTGCCGGGTCCACCTCGTCCACTCGGTCCCCACGGCTGCGGACGCCCTGCTCGCCCACGAACTCGCCCTGCTCAAGGACGCGTTCGTCGACCGGTTCACCGTGCTCCACCTGCTGACCCGCGAGGGTCGCCCGCCCCTGGACGGCCGGATCGACGCCGTGCGGCTGCCTCGGCTGCTCGCCGCGCTGGACATCCGGCCGGGCCCGGACACCGCCTTCGCCCTGTGCGGTCCGGCCGGTCTGGTCGCCACCGTCCGACGGGCGCTGACGGACGCGGGAGCCGACCCGGCCCTGGTCCGCTCCGAACTGTTCACCCTCGGCGACACCCCGCCGCTCCCGCCCGTGCCCGGCGGCCTGCCGGTGCCCGGCGCCCCGCCCCGACCCGGCGCGCCGCGCGTCCCTGAGAGCACCCGGATCACCGCCCTCTACGACGGCCACCGCCGGGTCGTCACCGCAGGGCCGCGAGACCCCGCGCTCCTCGACGCGCTGCTGCGCGACCACCCGGACGTGCCGTACGCCTGCCGCGAGGGCATCTGCGGCAGCTGCCGTGCCAAGGTCCTCGCCGGCGAGGTCGCGACCGGCCCCCAGTACGCCCTCGACGCCGGACAACTGGCCGCCGGCTACACGCTCACCTGCCGCGCCCGGCCCCTCGGCGGCGAGGTCACCGTCGACTTCGACGCCTGACGGCACCCGCCCCGGCCACCACCCACCCCAGCGCCCCCAACAGAAGGAGAACACGTTGACCACCCCCCTGCGGCACGCGGGCAGGACCGCGCTGGTGACCGGCGGCAGCCGCGGCATCGGCCGGGCCGTCGCCCGCCGGCTGGCCGACGAGGGCGCCCTCGTGGCCGTCCACTACGGACATGACCACGAGGCCGCCGAGCGCACCGTCAAGGAGATCGAGACCGACGGCGGACGTGCCTTCCCGGTCCACGCCGAACTGGGCGTGCCCGGTGACGCCGACACCCTGTGGACGGCCTTCGACCACGCCCTCGCCGGGCAGGACGCGGCGCCCGGCCTGGACATCCTCGTCAACAACGCGGGCATCACCGTCCCGCGCCGCATCGCGGACGTCACCGAGGACGACTACGACCGGGTCTTCGCGATCAACACCAGAGCGCCGTTCTTCATCGTCCAGCGCGGTCTGGACCGGCTGCGCGACGGCGGCCGGATCGTGAACGTCTCCTCGGTCGCCACGCGCGTCGCCTTCCCGCCGATCATCGCCTACACCATGACCAAGGCCGCCCTCGACCACCTCACCCTGGCCCTGGCCCAGGAACTGGGACCGCGGGGCATCACGGTGAACAGCGTCGCGCCCGGCTACACCGAGACGGAGATCAATCCGACGCTCGCCGTCCCGGAGATCCGGCAGAGGTACGAGGCGGCCTCCGTGTTCGGCCGGCTCGGCGCCCCCGCGGACATCGCCGACGTCGTCTCCTTCGTGGCGAGCGACGACGCCCGCTGGGTGACCGGCCAGTGGATCGACGCCTCCGGCGGAGTTCACCTCGGCCCGTGAGCCCCGCGCCCGTCCCGCCGCGCCGCCCGCGGCAGCAACAGGAGGCCCTCACCATGAACGACGGCACGTCCGCACCGGCCCGGGCCGCGGACGACTCACTCACCCGGCCCTTCGAAGGTGCCAGCCCCTACGACGCCTATGTCCACGCGTCCGTCCTCAACAACCTCCAGCAGCCCCTCACCGAGGCACCCGACGAGATGGGATTCGTCGTCACCACCCAGGTGATGGAGCTGTGGTTCACCCTGATCGTCCACGAGTGGCGCAGCGCCGGCACGGCCTTCGCCAAGGACGACCTGGACGCCGCCATGGACGCCCTGACCCGCAGCCGCCGCGCCCTGACCGCCCTCAACGCCGCCTGGGCGCCCCTGGCCGCGCTGACCCCCGCCCGCTTCAACGGCTTCCGGGCCGCGTTCGGCAAGGCCTCGGGCTTCCAGTCCGCGATGTACCGGCAACTGGAGTTCCTGCTCGGCGACAAGTCCGAGGCGATGCTGCGCCTGCACCGGGGCGACCCCGTCGTGCACGAGGCGCTCAGCGAGACCCACCGCCAGCCGTCCCTGTACGACGAGGTGCTCGGCTGTCTGCACCGGCGGGGGCTGCCGGTTCCGGAGCACGTGCGGGAACGCGACGTCAGCGCGCCCTACACGTCGGACCCGGGCGTCGTGGAGGTGTGGCGGCTGATCTATTCCGGCCCCCAGCACGATCCGCTGCTCGTCCTCGGCGAACTGCTCACCGACATCGCCGAACTCGTCCTGCGCTGGCGCTTCGACCACGTCATGGTCGTCCGCCGGGCCATGGGCGCCAAGAGCGGCAGCGCCGGCTCCACGGGCCTCGCCTGGCTCGAACAGCGCGCTAACCGGCCGGTCTTCCCGGAGCTGTGGGAGGTGCGCGGTGGGGTCTAGGGCGATCTCCGCCTTCGCGGCGGAGGAGGAGAAGCGGGTACTGAGCCTCAAGCCGGTGCTGGGTCCGGCGCACGGCCGCTACGGCGACCACCCGCACCAGGCCTACGACGCCTGGCCGGCCGGGGAGCCCGGCGCCCCCCTGGTGATCCTGCTCCACGGCGGCTACTGGCGCTACGACCGCATGCACCTCACGCCGTTCGCCGCCTACCTCGCCGAGCAGGGCTTCGACGTGCTGCTGCCGGGCTTCCGCCGCTCGGGCGGGGCCGGCGGGCATCCCGAGACCTTCGACGACGTGGCCCGGATCGTGGACACCCTTCCCGAGGGGCGGCCCTACGTCCTGGCCGGCCACTGCTCCGGCGGCCATCTGGCCCTGTGGTGCGCGGCGCGCGGCCTGCTGCCCGACGGCTCCCGCTGGCACACGGGCACCCTCCCGACCGGCGTGCTCGCACTCGCCCCGATCACGGACCTCGCCGCCACCCGCCGGGACGGCCTCAGCAACGACGCGGCCGTGCAACTCCTCGGGGGAGAGGCGGTGTTCGAGGAACGGCTGCCCGCCGTCGACCCCCTCACCCTGCTGCGCGGCGCCGGTACCACCGGTGTGCCGACGGTGCTGCTGCACGGCGCCGCGGACGAGGAGGTCCCGCTCACCCAGTTCACCGACTACGCGGCCGTGCACAAGGACCTGAGGACGGTCGTGCTGCCCGGCACCGGCCACTACACCCTCATCGAACCCGGCGCCCCCGGAGCCCGCGCGGTCGCCGACACCCTGCGGGAGATGTCCGCCGGCTTCCCCGCACCTCGCGACGGCACCGACACGGCCCCCGCACCCCGCGACGGCACCGACACGGCCCCCGCACCCCGCATCGACAGCGGCGCCGACACGACCGCAGCACCCCGCATCGACCGCGGCACCGCCCCAGGGAGGGCCACGCACCCATGACCTTCGCCACCCCGCTCGAAGACCGGGCCGCCCGCTCCGACGCCGAGGACGCCTTGGCCCCGCTGGCCGAGCGGTTCATCCTCCCCGAGGGCGTCATCTACCTGGACGGCAACTCCCTGGGCCCGCTGCCCGCCGCCGTCCCGCCCGCCCTCGCGGACGTCGTGGCCCGCCAGTGGGGCACCGGCCTGATCGGCTCCTGGAACGACAGCGGCTGGTGGGACGCGCCCCTGCGGGTCGGCGACACCATCGGCCGCCTCGTCGGCGCCGCGCCGGGGCAGACGGTGGCGGGCGACTCCACCAGCGTGCAGCTGTTCACCGCCCTCAGCGCGGCCACCGCGCTGCGCCCCGACCGGCCCCTGCTGGTCACCGATCCCGGCCACTTCCCCACCGACCGCTACCTCGCCGACGCGGTGGCCCGCCGGGACAGCGCCCTGGAGGTGTGCCGCATACCCCCGGCCGACCTGGAGAAGTTCCTCGCCGAACAGGGCTCCCGGGTGGCGGCGGTCAGCTACTCACCGGTCGACTTCCGCACCGGCGAGCTGTACGACATGGCCGCGCTGACCGAGGCCACGCACCGGGCGGGCGCGCTCGCGGTGTGGGACCTGTGCCACGCGGCCGGCGCGATGCCGCTGCACCTCGACGCACTGGAGGTGGACCTCGCCGTCGGCTGCGGCTACAAGTTCCTCAACGGCGGCCCCGGCGCGCCCGCCTGGCTCTACGCCGCCCGCCGTCACCACGACGCCCTCGACACCCCGCTGACCGGCTGGAACGGCCACGCGAACCCCTTCGCCATGGACCGGCACTACACACCCGCCCCGGGCATCGCCCGCGCCCGTATCGGCACCCCGCCCATCCTGTCCCTGCTCGCCCTCGAGGCGGCCCTCACCGTCTTCGAGGACGTGGACCTGGCACAACTGCGGTCCAAGAGCGTCTCGTTGACGGATTTCTTCCTGACCTGCGCCGAGGAACTCCTCACCCCGCTGGACATCACCCCGGCGACCCCCCGGGACGCGACCCGCCGGGGCAGCCATGTGTCCCTGCGCCACCCGCACGCCCTAGGCCTGACCCGGGCCCTGGCGGACCGGGGCGTCGTCATCGACATGCGCGCCCCCGACCTGCTCCGCTTCGGCGTCAACGCGCTCTACACCACCCACACCGAACTGCTGACCGCCGCACAGCACTTGAGTGCCATCGTGCGCGAATCGTCGTACGACCGCGCACCCTCACCGTCGGGCCCGGTCACCTGAGCCCCGCGGTCACGGGCGGACACCCCAGGAAGGGATCACGCCGGGAAGGGATCACGCCGGGAACGGAGGCGGCGGACGCAGGGGCACTATCATGTCATGTTCAGGACAGCGAAGGGACGGTGCACATGAACGGATCCGCCTCCGACAGTTCGGCCCGTGTGGGCCTCGCGCTGGTCGCGGCCCTGGCGTCGAGCCTGCTCTGTACGCCGGCGACCGCGGCCGCCCCCGAGGAAGCCGACAAGGGCCCGGGGGCGGCCGTCACCACGATCATGCCCGAGCACGGCGAACGGGGGTGTCCCGTCGTGTACTTCGACCTGGGAGAGACCCTGGTGCACACCGCCGGAGACGGCAGCACCACCTACCTGCCCGGGGCGTCCTCGTACCTGCGGACCCTGCGGGAACGCCACATCAGAGTCGGCCTGATCACCAATGTCCCGGCCTCCTGGGGCACGACCGACGCCGAGCGTGCCGCCCGGCTCCGGACGGAGGTGGACGCGACGTGGCGGGGCCCGGCGGCCTTTGCCTGGGCGGACTTCGGCGACCGGATCCGTACACCGCGCACCGAAGCCGAACGCAAGCCGTCCCCGGTCCTGTGGCAGCGCGCCAAGGAGGACTCGGCCGGCTGCCGGGTCGTGTACCAGGCGGAGACCGCCCAGGAGGTGTCCGTCGCCTCCTCGCTGGGCTACGTGGCGTACCAGATCGGCATGCCGCAGCGGCCCGCGTTCCTGCCGGCGGGACTGGTCGAACTCCTCGGACGTCGCCACGCATGAACGCAGCCGCAGCCGCAGCCGCAGCCGCAGCCGCAGGCGGGACCGCCCGTCGTCGTACGCCCTTGGTTCCGGGGCGTACGACGACGGATCGGCGCCTGCGCCACGGCTACCGTGTCGGCGCCGGGTGACAGACTGATATGCCGACGGCGCGACGGTCCCGGTGGCCCGACGCGGCCGCCGGGAGACCGTCAGGCCGTCAGGTCGTTTCGTGGTACCCGGGAGCCCGGTTCGGTTCGAGGGCCTCCCTGCGGGCGGCGTCCCCCGCGTCCGAAAGGTCGGGTGCACCGTCGCCCGCCTCCGCCGAGGCGGGGCCACCGGCTCCCTTGCGGCCGCCCGCTCGCGGCACCGCCCGATCCCCGTCCTGGCCCCCGTGGGAGACCACCCCGCTGCGCAGCAGCAGTTGGAAGGCTCCGAGCAGCACCGCCGTGGCCAGTGCGCTGTGCCACAGCAGGGCGTCGAGACGCCCGGCCGACAGGTACGCGCCCGCGGCGATCGCGGCCAGGGCGCACACCGCGCGGTCCACGATGCTCTCCACCGACAGGAGGGTGGCCCGCGGTGCATGCGCGGGAACCGCGTCGTTGACCAGTTTGCGCTGGACCGGGAACGCGAACCCGGTGGCGGCGGCGAACAGGCAGAGCAGCACGACGACGGTCCACGGCCCGCCGAGGGTCATGGCCGCCAGGGCGGCCGCCAGCGCGAGGCTGAGGACGGACACCCAGGCGACCGGCGGCAGTCTGCGGCTGAGCCATTGGGGTCGCGCGGACGCCACCGCCTCCGCCACGGTCATCGCGGCCAGCACCCCTCCGTGCGAGGCCTCGCCTATGCCGTGGTCCAGCAGGATCGGCTGGAAGAGATTGACCTGGCAGATACGCGACAGCGTGAAGACCGCCACGCCCTGCACCATCACCAGCGCCAGCCACGGCGAGGAGGCGACGCAGCGCAGCGCGGTCCCCGCGTCCCGCAGGAAGGCGCCGCCCCTGCGCCCGCCGTCACTTCGGCCCGTGTCCGCTCCGGCTTCCGCTCCGGCGAGTCGGGGCAGCAGCACGGCGCAGACGAGGGAGCCAGCCGCGCTTGCGGCGCTGAGCAGGTACGGGGCCGGGTGCGCGAGAGCCATCAAGGGCCCGACCAGCGGCCAGCACACCACCTTCGCCGTCAGGCCCAGTGCCCGCGCGGTGCCCTCCGCCCGCAGGTAGTGCTCGTCGCACCCTTGCGCCCGCAGCCCGTCGTACAGGTAGGCGCTCGCCGCGCCCGAGGTGAGCGACCGGCCGGCGGCGATGGCCAGGAAGTGGAGGAGGAACCCCGTGTACGAGGCGCTGACCACCGGGGCCAGGTTCGCGGCCGTCATCACCACCGCGCCGGCCCGCAGGCAGTTACGGGTGCCGATCCGGTCGGCGATCAGCCCGGTCGGAATCTCGAGCAGGCAGAAGGCCACGTAGTAGATGCTCTGGATGCCGAAGATCTGTCCGTCCGAGAGGCCGGCCGCCTTCTGGTAGGCGTAGAACACCGGCATCCACCACAGCAGGTTGAACAGCAGCTGGAAGCCGTAGTTGAGCCGGATGATCCGGCGGGCGGTGTCGGTCGGGCCCGGGGACGCTCCGGTGCCGGGGCGCGGCCGGCCAGGACGCACCCTCACAGCGCGTAGGGACGGATCTGGACCAGCCGGAAGCCGCCCTGCCCGGTCATCAGCCACTCGATGTCGAGGGGTTGGTCCACGTCGGTGGCGCTGAAGTGGGACTGGAGGAGCCGTCCGGTCAAGGACAGGTCGGCGAGCCGGGTGCGGACGGCGGCGGACAGCTTCTGGCCCGACGAGCCCAGCGCGACGGTACGGCCGCCGCCCTCCACGGTGTTGTACAGGTACTGCTGCGGCAGCACCGTCCCGTCGACCACCTGCTCGGGCGAGCCCGGGGAACAGTTGAGGTAGACGTTGCGGAAGTCCTCTCGGCGGGTCGGGTTGCAGGTCACGAGGACGCCGCCCAGGGAGGCGGGCACGTATTCCTGGATGATCACACCCATGTAGGTGTCGTCGAGGGAGATGCCGACCTGGTGGCGCAGCCGCACACTGCGGGGCGACACGAGGGAGGCCCACACCTGGCGTACGGCGTCGAGGAGTTCGCCGGTGCCGTGGACGGTGGTGACGGAGTCGTAGACGCCCGCCGCGGAGAACCCGGGGAGGTCCTCGGCGTTGGAGGAGGATCGCACCACCAGCCGTCCGCGCGAGGCCGCCGCGGCGGGAAAGGCCTGGTCGATCTGGCGGGTGACCGCCTCGGGGACGGGGGTGTGCCGGATCAGGTGCTGCAGGTGCAGGCACAGTGAGTCCAGGACGTCGGTGGCGTCGAGTTCGAGGGCCATCTTCAGTTTGCCGATGCCCTGCTGGAGGGCGGGGGAGGAGGCGAGGAACCGCTGCTGGAGTGCGAAGGGGAGTGCGACGCCTTCGGGGGCGCCGACCGCCTCGGCGACGAACTCGGCTGCCTTGAAGCGGAGTTGCTCGGCTGTGAAGGAGGTGAGGCCGAGGCGGGCGGCGAGGTGGCCGTAGAGGTCCGCACGCGGCGGACGGGGCCGGCCGTAGAAGGAGGTCAGGTCCACCGTGCGGCTGTCGAGGACGTGGTGCAGTTCGCCGAGATGGGCCGCCTTCGTGCCGTAGCGGTCGCGGTCGGCACTGCGCAGCCGGTGCAGGGACAGGACGGGGGCGTCCTCCAGCAGGGGCGGTTCGAGGCGTATGCGCTGCTGGTGCCAGGCCGGCGCCCGCAGGTCGGGTTCGTGGTCGAGGCGCTGCAGGGATATGTCGTCCTCGTCGACCCGGTAGCGCACCCACGCGTTGTCGAGACCGTGCTTGTCGACGAGTTGCTCCAGGTCGCGGACGATCGCGTTGGGAATGCCCCACCCGCAGGCGAGGACGTTGGTGTGCGAAAGGGGCGTGATCGGCGCGGTGTTGATGAAGCCGGCGACACGCGGCACGTCGTCCGGCAGGCAGGGCATCGCCACGATGTCCGCCCAGCCCAGCCCGGTCTCCGCCGCCGTGTACTCCTCGGTGGTCCGGAAGAACCGCAGTCGACCGGTGGCCTCGCCGGCGTTGAGCGGTGTGCGCTCCCGGGAACCGAACAGCTCGTGGCTCAGGATGCGGGGCACACGCTGTTCACTGATCGCCGACAGTTCCTCCTCCTGCCCGTGGTTGGCGGGCTTGAGCAGCAGCGGCAGCCTGCTGTCGACCCGGGCCCGCACGAACGCGTAGAAGAATGCGAGCAGTTCGCCGTGCATGGTGTCGGCCTCGGTCGTCTCCAGGACGAGGAAGGGCCGCTCCCTGCCCTCTTCCTGCTCGGTGTGCAGGGACAGCACACCGAGCAGGAACCGGCGCTCGGGATCGGTGTAGACGGAGGCGTTGAACGCGTCCAGTTGCGCGTCGAGCGTGGCCAGGTCCATCCCCAGCACCCGGGTGGCGATGTAGTTGGCGTGGAAGGGGTGCGCGCCGGTGTCGAGCAGGTGCCAGGTGTCCTCCGCGCGGTCGACGACGACCTTGAGGTAGGGGTGACCCGCCAGGACTCCCGACAGCGTCCGGAAGAGCGGCAGGGAGAGATTCTCGCCGACGACCGTGCGGTCCGTGGCGGGCTCGGCGGCACCGGTGGCCGGGTGGACGCTCATGCGGGGACCTCCTCGGACTGCGCGGCGGGCAGCACCCGGGGCAGGGCGTCCACCAGGGTCTCGAAGTCGCGCAGCACCGTCCGCGGGTCGGCGGCGGAGAGCAGGCACAGGGCCGCCATGGTGTTGGCGCCCGCGGCGGGGTCGTAGACCGGCACGACACTGCCGTCGGGCAGGGAGCTCTCCGCCACCACCGACAGCTCGCTGTCCGGGCTCAGCGGCACGTCCGACGCGACCACGGGGAAGTCCCAGACCCTGCGGTCCTGCCATGCATCGCCGCGGCCGTCGACCGCGAGGACGACGAGGGAGCCCGCCGCACCCCGGGCCTGCGCTGGTGTCAGGGCCTGCTCCGGCCAGGCGACAGGGCGTCCCAGGAGGTGGTCGACGAGCATGCCCACCAGGTCCAGTGCGAAGACCTCCTCGATCTGCGGCACCGTCATCGCGCCGCCGAACCGGGCAGCGGTCTCGATGAGCCACATGCTCCCGTCGGGGCCGAGCTTGATCTCCGTGTGCGTCCCGCAGTCGCGCAGGCCCAGGGCGTCGACCGCGCGGCGCGCAAGGTCCACGACGCGGTTCTGGGCGTCCGGAGAGAGCAGGGCGGGGGTGATGCCGGCGCGCTCGGTGAAGGGCTCGATGGTGGGCATCCGGCCGCTGAGACAGACGGGGTGGAACACGCCGTCCGCCACGACGCCCTCGACGCTGAGGTAGTCGCCCCAGCCGGGCTCGTCGAACCAGTCCGCCGCCGTGCCGCTGACGATCTCCTCGACCACGAAGTCGGCGTTCGCCTCGGCGACATGCAGTTCCGCGTATCCCAACCGGGCGGACTCCGCCATGACCTGCCGGGAGCGGGCCCAGGCGGCGGACGCGTCACCGGGAGAGGTGATGATCTGGTGGGCCGTGGATCCCGCGCTCCAGGCCGCCTTCAGCAGCAGCGGACAGGACAGGGAGTCCACCGCCGCTTGCAGATCCGCTTCCGTGGCGACGGGGCGGAACGCGGGTTGCGGCAGGCCGCTTCGCTGCCAGGTGCTGCGCATCAACCGCTTGTCGCGCGCGAGTGCGGCGGCTGCGCCCGCGCCGGGCAGGCCGAGCTTCTCGCAGGCTTCGGCGACGGCCACGACCGCGTACTCGGAGAAGGTGATCACGGCGTCCGCGCCCACCTCCTGGGCCCGCGAGACGATCAGCGAGACCAGATCGCAGCGGCCCGAGTCGTCCGACGTCGTGACCGAGGCGCACAGTCTGGCGGCAGAACCCGCCACGGCGGCGGGAAGGGCGCTGAGCGCCAGCAGGTGCACGTCCGCCCTCACCGCCGTCCGGGACAGGACATGGCCGAGCGGCGGACCACCCTTGGCATGCACCAACAGCACCGTGCTCACAGAAGTTCGTCTCCATTCACCTGGTCGGTAGGGGCCGTGCTCGGCGCCATTGGTGCGGCGACGGGCCCGGGGGCGCGTGCGGGGGCGGCGTCCGGCGTCCCGCCCGCACACTCCAGGGGACCAGGCTGTACCCGTCCATATCGCCGCAGAGGGCGCTCGCGACTCAGGCAAACGCCTGAGTCGCAGACGTGATTCGCAGAATCTCGTCCCCGGCGCCCGGCCCGAGCGGTAGGGCGGCGGGGTCCCCCCGTCCCTTTTCGGCAACTCGGCCGGGAATGGCGCTTGTGCTGTACCGGGCGGGCTGTCCAACGTCATGTGACTGTGCGTCAGCCGGTCGTATACGGATGGAGACCGTGATGGGCGACCCAAGCCTCAAGACACTGCTCGAGAGCCTTCCCGCGTTCTGGAGGGAATGCGAAGTCGACGAGCCGTGGCAGGCGGGGGAGGGGAACGCCGACGGGCCCGGGCAGACGGACGAGTGGGACGACCCCGGCGGCCGCGCCGACCCGGGCGGCTCACAGCCCACCGGGGACCGGCGGCGACGAGGAGCGGGGCTCGCGGCGCCCCCCGGCCACGCTGCCTTCGCGGATCTTGTGGATCTCGCTCCGGCGGCCGCCTTCATCCGGGATCGCGACGGGCGCTACCTGTGGGCCAACCACGCCTACGCGCACCTTTACGGCACCGTGCCGCAGCAACTGGTCGGCAGATACATCGAGGACTTCGACGCCCCGGCCGAGGCGGACCGGTTCCGGGCCCTGGACCAGCAGATACTCACCCGAGGCACGCCCGTCCGTCACACCCTCCGCTACCGGCGTCCGGACGGCACCACGGGCCGCGCGGTCGGCCACCGCTTCCCGGTGCGGGAACAGTCCCGTACGTGCATCGCCGGCATCTACGTGGACATCACCGACCACCTGCGGGCCACGGCGCAGCGCCAGGAGGCCGAGGAGAACCTCAGCGCCCTGCGTGACCACAGCGGGCTGCCCTGCGCCCTGTTGTCGGCGAGCGGGCGGGTGGTCGAGGCGAGCGTGGCGGCCGCCGAACTCTTCCACCTCGGCCTGACCGACCTCGTGGGCCGCCGCGCCCACACGCTGCTCGCCCCCGGACCCGGCCCCGATCTCGACCGGTTGCACCGTCGTTGGAACAGTCTGATAGCCCGCCGCACCCGACGTGTCGAGACCACCGCCGTGCTCGTCGACACCCGAGGACTGCAGCGGCGGGCCGAGGTCCACCTGACGACTATCGGCCATTCCGCCAGCCGGGCACGGCACGTCTGGGCCGTGATCACCCATCAGAGCCTCGCCCACGAGGCGCATCCGCCGCTGACCGCGGCGCAGATCCGCATCCTGTCGCTGCTGGCGCAGGGCAGCAGCAACAGTGACATAGCCGCCTCGCTGAAACTGTCGCGGCAGACACTCGACTACCACCTCAGCCGCCTGCGGCATCTGCTGGGCGCCGCCACACGTCCGGCCCTCGTGGCCCGCGCCTACGTCCTCGGCATACTCGCCCCCCACACCTGGCCTCCACGCTCGGCCACGGCGACCCACCCCCTCAGCACCGCTTGACCCTCCACGGGCGGGAAGGCTCGCCTCGGCTCGGCGTCATCGGGCTGCTGCACCCTGCGCGAGCGCGGGACGTTCTCCTCTGCTTCACAGCAGGCCTGCCCAGGCAGAAGCGGACACGCCGCTCCTGCGGCGAGGGAGCCCACGGTCGGCGGATCTACGACCGGGCCCCGCCGAGGTTAGGCCCTGGCACCGCGAAGACCGCCGGCACCGGGTGATCGCCCGCCGCCGAAACTGCCCAGCGGTCAGAACAAGCACCGTTGCGGTACCAGCCCCCGGCCACGAATTCGCGCAGGTCCGCGGTGAGGCGGTCGGCGTGGGTGGGGAAGAGGCCGTGGCCGGCGTTCTCGTACACCTCGAGGGTGGCCTTCGGGGCGAGGCGCGGTGGCCGGTCAGCTCGATGGGCCCGGAGGTGTCGTGGGTGCCGTGGACGACGAGCACGGGCAGGTCGAGCGCGGCCAGCTCGGGGGCGACGTCGAGTTCGGCGATGAGCTCGCCGAGGGCGACCCCGGCCCGGGCGGTCGAGCCGTGACAGCGCCGGATCATGGTCTCGACGTACGCCTCGGAGAGGTCGTTGCCCGGCCGGTCCAGGGCGAAGAAGGCGTGCGCGCCGTCCGTGAAGAAGACGGAGTGGTCGCGGCGGAAGGCTTCGGTGCCCGCCCGCAGGAGCTCCGGGTCGACGCCCTCGGGGTGGTTCGCCGACCGGGCCGGACCGGGCGCCATGCCGGCGACCAGCGCCACTCGGGTGACGCGGTCGGCGCCGTGCCGGGTCAGACAGCGGACGATCTCCGCGGTTCCGAGGGAGTGGCCCACGAGGGTGACCCCGCGCAGGTCGAAACGGTCGAGGAGGCCCTGCAGGTCGTCGGCGAGGCTGTCCAGGTCAAAGCCGCCCCACACGTCGTCGGAGCGTCCGTGGCCGCGCCGGTCGAAGCCCACGCAGCGGTGGCCCTCGCGGGCCGGCGGCAGCATCTGGTACTCCCACATCTCGGTCCCGAAGCAGAGGCTGTTCACGAACACGATCACGGGCCCGTCGGCGGGGCATTAGTCGACGTAGTGCAGCTGTGCGCCGTCGACCGGGCTCGCGAAGTACGGCATGGGACGTCCTCCTGAAGTGCGGGGATGCCGAAGCGGCGGGTACGTCGTTCATGCTTGCGGCCACGGCTGCGGGCGTCGATTACCTCTCGGGTCATGACCGCGTGCGCCGGGCCCGGCCTGGGTACTCGGTCGCTCGCCCGGAAGGGAACGCCGAGAGGAGCCGAAGGTGAGCAGCAACGTCGTCGTCACGGGCGCCACCGGCAACGTCGGGACGAGCGTGGTACGTCTTCTGTCGGAGGACCCCGAGGTCGCCTCGGTACGGGGGCTGGCCCGGCGGATCCCGGACTGGTCGCCGCCGAAGACGCAGTGGACGGCCGTCGACCTGGCCTGCGAGGACGCGGATCTGGCCGCGGCGTTCGAAGGCGCCGACGCGGTGGTGCACCTGGCCTGGGCTTTCCAGCCCACGCACGATCCGGCGGTGACGTGGCGCACGAACGTCCTCGGCAGCATCAGGGTCTTCGAAGCCGCTGCCGCCGCACGGGTGCCCGCCCTCGTGCACGCCTCGTCGGTCGGCGCGTACTCGCCCGGACCCAAGGACCGCGCGGTCGACGAGTCATGGCCGACGCACGGCTGGCCCGACGCCGCGTACTGCCGGGAGAAGGCCTACCTGGAGCGGACCCTGGACACCTTCGAGCGCGACCACCCGCAGACCCGGGTGGTGCGGATGCGGCCGGCGTTCCTGTTCAAGCGGGAGTCTGCGAGCGAGCAGCGCCGCATCTTCGGCGGCAGGTTCCTGCCCGGCCAGATCGCCCGCCCCGAGTCGCTGCCCTTCATCCCCGACGTGCAGGGACTGCGCGTGCAGGCGCTGCACACCGACGACGCGGCCGGGGCGTACCGGCTCGCCGTGCACACCGACGTGCGCGGCGCGTTCAACCTGGCGGCCGATCCGACCGTGGACGCGGCGCTGCTGGGCGCGATGTTCGGCGCCCGTCCGGTGCGTCTGCCCCGGACAGTGGCCCGGTCGGCGATCGCCGCGGCCTGGAACCTGCGGCTCCTGCCGGCCTCGCCGCATCTGTTCGACGCCGTACTGCGGCTCCCCTTGATGGACTGCACCCGCGCGCGGGTCGAGCTGGGCTGGCGGCCGGAGCACACGGCTACGGAGGTGTTGGAGGAGTTCCTGCGAGGACTGCGGAGCGGGGAGGGCGAGCCGACCGCGCCGATGCAGGGGCGGAAGGTGGGGTGAGGTGAGCTGAAGGGGAGCCGGGGAGGGCATTCCCGGCCCGTACGCTGCGACGCTCTCGCCGGTCGAGCCCCCGGTCGAGCCCCCGGTCGAGTCAATCCGCCTGATTCGCCTGCTCGTTGAGATGTTCCCCCTGTGGCTCCACCGCGTACTTCGGGTCCCGCGCCGACGCGGTTCCCGCAGCGAACGTCCGAGAGCGGGGGCAGCGGAACGGCCAACACGGTCGGGGGATAGGGCAGTTGAGCTGCCGTCGGGAGTCAGTACAGGCCGAGCTGTTCTCCCGGCGGCTGGGGGGTGAGTGCGCTGCGGGTCGGCCCCCGTCCGACCACGGCAGGTCGGTCACTACCACACTGAGCCGGGGGCGTGCTGTGCTCCTGACGCACGTCCGGGCGGCGCAGTCGGACACCGCGCTGCCCGGCTCCCGTGTCATACGGCCTGAGTCGCGGCCGCCCACCGTCGGCGGCGGATCTCACCGCGACCGGCGGCGCCGCGGGTACGGCCGGAAGAGCTCAACCACCACCCCTGCAGGGATCAGGCCGCGACGAGTTCCTGCTCGCGCTCCGGCACCTCGGCCTTGGGCTTCCTGTTCGGCAGCGAGAGCCGGAAGACCTTGTGCCAGGCGGAGAACACCTGCTTGGGCAGCGGCCCGGTGACGTAGTCCAGCTCGTACTTCTCGAACAGCGCGCGCACCTTCACCGCGACCTCGGCGTACCGGTTGCTCGGCAGGTCCGGGAACAGGTGGTGCTCGATCTGGTGCGACAGGTTGCCGGTCATGAAGTGCATGGCCTTGCTGCCGCTGATGTTCGCCGAGCCCATCATCTGGCGCAGGTACCACTCGCCGCGCGTCTCGCCCTTGATCGACCGGCGCTCGAAGACCTGCACGCCCTCGGGGAAGTGCCCGCACATGATCACCGAGTGGGACCAGATGTTGCGGACCAGGTTCGCGGTGAAGGTGGCGGCGAGCGTGGAGAGGAACGACGGACCCGACAGCAGCGGATGGATCACGTAGTCCTTGAGCACCTGCTTGCGGATCTTGCGGCCCACGGCCCTGGCCCGCGCGCGGAACTCCGGGTTCTTGCGGCGGCGCTTGCTCAGGTTCCTGCCGAGCTCCAGGTCGTACGCTGCGATGCCGTACTCGAAGAAGCAGGCGTTGAGGAAGTTCCACAGCGGCTGCCCGAGGTGGAACGGGTGCCACCGCTGGTCCTCGTCGACGCGCATGATGCCGTAGCCGAGGTCGTTGTCCTTGCCGATCACGTTGGTGTACGTGTGGTGCAGCTCGTTGTGCGAGTGCTTCCACTGATCGGCCGGCGAGACGTGATCCCAGTCCCAGGTGGTGGAGTGGATCTTCGGGTCCCGCATCCAGTCCCACTGGCCGTGCAGGACGTTGTGGCCGATCTCCATGTTGTCCATGATCTTCGCCACGGACAGACCGGCGGTGCCGATCACCCACGCGGGCGGGAAGATCGAGAACAGCAGTACACCCCTGCTGACCAGCTCGAGCTTGCGCTGCGCCGCGATGACCTTGCGGATGTAGGCAGCGTCCTTCTCGCCACGGCTGGCGATCACCTCGTCGCGGATCGCGTCCAGCTCGCGGCCGAGCTCCTCGATCTGCTCAGCGGTCAGGTGGGCGGTGGGGTCGATGGCGGTCAAGGTGCTCCTACCGTTCGATGTCACAGGGGCCCGCAGCGGCGGACACGCAGGTCTGGATGAGGACGCCCGGCTCGGCCTCGGTGATCTCGCCGGTGCGCAGGTCGCGGACGGCGCCGGCCTTGAGCGGCGTGACGCAGCCGAAGCAGATGCCCATGCGGCACCCGGAGGGCATGAGCACGCCGGCCTCCTCGCCGACGTCCAGCAACGGCTTGGCGCCGTCCGCGTCGACGGTCTTGCCGGTGGCGCTGAACGTGACCTCGCCGCCGTCGCCGGTGACGACGACGCCGGGGCGGAAGCGTTCGGTGTGCAGGCGCGCTTCCACGCCGTGATCGCTCCAGTGCTTCTCGGCGGCGTCGAGCAGGCCCGCGGGCCCGCAGGCCCAGGTCTCGCGCTCGGCCCAGTCGGGCACGAGTGCGTCGAGACGGGCGATGTCGAGCATGCCGTCCGTGTCGGTGTGCACCTCGGTGAGCCGCAGTTTCCTGCCCGCGACCAGGTCGTGCAGTTCGTTGCGGAAGATCACGTCCTGCGGCTGTGGCGCGCAGTGGACCATGACGACGTCGTCGAACTCGATGTCGCGCAGCATGCCCATCACGGGCGTGATGCCGCTGCCGGCCGTCAGGAAGAGCACCTTGGCGGGCTTGGCCTGCGGCATGACGAAGTCACCGGTCGGCTGGTCGAGCTGGATCAACGTGCCCGGTCTCGCTCTGCGGACCAGGTGGTTGCTGACCTTGCCGTCCGGGATCGCCTTCACGGTGATCGTGACGCGGCCGTCCCGGCGGTTCGTCGGCGAGGTGAGGGAGTAGGCACGCCACAGGCGCACTCCGTCGACGTCGACCCCGATCCGAACGTACTGACCGGCCGTGTGGCCGCGCCAGCCCCGTCCCGGCCTGATCACGACCGTCGCGGCGTCAGCTGTCTCGGGGTGCACGGCCTCGATGCGCCCCCGCAGGTCCGCGCCCGCACGCAGCGGGCTGACCAGGTCGAGGTAGTCCGACGGCAGCAGCGGCGTCGTGACCATCTCCAGCATTTTCCACGCCCTGCTGCGGAGGGCTGTACTCGTCATGACTCCAGCTTGCTGTACCTCAAGGCGTAAAGTCCTGACCGCAGGACGTAAATCTGGTTGGTTGAACTGTTCGCAGGGAACAAAAAATGAGCCATGCAATCCGGAGGGCCAGCGAACTGACGCTGGACGAGACGACGGTCACCGCTCTTCGGGCCGCGCTGAAGGCCACCGCCGACGAGGTCGTCCAGGCGATCATCGACGAGGTTCCTCCCTACGCCAACGCCCTGTCGGGCCACATGGGCGCCACCATCCGCCGCGCCGTCCGCACCGCCCTGGGGCACTACCTGGACCTCGCGAGCGGGAACGCCACAGGCGGTGACGGCGGCGACGCGGCCTACGAGCTGGGCCGCGGCGAGGTGCGCGACGGCCGTTCGATGGACGCCCTGCTCAGCGCCTACCGCGTCGGCGCCCGCGTCGCCTGGCGGTGCCTGGCGGCGGGTGCCGTCCCCGCGGGTCTGCCCGCCGCCGAGGTCGCCAAGTTCGCCGAGCTGACCTTCGCCTACATCGACGAGCTCTCCGCCGCGAGCGCCGCGGGCCACGCCGACGAACTGGCCGCCCGGGGCAGGGCCCAGGAGCGCCACCTGGAGCACCTGGCGCGCGACCTCCTCGCCGGCGCGAGCCCGGACGTCCTGCTGGCATCCGTCCAACGGGCCGGGTGGCAGCCTCCGGTTTCGCTGACCGCGGTCCTGCTGCCCGCCGCCCAGGCCCGGCCCGCCTACCGCACGCTCGACCCGAGCACCCTCGTCCTCGACGATCTGCCGGACGCCACCGGTGTGCTGCTCGTCCCCGATGCCGACCGATCACATCTCCTGCGGCAGCTGACCGACCGCACGGCCGTGGTCGGCCCGGCCCGGCCATGGACGCGTGCGTCCGCCTCGTACGCACGGGCCGTACGCGCGCGCTCCCTCTCCTCCGACATCCACGACACCGAGGACCACCTGCCCGAGCTGGTGCTGAGCGCCGACGCGGACGCGTACGCAGACCTGCGCGCCCGAGCTCTCGCACCGCTGCGGACCTTGCCTGCCGCGACCGCACGGCGGCTGGAGGAGACGTTGCGGGCGTGGCTGCTGCACCAGGGCAGGCGGGACGAGGTGGCGGCGGCGTTGTTCGTCCATCCCCAGACCGTCCGGTACCGGATGTCGCAGCTGCGGGAACTGTTTCCGGATCTCGCATCGCCGCACCGGGTCCTTGAACTGACGCTGGCGGTCGGTCTTCGGGTCGGCTGAGGCGTACGTCGACGGTCCGTGCCCATGAGCGCGCGCCACTGTGGTCCTGCGCCGGTCCCGTGCCTCCCTTCCGCCGGGTCGACGGGACGACCGACCGGGCGGACTGCCACACCGTGCGAGGGATGATGGGGACGTAGATGACGGAACGTGGGGTCAGGAGTTTCCATGGCGAAGCGGGTTCACCGACCCCGTGAGGACGCGGAGTTCGATTTCATCCTCAGGATGAGCGGAGTTCCGGTCCTCGCCTACTTCACCGGTACATGGCCCAAGGCGATCGAGCCCTGCCGGGTGATGGACCTCGTCGTGGGGGGCATCGCCGACGACTACGCGGGCTGTCTGACGGTCGTCCGCACCGACATCACGCGTTGTCCGGCCGCGACCGAGCGATACGGGATCACCGGAGCCCCGTCCTACGTCCTGCTGAAGGAGGGGGATCCGGTGGCGCACGGCACCGGACCCATGAACACCGCCGAGGTGCGGAACTCCCTTGACGGCCACCTCTGAGCGGCCCCTGCGGCTCATGGCCGATGCAGGCCTCGGAATCCGGTGCGCCACCCGAGGCTGAGCGAGGACGTGACCGCGCGAGCCCTTCGGCCTGAAGCCTGGACGGGCTGTGGACGCGCACGGGCAGGCGATGCCACCATTCCTTTAGCGTCTCCATGACGATAAAAGCGGAACGATTCTTTGGAGGGGTGACCGTGCAGAACGCAGAGGGAAGAAGCTCTGAGTACAGCGTCTGGGGGACGATCGAGCTGCGTCCTCCGGTCCCGGTGGCACGGTTGTGGGACCTGACCGTCCAGGATGCGTTCCAGGACGGTCGCGACACGGTGCGGCAAAGGGCGACCGAGCCGGAGCCCGCGGCGGCTGCCCGGACGTGGTGGGAGTTCGTCCCGGACGACGACGCGGGTACCGACGACCTGGGCCGTCCGCGGGCCGTCAAGTATCTCCGGGTGGACGCCCAGGGTGTCGCGCGTGCTGAGGTCGACAGCCGACTGCGGGACGTGGCCGCGTCGATCGGCCCGGACCATGCGTTCCACGGACACCTCACCTACGAGGGCTGGGTCGGCGACGACGGCGAGATCTGGCTCCACAGCGGCGACAGCCGGCCGGAGTGGCGCGACACGACGCCCCGGTACTGGTGACTCCGCTCGTCGAAGGAACGGGCGGCGGCCTGCCTGTCACCGGTATCGGCTTGGATGGGCACGTGACTGTCTATGACGTAGCTCGCCGACTCCCTTCCATCGCCGACCTGCGGGACCTGTGCCGTTTACTGGCGATGCTCGATGCGATCCTCAGTCCGGACGGGGAAGCCCGGTACTACTCCATGAACGCCCATTGGGCCGACGGCGAAGAGATGGCCTCGATGAGCGACGGGTCGGGTAACGAATACTCCATCGTCTTCTCGGCTGCCGGGGCTTGTATCCGTGGCTTCGACCATGAATCACCGATGAGCCCGTACGGCAACGACGGCGAGCCCTGGCCGGGAGTGATCGACGAGGTACCCGCGCCCTTCAAGCCGTTCGTCGAGGAGCCGGCGTTCACCGACGAGGACGGCGTCAGTGTCGTGACCGCCTGCTTGTGGCGGGGGGTGACGGATGATCGGTGGCATCACGGGACGATCGATTTCCCCGATCGCGCTGTCGATCCTGACGGGGGGTCGGGCCTGTTCGAGCTCCTGGTGGACCGTTCGCCGGAAGCCTTCCAGCGTTTCGCCGAGGACTACTACGAGGTCCCCGTGGACCTGGAGGCCGTGCGTCACGTGTATGCCTTGCGGCCGCTGAGCCCCGAGCTCGTGTCGTTGCTGAACCCTGAGGTCAGCTTGGCCGGCCTGGCACAGGACATCTCCGAGGTCGGCTACCCGCAGCCGGACCGGCAGCCGACCTGAACGCCCTCTGCAGGGAGGTCATTTCGCGACCGGAGGACGCAAGGATGAGAAGATCTACGTGGCGGAGTGGAAATGGCGGGACCCCGTCTCAAAGGCTTCCGCGCGGTCGCCACACGCTACGAACAACATGCCTACACCCACCTCGGCACCGTCACCATCGCAGTACTCATCATCTGGCTCCGCACATGATCCGAGAAACAGCGCCTGGTACAGCAACAGCGCTTGGGTCAAGGCATCAGTGCAAAGACAGGGGGCTGTCCGACTTGAGGACCGGACAGCCCCTACCCCATGTGTTCGTCGACCTTCTAGATGCAACCGTTTCTGGTGCAGACGGTGGAGTCGACCGCGGTGTAGGAAGAGGCCTGGTCGGCAGCCGCGTAGTAGGTGATGTCGACGCGGGTGGCGCCTCCGGGTACGTCAACGGGCAGCGTGCTGACAAAGGCTCGGTTGTTACCCGGGTCAGTGTTGATGCACAGCTTGCTCGACGTGCGTTCGGTAACCCGGCTGGTCCCGGCGTAGGCGACGAGTTCGACGAAGCGACAGCCGCTGGCCGCATGGTTGACAAGGTCAAGGTTGACCGATCGGTTGAGCCAGGTCAGGCTGCCAGCGGCCACACTGGCACCAGTAGCCACCCGAAAGCCCGTTTCGGGGTTCCGGGTGAAGCTCGTAGTGCACCCGCTACGAGAGCAAGTTGCAGTCTCCTTTGTCGCGTAGGTCAGCCCTCCGTCTTCGGAAATCCAGTGAGTGAGCTCCACCTTGGCTGCGCCGCCCTCGACGGCGGAGAAGCTGAACATTCCGGAAAAGGGTCGAGTGGTGTTGATGCACAGCGGGCTGCTAGATCGCTGCTGTGTGGAACCGTCTGCGCCGGTAGCAGTCAGAAACACCTTGCGGCAGCCGCTAGAGACGTAGTTGTTCAATTCGAAGGACACAGACCTGTTGGCCCATGTCAGTTCTCCGGCTGCCACGCTCGCGCCGTAGGTCACCTTGAAATCGGTCACGTCCCGGTCGGCGTCCACCGCAATGGGAACGTTGACGCAGCCGCTCCGGGTGCAGAGGTCGGCATCCTTGGGGACGTAGGGGCTTACGCCGTCATCGGATGCCACATAGGTCAGCTCAACCTTGGTGACTCCTCCTGCAACCCCGGAGAAGTCGAAAATATCATCGAATGGGCGGGTTGTGGCGGTGCATAGCGGGCTCGACGAAAAGTCTTGCGATGAGCCGTCTGCTCCAGTGGCTTTCAAAAGTACCTTGCGACAGCCGCTGACGACCTTATTGTTCAGCTCGAAACTGACCGACCGGTTGAGCCAGGTCAAGGTGCCGGAGGCGACGCTGGCGCCGTGAGAAACCTGAAATGCCGTTGTCTTTGGCGGCGCAACCGGCTTGACTAGCGTTGGATTCAGTGAGGAAACCGACACCATATCGAATACTCCGAAGTAACCCGCCTTCCAGTCGGAGTCCGCCTGTCCGTTGGGCGGATTGCCGTCAGTGGAGACATGGGTGAACGCCTCAACACCAACCCAGCCCTGAAACCGCCCGGAGTCGTCGATCACCTGGAGCATCGGCCGGGGGTGCGAGTTGTACTCATAGCACTTGCCCTCCGCAGGCTTCCCCGCCAGTCCTTGACACCAATACTCCTCAGTGTTTCGCCGTCCGCCGCTCACCTCGCCGATGTAGCGCACACGGGTTGCCGGGGCAGTATTGCCGTCCCATGCTTTCCGGCATGTGCCGGCACCTTCCTGAAGGAATCCCATGCATGGACCGGACTGGCACTTACGCCAAGGACTGTTGTTGTTGCCGTTGACGCGGCTGAAGGTCCAGTCGCCGCCCGATCCTTCACGGCCGACTGTCCCCTGATTGGTCCGGACGTAAGCGCCTTTGTATACCTGCGAATTGTACTGCGGGTTGCTGAGAAGTTCGTCCATGCTGACCCGACTGTCTGCGTCGAGCCCGAAGTTACTGCCGTATCCGATACCGAAAGTGGCACTGTAATCGGAAAATGGGTTGTCGTTGCCGGGCATTGTGACGGCGGTGGTTTGACCGTAATACGTCGGGCTGGTGATCCGGGCCACGCCACCGGACGCCAGTCCGCTCTCGACGTTCCAGTACTCAGTGAGCCGCTTATCGAGCTCCTGCCCATAAACTGTGCCACCAGTCCATGTTACTGAGAGGCGGTTATCGGCCGTATATGCGAAGGTGCCCGTGTATGTGCCGTCCGGGGTGCCTCTGAAGCCCTCGACCGTTCTGAGTGAGCAACCCGGAACTTCGCCACCGCAGTTCGTGCTCATTGCGTTCTCGCGCATTGGCTGGGACTTCTGATCCCAGTACCAGAAGCTGGACTTGGCCGTGCCGTCCGTTGAAAACTCGTAGTATCCGAGCCGGACCCAGTTGTCGTGCGAGAGGTCCAGTCCCCCGACAGAGACGACCCAATTCTGCTTGCCGCCGGGCAAGGCCGGGGCTGCCTGCGCCGCGCCCGTCGACACCACCATGGACGCGAGGAGTATGAGAAGGCCGAACAGCGCTGCTGTTCCCCGTCCACCAAACCTTATGGGCGTTCTGTTCTGTAGTGCCATAATTCCCCCATTCGGTTCCCCGGTGAGGCCGAGGAATCGTGTGCGTGCAGTGTTCATGTGAGACAACGGATCGTATGGGATGGGGCGCTGGCCCAGCACGACGCCACTCGGTATGGCGCTCTAATGAAGGGGTGTTGCACAAGGTCGCGTTGGGGCAGGTCAGGGCCTGCGACCACAGTCTTCTGGTCTTGATGCGGGGGCCAGGTTGTGTATGTGTGCGACAGCTTGAACGGCGTGGTGGAGGCCGTCACCGTGCTGTCGGCAGTCGCGGAGGATCTTGTAGTTCTTCCTCTGCCGATCACATGCTCCACCCGGGCACGCACCTTGCGGTGGGCGGCGTTGTCGGCTTCCTCGCCTGACAGCAGGGGCCGACGCGGGCGTTTGCGGTGCGGCACGGCCATCCCGCAGTTGAGGTGGGCGCCGTCGCCCAGGACGGTCACGCCCTGGCAGTGTTCGCTCAGCCCGGAGGCTCGCCAGGCGTGCGCGTCCGCGGTGGTGCCGTCAGGTTCGTCCGCTAATACACCGCGACCAGCAACACCCGCTCGGCCGGCGGCAGGCTCCACGGCCGGCCCTGCATCGTGCCGTTGCCACCCCGCTCACGCGCTGTCCTGAGCAAGCGCGAAAACTGCGTCAACCGCAGCCCCGTGAACGTCTCCATCCACACCTGTTCAGCACGCAACACCCCAGCCATACAAGGGAAATGCCCAGCGCGCAGCCTTGTGCAACACCCTTCGCGGGGTGTCCCGTAACTCCGCAGACCGTTTGCCTGGCTTTGTAGGTGAGAGTTGAGGCCAGGTGTTGGTGGGTTGTGACTCCAGTGCCGTCGGTAGAGAGTCGATGTCGGTGAGTTTTGACTCCACGGGGGGGGCTTGTGGTGGGAGTATCGGGGTGCATCGGCTAGCGCTGGGTGGCTCAAGTGCCCTTTTCGAAGGTCGAGTTGTACGCGGCGATACGCCATGACGCTCGGGTCGAAGGGCTGTCCAGCAGGGCTTTGTCGGCCAAGTACGGGGTGGGCCGGCGGACGGTCGCGATGGCGTTGGAGTCGGTGTGGCCGGCGCCGCGCAAGCAGGTTCCGGCCCGGGTCTCGCGCCTGGATGCGTTCAAGGCGACGATCGACCAGATCCTGCGGGATGACCTGGACGCGCCGCGCAAGCAGCGGCACACCGTCAAGCGGGTCTTCGACCGGCTGATCGACGAGCGCGACGCGCGGGGCGTGACCTACTCGATGGTCCGGGCCTACCTCTTCCAGCGGCGCCCGGAGATCCGCGTCGAGGAGGGCCGGGGGCCGCCGCAGGCGTTCGTGCCGCAGACCCACCGCCCCGGCGATGAGGCGGAGGTCGACTTCGGAGACGTCTGGATCCACCTGAACGGCGTTCCGACCAAGGTGTTCCTGTTTTCGCTGCGCCTTTCGTTCAGCGGGAAAGCCGTGCACAAGATCTTCGCTTCGTGCGGGCAGGAAGCGTTCCTGGAAGGCCACGTCCACGCACTGGAGGTGCTGGGCGGCGTGCCGCGCGGCAAGGTCCGCTACGACAGTCTGCGCGCCGCGGTCAGCCAGGTGCTGGGCCGCACCCGGGGCCGGGTGGAAAGTGACCGCTGGACGGCGTTCCGCTCGCATTTCTCGATCAACAGTTTCTACTGCAATCCCGGCATTGAGGGCGCCCATGAGAAGGGCGGCGTCGAGGGGCAGATCGGCTGGTTCCGCAGAAACCATCTGGTCCCTGTTCCGAAAGTCACCACGCTGGCGGAGCTGAACGCGATGGTGGAGCGCTGGGATGAGGAGGACGACGCACGCCGGATCATGCAGCGGGCGCTGACCATCGGTGAGATGTTCGCCGTCGAGCGCCCGCTGTTGGTCCTGTTGCCGGAGGAGGAGTTCGAGACCGGGCTGGTGTCCTCGCTGCGGGTGGACCGCTACAGCGAGGTCAGCGTGCGCACCAACCACTACTCGGTGCCGGTGCGGCTGATCGGCCGGATGGTGCGGGTCGTGCTGCACGCCTCCGAGCTGGTGGTCTACGACGCGCACAGGGAAGTCGCCCGCCACGAGCGGCTGATCGCCAAGGGCGGCTCCCGGCTGGTGCTGGACCACTACCTGGAGGCGCTGGTCCGCAAACCGGGTGCGCTGCCCGGGGCGACTGCGCTGGACCAGGCCAGGTCGGCGGGCAAGTTCACCCCGGTCCACGACGCCTGGTGGCAGGCGGCTTGCAAAGCCCACGGCGACGCGGAGGGCACCCGGGCGCTCATCTCCGTCCTGCTGCTGCACCGGCACATGGTCCACGAGCATGTCGTGGCCGGGATCGCGACCGCGCTGCGGGCCGGCGCGCTGACCGCCGACGCGGTCGCCCTGGAGGCCCGCAAGTGGGGCGAGGCCGACCAGGGCGCCGACCAGGACATCCCGCCGCGTCGGGTGGACGGCGGGGCGACGGTGACCTCGCTGACCGAGCGGCGCCTGGCCGCGCTGCCGCCCGATCCCAGGCCGCTGCCGTCGGTGGCCGTCTACGACCAGCTGCTGCGATTCCGCCGGGCGTCCCGCCGACGGCCCGGCATACCAGGAAGAGGCACCGTGACCGCCAAGCGCAACCGCGGACTGACCGAACAGGCCGCCGACACCGCCGTGGACCAGGCGTGCCGGATGCTCCGGCTGCCCACCATCCGTTCCCAGTACCCCGAGCTGGCCGAAGCCGCCGGCCGTGACCAGATGACCTACCGCGGGTTCCTGGCCGAACTGCTGCTGTCCGAATGCGACGACCGGGCACGGCGCCGCTCGGAACGCCGGATCAAAGCGGCTGGCTTTCCGCGCGAAAAGTCGATCCGGCAGTTCGACTTCGACGCCAACCCTGTCATCGACCCGGCTGTCATCCACACCCTCGCCAAGTGCGACCGGGTCAGGAAGGGCTTGCCGCTGTGTCTGATCGGCGACAGCGGAAACCGGCAAGTCCCATCTGCTCATCGCGCTGGGCACCGAGGCGGCGATGCACGAGTACCGGGTGAAGTACGTGCTGGCCACCAAGCTCGTCAACGAGCTCGTGGAGGCGGCCGACGAGAAGCTGCTGGCCAAGACCATCGCCCGCTACGGCCGCGTCGATCTTCTCTGCATCGACGAACTCGGCTATATGGAGCTTGACCGCCGTGGGGCGGAGCTGCTGTTCCAGGTTTTGACGGAGCGTGAGGAAAAGAATTCTGTGGCGATCGCCTCCAACGAATCCTTTGGAGGCTGGACCAAAACCTTTACGGATCCAAGGCTCTGCGCGGCCATAGTGGACCGATTGACGTTCGGCGGCAACATCATCGAGACCGGCACCGACTCCTACCGGCTGGCCGCCACCCGCGCCCGCGCCGAACAACAGGCCGCAGCACAGCAGGCTGCCAGCTGACTCCCGACCGCACCCTCTACGGCCCCGCGACCCCAACAGTCACGGGGCCGCCGCGTTCGGCCTCGGGGAACATCGGTACAGCGGATATCGGTGAGAACGATCATGGCCGTCTAGCACAGTGATCCACTTCGCCGCTGGGGTTCGGTGAAACGCCTCCGGGCCTGCTCCAGGGCTGGCCCTGTCCACCTCGGTGGTCGCGCTGCTCGTCTCGGAGGCGTGCAACATCGGCCTGGCCCCGGTGGTGAACCCCGGCTACGAGACGCTGACCCGGGCCCGGCTCGTGCACGTCGACCAGTACTACCTACGCGCCGACACCATCGCCGCGGCGAACGCCACGCTGATCGCTGCCCGCACGACAGGGACCGGCCCCGATCCTTCGATCGGGGCCGGTCTCGGTGCGTCAACCGGCGACGGTGGTCAGGTTGCCGGGCACGTAGGATCCACCCTGGTTGTTGAGGATCACGCCGAGCCGGTTGGTCGCGTTGATCATGGCGACGAGGGAGACGAGAGCGATGGCCTGCTCCTCGTCGTAGTGCTTGCGCACCTGGGCCCAGGTCTCGTCAGTGACCCCTGCATATCCGTCGATGATGCGGGTCCCCTCCTCGGTGAGGGCCAGCGCGGCCCGCTCGGCGCCGGTGAACACGGTGGAGTGCCGCCAGGTGGCGACGAGGCTGAGCCGGGCCGCGTCCTCGCCGGCGGCGGCGGCGTCCTTGCTGTGGATGTCGACGCAGAAGCCGCAGCCGTTGATCTGGCTGGCTCGCAGCTGCACCAACTCCTGGGTGGATTTGGGCAGCGGCGACTCCTGGATGACCTGACTGACGGCGTAGATCCGCTTGCCGACCTTCGTGCCGAGCTCGGTGTCGAACAGGTTCATACGGGTTTCCATCGGGGCTTCCTCACTCCTGGAATCGTGTGGCTGATGCCCATGAGGCGCCGGTCGCCGCGCTCCTGTGACACGGGGCGGATGTGACGTGTGCCACGGGGTGCGGCTGTCACAGAACCGGGGTCAGCAGCGTCCCGTGTACGACACGCGCCACAGGTGGCGAGACGGAAGTCGGGAGCTGACGATGGTGGACAGGGATGCCGGTACCGATGCGGGGGCGGCCACGACCACGGCCACGGATAGCTTCATCGCCCACCGCAATCTGCTGTTCACGGTGGCCTACGAGATGCTGGGCTCGGCGGCCGACGCCGAGGACATCCTCCAGGAGACCTGGCTGCGCTGGTCGGGCGTCGACCACACCACAGTCCGCGACCCGCGCGCCTTCCTGGTCCGCATCACCACCCGCCAGTCCCTGACCCGCCTTCGCACACTCCGCCGCCGCAAGGAGTCCTACGTCGGCCCGTGGCTGCCCGAGCCGCTGCTCATCGCGCCCGACGTGGCCGAGGACGTCGAGCTCGCGGACAGCGTCTCCATGGCGATGCTCCTCGTACTGGAGACCCTCGCGCCGACCGAGCGTGCCGTGTTCGTGCTGCGGGACGTCTTCGACCTGGACTACGACGAGATCGCGCAGGCCGTCGACAAGACCCCGCCCGCCGTCCGCCAGATCGCGCACCGCGCCCGCGCCCACGTCGCCGCGCGCCGCCCTCGCGGGACGGTCTCCCCGTCCCAGACCCGCGACGCGCTCGCCGCCTTCCAACAGGCGGTGGAAACAGGCGACTTGACCGGACTCCTCAACATGATCGCCCCGGACGTTGTCCTCCTGACGGATGGCGGCGGAGTCGTCCGGGCCGCCGTGGAACCGGTGGTGGGCGTGGCCGACGTGACCGAGGTCCTGGCCAGGCTCAGCGGCGCCCTTTTGCAACCGACCCTGGTCAACGGCCACCCGGCCCTGATCATCCGCCGCGACGGCCGGATCGACACGATCGTGGCCCTCCGTCTGGACGCCGGCCTCATCACCGGCCTTTACGCCGTCCGCAATCCCGAGAAGCTGTCACGCATGAACCGCGAGACGGCGATGGGCCGCTGACGGGGTTCGCATGGCGTGCGTCGGGGGCATTGACCACGCCGTGGAGGCCGGCGCCCGAGCTGACGGCCCGTCTCCGGGGGCAGCAGCGAGGGGGAAGGCGTGCCACAGGACATCGACTTCGACATCCGAATTCCGTCCTGGACGAGCCCGGAGCGTTCCGCGGCCCGGGAGCGCAACCTGCTGTGGGCCCGCCGCATGCGCCTTCCCCACCTGGCGCAGGAAGCGACCATCCGGTACGTCGACGTGATCTGCGCCTACCTGCGCGGCATCTACGACTGGCACCGGGTGGCAGTCCGCTACGCCTGCGAGGTCTCTGGGGAAGCTTCCCCTGACACGACGGGCTGCCTCGACGTCAGCGATCTAGCAGCCGCCGTGCCGACCCGTCCCCCGGAGGCCGCGCGGTGAACTCGGCTCGGACCCGGACCCACCAAGATCAAGTACTGGCGGCATTTGGCCTTACCTCGCTACCCCTACGAGAACCGCGTCAGCACCCTCACGCCGACCGAACCATGATCGTTCTCACCGATATCCGCTGTACCGCTGTTCCAAGCGCCGCCAATTGCATCGGATGCGAACTTGCGACGGTCTGCGATGCGGCGTCGGCGGATGCCCGGATTCCCCTGCGTGACCAGGGCGGTTGAGGCCCTGAAACGGCATGCGACGTTAGCGGGTGGCGGCACGTGAACGCCAGCCGTGTCACTCGTATGGCTGGCTGGCCTGCGGATCGGCGGCCGACTCGCATCGGATGCGGTTTTCTCGCACCGAATGCGAGTGACGGAGGGTGGCGGAATGGTGGGGTTCAGTGGGTCGACGGGGTCGCGTTGCTGCGGCCGGAAGAACACGTCTTCAAGGCGATGCTGACGGGGTTCGCCAACCAGCAGCTGGCCCGGAATCTGGCTCGCACGACCGTGGAGGGCCGGGAGAACACGGTGAAGGCGTTCGCGGCCTACGTGAACACCTATCCGTGGTTCTGGACGCCGGCGATGGTCGACGAGTGGCTCGGTGACCTGCGCTCTTTGCGAGAGTTGAAGCGTTCGACGATCCGCTCGTACTCCGAGGCGGTGCGGGCGTTCTGCCACTTCGTCACTGACCCTCTCTACGAGTGGACGGCGACCTGCCAGGAGCGGTTCGGCACCCACCCCGTCCAGGTCGTGCACGAGTGGAACACCGCGGTGCACGTCCAGGACAACGAGGCGGACGCGAAGAAGCGCGCCTTCACCAAGTCTGAGCTGCACGGCTTCTTCGCGCACTGCGACGACGAGGTCGCTCGCATCCGGGCCTTCGGCCGCAAGGGGTGGCTGCCCGCTTTCCGCGACGCCACCTTGTTCAAGACCGCGTACGCCTTCGGGCTGCGGCGCAACGAGACGAGGATGCTGGACGCCGCCGACTTCGGCCGCAACCCATACGGCGGCGAGTTCGGCGAGTATGGCCGGTGCCAGGTCCGGTTCGGCAAGGCCAAGAAGGGCTCGCCGCCCAAGCGCCGCGGGGTGCTGACCGTGTGGGGGCTGGACCCCGGACGTTCTGGACGAGTGGTTCACCGAGGTCCGCCCGCTGTTCGGTACCGACGACAACCCGGCGGCCTGGCCCTCCGAGCGGGGCTTGCGGATCGGCTGCCAGCGGCTCAACTCCCGCTTCATCGCCTACCGCAAGGCCCTGGGCCTGGACGACGGGCTCGACTTCCACTCCTTCCGCAGGTCCTACGTCACCCACCTGATCGAGGACGGCTGGGACCCGCGCTTCGTCCAGGAACAAGTCGGCCACGAGCACGCCAGCACCACCTCTCTTTACACCTGCGTGTCCTCGGACTTCCGCACCCGCACCCTGCGGCGGCACCTGGACTCCACCCTCGCCGCGGCCCTCCAGCCCCCGACCGGGAGGCAAGCATGAAACGCAACGTCGGATACGTGTGGCGGCTGCGCGAGGTCATGGCCCAGCATCAGATCTTCACGGCCACCGAACTGGTGCCGCTGCTGCGTGAACGGGGTATCGACTTGTCCGCCTCCCAGGTGCACCGCCTGGTCTCCGGCACCCCGGAACGCCTGTCGTTGCAGGTCATGGCCGCGTTCTGCGACATCCTGTCCTGCACCCCGGCCGACCTGGTGGCCACCACCGCCGAGAACGCCGGCGTCCGCAAGACCGCCACCGGAGACCTGCCGGCCCCGCCCGCGAACGTCGCGAAGCTGCGGCCCCGCGCCGCCCGCATCCTGCCCGACGCATGACCCGCACCTACGCCACCGACGAACAGTACGAACGCTGGTACATGGCCGAGTGCTGCCGCTGCGAACCGCCGCAGGCACAAGGCCGGCAGCTGGCCGGACGGATACGTCTGCCGGACCTGCTCGGACCGCGCCGTCCGAACACGGGGGACCTGCCCGGGATGCGGCCAGGAGCGTGCCCTTCCCGGGCTTCGCCCCGGTGACGGGGCCGCGATCTGCACCACCTGCGCCGGCTTCTCCCAGACCTTCGACTGCTCGCGCTGCGGCGTTGAGGGCAAGCTCCTGGGCGGGCGACTGTGTGAACGCTGCACGCTCACCGACCGCCTCACCGCGCTCCTGGACGACGGCACCGGACACATCCACCCTGCACTGGTTCCGCTGTTCGACCTGCTGGTGGCGATGGACAAGCCCAGGAGCGGGCTGGCCTGGCTGGAGATGCGCCGCGGCCAGCCGGGAAACGCCTCGCAGTGCTTTAGCTACATACAGTCAGCATCACCCTGGCTTCCCCCAAGAACCGGCGACAGTTAAATACGCGAGCCCACCAGTACCGAGGCAGGCGTTCGCCGGCGCCGCCCAAGGTGGAGTCACTTCTCACCTACCAAACGAGACCCTCCGGCTGCCAAGTGGAGCCAGAACTCACCTACAAACGGAGTCAATGAACACATACGAAGCCAGTTTGCCGGTGTCCGTGTCGATCTGCTTGGCCGACATCCTGTCGAGGCCGCGCCGCGGACGTGTCGGAGCCGGAGGAGGACGAGCCCGGCGTCGAACGAGTCAGGCGTCAGCCGCCTGTGTTGCCGGCGCGCAGCAGGGCGAGCTGGTACTCGACGGCCCCGGTGAGCCGCGCGTCGTCGTCGGTGGCGAGGAGGTCGAGCAGGGCGCCCCGCAGGACGGCCAGGGCCAGGGTCCGGCGGGTGGCACCGTCCTCGCTGTCGCGCTCGGCCGGCGGCTGGAAGCCGGCCAGGACGTCGAGCCAGTCCTCTACCGTCGCACGGGCGAACCCCGCCCAAGCCCCGTCGGGCTGGACGAGGGAGCGGGTGTACGCCTCGGCCCATAGCCGCAGCAGCGGCCGATGCTCCGTCGCGGCGAGCCACGTCCAGAGCCGTTCGACGGCGGGCGCGAGTCCGGCCGGGCTTTCGGGCTGCCAGGCCCGGTCCAGGAGTGCCAGCTCGTCGGCGCGGGCGCGCGCCAGCAGCGCCCGCAGCAGGCCGTCCTTGCTCTCAAAGAGGAAGAGCAGGACCCGTGGGCTGGAGCCGATGGCCTCGGCCAGCGGGCGCAGGGACAGGTCGGCCAGGCCGTGGGCGAGGGCGTACTGGTAGGCCGCTTCCAGCAGCTCGGCCTGCCGGGCGGAGGGGGTTGGCGCTTCCTGAGGCATGCAGCTAGCCTAACTGAAACAACTGTTTCAGTGGTGTGGTTCGATCGCGGGGCCAGGAGAGCAGCGCATGTATCAGCAAGATCAGAAGCAAGTCGTCATACGCCGTGCTGACCGTCCCGGCGACCTTGGGTGGGTGGTGATGGCCCACGGCGAGGCATACGACCAGCAGTTCGGCTGGAACACCGACTTCGAGGTCCTGGTCGCCAATATCGTCGCCGACTACGGAACCAAGCACGATCCGGCACGAGAGGCGGGCTGGATCGCCGAGGTCAATGGCCGACGCGTGGGCTGCATCTTCCTCGTCGCGGGCGACCGGCCGGAAGTGGCCAAGCTGCGGATTCTGCTCGTCACCCCGGAGGGCAGAGGCCTTCGCCTCGGGACGCACCTGGTGGAGAAGTGCCTCGCCTTCGCCCGTAAAGCGGGCTATGAGCAGGTAACGCTGTGGACCAACGACGTGCTCACGGCGGCGCGCAAGATCTACCGGAGCTTCGGCTTCACCCTCGCCGACGAGGAGCGCCACCACAGCTACGGCCAGGAGCTTGTCGGCCAGAACTGGACCCTCGACCTGCGCACCGGCGCGACGGACAGCGACAGCTGACCGACACAGCGAAGTCCGCGCTGGGCCCCACCGGTACCGGAGTCCCCTAGGTCGTGTCCGCAAAGTCAGGGCAGCCAGAGCCGGAGGCAGGCCAGGGTGACCAATGCCTGGTAGCGGCGGGCGCGTTTGTCGTAGCGGGTGGCCAGGGCTTTGCTGTGTTTGAGCCGGTTGAAGCACCGTTCGACGACGTTGCGGCGCCGGTGGGCCGCGCGGTCGAGTCGGCATCTGCTCTCGCCGCGCCGGATGCGGCCGTTGATCTGGTCGATCCGCTCGGGGATGGCAGCTTTGATGCCCCGGCTGCGCAGGTAGGCGCGGATCTTCGTGGATGAGTGGCCCTTATCCGCGACGACCAGGGCTGGGGGGCGTCCTGGCCCGCACCGCTTGATGCGGATGCGGGCCATCACCGCCTCGAACTGGGTGCAGTCGTTGACGTTGCCCGCGGTGAGGGTGAAGGCCAGGGGCCGTCCCTGCCCGTCGCGGGCGAGGTGGATCTTCGTGGTCAGCCCACCGCGGGACCGGCCGATGGCCTCGCCCGCCCAAGGCCCCCTTTTCGGGCTCCGCCCTAGATGCGCGAGTTGCGCAGTGACTGCCGGACGGCGCCGACCAGTGCCCGCGTCGCCCGGGGGAGCGACAGCTGTTCGTGCTCGCGGTACAGGGCCCAGTTGTATTGCACGAGCGACAGCTTGTTGGAGGACAGCGATCCCGCCTGGTGGGCCCGGTACACCGCAAGCGGCTCAGCAAGCCCCCGGGCGTCGGCGCCGTCCCGCATGATCGACAGCCAGAGGGCGTAGTCCTGGCGCTTGCGCATCTCCGGCATCAGCCTCGTGCCCAGGACCTTGCGGTCGTACATGGCGGTGAGAGCACCGATGTGGTCTTGGATCAGCATCGCGCGGTAGTCCACGTGCTCCCGCGCGCGGATCACTCGCCCGTTGGGGACCCAGTCGGTGCTCTCGCCGTCGTAGTCGGCGTCCATCTTGTAGTACGACGTGAACGTCAAAGGCGCGTCGCCTTCGGCGGCGAAGGCGAGCTGCTTCTCGGTCTTCTCCGGAAGCCACATGTCGTCGCTGTCGAGAAAGGCGACGTAGTCCCCGCGGGCCCGCTCGATCGCGAGGTTGCGGGCCCGGCCCGCGCCGCCCCGCTCAGGTGCCGACCTCGGCAGGACGCGCTCGTCCTGCTCGGCGAGCTCGCGGAGCAGGTCCATGGAGCCATCGGAGGACTGGTCGTCGGTGACCAGCAGCTCCAGGTCGCCGTGGGTCTGTGTGAGCACCGACCGGACGGCTGCGCCGAGGGTGGTCACCGAGTTGTACACGGGCATCACGACAGACACCAGAGGCACAGTGCTTCTCCTTGCCAGACCAGGAACGACGGTCCATTGAAGCACCGCGAGCGAGTGGGGTCCGCATGCGGAGGTGTCAGGGCTGTGCAGGGCTCTCGCCGACCGCATGCGCCGCACGTGCGTCGTCGGCTGCGACGTGAACCCGCACCGCGTCCAGCCGCTCGCTCGCGCGGCCCCGCGAACCCGGCCGTCCGGTGGTCTGCGCCTCGCGCCGTCGTCAGGACCGCAAGCCTCGGGGGTGCACGAGCCTGGCACGGACCAGCGTCCGCCGATGCCTTCCGCCACCTTGAAGGCCGCCGATCGCTTTGCCGCTGCGCAGGCCGAGAATGCCGGCCTGCGCTGCGACGAACGCGAGCTCGCGGTGGCCGCGGTGGCGAGGCCCAGGACCGGAGCGGTTCTCGCAGGCCAGAGGCCCTCAGTCGCCGCCTTCTGCTGCAGGGCGCTGGGCGCTGGGCTCGTCAGGCGCGACGGTGGAGCCGCGGGGCATGACGTCGGTGTCGGTCCAGGTGGGTCCGAGGTTCTGCTGGTGATCGTCGTAGGGGCATCTGGGCTGGTGGAACTGACATGGTCTACTTCCGGCCGCGGTCTATCCCGCTGGCTTGATTGTGGTGCATGGTGTGCCGGTGGGATCCCGCTTCACCCCCGGGTGGATCCCCTTGATGGGCCCTGCCGTCCCGTGGGCGGCGGGGCCCGCCGCGCCTCCCGGCTCCCCACCGGGAGGCGTACGGCTGCCCGGGTTCAGCTGGTGCGAACCGCGCGCACCCCTCGTACGCTCGAACTGCTCGGGGTCTGTCGCGGAGGTCTGCCATGCCCCGAACCATCTGGTCCGGCGCCATCTCGTTCGGCCTGGTCACCGTGCCGATCCATGTTCAGTCCGCCACCGAGAGCCATTCGATCCGCTTCCACCAGTACCACCTGGAGGACATGGGCCGGGTCCGCACCCGGAAGGTCTGCGAGCTCGAGGACCGCGAGGTGTCGAACGCGGAGATCGGCAAGGGCTACGAGTACGCCAAGGACCAGGTCGTCGCCATCAGCGACGAGGATCTGCGCGACCTGCCGCTTCCGACGGCGAAGGCGATCGAGATCGACGCCTTCATCGCCGCGGACGACATCGACCCGATCCGGATCGGTGAGGGCTACTACCTGTCTCCGGACGGGCAGGTAGCGGCGAAGCCCTACAAGCTGCTCCGCGAGGCGCTGGCGCGGTCGTCGAAGGTGGCCATCGCGAAGTATGCGTGGTCCGGGCGTGAGCGGCTCGGCATGCTCCGGGTCCGCGACGACGCCATCGTCCTGCACGCGATGCACTGGCCCGACGAGATCCGCGACCCTGCCGAACTCCTCCCGGAGCCCGTCGACGTCTCCGAGGACGAGATCGATGGCGCGCTGGCGCTGATGGAGACGATGTCCCGCGACGACCTCGAAGGCGACGACTTCAAGGACAGCTACACGGAGGCCATGGAGAAGATCATCGAAGCCAAACGGGAGGAGAAGCCGCTTCCCGAGATGCCCGAGCCGGAGAAGCCGGGCCGGGTCCTCGACCTCATGGCCGCGCTCGAGGAGTCCGTCTCCAAGGCGAAGGCCTCCCGCGGAGAGAACGCCGACATCCACGAACTGCCGAAGACGAAGAAGAGGGCGGCCGCGAAGAAGGCCACGGCGAAGAAGCAACCGGCCAAGAAGAGCGCTGCGAAGAAGACGAGCGCACGGCGGCCCCGGAGCGCCTGAGTCACCCGTCAGTGGCGGACGGGGGAGGCAGAACAGTGGGCGGAAGCAGGGGAGCGTGGCGATTCGCCGCAGTTCGAACGCGTGCTGGAGAGGGTGCGCGTGCCCCGCATCGCGGCCGGGCTGGCCACGCGAAGCCCACATCGTGTGCGGGCCGACAAGGCGTACACGTCCCGCGAGAACGTCGCCACGCGCCCGGACAAGCTCGCGGTCCGCTACGAGGCGGCCGTTCTCGTCGCTGCCGTCAGCGAGTGGCTGTGACCTTTGGCCGTCACGCGCTGGGATCCACGTTCCATACCGCGGGCAGATCGCTGCCGCAGAAGACGCAGACGAAGTCTTCCTCGCGCACGATGTTGTGCTCCTGGCAGTCGGTGCGCCGCCGGAATACGACCTCGTGAGTGAAGCCGGAGGGCCGCCGGAGTTCCGCAGCGTCCAGAGCACGGGCGACCTCCGCCCAGGAGCTGACGTCCGGGCAGTACCCGGTGGACTGGTTGCTGACCTCGCTCACAGCCCACCAGTCTGCCTCGCGCATGAAGCTGATCTCGCCGGCACCCAGAACGATGTCTCCGCCGGCACAGGCCACGTGCTCGCTTCGCCGCGGCGCCAGCCGGAGCACACCGTCCGCGTCGACGACGAAGGTGAACGGTTCAGCCGGCTCCGCCACCGATTGCTCCACGATCCAGCCACCGAAGTCGGCCGCCGAGCCGATGCAACGCCCGCCGTCACCAGGCCGGACCGCAGCCCTCAGTTCGACCGGTCCGACATATCGATAACTCCGCCCCTGCCCAGTCACGTCAGCCAACCCAGAGCACTTCCGACACCCGCCCTAGTAGTCCCAGATGGCTTGCCCGTTGTAGTTCAAAGACCAGTGGTTGCCGGCTTGCAGGTGTTCCAGGACCGCTTGCTGTACGTAAGTGGTGGGCGTCAGACGGAGCGCTGTGGGGCGGTCCGCCGGCGACTGCCCGAAGGCGTGCTCCAGGGCGTCTCGGTCGCCGGGGGTGAGGCCCGTCTTGTCTGCCGGGCCGGGGCCCCTGTCGTGGAAGTAATGGTATGCGCTGGTGAAGCGCCGGATTTCGTGATCCTCGGGGAAGAAGTCCGCTACGGCGGGGTCGTTGATCCAGCTGCCGAGATAGCAGGGGATACCCGTGTAGCCGAACCTCACTCCGTTCGCGTACCGGCGGGGGAGCCGACAGAAGAAGCGGTGAATCTCGTTCGCCCAGGCCATGTCCGCACGGATTCCGAACGGCTCTGTGCCGTAGGGCAGTCGTAGGTCGATGTAGTCGTTCGAGGCCCGGCAGTCGAAGCCGCCGAGGCGGTAGCGGCGGCCCTGGAACACGGGCAGGACGTAGTCGTCGAAGGGGAATGGGGGCTCGACCACAGCTCCCGCCCCGACTCCTTGCAGTGTCCTGCGCCGTACGGCCACCTTTTCTCCGAGGATCCCCAGGCTCGCCCATGAGACCTCGTCCGACACCTTCATCGTCGCGTGCAGGGCGCGGACGTCCGGTACGACGGCGAGGCAGGCCAGCAGCGTGAGCCATCGGCCGGTCGGGCCGTGCTCGGTAAGGGCGGGACGCGACGGCATGGGGGTGTCGAGGCCTGTCGTGGCGCGCAGGGTCGCTACGGTGCGCTCCAGGAGCCAGCGCCAGGGCGTGCCGGGTTCGGTGACCTTCTGCGCCGCCTCGGCCATCTCCGCCTGGTCCTCAGCCGGTACCTTCAACTGCGTGAGCAGGGAGGTCAGGTGCTTTCCTGTGGGGATCCCTGCCCCAGCAGACCCGACGAGGGTGCGCTCCAGCGCCTCCGTCCATTCGCGGTGTTCCTCGCCCAGGCCCAGCGTCGCCCGGACCTCGGCCGCGTTTGCGCTCTCGCTTATCGTCATCACGACGATAAGCATAGCCCACAAGACTCCGAGTCCCGCAAGTGGCCTTCGTGCTGCGGCCGCCGGTGCCCTACGCGGTTGTTCGCTGGAGCCCGCGCACTTGACCTGCAGGTCCTCTCGTCGTGCTGCGACCCCCCCGCACAAAGTCCACCGGGACGCCGGCGCAGCTGGACGAGCCGACGTGGCGTCACCCGCGGATCCGCAGCCACCGGCGTTGGTGTGACCGGATTCCGCCCAGAGGTCGCATTCTCCCGTTGCTTCATCCCGTGATGCGGATGCGATCCGGCTATGACGGGTCGTCCCAGCAGATGGAGGCCTTCGCCGGTGAGGCGGCGGGCCATCAAGTCGGTCATGGCCAGGTGGATCACGGCTTCGGAGCGGGCGGGGAGGGCCTCGTAGCCGCGGGCCAGGCGGCGGTGGAGCATCAGCCAGCTGTAGGTCCGCTCGACCGCTCACCGCTTCGGTATCGGGGTGAGGGGCGGGTCGCAGCGAGGCCGGGGTGTGCTGCTCGCGGACGCGCTTGAGTGAGTGTCAGGTCCATCATCGCTGTTCGGAGGCGGTTTCGGTAGGACCCAGCGCACGTCCGTCCGGCCTTGTCGCAGCTGGGATCGCGCGCCAGACTCGTCGTCATCCACTCTCCGGCCAACGTGCCGGCAGCCTCTCTCGGTTGTCGGCGCGTTCGCCGTGCTGTCTCGCGTGCGACATGCACCGGCCGGGGGTGGCGGGACGAAGGGGGATCGATGGATCAGGACCTGGTTGTGCTGGCGAGGGTCAGGCTGCTCAGTGCCAACCGGCGGGTGGTACGCGGTGCAGAGGGGCTGTGGATCTACCGCGTTCTGGCACGGGTCGAGCCGGAGGCGTACGGGTCGAAGCTGGCGTACGTTTTGGTGGAGGCGAGCACGTCGCCCCTGGTACGGGAGCTGCCGGAGCGACGGTTGGCCCTGCTGGACGAGGCTGTGGAGGTGGCGAAGGCCCTCGATACGTCGAATCCCCACCGGGCGAAGATGCTGGCGAGGGCGGTGGCCGCAAGGCAGCGGGAGTCGGAGGGCCGCCTGGCGGAGCCGCTCGCACCTGACGAGGCGGAGGATCAGGTAGCCCGTCAAGCAGAGCCGGAAGGACACGCATGACCTTGCGGGTGCCGGGCGTTGGCTGTCCTGGACAGCGGCGAAGGTGAATGCCTGGTCGTGATGGAGAAAATCTGAGACATCGGGCGCCGATGACCGTGCACGTTTCGTCGGCGCCCGCTGACCCGGCCATCGAGGCCCAGGTCGAACCAGCCACCGACCAGGCGGCGGGTGTCCGTATGCCGAGGTGCAGTCGCCGGCCGCCGAGAGGCCAGGGACTTCGATGCTCGCCGCCTCCGGCCGAACCTCGTCGTGGACACCGGGGGGGCGTCCTCGGATGCACCGGACTGTCACGAGTTCCAGGTCGACGATTCCAGGTCACCCGTGGCCGTGTGCTGGGCCGGGAGAGGGCGGCACCTGGCGTGGACGACGGAGTCGGACGAGGCACCGTGTTCAGCCTGTGTGGACGACGGCGTAATTCCCCGGGGCGACGGTCACGTAATTCCCCAGGTCCTGGCCTTTGTGTGGGGCTAGGTTGTTAGAGGCTGTCCGGTGT